>JBEKRX010000009.1:0-97828 GCA_049518415.1 Verrucomicrobiota bacterium
CCTTCCCACCCAGGCCTTTCGTCCTGGGCCACTGTTCATGTTTTCGTGTTGTCGTGCATGTTCAGTCCGGAGGGACTTTCACCCTCGGCGTTGCTCAGCTTCACCTGTGGCGCTCCGCATTTTCCTGATTGAGATTGCAGGCCAACCTGATAATCTTGTTCATCTCTTGGTAAGACCATGAAAATGACTACTAAACTCACGGTTCTCCTGGGCGCTTGCGGCGCCCTGGTTCTCACTTCCACGCTCGCTGCACGCGCCGAGGACAGACCCTTTTACGGCAGGCTCGACCTGGGCGGCAACTGGAGCCGCGACCTGGAATTGAAGGAATTCTTCGGGCCGGTGGCCGCCGGCAGTAAAGTCCGCCTCGATCCCGGCCTGCGCGCCGGCGTGGCGGGGGGTTATCAACTCACCGACTGGTTCGCGGGCGAGGTCCAGGTGGGTTACTTCGAAAACCGCATCAACTCGATTACCGGCGCCACGCGCATTGACCAGGCCACCTTCGCGAACGTGCCTTTTCTGGTGAACGCGAAACTCCAGTACGCCAATCGCACCCGCTTCACCCCGTATATCGGCGGCGGCCTGGGCGGTTCGGTCGCCATTATCGACGGCCGCCACATTGACCTCAACGGCATCCGGCTCCGCGGAACCGGCGCCGATGTCGTCTTTGCCTATCAAGGCTTCGCCGGCATTCGCTACGCCCTCAACGACCGCATGGGCGTCAGCCTGGAGTACCACTACTTCGCCGCCGGCAGCCCACGCTGGCAAGCCGACCTCAGCGACGGCTCGGGCTCCGGCTATTTGCGCTTCGGCCGCTCCGAAACCCACTCCGTCAGCCTCGCCTTCGATTTCCACTTCTAATTCCAACGCGAATTGGAATAACCACGCCCCGCCTCATTCCCAAATCCGGTAAGGGACGGCATTTTTCTCCAGCACAATGCCGCACTTGGGGCACTTGCCCGGCTCGTTCCAGCCTTGCACGGAGTGCGCCGCCGACACGGGGCACTGGGGGTTGAAATGCAGCCACTTGAATCGTCTGACCCCGCTGTAGGGCAGGCAGCCCAGGACCCACTGCAAGCTGGGCGGGCCGTTAAAGCCCCGGGGCCGGCGCCGCGCCTTGGGCCGCAGCAAGCCCCAGCCCTTGCGCCGGAGGCCGCCTTCGGCCTCCTCCGGCACTCTCACCCGGGTCACCGCGTCATACAGCTCCCGGCAGTTGCGGCAGGTGATGGTCTGCACAAAAACATCCATTCCGCCATCCGCCCCGCCGGACACCTTCACGCCGTACCCGCATTGGGGACATTCAAACCAATACGATCGGCCCATGCCAAATCCTTATAAAAGAACCAGTCGAGTTGCAAAGGTTATTTCTTGACGGCGACTAACCACCATCCGCGCCGGCGTCCGCATCTCGCAGCACGCGGAAATGGTGCGTCCAGGGGTCGATCCGGCAAATCGAACGGTAGTCGCATTGGTCGCAGGCGGTGGCGGCCCCTCGCCGGTAGGGCGCCACCTCGGCCCGGCCGGCCAAGATTTGCCGGCCCATCTGCTGGAGCTTCTCCTCGACGCCCTCCAGCATCGCCTCGAATTGCCCTGTGTCCATGGCCTCGCGCCAGCGCTTATCGACGGCCCCCGCTTTCGTGAGGCGGTAGTTGAACTGATCCCCTTGCCGGGCCCCGGGCCGGGCATCGAGGCGGGGCAGGACCCGGGCGTCGAAGCGGCCGGTATGGCGGTAGGCCAGTTTGCGCGCCGCTTCGGCATCGGCCAGCGCGTCGCGGCGGTTCTGCTCCCGCTGGTATTGGCCGCGCAGGCTCACGTAAAAGACCCCGGCGGGGATGAGCCGCTCGGCCCCGAAGCGCTCGCGCGGGTGGGGCCAGTGGCGCAGCACGTTCAAGTAGGTCAGCAGTTGCAATTGCAGGCCGTGGGCCAGCAGCACCGGGTCGAGCTGCTTCGGACCCGATTTGTAGTCCACCACCACGCAAAGCGCCGCCCCCGTTTGCGGCTCCGGGCAGACATCCACCCGGTCAATCCGGCCATAGAGCTCCAGCCGCTGCCCCTGCTCCAGGAAAATCGTCCACGCCGGCGCGCTCTCGTCCTCGCCGAACGCCAGTTCGACCTCGATCGGATCGAACTGGTACTGCTGGCGCATCCAACCGACCAACGTCTCCACAAACTCCTCCAGCGACTCGCTCAGGAGCCGGGCCATGAACCGGCTCTGCTCGCTGGCTTGGAGCAGGCCGTCCCGATAGCTGGCCAGCAGGCTGTGGGCAATCCGGGCGACGCGTTCGCGCGCCTCCGTTGGCGTAATGTCGCGCCAGCGCTTGTGCTCCCGGCACAATTGCTCATGAAAGAGCGCCAGCACGTCGTGCTGAAACGTGCCTTGCTCCCGGACGTCCAGCTCGAACAGCTTGCGTTCCTCGGCCCGCAGACCGGAATGGACGAAGAATTTGAACGGGCAGGCGGCGAATTGCTCCATGCGGCTGACGGACGTGCGCAGAATCCGTCCGTAGAGCCGGGCCGCCAGGGCGGCGGAAAGCCGCTCTTCTAACTGCGGCTCCTGGAAGTGCCGCAACCCCTCCAGCACCGAGGCCAGCCCCGGCATCGCCGCCAGCGCGCTCAGGCCTGCCCCGCCATCTGGCCCGGCGCCCCCGCCTGCCGCTTGCGCCTGGGCTTTGAGCAACGGCACCACCAGTTCGCTCGCGTGCTCGCTTTCGCGCCAGTCCCCCGCCTCCGGCCCCACCTCCCAAGCCAGCGACGGAAAGAGCTGCCGCACCTGCCATAGGAACGGCGACGGGTTGAGCGGCGCGCCCTGGGCGTCGTGCAGGGCCCCGGTCAGGACGACCCGTTCCCGCGCCCGGGTGCAGGCAATGTAGGCGTGGTAACGTTCCCGCCCCAGTTGCTGGCGCGCGCTGGCCCCGAGCACAAGGTTGCGCCTTTCCAGTTCCTCTCGGTCCGCTTCGGTCAGCAGCACGCTCGCCTCGGGCGGGGCGGGGAAGACGCTTTCGTTCAGGCCGAGCACGAGCGCTAGCTTGATGTCCGGGTTGCGCGACCGATCGATCGCCCCAATCAGCACCTGGTCCAAGGCGGGCGGAATGACGCCCACAGTGAGGTTGGCCAGGCCGGCCTCAAGGATCGGCAGCCATTCCCGCAACGAAAGCGGTTCGGTTGAAAAGGCCAGTTCGACGTTCTCCAGCCAGGCGTTCATCTGCTCCCAGACCGTGGCATGAACCGAGCTGGGGAGGCGGAACTCGGCCCTGGAGATTTCCGCCGCCGCCCATTGCTCCAGCCGCTCCTGCACCCCGAGCCTCTCCCACAATTCGCGCAGCGCCGCCGCCAGCTCCCGGCCCGTCGGCTTGTTTTGCCGGGCCGCCAGGGCCAGGGCCAGCCGTTGAAAGGGCGGCAGCAGCCGCCCATGCAGCTCCCCCAGCCAGGCCGTCAGCTCCGGCTCCTGGTTGACGACAATCGCCTTTTGCCAAACCGCCCCCTGCCAACCGCGGGCCAGCGCTTCGTTTTCCAGCCGGTCAACCTCCCCCTCCCCGGCCGGCACCAGCCCGGTTTTCAGCGCGGCAAACCAGTCATCGCGCTGCCACCCAAACGCCACCGTCCGCAACGCGCTCCGGCTCAGCTCGGCCAGCGGGTGGTGTGAGACTGATTCCCGCCGGTCGAGAAAGAATGGGATTTCGTAGCGCGAGAAGATGCGTTGCAGCGCCTCGTGATAGCCTTCCAGCTTCCGGACCAGGACGGTCACTTCGCGATACCGCCCGCCGGCGCGGACGTGCCGCAGGACTTCCCGCGCCGCCAGCGTCACCTCGGCCTCCGGGTTGCTGCATAGCGCCACCCGCAGGCTCCGGGCCAGCGCCTCCGCCTGAAGGGGGCGCAAATCACCTTCTCGCGGGCGGCTCGCCTTAGCGCCATCCGCTTCCCACTCACCCTGACCCTCTCCCCAAGGAGCGGCAACAGCCCTGTCGGGTTTGGAAAAGTTCCCCTGCTCTCCGATTCGCCGACCAGCGGGCGACGGTTCCCCCTCTCCCTCAGGCAGACGGCCGGGCTGAGGGGGAAGCCGCGAGCCATTGCCCTCTGGCGCCGGAGACTCACCTGCCTCCCCCTGGCCATCCGCGCTCTGAGACTCGGGCCTGGAATCCGGCGGCCCAGCCGGGTAGGGCTGCGGCTGGGCCCAGAACTGCTCGAGGTGCTGCAAAACCGCGTTGTTCACAAAGCGGCCCTTGTTTGGATGGCGCGATAGGGTCTCGACGGAAAGCAGCGCCTCGGGCACGCTGCTCAGTCGTCTTCTGCACTCCTCGAACGACTTGCGGACCACCGACCAGTTTGAGAGCCAGGTGAGCTTCCCCGCCGGCAGCCGGTCCAGGCAAAAAGTGATGGTTGCCTGGCGGCAGTGGGGCATGAGCGCAGCCAGCAAATCCAGCTCCTGCGGCGACCACCCCGCAAAACCGTCGACCCAAAGCTGCTCAATGTTCAGTGCGAATTCCTGTCTCCTGTTCCCGGCCTCCTGGCTCCCGCCTCCTGCCTCCTGCCTCCTAGCCTCTCTCCTCTCTCCTCCCTCCCCTGCCTCCTGGCTCCTGGCCCCTGTCCTCTGGCTCCCGCCCAGCGCTTCCGCCGCTGCCGCCAGCAGACAGTCCGCATCCTGCAACTGGTGCGCCTTCAGCCAGCCCAGATAATCCTCCAGCAGGGTGGCCAGGTCTTGCAGCTTGTAGGCCAGGCCCTCGACCTCCTGCACCTGGGCCGCCAGTTGGACCAGCGACTCGGGGCTGAGCTGGTGCTGCTGCAATTCGCGCAAGACCAGGCTCAGTTGCTGGGCAAACCCGGTCAGCCGCGCGCTGGCCCGGAACAGCTTCAGTTCCTGGCGCTTGCGGGCCAGCAACCCGCGCAGCACCATCAGCCGCCCTTCCTCCTCCAGCAACTCGGGCGCCCGCCGGCCCAACTGCTCGAAGATGAAACGGCCCAGCCGCTCGAATGACAGGATGTGCAGCCGCGTGTAGCCCGCGATGCTCGGGTAAGCCAGCAACTGCCGCTCCAATTGATACGTGGTCTGCTTGGGCGCAATCAGCACGAGCGGCCCTCCCTCCGGCGACGCCCCCAGCGCCTGACGCAGTTCGGTCAGACAACGAAAGGTCTTCCCGCTCCCAGCCGGCCCGAGCAAAAACCGCACTTGCACGCCCTAATCTTGCGAAACAACCGGCCGGCGGCAAATCGTTTTATTTATCTAATACGGCAGGTTCAGGACATTGGTTTGGCCTGCCCCAACCAGGGTGGCGCTTTCCCGGCCAACGGCTACCAACTCCATCTCTCCCAACCTGTCCCCCACGAACAGCGTCTTGCCGCTGATCATCGCCCAAGGCCGGGTCGGGTGAAAAACAATCGCCTGCAATTTCAGAGGCGCGGGCCCCGGGACCGGCGTTTCCGGAGCGGCCGCCGCCGCCGGAGGCTGTTCGATGTCTCCTCCGCCCAGCACCCAATCCAGAACCGACATTTCCGGTGCGGCCTCCGCCAGCGGAGGGGCGGCCGGGTCCGCCTCGGGCGCGCCGCTGCCAGGAGCGGGTTGACTGGCCGGCGGCGAGACCGGGCTGGCGCCCTCGAGGCCTGGCCCCGTTGTGGAGGAGCATCCCGCCGGCCCTGGTTCAGGCTGGGCTGGGGCGGCCGCAACCACCGGCGCCAGGCCAGGGCTCCGAAGCGCCTGCCAAATCAAAAACAAGGCCAGCAACCCCGCCGCCACCAGCACGCCCGGCCACACCCGGCCAGGTCCGCGGGCCGGCGAGGGCGCGGCGACCAGGGGCCGTAAATGCGCGCCGGCCGAAGCGGAAGGCGCGGCCTGTTGTTGGGCCTCTTTGGTCCGTTTCAAGGCATCGTTAATCAAGCTCATGCGGCGAAGTGTCCCTCGAGTTCATGGACCGCGCGGCCCACCATGCGGAAATCAATCCGCTCACGTTGTTCCACAAAACCGGCCAGCAAGGCCTTGTCGCACACGGCGTTGACCAGCCGCGGCACGCCCTGGCTGTAGCGATAGACGCGCCACAACGCCGCCCGGGTGAAGTAGGGCGCGCCGTTGGCGCCGGAGATTTCGAGCCGATGCCGGATATAGCGCGTCATCTCGCAGCGGTCCAGGGGCAGCAGGTGGTAGCGCACGGTGATGCGCTGGCGCAGTTGGCGCAGCCGCGGATGGTTGAGCCGGTCGCGCAGCTCCGGTTGGCCGAGCAGGACGATTTGCAGCAGCTTGCGGTTGTCGGTCTCCAGGTTGGAAAGCAGCCGCACCTGCTCCAGCAATTCATCCGTCAAGTCCTGGGCCTCATCAATGAGCAGGACCGCATCCCGCCTGCGCTCAGCCTGCTGGAGCAGGAACTTGTTCAGCACCGCCAGCGTCTCCAGCCGGTCCAGGCCTCTAACCAACAGCCCAAATTCTGTCGCTATCGCCTTGAGCAGTTCCCCGGCGCTTAGCACCGGGTTCAGGATCAGCGCCGTGGCAAACTCCCCGTCCATTTGCTCCAGCAACGCCCGGCACAGCGTCGTCTTGCCCGCCCCAACTTCCCCGGTGAGCTGCACGAAGCCTTTGCGCTCCCGCATCCCGTAGAGCAGGTGATTGAAGGCCTCCCGGTGCTTGGCGCTGTAGAACAGAAACCGCGGGTTCGGTGAAAGATCGAACGGCCATTCTCTCAGCCCATAGTAATCCAGATACACGACTTGGCCACAGCAAGAACAGTGCCTGCCCTCCGTCGGCACCGGCCCTCTGCTCGCACGGCCACCCGCTTGGACCCGCCTCGGATGCATCCCCAGGCCGGAGAACTTCCCCTGGTCCAAACCCTCTCTCATTAACACCGCCGCGTGTCTCAAAACCTGACACAAGCCCGGACGGGGGGTAGCTTCCACTAGTGGGGCAGGCGTCTCGCCTGCCTTAGCGGGCCGTTTCCTAAATGCGCTGACGTATTCGGCGCTTGAACCAGTCGTCCAGGAGCGGCTCAGAGATGCGGCGCGAGTTGCGAATGGCGAACGGCGAACAGCGAACGGAGAATGGAAGTCAGCCAGCCCTTTGTGGCAAGATGCGGCTCACAACGCCTATGTCTATCGAATCCTATCGCGACCCCGTTCGCCGTTCGCTATTCGCCGTTCGCGGCGGACGCAGTCCTCAACCTCAAAGTCTGCGACGCGGCCTGCGGCTCCGGCCACTTCCTGATTGCCGCCGCCCACCGCATTGCCCGCCGCCTCGCTGGCTGAGCGCAGAATACGTCACCGAACTTCCGGCCCAGAGCGCTAAGGCTTGGCGCTCGGGCTGGGGTGGGCCGCGCGGGCGGGCTGATAAAGCGTTGCCCCCAGTTCGTTAGTGGCGCCGGCCAGGAGGTGGCGGTTGATCAGTTCGAGGTAGCTGGCGGCAATCAGATTATCCTTCTTCTCGAGGTCCAGCGAGCGCTCCAGCCACGGCTTGGCCGCGGCATAAGCGCCCACCTTCACGTAGTGCAGGCCGATGCAGGCCATGGTGAAATAGCTGTTCGGATCGAGCTGCTCCGCCCGGTCGAAGTAGGGCCAGGACTCCTCGGACCGATCCAGCCAGTCCAGGCACCAGCCGTAGCGCAAGTCGCTCGTCCCGTCCCATGGGTTCAGTTGCTTGCTGCGCGCGAACCATTCCATCGCCTTCGCCGTCAATTGCTGGTAGCCCGCGTCCCCCTCGGCGCTTTGCACCCGGTACACTTCCCCAATCGCGCCCGCGGTCTGGGCATTCCTCGGTTCCACGGCAAACGCCTTTTGCAGCAACTCCGCTTGGGCAGTGGAAAACTCTCCCACGCGCGCGGCCCGGGCGAGCCAGACATTTTCCGCCGTGTGGCGCCAGCTCTCTCGGCCCAGGTAGCCCAGCCCGGCCAGCAAGACCAGCGTGCCCAGCACTTTGGCCCAGGGGCGGGCCGTCACCCAGTATTGGTCCGTGGCAAAGCGCAGGTGGCTGCTCAGCATCGCCATCAACGCCACCGCCACCAGGGCATTGGCGGGAATGTGCATGTTGAAATCGACCACCGAATGGCACAGTATCGCAACCAGCCCCAGCGCGCCGCCCAGCACGAAGGCGAATTTGCTGCTCCTTGGTTTCCCGCCGAGATCCCGCGGCGCCTTGCGCACATAACGCCAGGTCTTGCAGACTCCCAGGGCCAGCAGCCCCCAGGCGCAGCCGATCAGCGCCACCCCCGCCACACCCCAATCCGCCAGCGCATTCAAAAAATCATTGTGCGCGCGGTCGGCTCGCGCCTGCACTTCCAATGGCCGATACTGCCGAAACCGGTAGTCGTAATGCGCCGGCCCGGCCCCCCACCAGACATTCTCCTGCCACACCCGGAGCGCCGGGCGCCACAGGGCAAACCGCGCGTCGTCCTGCAACTGCCCGTCAATAAACAGTTGCCGCGCCCGCGTTTGAAACACCTCGCTTCGGGGGACCAGGTAAAGGCCCGTGCCCACCAGCAACACCAGCAGCCCCAGCGACGGCAGCCGGTAGGTTCGATCCACCACCAGCACCCCAAAGAACAACACCAACGCCACCAGCGTCGAGGCCCATCCGCCCCGCGACGCCGTGACCGCAATCCCCGCCAGCATCGCCAGCGATGCGTAGCCCAGAAAAACCTTGCTCAGGGGTTTGAATCGCCCGATCAGCGTATAGGCCAGGCCCAGCGGCACGAGCATCTCCAGCAAGCCCGCCAGGTGATTGGGACAGATGTAGGTCCCCGACCCGCGGTGCGGATAGGGCTTTACCACGTGCCAGACCCGGTCTGAACCCGCCAGGAACTGATACGCGGCGTAAAACGAAATCAGCATCCCCAGGAAAATCAGCGTCAAACTTATAACCTGCGTCGCCTCCTGCCGATGCAGGTTGTTCACTATGGCAAAGAACAGCAACCCATACACCAGGATGCGCAGCAATTCCTGCCGCGCCACGTACTCGATGTCCGCCGTCAGATACCGGCCGATGGCGTAGAGCACAAACGCAATAACCGCCCAGCAAATCGGCGGCCACAACAAGCGCGGCTTGGGGTTCAGCCACAGCCGCCCGACCCAGAGCCCCACCAACGGCACCATCAGCCACTCCGCCAGCAGAAAAGGGTCCAGCAGCCAAAAATCCAGAAAACAGCCCCCCGCCACCGGCCGTTGCGGCCTGCCCCCAAAGGCCAGCGGCATGGCCACCAGAATGCCCAGCGCCAACCCGAGTACCCCGCGCTCGCACCATCGATCCAAGACCTTGCGATCCATCAGGCCGCCAAGCATACCCAAAGCCGGGCTTACGGTCACGCGAATTTGCTCGCCCGCCGCGCTCAAAAGAGGCTGTAAATGAACGGCGCCAGCGCCGAGCCTTTGGCCAGGACCAGCAGCCCGCCAAGCAGCAGCAGGAAAATCACGATCGGCGCCAGCCACCATTTCTTGCGCACTCGCAGGAACTCCCAAAACTCTTTGATGATCGCCAGCTTGTTCATGCTCTTGTGATCTTGGCCGTCAGGATGGGCCGGCGCCCGCCTAAAGTAAAGCCTTTCCCGATGCGCCCCCGGCCCCCGGCACGCCCCATTCGCCCGCCAACCGCTCGGCAATCGCCTGCGCCGCCGCCTCCCCCTCCAACCGCAGCCACCGCAACCGCATCTGCCGCCGGAACCACGTCATCTGCCGCTTGGCCAATTGCCGCGTGCGGATTTTGACCAGTTCAATCGTCTCCGGCAGCGACCGTTGCCCGCCCAGGTATTCGATCACTTGCCGATAACCCAGCGCCTGCCGGGCGGTCGGGTTTTGCCCCAGACCCTGCTGCAACAGCCCCTCAGTCTCGGCCACCAGCCCGCGGCGGAACATCTCCTCCACCCGGCCATCGATGCGCCGCCGCAGTTCTCCCGGCGCGCGCTCCAAACCCAACGAAATGCATCGCCGCTCCGCGCTCGCCCCTTCGCGCTCCCACCGCGCCCGCTGTTCGGAGAACGGCCTGCCAGTCAGCCGGATCACTTCCAAGGCGCGGATGACTCGACGCGCATTCTGGCGGTCGATCCGCTCGTATGTGGCCGGGTCGCGCTCGGCCAATTCCCGCAGCAGCTCGGGCAGCGGTGCCGCTCCCAGCGCCGCCCGCAACGCTGCATCCGCCGGCGGCGCTGCCCCCAGGCCCTCCAGCAGCGCCTTGAAATACAGCCCCGTGCCCCCGCACAGGATCGCTATCCGCCCCCGCCCCTGGATGGCCCCCACCGCCTCCCGCGCCATCTGCGCGAATTGCCCCGCATCGAACCCCTGGCTCACCTCCACCACATCGATCAAATGATGCGGCGCCCGCGCCCGTTCCTCGGCCGTCGGTTTCCCAGTCCCGATGTCCAGCCCGCGATACACCTGCATGGAATCGACCGCAACAATCTCGCCCCCAAGCCGTTCCGCCAGCCCCAGGGCTACCGCTGATTTGCCCACCGCCGTCGGCCCGGCCAGGACCAACATGCCCGCTTCGTTCGTCATGTCCCCTCTTTCCCCCTCACTTCCCCGCTCCTTTGGTCAAGGCCCGCCGCGGGAGCATCCCAAGCAGGACCAGGCCGCCACCCAGGATGATGGCGCTCCCCATCTGGCCGGGCGTGAGCCAGCCCCACACGTACTGCCACTGGGGATAATCGCCGCGGAACATCTCGACAAACGCACGCAGCACCGCATAGCCCACCAGGTAGAGGCCGAAGATTTGCCCGTCGAATTTCTTCCGCCGATACAGCCACGCCAGGGCGGCATACAAACCGAGGTCCAACACCGCTTCGTAAATCTCCGTCGGATGCACCGGCACGGTCGGGGCCCCCATCCCATTGCCCTCGGGAAACCGAATCGCCCACGCCAAATGGCAGGGCCGCCCGTAACAGCAGCCGTTCAACAGGCAGCCCACCCGTCCAAAAACCTGCCCCAGGGCAATGCTCGGCGCCAGGATGTCCGCCAGTTTCCACAGCCGCAGTCCCTTTCGCCGCGCGTAGAGCACGCACCCCAGCGAAGCGCCCACCAGGCCCCCGTAATACACCAGCCCGCCATGCCAGGTCCTCAACACCTCGATCAACGGCTGGCCGGCAAACTGCTCGCGCCAGTTGGTCGCCACAAACAACGCCCGCGCCCCCACAATCGCCCCGACAATCAGCCACGGCCCCACGTCGAACACGGCCTCGGCCCCCACGCCCTCGACACGCCCGCGCCGGCTGGCCAGCCACAGCCCGCAAATAAAGCCTGCCGCCACCAGCACGCCATACCAGTGGACGCTCACCCCGCCTAATTCAAAAGCTATCGGATACACTTAGCCAATATTTCCAAAAATCTCCATGCGCCCTTGAGAGTCCTCAAGATTTGCACTCCTCCCCACCCCGGGCCCTCCGGGCCTGTCTGAGTCGTGCGCCACAGGAAGCTTCAGCACCAACCCCTCATTCCCTTCAAAAACTCGCCCAAAATCAAAAGAAACAATGCCCTAACTTCCCATCCCAGTCAATCGCCACCTTTTCCCGCCTTGACGTAATGGTGGACCCTGGACCAGTGCCTGCCTATGGTTTTCGTATGGTGCCTTTGGTTTTGCGACCCAGCAAAACCTCTTGGAATTGGGTTGAAAGGCTCTCAGCCTTTCAACCGCAACGCGCTTGCGGCCAAACCCCGACGGGCGGGGGCCGAAACCCGGTCAAGACCCCCGCTGGGTGGCCGCTCCCAGTCCACCTGGCCCAAATCCCTCCGGCTCAAAGGCGGCACCCCATCCACCGACTATTTCTCCCATTCCTTCTCTTCGCGAAAAAACCACTTCAGGCAGTCCTTCCATTCCTGCAACTGGACCGGTCCCGGGGCATGGCTCCAACCGCGCCACCTCCACATACTCCCTTGCTCTGGCCACACTCGGCAGCCAGCCCTCTTGCCGGCAATAGTCCAGGAACCTCTCCAGAATGCCGCGACAACCCTCGCGCACGCCAGGGCTGATCAACGGCTCGCTGGCCGATGCCTTGCGCCAGCCTGCCAGCCACCCTCCGCCGCCATCTTTCTCTCTATCAACATCTACAGTCACAATGGCAATTCACAAACCCAGTTTGTCTTTCGGAAACATTGCGCCTCATCCCCAATAACGCAAAACAATTCCCATCCCAATGCATTTCTTCAAATCGCGCTGACGCAGAGGAGGCGGCTCGCGGGCTGAAGTGCGAGAAGTGCGATGTTGGGTTCACACCGAAACCGAGCAGGCGGAAATAGGCCATCGGGCTCCTATCGAGCTTGACCTGGCTGCCTGGGCAGCATACTCTCTTTGCATGAACGCTGTTGAATTCACGACCGAGCTAAGCGGCGCTGCGGTGTTGCCAATCCCCCGGGAGATTGCTGCGCAATTGCCAAAATCGGGCAAGGCCCGCATCATCGTTCTGACCGACGAAGACACCGACGAGCCCGATTGGCGCGCCGGGGCCTACGAGCAGTTCTTGCGGGACGATTCGGCCGCGGACGCCATTTACGAGTCATTGCGCTGAGATGTTCGGCGACGTTTTCATCTGCCAGTTCCCGTTCACCTCAGGCGCCTCCAGCAAGATTCGTCCGGCGCTCGTGCTGTTCGACCTCGAGCAAGATGCCACCTGGATTTTGAACTGGCGTATCTCGATGGCGAGTCGCTGTCTGCTGCAATGGGCGAGACGACCAGAGGACGCCACTCAAACCTCGGCATTGTCGAATCGAAAAGCGACTTCGCTTCGGTAAAGAAGAAGATAATGGAGATTATCGCAAAATGAGGTCCAACAAAATCGGTCCAGCGGATCCCGATCAGATCGGGACTTCTCCACCCGATGCTCAGCGGAGACTTGGAGGGGCCGCCCACGCCCCACCTCGCCTGCCGGGCGGCCGTCGCTCACTTTGGCGTTAGCTCGATATGCCCCTCTCTTTCATTTTGGCGATGGCTGGAGTTGCAGCCTACTTTGCCGTGGTGATCACCGCCTTGATCGTTCACGGCATTTGGGTTGCGCCGTTCATTGAGCGGCACGGCGCGAGGACCGCAGGATTCGCCGCTCACTGGATGTTGGGACCAACCGGGGTGGTCCGGGATTACCTTACGGCACGACGGCTTTGCAGAGAGCGGGGCATCAGACCTCGATGGATGAAGTGGCTCACCTCGCTCTTGGTCGCTGCGGCAATACTCGTTGCTGGCCTCGTGGTGTTCCTGCTATCGAGTTTTGCAAACAGATGAATCGGGCTATCAAGGTCAGTCGAGCGAACTGCCGCCGCGCAAGCCCGCCTGCCCCGATCAAATCGGGGCTCAACGGCGGGTGGCAGCTCGCGAGTGCCTCGTGTGCTCCACCGTCCCTGTCGGCGGCTCTCGCTCACCTTGGTCGTTGGCTTCAGAACGGAAGGACATGAACAGACAATCGGAACACGCATTCGATAGGGTTTTGTCAGTCTCGATGGAAGACCTTGCGATAATCCTTCGCGGGATGGGCAAGGCCCCGTGGGCGGAATTCTTGCTCAATCCGCGCCGACTTCGTGGTAGTGATTTCCTCATGCGGTGGTCTCAAGGGCTATGGAGCGAAGAACGTTTGACGCAGGCAGTGAACTCGACAGGAAAGTACTTCGCCCTGCCGTACGGTCCAAGCGGGACCGCTCCCGACAAGGATGTGCGGGCTTTTGAATTGTACTTCGAGCGATTGGAACAGGCCGGACTCGGTCATATCAAACGGCCAGACCTCCTGGTCTATCGCATTCAGGATAAGGCCAAGGTCGATTCCGCCGTCAGACAACTCGGCGGTTTGAGCGAGTTGCCGTTTACGCCAGAGGCTGACGCGAAGATGCAGGATCTCTTGGAGCACGCCGTCGTCGCCGTTGAATGTGAGAACAGTCTTTGAAGGGCCAAGCAGATGCCGGACCATGCCACGCCACTCACTCCACAGAAGCGTTTGGGCGGCAGACTCGGACTGAAAAAGGGCGCTGTCCTGCCAACGATCATCATCAAGGAGGAAGATCGAAAACCACTGCGCAACTGGCAGACGGATCGGAAGATTCCCATTCACATCTGGCACGCGTTCTTTGATGAGGCATACGGCATATCACTTGCCGACGCAGAAACGCTAATCTCACGAGGCGATATTGAACCCACCAAACAGGTGTTCCAGGCGCCGGGCGGTGCAACAACCGAGAAGGTGATCTATAAAATCTACTACCGGCACGCGTACCCCCTCGCCGTAACAGTGGAGGAACCGAAGCTGATTGCCGATTCCATCACGGACAAGAACGGCCACATCCTTTTGTACGTCCGTTTTGTAGGCGGACAATCGCGACTGAGCACCGAAGCCTTGTCGGTCCTGGATTCCTTCAAGTAGAAAACCATGGCTGACGCAAAAACATACATACTCCCCCGTTCCGGAACCAAACGGGAAACCCTCCGAACGAAAGGGCAGTTCTGGACGCCCGACTGGGTGGCCGATTTCATGGTCGCCTATGTGTTGAGGGACAAGCCGGAACGACTGCTTGATCCCGCCCTGGGCGAAGGCGTTTTCTTCCGTGCGGCAAGACGCTATGCACAATCACACGGTTTTGATCTCGCCCTGTTCGGACGGGATGTTGACCCGAAAGTAATCGGGCAGGCAAGACAATCGGGTGTGAATGATAGCGACCTGCTAAACGTCGAAATCCGGGACTTCGTTCTTGATCCCCCTTCACAGACATTTCCCGCCATAGTCGCCAATCCCCCCTATATTCGCCATCATCGGCTTTCGTCGGAACAGAAGGAACGCTTGCGCGAGTTCGCGCGAGGGGCGACCGGGCGGCATATTGACGGGCGCGCCGGATTGCATGTTTACTTCCTGATCAGGGCACTCCAGACCCTCGCCCCCGGCGGCCGCCTCGCTTACATTGTCTCAGCCGACATCTGTGAGGGGGTGTTTGCCCAGGCGCTATGGCAGTGGATTTGCTCTCGGTACAGGCTGGACGCTGTGATCGCGTTCGCGTCAGAAGCCACCCCCTTCCCCGATGTTGATACCAATGCCCTCGTCTTCTGCATCCGAAGCGACAAACCGGCAACCCAGCTTGACTGGGTGAAATGCCTTGACCGCGATTCCGAGGAATTGATCGCCCTCGTTTCTGGGCGACGGCTCAAGACACACGGACGAATTGAGGTTCACCAGAGGATGCTTTCTGAAGCCTTGGTGACAGGTTTATCTCGTCCCCCGTCACAGGAAGCCACGCACCAATGCACACTGGGAGACTTTGCTACGGTCATGCGTGGCATTGTCACAGGCGACAACGATTTCTTCTTCATGACGCCTGCACGCGCGAAGCAACTGGGCATTCCCGATTCCGTGCTCGTAAAAGCAGTGGGCAGAATGAGGGATGTTCAAGGGGAGAACTTTGGCCCGGAAGACATAGAACGCCTCGAATCGAACGGAAGACCAACGCGATTGCTGGACGTCAACCGGCTCCCGTTTGATCAACTCCCGGAGCCTGTGCAACGCTATCTCCAGGAAGGCGAGGCCCGCGGACTGCCTGCTAAGACACTCATCAAGACACGCAAACCGTGGTACCGCATGGAGACGCGCAAAATCCCTCCCATCATGTTCGCGTATCTTGGCCGAAGGAATGCTCGTTTCATTAGAAATCGCGCTCAAGTGGTGCCTCTGACCTGCCTACTGTGCGTCTACCCGAAATACGCGTCTCCTGACTTTGTCGAGCGCCTCTGTAAGGTGCTCTCAGCCCAAGAGACGGTTGCCAATTTGCGAAAGGTTGGGAAATCCTATGGCGGCGATGCCATAAAGGTTGAACCGCGGGCGTTAGAGAGGTTGCCTTTGCCGGACGCCCTTGTTCATGCACAAGGTCTCGACAAATACTTGCAGCCTACACAGAGGTCTCTGTTCGATAAGGATTGAGCCAACAATCGGCTGGAGCGGACGCGTAAACGCGCCGCTCAGCCATGACGTCGCGGCGGCCCCAACCTTTATATCCGTCGCCGCTGCCAATAGTTGAGTTTGCCCACCGAACATCGGGCCGCCCCCTCCCAGGACGACATCCCTCTTCAGTTGACCCAATCAGGCTCCGCACTGCCGCTGAGCGTGACCCAGGCCGCTTCGGCCGCCGCCCCACCTGCCGAAACTTCGCCCCTGGAGCGGGTCCGTCAGGCCTTGGGGCAACTGACGCGGCCCGCTTGCGTCCAACAGGTGCGCCAACTCTGCGCCATGCGCACTGCTTCGGTGTGCGCTTTCCGAATTTGTTTGCCGTTTTTCTTTACCAGGGCATAATAATTGCCGCTGGTCTGCTGGACCCTTTGACCCGGACAGCACGGGCACCGGTGGTGAATTGGGTTTGGCGGGTCTTGAATTGTTGTAAGCCCCTGTAGCTCAAATGGATAGAGCAGCGGTTTCCTAAACCGTAAATTCCGGTTCAATTCCGGACAGGGGTGCCAATTCACCCTCGGACTTTGCGGTTGCAAACCAGTGGGGCAAAATGCCGGGCCGCCGAACAGACCAAAACTCACAGCACGCGCAGATCCAGCACGATTGACAGCGCACAAGCCCTCGGCTACGCTGGCGCTATGGCAACCAAGTTAAAGGTCAAGGGAAGGATTCAGGTCTTGTACTACCGGGAGCGAGAGGCCTTCATCGCCTATTCGCCCGCACTCGATTTATCCTCCTGCGGCAGCACCTTCGAGGAGATGGAAAAGAATTTTGATGAGGCCATGAATATTTTTTTCTCCGAGTGCGCCGAAAAAGGAACACTTGAGGACGTTCTGACAGCTTGTGGGTGGGAATCCCGGAATGAGGACCGGTGCCGCGTTTGCCGTCCTCCCAGGATCATAGGCCAAAAGGAAATTGCAGTGTCAACCTGAGGATGAGACTCCGTCCAGTACATCCCCGAACCAGGAACCGGTTCCTGCCCGTTTCCACGCGCGCGCCGGCGGTTTTTTCAGTTATTTCCGCTTATTTCCACTTAACGGCCCGTTGCCTCAAGGACGGTAAGCGGTAATCAAGGCGCGGGTCATCGGCAGGCCTGGGCGGCCCGGCCGCCGGCGTCGCCGAATCGCTCCCTCTGGCCCGACAGCAATTCATATCGGTTCGTCAAAGCCCCCTCATTACTCTTGCGGCCGCCTGCGCCGTCTGCTCGATGTCCGCCGGAGTGTGGGCCGTCGAGACGAAGCCGGCTTCAAATTGCGACGGCGCCAGATAAATCCCTTCCGCGAGCATGCCGTGGAAATATTTCTTGAATCGTTCGCGGTCGCTCTTCAGCGCGTCGGCCAGGTTGTGCACCGGTTCGCTCGTAAAGTAGCCGCAAAACATCGAGCCGCAACGGTTGAACTGCACCGCCACGCCCGCCCCCTTCGCGGCCTGCTTCAGGCCCGCTTCCAGCGCGGCGCCCAGCCCTTCCAGCTTCCTGTAAGCGTCGCTGGCGGCCAGTTCCTCCAGCGCCGCTATCCCCGCGGCCATCGCCACCGGGTTGCCGCTCAGCGTTCCGGCCTGGTACACCGGCCCGTCCGGCGCCAGGCAATCCATGATGTCCGCCCGCCCGCCAAACGCCCCCACCGGCAAGCCCCCGCCGATCACCTTGCCGAAGCAGCTCAGGTCCGGGCGGATGCCGTAGCGCTCCTGCGCCCCGCCTTTCGCCACGCGGAAACCGGTCATCACTTCGTCGAAAATCAGCAGCGCGCCCTGGGCGGCGGTGACCTCGCGCAGCAACTCCAGGTAGCCCGCTTTGGGCAAATACAAACCGGCGTTGCCCGGCACCGGTTCGACAATGATGCCGGCGATTTGGTCCCGGTTTGCGGCAAAAGCCGCCTTGACCGCCTCCGCGTCGTTGTAGGGCAGCACGATCGTGTGCCGGGTAAACGCCGCCGGCACGCCCGCGCTGTCCGGCTGGCCAAAGGTCAGCGCCCCGGAACCGGCCTTCACCAGCAACGAGTCCGCATGCCCGTGATAACAGCCGGCGAACTTGATGATCTTGTCCCGCCCGGTGAACCCCCGCGCCAGGCGGATGGCGGACATCGTGGCCTCAGTTCCCGAATTGCACATCCGCACCTTCTGCACGCTCGGCACCCACGAGCAGATCAGCCTGGCCATCGTCACCTCAAACGGATTCGGAATGCCGAAGCTCGTCCCGTGCTCCGCCGCCGCCTGCACGGCCCGGATCACCTTCGGCGGCGCATGGCCCAGAATGGCCGGCCCCCACGTCCCCACGTAATCAACATACTCGTTCCCATCCACGTCCCACACCCGCGCGCCCCTGGCTCGGTTGACGAAAAACGGCTGGCCCCCCACCGCCCGGAACGCCCGCACCGGCGAATTGACGCCCCCGGGCATGTACTTCACTGCCTCGGCAAAAAGCTCCTCCGATTTGCTCCGCGAAACCATGACCAGAACTTAACCGCTCGCCCCCAAATTGAACTAGTGAAAAAACGTCTCCAGCAACGGCCCGCGCTCGGTGCGGACGACCATCCCCTCGCGCACATTGTGACGCCGGAACCAGCCCTGCGGCGTCTCCAGCACGAAACGGATATTGTCCGTGGCGGATTCAACCAACACAGCGTTGAAGGCTTGGAGGTCGTGGATTTCCTGGATGACACCCTCGGTATCAATGTAGGCCGCTGAGAGCGGGAGCGGACAGTTCGTCATCCAGAACGAAGCCCGTTGCGTATAGGGCAACGGGAACAGCATCCCGGCGCCCTCTTCCATGTTCGTGCGGAACATCATCCCGGTCTGCTGCTGCGCGGCTGTCAACGCCAGCTCGGCGACCATCTCCTCCGCCCCGAGCCAGAGTTTCATCGTCTGCAACTTAGGCTGCGCCTTCGTGGGCCAGCTCGCAGCCGTGGGCGCGGCCGCCGGCGGCGGAGCCGAATTGTTGCAGCCGACCCACACCGCCCCTGCCAGCACCACCACCAGGACAGCCACTGCCAGCACCAGCGCCAAAGCAGGCACTCTCTTCATCGTCCCTAGAGTGCGGCAACCCGGCGCCCTTTTCAACTCCCTTCCAGCGCGCCGGCATTTCCCCCTCCCCGCTCGCGGGCAGGGGGCCGGCGAACGGCGAATGGCGAACAGCTAACGGTCTGCCCCTCCCCGCCCGCGGGCGGGGGGCAGGGACAAAAACACCGGCAAAATTCCCAATACAGCCAATACAGCCAATACAGCCAATAGAGCCGCTGGCCTGAATTTGGTTGCCGTCACGCGGCTCTTAGTTCAATCTGGCGTCATGAAAATCACCGCTTCTCCCCGTCGTGCTCAACCAGCCCTCGCTGCGGCCTGCGGGCGGTCCTGGTCCCGCCGCCAGTTTTTGCAGACCGCCGCCCTGGCGGGCGTCGCGGCGCCGTTTTTTATCGGCCCCGCGCAAGCCGCAGTATCACCCTATGGCAAGCTCAACCACGCCTGCATTGGCGTCGGGGGCATGGGATGGGTCGACCTCCATAGCTTTCTGAGCCACAAACGAGTCCAGATCGTTGCCTTGTGCGACGTGGATGCCAATACTCTCGCAACAGCCGCCAAAGAAATCCCCGGCGCCCGCCTCTACGCGGATTGGCGCGAGTTGCTCGCCAAAGAAGCCGGCCGCATTGATTCGGTCAACGTCGCTGTTCCGGACCACATGCACTTTGCCATTGCCTCTAGCGCCCTGGCCAAGGGCAAACACGTCTATTGCCAGAAACCGCTTTGCCACGACGTCTTGGAAGTCCGCGCCCTCACTGAACTCGCCGTCCAAAAGGGGCTGGTCACCCAACTCGGCACCCAGATGGCCTCAACCACCCACGAGCGCACCGCCGTCCTCTGGCTCAAAGAAGGACGGGTGGGCGAGATTCAACATGCTTATCTCTGCTCGAACCGGCCCGGCGCCGTCAAGGATTACCGGCTCCAAGGGCCGCGGCCCCCTACTGGCCAGGAACCCCCCAAGCACTTGAACTGGGAACTGTGGACCGGCACCGCCCCCCTTCGCCCCTTCGCGCCTGACATCTACCACCCGACCAAGTGGCGCGCCTGGCAGGACTTTGGCACCGGTTGGTCGGGCGACATCGGCTGCCACATCTTCGACCCGGTCTGGAAAGGTCTCGGCCTCCAACCCCCGCTGACTGTCTCTGCCGAAGTCCAGGAGTCCTGGAGAGACTCGCCCGAACGCCGCGCCGATACCTGGCCCCAGGGCGACCACATCACCTGGACGTTCCCCGGCAACGCCAAGACTGGCGGCCAACAACTCGTCCTCGAGTGGGCTGACGGCGAGTTCTATCCCCCCGAAGAGGTCCGCAAGCGCTACTCGACCGACCTCAAGGAATATCCGCCGGAATCCTCCATCCTCATCGGAACCGAAGGCGCCCTGCTCATCCAAGGCGGCGCTCCGTCCATCCTCCTGCCCGAGGAAAAGTTCAAGGACGTCAAACGGCCCCAACTCCCACCCCGCGACCATTATCATCATTTCGTCGACGCCTGCCTGGGCGGCGAGAAAACCGAGTCCCACTTCGCCCAGAGCGGCCCGATGACCGAGGCCATCCTGCTCGGCACCGTGGCCATTCGCCTCCCCGGCCAAACCCTCCAATGGGACCCCGCCCGGGTGCAAATCAACAACCAGCCCGACGCCAACCGCCTGCTCAAACGCACCTACCGCGACGGGTGGCGGATGGCACAGTTCTAATTCACTTCGTCACCACCTTGTATATGGTCATCCCGCGCGCCAGGTAGTTCGCCAGGGCTGCGGGGTGGTCGAGCGTGCATGTGTGCAGCCAGACTCGGGCCGGTCCCATGCGCCAGGCCTCTTCCAGCCCGTGGGTCAGCAACGCTCCGCCATAGCCTCGGCCAATGAACTTCGGCGCCAGGCCGAGGATGGCGAGCTCGATCTCGTTCGCGTCATCCCGTCTCAATTCATAGTACCCCGCCACCGAACCATCGTAGTAAGCGGCAAACGTCCTCAGCCGGTCCGACTCCGCATATTCCCGCCACTGGGCGTCGGTCCAGGCGCCCTTGTCGGTCCAGCTCCAACCGCTCCCGACCAGCGCGTACATAAACCGGTTGAACTCCCACTGCTTGACCGTGGCCTCCTTGATCCAGAAGTGTGCGTCTTCGCAGCGCCTGGGCCTCAGGGCCTCCGGCGAGCGCATCTCCAGATAGGTGATGGTGACCGGTTCCATGTGCGCCATAGCCGCGACCATTTTGACATTGTCCAGGCAGATAGCAGTTAATGTTCCACCACGAACACCACCGCGCTGGGGTTCTTGAGCTTCAACGAGTTCCAGTCCACTCCGCCGTCGTCCTTGCCGTCGCTCCCGCCGCAATAGACGGCGTAGCTGGCGCCATGCCGGGTGAAGCGGAGCGGTTTGCCGGCGAACGGGTCTGCCGGCACGGCCGGGAGATAGGTCGGCGCCAAGGCCTGGAGGTTGTCGGGCAACGCGTTGCCGCGCGCGCGGCGGAACCGCTCCACCGCCAGCGCCGCCGTGGCCGCGCGAATTCGCGCGGCGCTCTCCGCGTCCCGCCCGTGCACCCGCGAGAGGGCTGGCAGCATCATCCGCGAAATGATGCAGAAACGGCTCGGCGGGTTCGTCAGGGCGGCCGCCGCTTGCCCGCTCGCCGTAAACCGGGCAGGATAGGGTAGCTCCGCCGCGGCAATCTGCTTGCCCATGGCATCCAGGTAATAAGCCTTGTCCTTCTGGAACAGACCCGTGGCCCGGTACAAGCCGAAAAAAAACAAGCCCATACGGAACGTGCCGCCCTTGCCGGACGGGGACTGTTGACCGGTTGAGAACGCTGCATCTTGATTCTCGCGGTCGAAATAGATGGCGATGCCGATGGCCTGCTCCCCCACGAGGGAGCGAACCAGTCCCTGCGGACGCTCCGCATCCCCGACCGACTCTTGCAGCAGGCCCAATTGCTCGTCGGTCAACTGCGTCAGGCCCAGGACCCGTTCCAGGCGCGTGAGAACGATCTTCCAGGCAGCCACGCGGACCAAATGGGAAATCAGCAGCGGTTCCTCGGAAAGCGAATCGGCAACCCGTCCGGCCGCCAGCAGGGCTTGGGTGGCCTTCTGGCCGTCTCCGTCCGACGCGTGCAACAGGGCCTCGGTGGTCAGCAGCATGACCGCGCCCTTGACTCCGGCAAGCTGCGTCAACTGCGCCGTCGGCCATTCCCGCAGGTCAATGGGGTAGCGGCTCCGGCCCGAGGCGGGCGCGGCATAAAGCAGGCCAAGCGCGGCCTGGTTCGTGGCCAGCAGTTCGGCCAGTCCGCGCTTGTCTTCCGCGGTCAAGCCTTGGCCCCGCAGCGGCCAGGTGGAGGCCATAAAGCTCGCGCCCGTGTTCAAGCCGCTGTCCGCGGCCAGCAGGGCAAAGGCGTTCGTATAGACCAGCGCCGCATTCTCGGCCGGCGGCACGGCCGGATACCAGGCGTCCAACTCCGCCAGCGTCACCGGGTAGCCCTTTTTGCGAATCGCTTCCACCCGGACATCCGTATGCGGCACGCACAGGCTCCAAACCAGCGAGCCGCCCAGCAGCAAAACCACCACCGCCCCCAGCCCCTTGAGCCGGTTTCTTTTCAGGACTTCAACCCAGTGTTCCACGCCCCATTTGACCACGAACGCGCCTGTAAGTCACGGCCAAAGCGGCGGGCGCCGGCTCAATAATGTTTCAGGCGTTCGAGCTTGGCGCGGACGGCCCGGCCGCAGGCCTTCAGGCCGGCCAGCTTCGGATCGGCCTGGGCCAGTTCGCCCAGGTTCGAGACCACTTTCTCCACTGCCTGCGCCACGTCCCGCACATCGGCTTCGTCGCCGATGAGCAGGAACTGCGGCAGCCATACCGCCTCCTCATAGGCAGCCCGCTCGGCCATCGGGCATTGGCATTGGCTGTAATCCATCGGCCGGTCCCGGCCCACAACCAACTGCGGGCACTCCTCGGGCGCCGCGTAAAACAGGTCGCTCCGATACACCGGTTCGTAGAATCGCCCATCGCAGGGCACTCCTTCCGCCTCGAGCGCCGCTACAAACAGGTCGCGGCTGGGGGCCGGGCCGCGCGGACGATACTGGAAGAGGTACTGATAGATGGTTTCGCGCCCCAGCCCCGGTTGCGGCGGCAGCGGGCGGACGTGCGGCAGCGCGCCAAGGGCTTGGCTGAGCAGCGCCGCGTGCCGGGTCCGTTTTGCGCAAAGCTCAGGCCACAACTCCAATTGGCCCAGCAGCAACGCCGCCTGCAGCTCCGTGAGCCGGTAGTTGCTGCCCAGCACTTTGCGTCCGAATTGGTCGCTCAGGCTGGGCCGGCCGCAATTGATGATGGATTGCAGGGCCTCGTAGCAGTCAAGCCGGTTGGTCATCACGAAGCCCCCTTCCCCTGAGGTCAGCAGCTTGCTCTCCTGGAAGCTGAAACAGCCGGCGTCGCCGCCCGCCCCGGCGCCGCGCCCCTGGAACCGCCCGCCGTGGGCATGGGCGCAATCTTCGATGACTACCAGCCGGTGCTCGCGGGCGATGGCCAGCAACGCGTCCACGTCCGCGAAGCGCATGGCCAGGTGCACCGGCATCAGGGCGCGCGTGCGGGGCGTCAGGGCCGCCTGCACCGCCGCCGGCGCCAGACAGTAGGTGTCCGGGTCCACGTCCGCGAATACGGGCACGCATCCGGCCTGGAGCACTGCCACGGCCGTGCCGTCCCACGTGTAGGCCGGCACGATGACCTCGTCGCCGAACTTGAGGCCGAGGGCCTGCGCCGCCACGACCAGCGCCAGTGTGCCGTTGGCGACGCACAAGCCGTATTTGGCCCCGTGCAATTCGGCAAACCGCGCGGCGAACTCTTGCGCGTGCGGACTGGGCACCGGGAACCCGCCCCAGTGGCGGCTCTCGACGACCTTGACGATGCGCTCGACATCGGCGCGAGTGAATTGGGGCCAGGGTGAAAACGCATGGCGGCGGACCGCTTTGCCGCCCAGGAGAGCGAGGGTGGACATAGTTGCTGGAAATGAACAGGTTAAACTATCGCTCGGCCGCTGTTTCGTCCCGCCGCAACTGTGGAGCTGCGGCGGCGCCGGCCGTCATCGTGGGCCCAGTTTGGGGTCCTTCCTCACCCATGTCAATGCGATCAAATTCCAGCCGGCGGCGGAACCACGACGTCCGCCAGGCACCATAGAGCAGACCGGCACACAGCCATACCAGGCCGGCCTCTTTGGCTTTGGGACCCAGGCTCAGCCACAGGTAGAGGCAGACCCCAAAACCCAGGAGCGGGGGCAGGCAGTCCCCGAGGCCTTTGCGCTCACCGCGCAGGAAGTAGCGCACGAAGGAGGACACATTGACCCCCATGAAGGCAATCAACGCCCCGAAATTCAGCAACTCCGCCCCGAGCGGATAGGTGAGCGCGAACGCGCCGACCAGCGTCAGGCCGCCCACCAGCAGGATGTTGTTGCTCGGGACCCGAGTGCGGGGGTTCACGGCGGCAAAAAACCGGCGCGGAATCGCGTTGTCGCGGCCCATCCCATAAAGCAGCCGGCCCGCCCCCAGGTGTGCGCCGGCCCCGGAGCCAATCGTGGCTACCAGCAGGGCCAGGTTCACCGTCACGAACAGCCAATGCCCACCCGCCCTCCCGGCCACGTAACAGAACGCCGTGTCCGCATCCGGGAAATTCGTGCCGGGCCAGACCAGTTGCGCCGCATAGACCTGGATGGAAGCCAACACGCCGGTGATCACGCAAGCCAGCACCGTGGCCAGGAGGATGTTCCGCCGGGGATTGTGCACCTCTTCCGACAGGGTCGAGATGCCGTCAAACCCGATGTAGGTCAGCACCGCCAGGGCCGCGCCGCCCGAAACAGTCGTAAAGGAAAAAGTCTTGGGGTCATAGAACGGCCTCGTCCACCCGGCCATTCCCCCCGGGGGTTGCAGCCACAGATACCGCACTGCCGCGCCCAGAAATAGCACGATCACCACCCCCAGACCCGCCGCGATAATGGCATTGGTCCGCGCGCTGGCCTCGATGCCCCGCAGGTTCATCCCCGTGAACAGGACCGCAAAAAACAGGGCGTACACCGCGAAACCAATTTCCGGGACGAAATTCAGCGCCGCTTTGCTGCACCAGATCACGCAGATGATCGGGTTCATCACATAGTCGAAAATCATCCCCCACCCAACCAGGTAGCCCAGGGCGGGATGGATTTCGCGGCTCACGTAGGTGTAAGCCGAGCCGGCGCTGGGATAGGCGTTGGCCATGCGCCCGTAACTGATGGCCGTGAAGAGCATCGCCACCATCCCGATCAGGATGGTCGTCACCACGTGCCCCTGCGCCTTCACCGCCGCCGCCCCAAAAAGCGGCATCGGCGCTGTCGGCTGGATGAGGATCAGACCGTAGAGCACCAGCGCCGGCAGGCCGAGCACGCGTTTGAGGCCCACCCCGCCTGGGCCGCCCGAACCGGGCCTTGGCTGGTCTGCCGAGGTGCCTGCACTGAGTTGCATCGCGTTGAGCCGCCAGTCAACTCGCAACCCTCCCCCTTGTCAACCATCCAGCCCGAAACCTTCTCCAACTGGGCGCATCCTGACACTGCCCCCGAGCGCGGGCGGAAGCCCTCCCCCCTTCCCCCCTCCCATGCGCTCGGAGCGCATGGGAGGGGGGTGGTCGGTTTTTCCACTTTACCCAGGGCGGCGGCCCGTCCCGCTCGGAGCGGGACGTGCCTTGCCCTGGGCTGGTATGTTTCGCCCCTACAGGGCTGAAGAATGCCGCGCTACGCGCGGGTGGGGTGGAATTGGCGGCGGTGTCAAGATGCGCCCGGGGCGAGGCTTAAATGAGAATTGAGTATTGAGTATTTGTCATTTGTCATTAGCGGCGGCTGCCGGCGCATTTCCAGGTGCAGGCAGCAGAGCCAGCCGCCGCCTGGACGAGCGCGCCTTACTTGAGCCGCTCCAGGGTCTCCTTGACCTTGGCAAAGTTCGGCAAGTCCTTGGGGGTCGGGGTTTGCTCGCTGTATTGCACGACCCCGTTCTTGTCGATGACAAAGGCGGCGCGCGCCGCGGTGTCCCCGATCCCGGCCAGCATGGGGAAGACCACACCATAGTGCCTGATGACCTCCTTGTTGAGGTCGCTGGCCAGGGTGAGGTTGATCTTTTCTTTTTGGGCCCAGGCCTCCTGGGCGAAGGGGGTATCGACACTGATGCCAATGACTTCGGCATTGAGGCCGGCATAGGCCTTGAGGCCATTGCTGATGTCGCACAGCTCCTGCGTGCATACGCTGGTGAAGGCGGCCGGGAAGAACAGCAGCACCGTGTTCTTCCGGCCGAAATTGTTGCTGAGCTTTACGTCCACCAGGCCGGTGGCTTGTTTGGATTTGAGGTTAAAATCAGGCGCTTTAGCGCCCACAGGCAGAGCCATAGCTGTGATTCCTTATCTGTTCACGGTTTATCGATCAAGCGTTACGCGGGCTTACTCTTATCCACGCGCCCCTCTCTGTCAAATCGCGCCACGCTCATTGTCTTGCGGCGGGGGAACTGGTCGGGTGCGCGCTCAACTGCCGCATCCCGTCCCACACGTAGAGCAGCCCCGAAATGCCGGTGCTGATCCCCGCCCCGAACGTCCAGCAGGGAAGCCACTTTTCGTCCCACTTCAACAGGACCCAGAGCACGAGGATCATCTGCAGCACCGTGGCCAGCTTGCCCAGCATCCGCGGACGCACTTTAGCCTTGCCGACCGTCATCTGAATCACCAACAAACCGACCAGCAGCAGAATGTCGCGGCCGATAATCGTGCCGGTGAGCCAAAGCGGGATGCTCTCCAGATACGGCTCGTTTTCCAGGCTCAGCACCACAATACCCGAGACCAGCAGGAGTTTGTCCGCCAGCGGATCCAGGATCGCCCCCAATTCACTCCGCTGATGGTAGCGGCGGGCGATGAAACCGTCCACCCCGTCGCAAATCGCCGCCACCGCAAACGTCACCAGCGCCAGCCAACGGTGCACCTCGTTGCCGCTCCGCACGTAGTAAAGCACCTCGACCACGAAAAACGGAATCAGCAAAATGCGCCCAATCGTGATCTTGTTGGCAGTCGTCATGCTCACACTCCGCTGAATCTTGCCTGCTCCTGGCGGCTCGTCAACCCCGGAACGGCCACCCCGCTGCCCATTGATTTCATGCTATGTTTCTTCCTTTGGCTGGCACGCTCATAAAACCTCCACTTGCTCTTGGCTTACCGTCGCCGCGGCCGGAAATCTTTCAAGGGGCGCCCTTTGCCAGTCGCGCTTCCAGTTCCCTGGTCTTGCCCTCGACATCGTGGCGGGCCTGGGAGTAAGCGCCGAAATCGTTGAACCAGTGTTTCTTGGCCAGGCGGTAGAGCCAGTGTTTTTCCGGGATTTCCCGGCCGGGCAGCCATTGGCTGAACCGCGGCTCCATCGGACCCAGTTCCGCCAGCGCGGCGCCGCGGGCGGTGGAATCGCGGGCGCCGTGCCGGCGCACCAGCTCGCGAATCAGGTCCGGCCGCTCCAGGACAATACACCCGCGCAGGGCCTGGCGGGCGGTGTTGCGGAAATCGCGCAAAAAGGCCGAGT
Organism: Verrucomicrobiota bacterium; assembly: GCA_049518415.1. Classification (GTDB taxonomy): domain Bacteria; phylum Verrucomicrobiota; class Verrucomicrobiia; order Limisphaerales; family UBA8199; genus CAVQND01. The sequence goes on from JBEKRX010000009.1 coordinate 27,411, forward strand.
TCGTCAGCACCGCGAAGACCCCGCCGGCATCGCGAATGTTCTCCTTGGCAAATTGGATGACCGGGCACGGCTCGATCTCACCGCGCGGGCTCACATGGTGGCTGAGGCCGGTCGCCATCGGGCATAACGAGCGGCCTTGGTGATCGTAGTAGGTCTCGATGATGCCGATGGGCAGACGGCAGCGCATCTCGACGATGAACTGGCGGAAGGCCAGGAGCTGGTCGGGCCCCAAGGCGAGGTCGTAATTCGGGCTGGGGCCGACCGGCCGGTAGGCGTAATACCAGACGTAATGCACGCCCCAGGCAATCAACTGACGCAGCCAGTCTTCGGTGAGCAACTCGTGGATATTCGACTGGCAGAGGCTGGTGGCGACGCCGGTGAGCAGCCGGGCCCGGCGGCACTGCTCCAGGCCGCGCAGGGTCTTGCGGAACACGTCTTTGCCCCCGCGCCGCCGGTCACTCACCTCGGCGAGCCCCTCGATGCTGATGAGCGGCGAGACGTTGCCCAGCCGGCGCATCTGGCGGGCGACCTCCTCGGTCACAAGCTGCCCGTTGGTAAAGACCTGGAAATAGCAATCCGGGTGCGCCGCCAGCAGCTCGAACCACTGCGGGTGCAGGAACGGTTCCCCGCCCAGGATGCCGAACAGGACGTTCCCGTGCCGCTTGGCCTCCGTGATGGCCCGGTCCAGCGTCTCCAACTCGATCATCTCCCGCGGCGCGTCCACGTCCACCCAGCAACCCTGGCAGCGCAAGTTGCAAAGGTTGATGATCGACAGGTGCAGAAACGGCGGAAAAGACACCCCCGCCCGCAGGCGCCGCTTGAACTTCTCCACCGACAGCATTCCTTTCACGCCGAAGTTCCAACTGAACTTCCAGAGCAGGCGCAGGTCGGTCGTGCGCAGAATGCGCAGTGCCAGTTGGGGAAGCATCGCTCAGCGGCCCTTGACTTTCAAATCGCCAGCCGGAAGAACTTCCGGCGGGATAACGCCCGCCTCGACCAGCCGGGCAAGGCATTTTTGGCGTTCCCGGAGCGCGGTTTCGGGGTCCCGCGCGCGCGAAAAGCGGGACCTGGCCCGCTGGCTCCGCTCGCGCAACCGGGCATAGACATCGCCCCCCAGCAGGGCGGAGACATCGATTCTCATCTTCTCGCGTTGGAGGCCGGCCTCGCTCACGGCCTCGCCGTTGATCGGGCCGCTCTTGTATTTGGGAAACATGATGGCGGCCTCGGGGCAGACGCGCGAGCAGGCGGGGCAGTTGCTCTTGCAATGGTCGGGCTGCCGCACCTGGATGCGGCGCTGCCCATCCACCCCATAGACGCCGAACAAACAAAAGCTCAGGCACTGCAGGCAGTTGGTGCAGCGGTCGAAATCGATGACCGGGAACCAGGCCTCCCAGCGGCCGCCACGGGCCCCGTCCACGACGCCCCCCCCCACGGCTGCTCTGGCGCCGGCCGCCAGTGCCGGCCCCAGCGCGCTCCTTCCCCGGGCGTGAGCGGGGGCGCGGGCCACATCTGCAGGCGCGCCCCCGACCGGCGGCGGGGAGGCGAGCGACGCCGCCATCGCCGCCGCAGGGGATTTGCCCCCGCCCTGCCCGCCGGGCAGGTTCGGCCTCACCTCCCGGCCAAGGAGGGAGGCGATGATCTCTTGCGCGCTCTGAGTGCGCAAGTTAAGCACCTGGGTGCGGTCGGCTGGCAGCGGCGCCCGGGCGGCCGCGAACAGCCATTTCACCGCCCGCGGATAGCAGGCGGCGATCTGGATCGCGCCGCCGCCGGCCAGCCGTTTCAGGGCCGGGTCCTGCCGCGCCGAGAGTTCGCACAGGTCCGCCACCTCGTCGAACCCGGCGCCCGCCGCGCGCAAGGCCCGGAGCACGGCCGCCTTGACGTCCAAGGGCAAAACCCGGGCGTAGGAGCACTGACAAAACAAAATGCGCCGCATAGACTCGTGAGTGCTTATACACCACTGTCGGCGGGCTGACAATCAAGAGATGGGATTGCCAATTCCCAATTGCCAATTGGCCATCGGAGAACGGCAGTCGGATGACCACCCGCGGGCCGGAAGGAAACTGGCCATTGGCCATGGCCATCCCTTTTCTCTTGCCAAAGCCGGAAGTCACTTTACCTTCGCGGCATGGAATCATCCGAGCAACTGGGGCAGTACCTGCCGGTCCTGATGCTGGGCGCGCTGGCGGTGTTGTTTTCCTTCGGCATGCTCCTGGCTTCGGTCCTCGTCGGCCAGAAAGGCCGGCGCCTGCCGAGCAAGGACATCGCCTACGAATGCGGCATGCTGCCCGTCGGCGAAGGCAGCGCGCGGCTCGCCGTGAAGTTTTACCTCGTGGCGATGCTGTTCATCCTCTTCGATATCGAGGTTGTCTTTCTCTACCCCTGGGCGGTGATCTACCGGACCATGCTCAAAGAAGATGCCGGCTTAATCCTCGGCTCGATGCTTTCGTTCCTCGCAGTCCTGTTCGTCGGCTATCTCTACGCCCTCAAGAAACGGGCCTTCGATTGGAAAGGCTGATGCGAGATTCCCAAGCTAGTATCCGCAGGCCAGTTCAATGACATGACCGCAGCAGCATTGGATTTTGATGCGGGTGATGCGGCCCCCTTCACGTTCGAGGCTGAGCTTGGGTTCTCCGCCGCAGGGGGGCGCCGGCTGAGCGGCAGCCGCGGCTGTGGCCAGCGGCCGAAAGGGCCTGGTGCCTTGGGGCGCCGCCGCCAGGTTGGTCTGGCTGCCGGCGGCGGGCGACGCAGCGTGGGCCGAGAGACTCAGCGGTAGGAAGCCTTGGTTCATCGGGAGTCCAGCATGGCGCTCACCTGGTTGGTCGCGCTTTCATTGAGGCGGCTGCCTTCCTTGATTCTCAGCAGCACGGAGACCCGCCGGTTAATCTCGTCGCTCGGCGCGGTCTTTTCCACGGGTTGGGTATCGCCGCAGCCGGAGACCTGGAAGATTTGCCCTGGCGAGACGCCGTGCTGAAGGAGCTTGCGGCGGGCCGCGTTGGCCCGGTCGGCGGACAGTTCCCAAGGGCCGTAATCCTCGCGGGGACCCGCCCGGCCGGACTCGGTGTGCCCGGACAACTCGAGGCTGAAATCGGGATACCGGCTCACTTCCCAGGCCAGGGTGGAGAACACCCAGGCGCCATACTGGGTGAATCGGGCGCTGTCAGGCTCGAAGATGGGTTTGTGGGAGCGGTCGAAGACATTGATGTGCAGGCCGTCGGCGAGGACCTCATACTTGACCGACTCCTGGCTGTCGGGGTCCTGCTGCAGGAGCTTGGCCAGGTCTTCGGTGAGGCGGCGCAGCAACTCCAGATGCATCGCCGTAACCGAATCGAATTTGCCCTTTTCCTGGTGCAGGGCCTGCACGTCCTTGTTCGGGATGATGCCGAGCGACTCCTTGTTAAGGGTCGAAAAGGGATTGCGGAAGGCCCGTTCGATGGCTTCCTTGATCTTGTTGTCCTGGGCGGTGAGCCAAAGAACCAGGAACAGCGCCATCATGGCCGTGACAAAATCCGCGTACGCCACTTTCCACGATCCGCCATGTTGCTTGTGCCGGGACATTGCTTAACTCCAAATCTTTTTACGTGCAGGGCCTTTCCACCAGTCCTACTTCCTCGGTGCGTTGGCGTTCAAGGGCTTGAGCATGTCTTCCAGTTCCTCGGCGCCTGGCCGCAACTCCTCGCTCAAGCCCCGGCGCGCGATTTCGACGGCCATGCCCGGGGCCATGCCGGAGGCGAAGCTGACCACCGCCACCGAGATGCACCGGAAGAAGGCCAACCGCGCCAGCACGTTGAATTCCATGTTCACCGCCAGCGGACTCATGAAACCGTAGCCGAGAAAGATGCCCAGAAACGTCCCGACCAGCGCCGCCGCCACTTTCACGCCGATCTGCTCGATCGGGCCGGCAATGGAGGCCATCGTGATGACGATGCCCAGCACGGCGGCGACGATCCCGAAGCCGGGCATGGCGTCGGCCGCCCGGGTCAGGACATTGATGGGCGCATGGTGTTCTTCCTCCATGCGGTTCAGGTCGGTTTCCAGCAACTGGCGCAACTGGTCCGGCTTGACCCGGCCATCGATGACCGGCCGCAAAGAACCGCAGAGAAATTCCAAGGCGTTGCCGTTCTTGAGGACGCTGGGGTAACGCTGGAAGATGGTGCTGTTGGCCGGGGTGTTGAGATGCTCTTCCAGAGCGATGAGGCCGTTGCGCCGGCCCAGCAGGAACAATTCGTAGAGCATCTTGAACAGGTCGTCGTAGGACTTGCGCCGGTAGGGCGCCCCCTTGAGCACATGGAACGTCTGGCGGATCAGCCCGAACAGGACCTTCCTGGGCGCCATGATGATGATCGCCCCACAGGCGGCCCCGCCAATGATGACCAACTCCGAAAGGTGCATCAGCGTGCGGAAGTTGCCGCCACCCATGACAAATCCGCCGCCCACCGAGAGGATCACAACCAGTGCCCCGAAAAAGACAATCATGGTTTGGCCTCGCCTCGACGGCCCAGCGCCAAGGCCTCCTGCCGTTCGATGAACGAGCGGATGGCCAGCACGGCCTGGGAATGGATTTGGGAGATGCGGGATTCGGTCAGCCCGAACGCCTCGGCGATCTCGCGCAGGCGCAAGTCTTCATAGTAGTAAAGGGCGAGCACCTTTTGCTGCATTGGGGGCAACTGGCGGATGCGCTGGGCAATGAGTTCCTTGAGTTCGTTGCGCGCGGCGCTTTCAGAGGGGTCCACCTGCGATTCATCGGCAATGCTGTCCTGGGGCCCGCCGCCCTCTGGCGCGCTATGGCGCGGCACGGCATCCAGGCAGATAAAGGCCGCCGGCCGGACCTCGTCCAGCCAGGCGTGGTACTCGTTCAGCGAGAGGCCCAGCGCCCTGGCCATTTGCCGCTCGGTCGGCGGCCGGCCCAGGCGCGGTTCCAGTTCTGTCAGCGTGTTCTGAATCTTGCGCGCCTTGTCGTGCACCAGGCGCGGCACCCAATCCATCCGCCGCAGTTCATCCAACACCGCCCCGCGTATGCGGAACCGGGCGAACGTTTCAAAGGCCGCCCCGCCCCGCGTGCTGAAACTGCGGATCGCCTGAAGCAGTCCCACCAGGCCCGCGCTGTAGAGGTCTTCGGTGCTGATATGCGCCGGCAAGGTCATCGCCAGCCGCCCCACGACGGTCCGGACCAGCGGCAGATACTGCTCCACCAGGGCGTTTTCAACCCCGGTGTCCCCGCCCGTTTGGTGATAGTGTTGCCATAATTCCTGTGGCGCCGGGCGAGGCAATCCTTCGACCGGGGCGACAGCCGTGTCCTCAGAAGCGTAAGCAATCATTTCTTCAAGGGTGATGTGGCCGGTGTTTGCTGCCGGGCCGCGGCTTCCGCCGCGCGCCGTTCCAGGAGCGAGGCCCGCAGCCCCCGCAACCACACTCGGGCCCACCAGCGCATCAGCAGCCCCAGCACCACCGCGCCGGCACATGCGCGCCAAAGCATCGCGGGCCACTCGACCCGCCCGCCATACCCGAGCCCCAGGCCGAGGCAGAACCCGATCATCGCTCCACAAACCATCAGCGTCTTCATTCCACCGGACTTTCGCTACCAGTTCTCAGCAAGGCCTTTGCCAAGCCCCTTTCCCACCGCAATCAGCGGGTTCACGGGCAATTCAGCAACTCGGGCCTGGCGACCGAAAAATCCCCGGGAACATTTTGCCCACCCGAAAGGAAACGGACCGTGAATTTTGTGCCCAGAACCAAGTTCCAGAGCTTGCCGGGCCGTTTCTCCTCGTCCAGGTGCGTAAAGATGAGGTCGCTCACCGGCCAGTCGTCGAAAGCGCGCGCTTGCGCCAGCAGCACCGACACGTCGTAAGCGGCGTTGAGCACCAGGTGCACCTGCGCTCCCGCCAGGCCCGCCAATCGGGCCTGCAATTGCTCGAATGCACTGCTGTCCAGGGGATTGACCCCTGGCAAATCCACGAACGCCTCGTCGCAGCCCGCCAATCCCTGAACCCCCGTCCATTCCCGTTCCACCCGCACAGCCAGGATTTCGCCGTAGAAATCCAGCAGGCCGGCGAAATGGGCCGCGCGGCTGTCCAGCCGCCAGGCCCGGGCGGGGCGTCCGTCGTCCAGGACGGATTTTGCCAGCCACTTGCACAGCACGGTGGTCTTGCCGGAGCCGGGCGGTCCAATGAAGGCGTGGATCGCCGGCGAGCCGTCCGGCGGCTCGGGCGCCGGGCGCCAGAAACTGGCCAGCACCGCTCGAGCCAGCCTCAGCTCCTCCGCCAAAGAGGCGGGGGGCTCCTCGCCATGCCTGGTGCGCACTCGTTCCAGCACCTTCTCGACCAGGAGGGGCTGCACCCCCATCTGGCGCAGGACCCGCCCACTCCGCCACCGGCCCCCAAGGCCGGGCGGACCCGTGTCGGCTCTGGACTGTGATACTTCCTGCATGAACCCTGAGTCTGGGGCCTTGGCTCCCGTGGCCTTGCTCGGGGCGGCGGCGGAGCCTGCCCCGGTGGCGGGCGCCGCCAAAGGGAGCAATGCCTGGGAGGCCTTTCGCCCGCAGGGTGCGGCAGTCAGTTGAGCGGCCGAGGTGTCGTCCGGCAAACCGGCGCGCACCTCGAGCAGCGGTTTGCCCCAGAGCCGGCTCAGACCGCCGGCCGGAACCTGCCTCACGCTCAGCACGACCGCCTCGGCGCCGAGGCGGGAACCGATTTGCGCAATCGCATCGCCGGCGTCACGAGCCAGGAATCGCACGACGTTCATGCAGCGGCCGGGATGGTGGCCGCGTTTTGGATTTCAACGCGCGGCGGGACTTCGGAGTAGGCAATCACGGCCAGGTCTGCAAAAGCCGATTCAAAGAACCGCCGGAAACCAAGCCGGATCTGCGGCGAACACAGCACGACCGGGGGCTGGCCGGCGGCCAGCATCTGCTGGACGAATTTGCTGAGGGCATCGGTGATGTGGTGGGCGAGACCGGGTTCCAACACCAGGGAAACTTCGCTCGGGGTCTGGCGCACGCCCTGGGCGATGGTTTGCTCCAGGCGCGGATCGAGGGTGATGGCCCGGAGAGCGCCGTTTTGCATCTGATACGGCCGGGTGATCTGGAGGCCCAGCGCCCGCCGGGCGCATTCGGAAAGCTCATCCGGGTTCTTGGTGAAGGCGGCGTAGTCGCTCACCTTTTCCAGGATGCCGGCCAGGTTGCGGATGGAGATTCCTTCGGCCAGGAGATTCTGCAGGATATGCTGGAGCTGGCCCACGGTGAGCTGGGCCGGCACCAGTTCGTTGACCAGGGTGGGATGCGTTTGCTTCAGGTTATCGAGCAGGACCTGCACGTCCTGGCGGCTGAGGATTTCGTGGCCGCGGCGCCGGACGGTCTCGCTGAGATGCGTGACCAGCACCGATGGGGCGTCCACGACCGTATAGCCGCTCACCTCGGCCGTCTTGCGTTCAGCGTCCGCTATCCAGGTGGCGGGCAGTTGAAACACCGGCTCGACGGTGGGCACGCCTTTGAGCACGGCCTTGCTCTTGGCGGCGTTCATGGCCAGCCAGAAGCCCGGCCTCAGTTCGCCCTGGGCCACCGGGTTGCCTTTGAGCAGGAACCGGTATTCGTTCGGACCGAGTTGCAAGTTGTCCCGTAAGCGAATGGGGGGGATGATCACGCCCATTTCCTGCGCGAACGTGCGGCGCACACTGGTGACGCGGTCGAGCAGATCCCCGCCCCGCCGCTTGTCGGCCAAGGCCACCAGCCCATAACCCAACTCGACCTGGAAGGGGTCCAGGTGCAGCAATTCCTCCAGTTTGTCGATGGGCCTGGTGTCGCCGGGCGCGGCCAGAGCCGCCCCCGCGGCGCCCTTGCCGGCGGGAGTCCTGGCCGCGCCGGGTGCGATTTCGGCCAGCGCCGGCTCCAGGGGACCATGGCGGTGGAGCGTATAGGCCAGCGAACCGGTGATCCCGGCGAGCAACATGAACGGCACGATGGGCAATCCCGGCACCACCGCGAAGACGGTCATCATGCCCGCCAATACCGTCATCGCGCGCGGATAAATGAGCAGTTGCTTGGTCAGTTCCTGTCCCAGGTCGTTCTTCGAGGCCGCCCGCGTCACCAGGATGCCCGCCGCCGTCGAGGTGATCAGGGCGGGTATCTGCGACACCAGGCCGTCGCCGATGGAAAGGAGGGTGAACCGTTGGAGCGCCTCGCTGATGGTCATCCCCTTTTGGGCAATGCCGATGGCAAACCCGCCGATGATGTTGATGAGCGTGATGAGAACCGCCGCCACGGCATCGCCGCGCACGAACTTGCTGGCGCCATCCATCGCGCCATAGAAGTCCGCCTCCTGCTCCACCGCCCGGCGGCGCGCCCGCGCTTCGCTTTCGTGAATGATCCCGGCGTTCAGCTCGGCATCGATGGACATCTGTTTGCCCGGCATCGCATCCAGGGTGAATCGGGCCGCCACTTCGGCGATGCGGCCCGCGCCTTTGGTGATCACGATGAAATTGATCAGCACCAGGATGAGAAAGACCACCACGCCCACCACATAATTGCCGCGGACCACGAAATTGCCGAAGGCCTCGATGATGTGGCCGGCGTAGCCATCCAGCAGGATGAGGCGCGTGGACGCCACGTTGAGCGAAAGCCGGAACAGCGTCAGAAAGAGGAGCAACGTGGGAAACCCGGTGAAATCAGAGGGCTGCCGCACATAGAGGATCACCAAGAGGGTCAGCAGCGACAAGGCAATGCTGGTGGCCAGCAGGCTGTCGAGAAAGGTCGGCGGAATCGGCAGGATCAAGAGCAGCACCGTGCCGAAGAGCGCGGTAATGAGCCACAGGTCGCCGTGCCGCAAAAGCAATCGCAAATTCTGGCTGAGCTTGGCCATGTCGTTGCGTTCGATAGCGAAGAAACGTCATCCGGGGTGAAGCAGGAAAAGGACCAGGCTGCGGGAAAGGGAGGAAAACGGAAACTCTAGGCTCGAGGCTCGATTGGCCATGCTCGAAGCTCCCTCTCCCATCCTCCAGCGGAAGATTTGGACGAAGTCGGTGGGAAATATCTTCCCGGAGCCAGCCCGGCCCCCCTTTAGCGCCCGTGCGAAAATAATTTCGCGAGTTCAGGCGTAATTCAAACATTTTGGCGCACACTCCGCATCGGAGCGTGAAAGCGTGGAGCGTAGCGGCGTCGAAGTCCCGATGGCCATCGGGACTCCACGCTCTGACGCTCCACGCTCGACCCGAGCAATCAGGTCTCGGAATTTGTTTTGCACGCGCCCTTAGGCGCGGGCAGAGCCGGAGCGCTCCGCCCCGGTTGTAGCGTTCAAGGCCTCGGCGTAGTAGCGGTAGGGGTTGACGCGATAGACGTAGGCGAGCACTTCGGCGACGGCGGCATATAATTGGGCGGGGATTTCCCGGCCCACCTTGCCGTACTTCCACATGAGGCGGGCCAGGGGTTTGTTCTCGACGATGGGCACGCCGTGCTGGCGGGCGAGTTGGCGGATTTGCTCGGCGTTCTTGCGCATGCCTTTGGCCACCAGGCGCGGCGCCTGCATCGTCTTGCGATCGTAGCGCAAAGCGATGGCGATCTGGGTCGGGTTGGTCACGACCACGTCCGCTTTGGGCACGTCGGCCAGCATTTTGCGCTTCGAACGGAGCCGGAGGCGCCGGCGTCCGGACTTGACTTGCTGGTTGCCCTCGGTGTTTTTGAGTTCCTCCTGCAGCTCCTCCCGGGTCATCATCAGGTCGCGCTGCGTACGCCAGAACTGGTAAGCGTAATCGGCCGCGGCGATAATGCCCAGGGCCAGGAGCACGCGCAGGGCCAGCCTGAGGCAGGATTGCGCGAGGAACTCGACAAAATGCGCCAGGCTCACCGAGGTGGTGAACACCGGGTCGTGCAAGACCGTCTTCACGGTCGAAAAGGTCAGTGCGAAGATGAGCGTGAATTTGAAAAGAGCCACCAGGGCCGGGACGGCCGAGCGCCCGGAAAAGACCCGCTTGAAGCCATCGACCGGGTTGAGGCGTTCCCAGTGGAAGCCTAGCGCCTCGGAAGCGGTGGTGAAGCGATTCTGAATGCCCCCGGCCAGCAGGCCGCCGAGCATGGCGGCCAGCACCACCGGCGCGGCGCATTGGAGCAATACCAGCACGCCCTGCCAGCCATAGCCCTGCAGGGCGGTGGCGCTGAGCGGCGTGTCGTGCAAGTGCCCGAGCACGGCGGCGGCGGCCCTGGCCAGGGTGCGCCACGTCTCTGCCCCGGTAAAGCACAGGGCGCAGACCACGGCCAGCAGCACGAAGGTGGTCTGCACCTCGGCGCTGCGCGCAATCTGCCCGTGTTTTTGCGCCTCCTCCAGCTTGCGCGGCGTCGGTTGTTCTGTCTTTTCCCCGGTTTGCTCGCTCATGCTCTATCCGCCATGCAAGAACTGCGCCACCCGCAGCATGTCCTCGGGCAGCCGGCGCAGGCCGTTGAGGATGTGTTGTGCCGAGATGTCCAGCGTCAGGGCGAACACCGCCAGCCCGCAGACAATCCGCACCGAGAAACTCTCGGCGAAAACGTTCATCTGCGGCACCAGCCGGCCGAGGAACCCAACCAGCAACATAGCCAGGAAGGAGGCGGCCATGATCGGGCTGGCAATCTGGACGCCAACCAGGAAGACGCGGCTGGTGTGGGCGAGCAGTTCGCTGAACAACGGCTCGCCCAGCCGCGCGCCGCCAATCGGGGCCAGCGTATAAGTGTACTGGAAACCAGTCAGCAGCCAGTGGTGCATGTCCAGCGACATCATCAGGATGCAGGTCAGCAGGAACATGACCAGCGCCGGCACCTGGGTCGGCCGGGCATTGGCGGGGTCGAAAACCGCCGCCATATTGAGGCCCATCTCGTTGCCAATCACTTGGCCCGCGAAATCGGAGATAAAGAACACCATCCGCGTGACAAACCCGATCAGCAACCCGCAGAGGGCCTCCTGGCTGAACAACCCCACCCAATCGATCAGCCCAAGCCCAGCGAAGGGAAACGGGGGCAAGGTGGGCGCGACCAGCACCGCCAGCAAGGCCGCGAAGGCCACGCGCACCTGGGCGGGGATATTCAGCATGGTGAAGAGCGGCAGGATGCTCAGGAACGCCCCTGCGCGCACGAAGACCAACAGCCAATTATTCAACTCCCAGTCCATGCCTTCACATGGCCATTTGCGGGATTTTCTCGATGATCGCCGCGGTGAACTCGACCAGTTGGCGGATCATCCAGGGCAGCAGGAGCACCAGCAGGGCCAGCACGCACAGGGCCTTGGGCACAAAACTCAGCGTCTGCTCGCTGATGGAGGTGACCGCCTGAAAGAGGCTGACCGCCAGGCCCACGATCAGCGCCACGCCCAGAAAGGGCGCGGCCAGCAGCACCGCGTGCAGGATGACTGTCTTGAGCAGTTCCACGGCAAATTCGGGATTCATAGCGCCAGAGGTGATTCAGCAACCGAAACTCGAAATCAACGAGCGCACAATCAGGGCCCAGCCGTCCACCAGCACGAACAGCAGCAGCTTGAGCGGCATCGAGATCGTCGCCGGCGGCAACATCATCATCCCCATGCTCATCAACACCGTGCTCACCACCAGGTCGATCAAGATGAACGGCACCAGGACCAAAAAGCCCATTTGGAAGGCGGTCCGCAGTTCGCTGATCACGAATCCGGGCACTACCACCCGCAACGGCAGTTGGTCCGGCGGCGTCGGCGGCAGCTTGGCCAGCGCCACGAAAAGTTCGACATCCTTGGCCCGGGCCTGTTTAAGCATGAACGCCCGCGCGTGGCCTGACGCCCGCTCCAGGGCCTCGTCCCCGGAAATCTGCGCCGAGCGATACGGCGCGATCGCGTCCCGGCTGATGTTCTGCCAGACGGGCGACATGATGAAGAAAGTCATGAACAACGAAAGCCCGATAATGATCTGATTGGCGGGGGCGGCTTGGAGTTGGAGGGCGGTCCGGACGAAAGAGAGCACGATGACGATCCGGGTGAAACAGGTCATCAGCAGCAGGATGGACGGCGCCAGCGTCAGCAGGGTAAGGGCAAAAAGAATCCGAATGCCCATGTCCAGCTCCTGGGGCTGGTTGCCGCTGGGCAGCGTGAGCCGGAAGGGAAGCCAACCGCTCGCGGTGTTGGTTTGGGCCGCGGCCGTCGCCGCGCCCAGGGTCAGCCCCAGCAGGATGAGCAGGACACACCGCCCGCGCGGGAGTGGCGCAAGCCTCCGGCTTGGCCTTGTCACCTTGGTCATCTGGCGCCTCCCGGCTTACTGTCCGGCTGGCCTTTCAACAACCGCTGCAGATACTGGACGAACGGCACAGGTTCGGGGGGCGGCGCAGGCGCCTCTTGCGGGGTCTCGGTTGCCGCCGGCAGTTGGCTGAGCAGACTGAGGCCCGCGGGCGAACTGCCGATCAAGAGGCGCTGCTGTTCATAACCCACCACGTGCAGGGCATAGCGGTTGCCGAGCGGGCGCGACTCCAGGATGGCCAGCTTGGGCCGGCCGCTTTTGCGCCAGGCCAGCCGCTGCCCGTTGCGGTACAACCACACGCCCCCGAAAAAGACGGCCAGCACAATGGCCAGGGCGGCCAGCGCGCGCAGGGCCGAAAGACCTGCATCCGGCAAATCGGCGCGCAGCCTCAGCGTGTTGGTCGAGTCCGCCAGCACGACCGTCGGAAGCGCCAAGAGGAACGGCGGCAGGAGGCGGCGAAAGCGGGCGTGCGACGTGAGCAGAGTTGAACGGCTTAAACAGGTCAAACGAGTTAAAAGAGTTAAATGCGTCAGGTAAGTCAAATAAGTCAAATGCGGTCGGGGGGCGGGCAGGGCCCCGGCCCCCGGGTGTGAGGCGCCAGGCACGGCCGAAGGCAGGCTCTGGGGCGGACGGCTCATGGCTTTGGCCCGCTGCTCACCAACTCGGTAATCTTGAGGCCGAACCGGTTTTCGACGATGACCACCTCGCCGCGCGCAACCATCTTGCGGTTGACTGAGAGCTGGACGGGGTCGTCGGCCACCTTGTCGAGTTGCACGACTGAGCCGACCCCCAATTGGAGGACCTCGCGCATCGGCAGCAGGCAACTGCCCAGTTCGACAGTCAGCTTTACCGGCACGTCGAGGACGATGTCGAGGTTGGCGGATGCAGTTTCGGGTGTGCTCATAGCAGGATTCAACTTTTCACACGTTCAGTTAGTTCCACGGCCCAGTGGTCGCCGGTCGTGCCCAGCCGGCCGTAGAATTTGGGCAGTTGCTCAAGGCGAACTTCCACCCGGTCGAAGCAGTTTGCCTCCAGGTCGAGCACATCCCCGCATTTCAAGCGGCTGAGTTGGCGGGCGGTCAATTCCAGGCCCTGCCATTGGGTGTGGAGTTGCACCGGGACTTCATCGAACCAGGGGTTCCATTGGGGCTGGCCCCGCTGGTTGGCCGCGGGACCTGTTTCCGACCCCGTCGCCGCTCCGGCGTGGCGCACCAGCGGCTCGATGGTCAGGAAGGGCAGGGCCAGTTGCATTTGCTCCACGCAATCTCCCAGCCGCACTTCCATCGAGAGGATCAACATCACGCTGTCGTGCGGTGAGCTGGCGAGGAAACGGCCGCTGTTTTCGTGGCCGAGGAGGACCGGGCGGGCGGTTTCGATTTTCTGCCACAACTGGCACCACTCGTTGAGGATAATCTGCGCGACCTGGTCCAGCAGGGCGGCTTCGATTTCGCTCAATTCGCCGTTCACACCGACCGAATGGGCCGGGCCGCCCAGCAGCCGGTCGACGAGCGTCAGGCCCAGCCGGGGCGACATGTCGAGCAGGCACACGCCCTTGAGCGGTTCAACCTTGAAGAGCGTCACGTGCGTGGGGTTAGGGAGCCCCTCGGCGTATCTCTGGAAACTGAGCGTCTGGAGCTTGGACAGGTGAATGACCACCTCCAGCCGCAGGTAGATGGAGAGGTGGGCCGCCAGGGAACGGATGAACTCCTCGTGGCGGAGCCGGATCTTCCGCAATTCGCTGCTGGTCAGGAAGGCCGGCTGGCGGAAGTCGCAAGGCTGAATGTCCTCGCTTTTGAGGCGGGTCTTCTGGCCGCCTGGCTTGAGCACCGGCGCGCTGGTCTCTTGCGCCTGCACTTGCGTGAGCAGCCGCTCGACTTCGCTTTGCGAGAGGACTTCCTTGAGGCTGCCTTCTGCGGGCAGCAAGGCTTCGGCGCCTCTGGCTTCGGACTCCGGGACAAAACCGCTCGACCTGGCCTCCGGGGACGGCACGACTTCACCCAGCCCGGCGCCGGGTCCAAGCAACGAGCCGCCGGGGCTGGCCGGCGCGGGCGCCGACCCTTCCGGGGCCTGCGTTTCTGGGGCCGACGGAATTGCCTGCGCTCCTGGCGCAGGCGGGGGGACTTCCCCGGCGGTGTCGGGCGGCGGCGAACCGACCTGGCCCCAGGCCCCTTGGGCCGGGGCGCTGCCGCCCTGCGGCGGCGCCTCAGCAGGCTCTGTGGAGATGGGGGCTGATTGCTCTTTGGCCATGGGGTCCAATCCCGATGCCGGGCAGGCTTATTGAATGGCAAATTCAGTGAAATAGATTTCCGAGACGCCCGGCTGGTCCACGATGGTGTTGAAACCGGCCAGCAATTCGCCCCGAATGAGGTTGCGGGCCCCGGGTTTTTCCAGGTCGGCAATGGTCTTGGCGCTGAGCAGGCCGCTGGCCAGGTCGCGGAGCTGAGGCTCCTTCTGGGCAATGCGGCCTTGGAAATCCGGGCCATCGCCCATGACCACGACGCTCGCCAACAGGTAACGGGAACCCATGGTGCCGGCGACGTTGACGAGCAACCTGTTGAGGGAAACGCTCTGCCGCTGGCCCGCGTGGGCCGGGCCATTCCTGGTGGAGGCCTCCGTTTCCGCGTGGCCGCTCTTGCCGGCCTCCGCGGCGGCCGCCCCGGCGCCTCGCAGGGACTTTTGGAAGTGCGGCACCAGCACCAGGGTCGTGACCCCATAGGCCAGCACAGGCATGGCCACCAGGGCCGCCAGCAGCGGCATCCAGGCCTGCCAGGAGCCGCTTGGGCCCGCCTTGGGCGCCGGCGGCGCGGCGGCTGCGGGAGCAGCGGGTTCCGGCAGTGGCTCGCGGGGGTGCTTCTCCTCCGCTCCGCGGCCAGGTTCGGGGCGTTGGCCGAGCATAGTGGGTTAGCGCTTAAGGTTGACCAGCGTTTGGAGGATTTCGTCGCTGGTGGTGATGATCTTCGAGTTGGCCTCGAAGGCGCGCTGCGCGGTAATGAGGTTGGACATCTCGCTGGTCAGGTCGACGTTGGACATTTCGAGGGCATTGGACTGGATGGTGCCCAGGCCGGCGCTCTGGGGGGCGGCCGGCTGGGAGAGCAGGCCGGCGGCGGCCGTCTGAGCGTAGAGGTTGGCCCCCTGTTTGGCCAGCGCGTTGGGGTCGGTGCAATTCTGGAGCAAGACCTGGCCGCGGGCAAAGTTGGTGCCGTCGCTCAGGGTCACCTTGATCCGGCCGCTGCTGTCAATGTTGTAGGACGCGACCGTGGCGCCAGGGGTGGCGCCGGAGGGGGCGCCCGTGGCGTCGATCTTCAAATCGCCCAGGGTGCTCAGCCCGCTGTCACTGAAACCCTGCACGCGCAGGCCGTCGGCGGTCACCAGGTAGCCGTTGCCATCCACGTGGAAGTCCCCGGCGCGGGTGAGGTACTGTGCGTTACTGGTGGTATTGCGAACGACGAAGAAGCCATTCCCGCTAATCGCCAGGTCGGTGGCCACACCGGTGCTGCTGATGGTGCCGGTCGCGAAGTTGCTTTGCGTGGCGGCGGTAGCGACGCCGGAGCCGATCTGGATCTCCGGGTCAGTGCTCAGCGCCTGGCTCAAGGCGTCCTGGAAATCCATCCGTTCGGTCTTAAAGCCGCTGGTGTTGACATTGGCGATGTTGTTGCCAATGATACTGATATCTTGTTGGAATTGTTGGAGGCCGCTGACGGCGGTATTGAGTGCTGGAAACATAGGCGTATTGGGTTAAGGTTGCTGTTGGGTTTGGGAAATGGAGAGTACCTGGCTAAGGCTGTAAGACTGGCCGTTGACGGTTAGTTGCGGAATACCGGACTGGAACACGACAGCGCTGACGACGCCCGTATCGGTCTGGCCTTGCGCGGACTGGACCTGGACCGTTCGTCCGAGCAGGTTGCTGGCTTGGACCGCCGCCATATCCTGCTGCATGGCCTGGGTCTGTTGGAGGGTGCTGAACTGGGCCATCTGCCCGATGAACTCCGCGTCGCTCACCGGGTTGATTGGGTCCTGGGAGGACAATTGTGTCACCAGCAATTTCAGGAAATCGTCCTGGTTGAGCGTCTGCTGGGGCAGTTGCACTGCTGGCGATTGGGTCTGGGTGTAGAGGCCGGCGGCCTGGGTGGCCGTGGCCATGGGCGTGGTTGAAGCGAGAGACATAAGTTTGAACCAGGTTGAAGCGTCTAATAATCGGTTAAGCCCACCATTCGCGTTGGCTGCCGGACGACCGGTTTCGGCGGCCGGGTTGGGAGGTTCCCCTTCGGCTGCTCGGCAGCTCCTTTAACTCTTCGACTCCCGGCAGGTCTTGCTCCGATGAGCGCTCCTGCCGGGCCGAGGAAGACTGTCCCCCGAGGAACGACCTCGAGTATTCGAGGCTCGAGACCAGCGGCGCCAGGCGCACGCCCTGCTCGGCCAGCCGGCTCTGCAATTGCGTCCACCCTGCCCCGAGCGCGGCAAAATCGCCCCGTTCGACGACGGCGAGCGCCTCGAAATGACCTTGCTGCCATTTAATGTGCAAGGCCAGTTGTGTGTTCGCGTCGGGCCTCAGGACCAGCCGGACGGAGGCGGCTTCGGCCCTCTCCAACCCGACCCTTGCGCTATCGATGGCGTGGCGCACAGCGTCGGCGGCGCCAGCGTGAGGCCTCAGAGGCTCGGCCTGCGCCGTCAATTCGTGTCCGGCGGAGTGACCTGGCACGGCCAAGGCCGCCTCGCCGCCCCCGGAGGGCATCGCAGCAGCGGGTTCCCAGGCCGCCTCGCCGGCTTTCCGCTCGCGGCCGGCACCCTGGGGCAATTCGCTCCCAGCGACCGAGACAGGCAAATTCTGCTCGGCCTGGCAGGCATTTTCGTTCACTTCGCGCGGTGCCAGCATTGCGCCAGTATCAGAAGCAACCGACATACCAGATTCGGAACGCTGCGGGCTTAGGCCGGCGTCGGGGGCAGTTGGACCGGTCCCGGTGGTCGGTCCTGGAGGAATCGACCCTGTAAGTGGCTCAGCCGGAATGGCCTCGTTCTCAACGGCTGCCAGACCTGCAGGCAGCAAGGCCTCTGCCCGAGTTTCCGGCGCGCTGCCCGGCTCCAGCCGCGTTGCGGGCGAGGTTTTTGGCGCCGCGGCACTGGCGGCTGGCTCGGCCGTCGAGTCCTTCGCCGCAGCAGGGCGCAATTGCTCCACCACCTCTGCCCGCGAACCGGCTTCGGCGCAGAATGACCCCGAGACCAGGAGCAGCCCGCCAGCGGCGGTGGCTGATTCACCTGGCTGCCGCTCAGGACTGGGATCGGGGCCTTTTCCCTCCAGCGGCTTGTCCCCACCCGCAGGCGCAGCGGTTGAAACCGGGGCGGACGGGACGCACCCTCCGGCGCTGGGCGCCGGCTGCCGGCAGGAAGCGGTGAGCAAATCAGGGAGCCAGCAGGGAATTTGGCTCGCCTCTGAATCCTGGTCCTGGCGGCGCCGGCCTTTTCCGGGGGCTCTTTGCGTTTCCGGGCCGGGAGTTTCATCGGACGCCGTCTCCACCGGCGCAATCCGGGGCGACTCGACCCCGGGCCTGAGGACGGCTTGGCTCAGGAGCGAGGCAAAGAGGCGGCATCCGACGGCGGGGTCGGATTGGCCGGGCAGGCCCTCCGGGGCCGGGGAGCCGGGGAGGAGGGCGGGCGTGGATGTGGCTGAGGTCATGGGGCCGCGGTCTTTTTCGGATTCTTGGAGGCGATCGTCAGGCGCAGGCGATTGGAGAGCAAGGCCGCGCGTTTGCTTTCCCCCTTGCTGCCCTGGCTCAGGCCCTCAAGAATCGGGGCCGACTCGGATTCTTTCATCAACGCAAGGACTTTTATGACCTGCTCATCCTCCATCTCCCGAAGAATGCGGGTGGCCCCTTCGGGGCTCATGGTGCCATAGACCTTGGCGAGCTTTTTGAGGTTAACGATTTCTTCTTCGCCGACCCAGGTGACGGTGGCTTCGATGTTGGTCTTGAGCTGACTGACGGCCTGGGTGACGGCGTAGATCTCCTGGCGTTCGGCATTGAGGCGCGCCTCCAGTTCATCGAGTTGCAGCGCGCGAGCGCGCAGGGCCTCGCGCTGGTCTTTGAGTTCGGCGATCAACTGGCCCATTTCCGGGTTGTCGAAGTCCCAGGAGGGGCCGGAGCCGGAGCGCGCCTTCGCCGGGGCGCGAAACTCCTCGGCAATGCGGTTAAGCTGTTTCTGCGGCCCAAGGCACAGCCAGGTGGTCAGGCAGTAGGCCACGGTGCCGAGCGCAAGGGCCATCCATTTGCTTTGGAGCAGGCGGATCATGACATTAGGGAGGGTTCTTCACGGCCCGAACTGGCCAGGAGGGGAACGCGCTTGGAGAGTTCGTCGAGCAGTTTCTGCTCGGCGCGGGCCGCTTCATAATCGTGCATTCGGCGCTGGCGGTGGCGCAGGCGCTCCAGCGTTTCCCGCCGCCGGGTGGCCAGGAGGAGTTGGCGCCGGGCCTCTTCGAGTTGCTCCCGCGCCTGGGCCAGTTCGCGGGCCATCCGGGTGCGCCGGTCATACAACAGGCCGGCATAGAGGCGCCACTGCTCGAGTTCCTCGGCCCGCAGGCCCGCAGCCAGGCGGGCGCGCCACAGTTGGTCGTTGGCGGCAATCTCGGCCTCGGCAGACCGCAAGCGGGCGGCGGCTTGGTCGAGCGCGACACAGGCTCCGGCGCAAACCTGCTGGGCGGTCTGCTCGGCCTGCTCGCGCAAGGTCAACACGGCTTGGAGTCTGAAGCGGAAGGCTTTCATGCCGCTTTGACGGCCGAAGCCGTTTTAGCTTTGGCCAAGGGGGCCAGAGTTCTGTCGAGCAGCGACCAAGTCTGCTCCAGGGCGAAGCCCTCGGCGACACCCTGGCGGAGGAATTGGCGCAACGGTTCGTGCCGCGCCAGGGCCTCATCGATGGCGGGGTTGCTGCCGGCCGGGTAAGCGCCGATGTTGATCAGGTCCTGGTTTCTCCGATAGACGGCCATCTGCTCGCGGGCGCGGCCGGTGAGGTCGAGTTGCGCCGGGGTTTGCAATTCCCGGGCCAGGCGGCTCACGCTCTCCAGCACCTCGACGGCAGGATACTGGTTTTGGGTGGCCAGCTCCCGAGACAGGACGATGTGCCCGTCGAGGATGGAGCGCACGGCGTCGGCGACCGGGTCGTTCATGTCGTCAGCTTCGACCAGGACCGTAAACAGGCCGGTGATCGTGCCCTGCTCGCCGGCGCCGGCGCGCTCGAGCAAGCGCGGCAGCACCGAGAAGACCGACGGCGTATAGCCGCGGGTGGTGGCGGGTTCGCCGATCGCCAGGCCGATCTCGCGCTGCGCCATGGCGAAGCGGGTCACCGAATCCATCATGAGCAGCACGTTCTGGCCCTGGTCACGGAAATGTTCGGCGATGGCCATGGCCAGAAAGGCCCCTTTCACGCGAGCCAGGGCCGGCTCATTGGAGGTGGCGACGACCAGGACCGACTTGCGCCGACCGGCTTCGTCGAGGTCCTTTTCCAGGAAGTCGCGCACCTCGCGGCCCCGTTCGCCGATCAGGGCAATCACGTTAACGTCGGCTTCCGCATGGCTGGCCATCATCCCGAGCAGGATGGATTTGCCGACCCCGCTGCCGGCGAAGATGCCCAGGCGCTGGCCGCGCCCGCAGGGCACGAAGGCATCCACCGCCTTGATGCCGGTGCGAAAGACGGTGTGGATGCGCTGGCGTTTGAGCGGGTGCGGCGGCAGCAAATGCAGCCCGATATTGTGCGGGCCGCGAATCGGGCCCCGCCCATCGAGCGGCTGGCCCAGCCCGTCAATGACCCGGCCTTTGAGGTCGTCCCCAACGCTCATCGAGAACGGAGCGCCCGTGGCCAGGACTTCGCTGCCCGGGTGAACACCACGCACCTCCCCCAGCGGCATGAGCAGGAGGTGGTGGTCCCGAAAGCCGACGACTTCCGCCAGCGTCGTGCTATCGTGCCGGGCCGACTCGATGCGGCAGACCTCCCCCACCCCCGCCAGGGGGCCTTGGGACTCGACCACCAGACCGATCAATTGGACGACTCGCCCGCGCGCTTCAGCGGGGCGGGCCTTCCTGACGCAAGCCAGGGCCGACGCCAGCGACGCCGGCAGAGGCCCGGGACAGGCCGTAGGCCGGGGCGCGCCGCTGGGCGGCCCCGCAGCCAGGGGAGGCGGAGGTTCCAGGACCTGAGCGTTCATGGCGCGAGGCATTGGCGGATTAAGGCCAACTTCGTTTCCCGCCGGGCATCGATCAGCCCGAATCGGGTCTCGACGAGGCAGCCGCCGCGGCTGACCTCGCTCGAGGTATGGAAACGCATGTTTTCGTTGCCCGGTCCAGGCACCAGCACCGGCGAGCTGCACTCTTGGAGCAGAGCCAGGTCGTCCGCGTGCAAAAAGACGTCAAATTCGGTGCTTTCCTGGGCCTGCGCGACGGCGGAGCGGACGGCGCCCTCAACCATTTCGGCGGAGATGGGCAGGCCGCAAACGAGCTTGCCGGCCACCTCGAGGGCCAGTTCGATCAAGCCGGACTCCCATTGACTCACAACCTGGGGCACGGCCTGGCGAAGCGAGGCGAGGACGCCGTTCTGGAGTTCGATGAGTTGGGCGCGCTGGCGCAGAAGCTGTTCGCCGAGGCGTCTCTCGCCCTCCACCAGGCCGCGTTGGTAGGCGGCCTCCTCGCGTTGGCTGTGGAGGGCCTCGAGCGCCTGGCGGCTTTCGGAGGCCTCGGGGAAAAGGAGGCCCGCCTCCACGAGCGGTTGGCTGAAAAGAATGGACTTATGCCATTTCATGGCGGGCCTCCTTGCGGATTTGGACCAGGTCGACAGTGCCTTCCGCCTCGAGGCGGCGGACGGCATCGATGACGCGCATTTGGGCGCTTTCGATGTCGCGCTGACGCGCGGGCCCCATGAAGCTCATTTCTTCCAGCACGGCCTCGGCGGCGCGTTTAGTGATGCAAGCCAGGAGCGTGGTCTTGAGCTTTTCGCTGGCGCTCCTGAGCGCCAGGGCCAGCTCCCGCAAATCGACCTCGCGCAGGATCCGCTGGAGCGTGACCGCATCCAGACCGACGAGGTCCTCGAAGGTGAACATCTTCTGGCGGATCGCCTGGCCCAGCTCGGGGTTGCGCTCCTCCAGCGACCCAAGCACGGTCTTGCTCTGCATGTTGTCCATGGCGTTGAGCAGGTCGGCCGCGGTCTCCACGCCGCCCGTCTGGCTGAGCGCGCGGGTCCGGCTGACCCCGCGCTTGGCGACGAGGATTTCCACGACTTTTTCGACCACCTCTACCGGGGTGGGGGCGAGCGTGGCGATGCGTTCGAGGATCTTGTCGCGCTGGTCGGGCTCGAAATAGGAGAGGGCCTCGGCCGCTTTATCCGGGCCGGCATAGGAAAGGACCAGGGCTACCGTTTGCGGCTGTTCCTGGCGCAGCAGGCTATAGACTTGGCGCGGCTCCATATCGAGAATTTCATGGATGGCGGCGACGGCGGAGCGGGTGGGGGCCACACGACCCAGGATTTCGGCGGCTTTGAACACCCCGATGGCCTTTTCCAGCGTGGCCCGCGTGACCTCCGGCCCGCCGTGGATGGCGGTGCCGGCCTCGACCGCGACTTCGGAGAATTCGGCCAGGATTTCGCTCTGGAGTTCCTGGCTGATCATGGTGACCTTGGACATCTCGCCGGAGATGGCCTCAACCTCGGGAGGGTTGAACCCGCGCAGGACCTGCCCGGCGGCCTCAGGTCCCAGGATCACCAGGAGGGCGGCCAGTTTCTGGACGCGCGTAAGCCGGTGGGCCTCGGCGGCGGCCCCGGGAGGTTTGCTGGCCAGGTCAGGCATTGCCATAGCCGTCATTTTGGGGGCGGGCTCTCGCCCCGGTTAAGCCACCCGCGAATGGCTTGGGTCATGTTTTGCGGGTTCTCCTTGATCAGTTGATTGAGCACTTCGACGGTGACCACGCCGCTGCCCGCTTCGGCGCGGGCATCCAGGCCCAGGCCATGGCCGTTGCCATGGCCGTTGCCGTGGCCATTGCCCTGGCCGCTGCGCGGGTGCCAGCCCAGGCGACCCACCCCCACCGCAACCGGAATGTCCTCCGCCGAGGTCCGTTTGAAGAGCCGGACAAACAGGAACAGGATGCCCGCCGCCAG
Source organism: Verrucomicrobiota bacterium (assembly GCA_049518415.1). GTDB lineage: Bacteria > Verrucomicrobiota > Verrucomicrobiia > Limisphaerales > UBA8199 > CAVQND01. The sequence goes on from JBEKRX010000009.1 coordinate 49,746, forward strand.
CGCCGGATAGACCAGGTTGCGGGCGACCGTCCACCAGAAATCGCGGCGCTCCTGGGTTTCAAGGTGATGGGCGATTTCGGTGGCGAACTGGTCGTTGAAGGGCAGTTCCTCGACTTTGAGCTCATCCCCACGGGTGGTGACGATGCCCAGGGCGCTGCTCACTATCCCCCGCAGTTTCTCGATCTCCTCCGGCGGCCGACTGACGACTTTCCGCGAGGACCCGGCGCCTTCAACCTTGGCCGCCACGGTCACGGCGGCGGACAGGCGCTTGAGGCCGCCGGCGACCTGCGTGACGTTGCTGGTAGTCTTGCTGACTTCGTATTCGGTCTGACCAGTGGTTTTTTTGTTGCGGGTGTTGGTCAGGGGCCCGGCGAGGTTGTTGGTCGTTGCATTGCCCGGGGTATTGGCGCTGACGCCGACCGCCTCGTTGTTGTTAGCCGTAGTGGAATCCTCACTGGATTCGTCCTTGGTCTGGCTGCGGATGACCTGGCCATCCGGGTCAAACTTCTCCTCGGTCCGTTGGATGGTATCGAAGTTGATCTCGGCGGCGACGCGGACGATGGCCTGGCCAGGGCCAAGGACCTTTTCGAGCAGGCCTTCGGCCTTTTTGGCCAGGTATTGCTCCAGGTTGCGCCGGGCGTCGAGCTGGCTGGCGGTGAGGCCCACCAGCGAATCGTTTTCGACATTTTCCGACAGCACATTGCCCTGGTTATCTACCACGCTGACAAAGTTGGGTTTGAGTCCTTCGACGGAATTGGCGACCAGGAAGCGGATGGAATTGATGGCCTGGGGTGAGAGCTGGCCGTTGCCGCGAAGGCGGATGAACACCGAGGCGGTGGCATGTTTGTCTTTGTCCAGGAGCAGGCGGTTTTCCGGGAGCACGACCATCACCCGCGCGCTTTCCACCTCATCAATCTGCGCGATGGTGCGGGCCAGCTCGCCCTGGAGGGCGCGGATGTAATTGGCGCGCTGCACGAAGTCGGAGATGCCGAAGTTCGGCTTGTCGAAGATCTCGAACCCGACGCCGTCGCTGCGGGGGATGCCCTTGCCGGCCAGTTGCATGCGCACCACGTGGACTTTTTCGCCGGGCACCAGGATGGAGCTGCCGCCCGTGCCGATCTTGTACGGAACCTTGGCATCGTCCAGGGCGGCGATCACCTTCGAGGCCTCGCCATCGGATAGCTTGCCGTAGAGCAGACTATACTCGGTGCGGCCGGACCACCAGGCCACGCCCACCACTCCCAGGAACAACACACCGCTGGCCAGGACCACGCTCACCCGCTGGTTGGTGCCCAGTTGTCTCCAGATCTCCTGCAACTGGCGTCCGATTTTGGCAACGTTGGGATTCATGGGGCTGCAACGGTCAATCGCCGGCGAGCGCGCTCACCGCCGGGGAGCGAAGGACCGCGGTGAGGTCGGTGGGTTAAACAAGTTAAATGAGCCGAACCGCCGGTCAAAACTACCCCGACATCGCCTCGGCTTGAAATCCGAAATCCGACTTCGGACTTCAGGGCGTACATCTGAGTACTTTTGCATGGGGCTGGAAAAGGGTCGGGGTCTTATATTTGCAGGCGCATGAGTTCCTGGTATGAATCAAGCAATCGGTTCCGAACCTCGACCATTAACTGAAAGGACACGCCGGCCTCTTCCATGGCGATCATGGCCTGGTGCAGGGAGACGTTGTGGCCGCTCTGCAGATCCTGGAGTGCCTGGGCAGCGACGCTCTGTTTGGCGTTGACGTCGCGCACCATCTGGCTGAGCAGCCCGCCAAAGGAGCTCCCGGAGGGCTGGATGGCGGCGGCGGACGCCCCGGGCAGCGCCGCGTTCAACTCGCGCAGTTCGGCGGCGGGGATGGAAGTGGCCGGGGAGGATGCCCGCTCCGCCGGACCCAGCGAGCTCGCTCCGGCGCCCGACCACAATTGGCGGATTGAGGCGAGGGCGTTCATGGGTCAAAGGCGGCCTAATGTTTGCCGATGGAGAGGGCCTGCAGGGCCATAGTCCGACCGTTTTTCAAGACGGCGAGGTTGGCCTCGTAGGTGCGAGAGGCGACGATCATGTCGGCCATTTCCTCGTAGAGGTTGACGTTTGGGAACTGGACCATGCCATTGGCGTCCGCATCCGGGTGCCCGGGTTGGTAAAGGGCGCGGCCGGGCCGCGGGTCTTTTTGGATGCGCGTGACCTGCGGCGCCAGGAGGGCCGGGGCGCTGCCGTCCCCGGCCTGGGCCCGTTGGAGAACGCTTTGGAAAACGGCCTGCTGGCGCTGATAAGGGTGCCCGTCGAGTCCGCGGGTCGTGTTGGCATTGGCGATGTTCTGCGCGATGACCTCGAGGCGCGTGCGCTCGGCGTCCAGGGCGGCCGTGGTGCTTGGGAGGCTGGGGATGAACTGGATCATAAGCGGGCTCAGGCAGCTTTGCCGGTGATGGCCAGGCGCAGCTTGGCCAGGGCGGCGCTGACCATTTGGATTTCGGCGGCGTGTTGCAGCGAGTTCTGGCCAAGTTCAACCAGTTCGCCCTCAAGGTTCACGCTGTTGCCGTCCCGGTTGCGGGGCAGGGCCTTGCTATCCACAGCCAGGCGGGGCTGCAGGGCGCGCAACCGGGCCGTGTCGTGGTGGGCGATCGCGTTTTGGAGTTCGGCGCGGAAGGACGGGGCAAGGTCCACCCGTTGGTAGTGGGGCGTTTCGGCGTTGGCGATATTGGCCGCGATGGCGTCGTGCCTCGCCACCGTGGCGTCGAGCAGTCGTTTGGCTCCCAGATACCCCGGTTGATTGAACAAAGCTTCGATCATGCAACAAATACCTGGCCTCGGTGAAGCAACAGCGGTGCCAGCGGCCGCTAGCGGGAGTTTTTACCGCCTCCGCCGCCGGCGCTCCCCTCGAAAGGGAAAAAACGTCCCGGCTCCGATTTCACGGTAGGCAAGAGTTGTAGCCCCTTGGCCCGAAATCCGAATTGTGGTTTGCCGCCAAGCCGCGCTAAGCAGGCCTCGTCGAACATGCTCGCAGGCCGCGAGGAAGCTTGCCCGCCTGGGAGCGCAGCCCTCAGGCGGCTGCGGCCCGAGCGTTCTGCCAACCAAGGGAATTTGCCTTCGCGCTCCGTTGCTTCCTGGCTGCGGCAGCCTCAAGGCTGCCCCGTCCGGCCTCAATTGGCGCGGACGCCGGAGCCGGCGGCAATGGGGTGGCGGAGGGCCGAGTTGATGGCCTCGAGCAGGCTCTGAACAGTGAATGGCTTGGGGAGAAACGAGACCTCGCCCCAGCAGTTGTCGCACATCCCGTTGTCATGCGGGGGCGTCCCGCTCACCGCCAGGATGGGCAGGCGCGAGTCATAGGCATGGAGAATCCTAATGGCCGCGGGGCCATCCAGATTGGGCATCATGAGGTCGAGGATGACGGCGCGAATGGCGGCGCGGTGGCGCGCGAACATCTCCAGGGCCTCGCGGCCATCGTTGGCGGCCAGCACCCGATAGCCGTGGGTCTCCAGGATGTGTTTGATCAGCTTCAGAATAGACTGCTCGTCATCGGCGACCAAAACCACTTCGCCGCCCCCGAGTGGGAGCAGCGGCGAGCCGGCCGCGGTGATCACGGCCGTCTGGTCTTCGGGGGCCGGAAAATAGACGGTGAACCGGGAGCCTTGCCCGATCTCACTGTGGACCTCCACGTAGCCGCCATGGTTGCGCGCGATATCGTGGACGGTGCACAGGCCCAGGCCGGTCCCCTGCCCCACCGGTTTGGTGGTGAAAAAGGGGGTGAAGATCTTCCCGAGGACTTCCGGCGTCATCCCGCTGCCGGTGTCGGCCACCTCGAGGGCGACGTGCGGGCCGCAGCGTCGTTCGCCATTGTCAGCCTGGCCGGGCTGCTCCAGGCGCACATTGCGCACCGCCAGCGTGAGCCTTCCCCCCTCGGGCATGGCGTCGCGAGCGTTGACGCACAGGTTCAGCAGCACCTGGTGGATTTGCGTGGGGTCGCCCAGCAGTTCCCAGACCTCCTCAGGGATATCCACCCGCAGTTGGATCGACTTGGGAAACGTTTCCTGGATGATCTTGCTGATTTCCTTGATCAGGATTTTCGGCTGAAGGCGGACGGGGGCGCCCTCGACCCCCCGGCTGAAGCTGAGCAACTGACGCACGATGCCGGCGCCCCGCTGCGCGCTGGTGCCGAGCATCTGCAAGAGCATTTGTTCCTGCTCGTCCCGCGAACGGAGGCGCAAGACATCCACCGCCATGGAGACCGGCGCCAGGATATTGTTCAGGTCGTGGGCAATCCCGCTGGCCAGCGCGCCGATGGTTTCCAGGCGCTGCACCCGCAGGAACCTCGCCTCCAGGGACTTCTTCTCGGTCACATCCGTGCTCACGAACAGGATGGACTTGGGCTTGCCGGCGCCGTCGCGCACCAGCGTGGCGCGGCTATCGACCGTCACCGCCCGGCCCTCGCGGTGGACCTGACGGAATTCGCCGTTCCACTCGCCGTACTTGAGGGCCGCCTCCAGCGCCTGGATGAACTCGGGGGGCACTTCCTCGAAGAAAAGGCGGCTAACGTCGTGCCCGAGGGCCTCTTCGACCGGCCAGCCGTAAAGCCTTTCGGCGGCATGGTTCCAGTAAAGCACGCGCCCGCCGAGGTCCAGGACCGTGATCGCGTCGTGGGCAATATCGAGCAAGGCCGCTTGTTCGCGCACGCGCTCTTCGGCGCGCTGCCGTTCCGTCAGGTCCTCAAGGCACAACAGGACCATGGCCTGACCAGCGACCACGACCCTGGCCACCGAGGCCAAGAGGGTCGCGGCGCACGCTGCGCCGTTGCCCAGCAGGCGCGACCGCACACAGAACCGGGGGTGAGGGGAGTGCTGGCCCAGCGCACGTTCGACCGCGCGGTGCAGCGCGCAGGCGCTGCAATCCGGCCCCAGACTGCACGCGGGCGAGTCTTGGTGGCTTTGGGCCCAGCCGAGGATTGCCTCCACCGGTTTGCCCACCAGGGCCTCCGCCTGGCAGCCTGCCAAGGCCGCCGCCGCGCAGTTGGCCCGCACGATGCGGCGTTGGCCGTCCACCAGGACCAGGATGACGGGGGCGTGTTCGTAAATAGCAGCCAGTTCGGCCTGCAGGGCCGCGTCGCGCGAGTCCAGACCGTTGCCGGGGCTGCTTGAGTTGTTCATGTTCCAAAGCGCCAGGCCAGAGATGACGCCGGCATTACGTAGGCCACCATAATTGGTCCGCATTGCTTATCGGTGCGCCCGGCGGGAAGTTAAGCCTCAACCCGATTTTTCCCCCTCTTTGGCCTCAAGTGCCCGCCAAAATGGCCGATGTAAGCACGGACCGATCAGCCGCCTCCACAATCGCTCCCGCGGCCCCAAACCGGGCGCGCCCCTCGGGCCGGGCTGCGCGTGGCCGGCGGAGGCGCTTCAGGCGGTTGCCCTGACAACCACTGGCGCAGGGCGAGTTCTCGCGTGGGCCAGGCCGGCACACCCGCCAGCCGCCCGACCAGAACCTCCGCCCGGCCAAGGCCATTTTTCAGTCAGTCCGCAGCTATGATGGAACAAAAGATCCTGACGGTAGATGACGACAAGGTAACGCGGCTCCTTGTCAGCACCGCCTTTCGGCCCTTCGCCTGCAAGGTCGTCGAGGCCGCCGACGGCGTGGAAGGCCTGGCGTTGGCCGACCGCGAGCACCCGGACATCATCGTGCTGGACTACGACATGCCGGTCATGGACGGGGCGCAGATGCTGACCCGGCTCAAGGCCAATCCGCGCTTGCGCACCATCCCGGTGCTCATGCTCACAGCCTATTCGCAGCGCGACTGCGTGGTGCGGATCCTGAAACTGGGCGTGCGGGATTTCCTGGTCAAACCCTTTACCAAGGAGCAGATCATCGAGCGCGTCAGACGGATCATCGACCTCAAGAGCCGCCACGCCAGTGCCCCGCGGCCCAAGCGCTCGGACGAACCGTTGGCAATCCTGGTCGTGGACGACAAGCCGGCCATCATCGAGCTAATCCAGAAAGCCTTCGCCGCCACACCCTGGCAGGTGCGGGGGGTGACGCAGGCAGACCAGGCGGTCGAGGCCTGCAACCGGGCGTTGCCGGACCTCCTCTTGGTCAGCCTGTCGCTGCCGGACAGCTCGGGCTTCAGCCTCTTTGAAACCCTGCGCGCCTCCACCCGGACCAAGGGTGTCCCTGTGCTCGCCCTCAGCGTGAAGGCGGCGACCCAGGAACAGGAGCTGGCCCAACTGCTCGGTTTCAACGGGCTTGTGACCAAGCCCATCGAACTGGCCAGCCTCCGGCTCAACATCATCCGCGCGTTGGGCTTGGACACCTCCCATAACTACCTTCAGCAGCGGAACAACGCCCTGGTGCTCCGCCTGCCGGCCAATTTCAACCAAGTCCTCGCCGGCGAAATTCTAGACCATTTGCGCCAAAAGGCCGCCGCCGCCGTAGATGCCGGCCTCAACCTGGTCGTCCTCGACCTGAACCAACTCCAGGCCATAGACATGACTCTGATCAAGCTGGGGCTTGAAACCATCCGGCTTTGCGCCGAGTTTGACCTGCCTCACTGCCTGATCGCTTCCGAGGCCGTGCGCCGGGAGTGCGCCCTTCGCCCGGAGACGAAGGATTGGAAGTTCGCCGGGTCCCTCGCGGAGGCCTTGCACCCGCCGACGGGCAACCCGGCCCAAGCAAGTTCCGGTGACGTCCCTGGCGATAACCAGAAAAGGCGAAATAGCGGCTCTCCAGGCCCCGCCGATCCTGCCCCAGTCGGCGAACCCGGTAACATTCATAATTAGCTCCCCCCTCCACACGGCAAGTCGGCCCGCCCCCGGGGGTCGCACTCGTACAAGGCCGCCGGCAGCCGCTCCAACTCAGGACTCATTCAAGCCGGCCCTGAGGATTTCGGCCGCTACTGCTTCTTCTTGTTCTTCTCGCTTTGCATCTCCTTTTCGATATCTTCGGGCGTCATGATCTTGGGCTGGACGCCTTTCTTGAGTTCTTCGGCCGACGGCACTTTCATAATGTCGCTGGTCAGCGGCTGGGGATTGCCCGGGGCCGCCGGCAGCGCCTCGATGCCGGTCAATTCCATCTCGTAAATCAACGTCGACCCGGGCTCGACATCCGGGGGCAGTGGATAATCGCCCCGGGCCAGGGCCGAGGGCAGGTAAAGCTCCCATTTCGAGCCGACCTTCATCATCTGCCAGGCTTCACTCCAGCCGCGGAACATAGCGCGACCGGCCATCTGCTTCACCGGGCCCGGTCCACGCTTGGCCGAGTTGTCGAATTCCTTGCCGGTGATGAGGGTGCCGCGATAGGTAACGTTCACCATGTCGTTGCTCTTGGGGACGGCCCCAGTCCCTTCGGTGATGACTTTATACTGCATTTCCACCGTCTTGCCATCCGGCAGTGTCACCGCGTGGGTCTTGACTCCCTCCTTTTTCTTGTTCTCAGCCAGGAACGCTTCGCCCAGTTTGTGGTTCTTGTCCGCCAGCTTGAGCCGCTCCTCTTCCCGCTTGGCGTTGGCCGCCATCGAGAAAGCCCGCACCCCCTCCCCCATCTGGACCTCCGTCAGTCTCATCGCGTGGCCGGCCGCCATATCCCTTATCGCCGCCGTCAGCACGTCCAGGTCCAGTTCGACCCCGCTCTGCTTGATGCCCCGGCCGATGTTCATGCCCAGGCTGTAGCTCATCTGCTCCTTCTGGTCCTTGAATCCCGCCACCAACTCGGGTGCCGCTGGCGCCGGCCGCACTGGGGGCACCGCCGGCGCCGGCTGCACTTGGGACGCCGGCGGCGCCGGCGGCGCGGGCTTGTTCTCCGCCGCCGCGGGCTTGTTTTCCGCCGCCCCGCCAAGCTCCAAAAGCCCGCTTGCCATACCGATGACCAACATCAGTCTTAATTCATTCTTCATAGTTCTGTCTAATGTAAACATTGTATGTTTAATCGCTCGTCCTGTGTACACAAAAACGCGCCGATGTCCAGCAGGAAGATCGCAAAAACCTTTTGCCCCTCCGGGAATTTCCTGCTTGAATCATGCCCGTGAAAGTGCTGGTGATCGGCTCGGGCGGCCGCGAGCACGCGCTGGTCTGGAAGCTGGCCCAGTCCCCGCTGGCCTCGCAGATGTGGTGCGCCCCGGGCAACGCCGGCATCGCCGCCGAACGGCTGGCCAGCAACGGAGGGCTGGTCGAGTGCCTGCAACTGGGCGCCGCAGACCTGCCCCGGCTGCTGGCGTTGGCCCGCGAGCGGCGACCCGACCTCACCGTGGTCGGCCCGGATAACCCGCTGGCACTGGGCATCGTCGATCTCTTCCAGCAGCACGGCTTGCGCATCTGGGGGCCGAACCGCAAGGCCGCCAGGTTCGAGGCCTCCAAAGTCTTTTCCCAGGGCTTCATGGAGCGCCACGCCATCCCCACTGCGCGTGCCGGCACTTTCGCCCAGCCCGAACCCGCCAAAGCTTTTGCCGCCTCCCTCGGCGGACGTTGCGCCGTCAAGGCCGACGGCCTGGCCCTCGGCAAAGGCGTCTTGGTCTGCGCCAGCCTGGCCGAGGCCGAAAATGCCATCGACGACATCCTGGTGCGCAACGCCTTCGGCGCTGCCGGGGCCCAGATCGTCATCCAGGAATTGCTCGACGGCCTGGAACTCTCCCTCCATGCCCTTTGCGACGGCAAGACTGCCAGACTCTTTCCCACTGCCCAGGACCACAAGCGCGCCTTGGACGGCGACCGGGGCCCGAACACCGGCGGGATGGGCGCCTTTTCGCCCACACCCTTTTTGAGCCAAGCCGGCCTGGCCCAGGCGCGCCGGAGCATTCTCGAACCCTGGCTGCGCGGTTGCGCGGCCGAGGCCATTGACTACCACGGCATTCTCTATCCCGGCCTGATGCTGACGCCGGCGGGGCCGAAGGTGCTCGAGTTTAATGCCCGCTTCGGCGACCCGGAAACCCAGGTTTACTTGACCCGGCTGGAAAGCGATCTCCTCGAACTGCTCCAGGCCAGCGTGAACGGAACACTGGACCACACGGAACTCAAATGGAGTCCCACAGTCGCCGTCTGCGTGGTCCTCGCCTCCAGCGGCTACCCCGCCAGTTGTGCCATAGGCAAGCCTATTGGCGGCCTGGAACAAGCGGCGCAGTTGCCAAACACCAAGGTCTTCCATGCCGGCACCGCCCGCGCCGGCCAGCAAATTGTCACCAGCGGCGGACGCGTGCTCGGCGTCACCGCCTGGGCCAAAGACCTGCGCGGCGCCCGTGCCGCAGCCTACGCGGCGGTCGAAACCATCCACTTCGAAGGGGCGCAGTTTCGACGTGATATTGGCTTGAAAGCGTTGAAACGCTGAAACCCTGAACCACGGTTGTCAGCGATTAAAGCCCTCTCGGAACCTCTCGGTCACATCCGCCAAGCCGGCTGGGCGTCGCACCCCGTCCAGCCAGGAGGCTCTCAGTGCCGTTCGTTCCAGGCATTGAAGACCTTGACCCCAGCACTGTGAAGTCGCTTGTGTTCCGGGTCGCCACCGTCCAACCGTGTGCCGAGGCCCTTGCGGCGATAACGGCATCGCGGGCCTTTACCTCCCAGCCTTCTGCCAAAGCAGCGCTGCTGATTCGCCCCCATTCAAGGGCCGCGGCCGGGCCAGTTTTTTGGAAAAAATAGCCAATGTGGCCAATGCAGCCAATGTGGCCAATGCAGTGTTGCGCCAGGCGGCATTTGGGCGCATCATGACACTGCCCCCGAGCGCGGGTGGAAGCCCTCCAGTGCGTTCGGGGCGCATGGGCTAATAGCCGATAGCCAATAGCCAATAGCCAATAGCCGACCCCCACCCATGCGCTGGGAGCGCATGGGAGGGGGTGAGCCGTTTTTCCACTTTACCGGGGCGGCCGTCTCTCACGAACCGTGAGGGAAATCGCCTCGCTTTCCCTCAGCTACGCTGGCGGCGGTCAAACACACGCCCATTCAGTCCCACGCAAAACGTTCATCCAGCGGTTCGCCGTTGCTCCCACAAAACCGCCGCTATTGGGTTCGGAAATGCTGGCGGGGGATTGGGAGATGGGTGACGCCCTCACAGGGCTTGGAATGCTTGTGGGGGCCGGCAACCTGGGCCTCCGCTCGCGGGGCTCGCGTCAGCCCAGGCTGTCACATTTCGGGCTTTCAGCCCTGGTAAAACCAGCCGGCCTCATCCTTCCCCAGGACGGACTTGAAGCGACCTTGAAACATACGGCCGAGGCGCTCGTGCCGCCGATTGAAGCACATGCTGTAGCTCACGTTCGACCATTGCATCGGGCGGCTCAGGTTGGCCTCCGGCGTTTCCACCAGCAGGTGAAAGTGGTTGTCCATCAGCACATAGGCATGAACCCGGAGCCCGAACCGCTCGCTCAGCTCCCCCAAGAACTCGAGAAAGTGCGCGCGGTCGGACTCTTGCCGGTAAATCGCCCTTCGCTCGTTGCCGCGAGCGGTGACGTGGTAGCGCCCAGCCGGGCGCTGGATGCGCAGTGCGCGTGCCGTGGCGGCAATTCGACCGCCGCCAGACCAAAAAGTCAGTCCGCACTTGTCAAATGTTGAGGCGCCGCCCCTTTGGCTTTCTAATGCCAATCTGCCTATGCCCTCACGACGTTTTTACAGGCAAGTTCGGACTTGACCTATTTGGGAGGTTACGCGGTATTGAAAACTGTTTTGGTCTACGTCGGGTGCAACTCTAGGATGTTCACGTTATCGCAGCCTTGTCGGCTGCCCGGCGCTCTCAGGGACAGCAAGTGGCAGCGCCTGATATGGTTCGACAATTCCCCGCCAGGCCAGCCTAAATGCCCCCGGCGGCCACCCCTTCGCGTGGGGGTCGTTGGGGACAACGGGTTAGGGGCAATGCCGTATAGGAATCAATGCCTGCCATCACCGTAATTGCCTGCATGTCAATATGTTGCAACGAAAGCTTTGTGGCGAGTTTTCTCGATCCATGCCGCCCGGCTCCGCAACGTACTTTTCCGGCCCACGCGGTCTTCACTCTGCTGCCGGTCACCGAAAACGAGCAAAACCCCGCGTAAATGGCCGGAAATCGAGAAAACCGCCAGTCGGACTGAGCAAAGCCCCTGGCGAAAACGGCCGGTCTTCGAGCGTTTTGCGAGGCAATTCCTATACGGCATTGGGGTTAGGGGTCCTCAGAGGACCCCAAACGATCGGCGGTTATTTCTTGACATCTGCGTCGAAAGGCGGTTCACTCGCGCAAGCCGGGTTTTTATGGAGAATAATATTTTACATCCAGAATTAACGCTGCTGTGTGATTCACTGGACGCACTGGCTCAGAAGGTTACAGGGGCATCGAGCGAAAATCGATTGCTTAGCGATGCTTTTGGGTGGAATTTCATCGCGGTTGACCGCCAAAGCCTAGGCCGTGCAGCGAGTGATTTGGCTCGAGGTATTCGATGCCGCGGGTCAGAAGTATTAGACGAGTCAACAGTTACGGTGGTGAAGCGTGCAAACGCCAGCGTTCAGAGGTTGGCAGGTGGCTTCGTTCAACACCTCTTTAATGGAAACGGCCAGCAGGCAGTCCCCGTTTATCTAGAAACCCTTCTGCGGATACGCGAAGATCTTCAGCAAATCCTTGGCTGGCAGGGAATTCGGGACACTAATTTACTCCCACCCAAGCTGGCCCGCCGGTTACGATCCTATCAAGCGCAGCTCGATGAAATTGCTCCGAATGCAGCTGAGCTAAAGCGACAGATCGAACTTATTTCTGAAGCGACTGGAGCAGCCGAGTCTCTGCCTACCGACCTTGCGGCGCTGAGTGACGCGCGGACTAAGGTCGAAAAATTTGAGAGTAGTGCGGCGTCGTTGCATCAGAAAATCGACCTTCTATCGGCCGAGTCAGAAGTTGCACTGAAGACCATTTCCGAACGTGCAAAGGAGGCTGACGTGCTGGTGTCAAGGTGTGAGGAAGCCTATAGAATCACTACTACGAGGGGCTTGGCGGCGGCATTCGAGCAGCGCGCCCACGCGCTCGGCACTTCTATGTGGGTTTGGGTTTTCGGCTTGATACTTGCTTTAACGGCTGGCTACCTACTAGGAGCCCAGCGTCTGAAGGCGCTCGCGGACGTCCTGAATTCAACCGCAGCACAGAAAGCGACGATTTGGCCCAATGCAATCCTGGCTTTTGTCAGTCTGGCCGCCCCTGTCTGGTTCGCCTGGTTGGCTACGAAGCAAATTGGCCAACGGTTTCGGCTGGCTGAAGATTACGGGTTCAAAGCGTCCGTTGCGAAGGCGTATGAGGGATATCGAAAAGAAGCTGTGCGGATCGACAAACAATTCGAGGCCCGACTTTTCAGCGCGGCATTGACACGTCTCGAAGAAGCGCCCCTCCGACTAGTCGAAGCACAAACGCCAGGCAGCCCTTGGCATGAGTTTGTCGAGTCAGAAGCGTTTCGGGAGGCCTTGCGTTCGCTGCCTGCTTTTGCCGAGCAGTTCAAGAAACTCACCGGAAAGGCCCTGGTCGCAGGTGCGGCTCAAGCCGACAAGGCGGCTAAGCCGTAAGTTAGGGCAAGATGGTAATCCCGATTATCTTGAGTAAGATAATCGACATTTCATTACTCATGCGTCCTCGTTGACTCGCCTTGTCAGCAGACGAGGGGAAATCGCGATTCCGACGTCAGGTCAGAAGCCTCCGCTGGATCTAGCGGATACGGGGGCAGGTCGGGGGGACTTGTTTGCCTATGGGCCTATCGGGGGAGTGAGGCCGTAATCTCTCGTGAGAAGTCAATGAGCTCGTAGTAATGGACTCCGTGCTCTAGACAAAGGCTCTTTGCTGATTCCGTTATACGCGATGATGTCGCAATAACGCCGGTCGCCCCTTTGGGGAAAGTCGTGAGGGTGCCGAGGAGCTCGCGTATAACGGATGGGCCGACGGTCCGGTGTTCTGACCAGAACTTACATTGTACCAAAAGCCATTGCAGCCCCTTTCGGGCCTGGACGTCGACACCCCCATCACCGCGCCTGTTCCCGGCGATCTGTTCGATATCATACCCGTTGGCCCTCAGCCAGGCGGCGGTCTGTCTCTCGAACTGAAACCAGCTGTCTTGGGCCTTTTCGCCCACCTTGTGAACCATGCCGAAGCACCTCAGCGCAGAGACGCTACGATAGACCACTTCTGCCGCTCTATCTCCTCGACGATGCCGACTGACGAAGGTAAAGCCTTCGGGCACGAAGATGCCCAAGCTTCGGGCTACGGACAGGCGCTCCTGACTGGGATTCGCTGCTTTTCTGATGTGCTCCCGAACCCAATGCGGTGCCCGGATTGAGTAGTTCAGTTTTGTCTCGTCACCTGCTTTGAATTTCCTGACGTATCTAACTCGGGGTAGGTAAACGAGCACGGGAGTGCGGCGGTCCGCAAAAAGCTTGGGCAGCTTTCTGACTAAGCGTGCACTTCCGAAAACGCTCTCCCGCTCCTCTAAAACCCAAAAGTCCCTGATCAGGGTGGCCAGAAACACCTTGATCCCCATGTTGAAGCGGTCGAGGGTCTCCCTGACGCGACTCTGCAGGAGGTCTACTTTCTCAGCGCTGGGTGTGTCGTCGCTTATTTCGCCCCGCGACCGGGCTCTTGCTGCCTCAGCCTGATAGAGGTAGTGAGAGTCGGGGTGGGCAACTCGAATGGCGCGGTCACGAGGGTTACAGGTCGCCAGAAAAAAATCGCCGCGCGAGTCGGCGAACACGGCGGCTACCTCGGGACCCAGCTCGAACATTTTAACTGCCTTAATATTTGAGCCCTGGTCAATTGGGTGGTAGGCACCAGATGGAATTGTGGCTTGCTTGAGTTCGACGGCTTCACTGAGCAGATTGTCAACTAGTTTCTGAGCTTCCTGCATGTTGCCCTCAAAGAGCGGGGCTTCCGAAAAGAACTTAGCTGGGTCGACCGGACAGTTTGTTGCGCCGACTACCTCCCTGTAAAAGGAGAGAAAATCCCAGGGAATGCGCGGCCAAAATTCTTCGGCTTTGGGGCCCATTGCCTCCGGGTCCAATGCCACAAGCTCGAAATTGTTCTCCAGATCGTGAGATGGGAAGCTAAGGCCCCGGTTGGTAATCTCTGGACAGTATAGTGCGCAGGTAAAGAGATGGTGAGCTTGGTACGCGAGGCAGCCGAGACCTATGCCCTTTAGTTCCTGGTGGATTTTGAAAACCCACTCAAGAATCGTCGGATTTGTCTGCGCCAGTCGCTCTTTGAAGAAACGGTATATGCGGCGGTAATAATCGGGGTGTTCGTAGAACTCGCCGAGGAAGGTGTGCTTCGCGGCCTGCTTCTCCTGAAGGATGTTCCGTTGATCCAGGTTTTCCTCAATGCAAAGCATAGCCTCCCGGGCCTCCAACGCCAGACGGTCAATGTAACTTTTCAAGAGCCTTTCCCTTGGGGCGGCCCCTAAGCCCCGGGCGTAGACGTGACCAAACAACTTGGCAGCGAGAGGATCGTCGAGATAGTGCTGCTGACGCCGACTTTCATTTTCGTGGGTCCCGATGCTCAACGAGTGCCTAAGGTCGATCTCGAAGGCAAATTGAACATGAGCGCCTCTCGCGATGGCAACAATCACGGGTGTGTTCTCAAGAAATCCCAAGTGGGATTCGTCGCAGAACAGGTATGCTCGGTAGGTGACGGTTGGATGTGGCCCACGCCAGAAAAACGAAGCCGTCTTCAGGGGTTTGAATGGTTGGCCCCACTCATAGCTGAGAAACGCATCAGGTAATCTGAGGGGGATTGTGCCTTCGGAAAACGCAACGAGTATTAACTGGCCCTGAACCAGTGTGCATGGGATCTCGTCCGGAAGATCTTGTTTCGTCTGGAGGTCCTGGAGCTGTGGCTGCAGGTCTTTAATTCTGCAGTCGGCCAGGTCCAGTATAGTCGCATTCGACTTTGCTTCTGAGAACGCTGCGCGAGTGGCTCTGAGAATTGACGTGTCGGCGGTATCCATAGACTCCGAAGCAGTAGGGTCGCGTCTCAACGTTTGATTGCGCTGAAAAACCCCCACTTTTTTGCCCAAGCATCGAATTGGGGAAAAGTGTCAGAAATTCTTACTCGCTAATTTCGGTTATACGCGGCTTTTATGGGCCGGGGATACATCCGAGATGGTGTTTTTCACTGTCGCTTTTTGATCAGAGGGGGTTTTTCAGCAGAATCAACGTTTGACAATTGGGTTTTGATGTCAGCCAGGCTGCGCCGGAGTTGGTCTTGCTGCTCCAGGCGATGGCCGAACCGGCTCACGGCCTGGCCCGCCGCTACGCCAGGCGTTGGTCAGCCAGGCGCTTGCCAACTGGTTCTCGTCGTGTTTCACGCCTTCAAGGCTTCCTTGACCCGTGCGGGGGTCATGGGCAAGCGGAGCAGGCGGGCGCCGGTGGCGTCGTGGATGGCGTTGGCGACCAGCGCCCCGACGAGGATGATGGGCGGTTCGCCCCCGCCTTGGGGCGGACGGTCCTTGGCCTCGACGAGCACGGTTTCGATCTTTGGCACCCACGAAAACCGGGGCAGTTGGTAGGTGTCGAAATTGGTGTCCAGGATCTTTCCGCCTTTGAAATGGACCTCCTCGGAGAGGCTATAGCCGAGGCCCATGGTGATGCCGCCTTCCATCTGGAGCCTGGCGCCCTCGGGGTTGACCACCAGGCCCATCTCCTGGGCCAGGACGACACGCTTGACCTGGACGGTCCCTTTGTTCGCATCCACCGCGGCCTCAGCGATGGCGGCGACGCAAGAGCCGGCGTCGGTTCCGCAGGCGACCCCGTAGCCGCGTTGGCTGGGGGCTTTGGCCGGCGTCCAGCCGAAGCTTTGGGCGGCGGCCTTGAGGACGCGGATCATTCTCTCGTCCGCCAGGTTCTGGAGCCGGAACTCAACCGGGTCAAGCCCCGCCGCCGCCGCCATGAGGTCAATCTGGGATTCGCGGGCGAAGGTGTTGGTGTTGTTGCCGGGGGCGCGCCAGGGGCCGGTGGCAAAAGGATGCGACCCCGCCGGCCCGGTCCAGCCGCTGCCATGGGCGACGGTGCGATGATGGGGCACGGCATAGAACTGCGCCGCGCCTCTGTTGCCCGCATAATAGACCGCGTAGTCCCAGAAAACGATCTTCCCGGCGGCATCGAGGCCGGAGTCGATCTTGACGATGGCCGCCGGCCGGAAGGTATCGTAGAAGAACTCCTCCTGGCGGGTGCGGCAGACCTGGACGGGCTGGCCGACGATTTTGGCGAGCCGGGCGGCCTCCACCGCTTGTGAATTCTGCGTCTTGCCGCCGAAGCCCCCGCCGACAAACGGGGTGATGACGCGCACGTTTTGCGGCGGGAAACCGAGCGCCTCGGCGATCTCCCGTTGCGCGCCAAACGGGTTCTGGGTCGAGGCCCAAACGGTTGCCCGCTCGCCCTGGACTCTGGCCAGGGCAGTATGGGTCTCGATGGCCGCGTGGGCCATGTAGCTGTCCAGGTAAGTCCGCTGGAAGGTCTTGCCGGCCAGCTTCCTGCCTTCCTCGAGGTCCCCGCCCTGCGCCACCACAGTCGGGCCCGCGGCTACTTTGAGGAGATGGTCAAAGATGGTCTGGTCGTCCACCTTGACTTCCGGCAGGTCAAATTCAGCCTTGATTTTTTCCAGCGCGGCCTCGGCCACGTCCGGCAACTCATGCAGGACGGCCACCAGGTCGCCCTCCTGGACGACGCGCACACCAGGGACCTGTTTGCAGGCAGTGGCATCGGCGCTCTTGAGTTTGGCGCCGTGGGCCGGCGGTCGCAGGAGCTTGGCATAAAGCATGCCCGGCAGCCGGACGTCCCCGGCGTATTGGGCCTGGCCGGTGACTTTGGCCTGGGCGTCTCGCCGCAACAGGGGCTGGCCGATGACCTTATACTCCGCAACGGCCTTCAACACGGCCTGGCCTTCCAGGCGCCGCTCGATTCTTTGGCCTTTGGCCAACTGGCCGTAGGTGACCCGATGCTCCCGGTTTTGCTGGTCAAAGATAGCGCCGTCCTTCACCGCCAATTGCCCCTGGGGCACTTTGAGGGATTCCGCCGCCAGCTCCAGCAGCACCGCCTTGGCCTCGGCGGCCGCTCGCTGCAAGGCCGGGCCGAAAACCGGGGTCGTCATCGAGCCGAACGTGCCCATGTCCCACGGACACCGCTCGGTGTCCCCCATGACGATGTCCACCGTCTCGAGGGGCGTTTCCAGTTCTTCGGCCACCACTTGCGGCAGGGAAGTGATCGGTCCCTGGCCCATTTCGATCTTGCCGGTAAAGCAGGTCACCCGGCCGTCTTCGCCGATTCTCAGAAAGGCGTTGAAATCGGCCGGCAATCCGCCGCGCCCGCCCCGCTGGCGGGCGGCCTCAGCGGCCGTGCCAAGGTCGCCGAGGGAAACAAAGATGATGATGCCCGTGCCCAGTTGTTTAAGAAAGTCGCGCCGGCTGCCAGTTGACACAACGTGGCTGGGGTCCTGGAAATCCAGCGCCAGGTAAGCTTCGTTTTTCATGGTTATTGGCCCCCTTTGAGTTCGGCGGCGGCGGTTTGAACAGCTTCAATGATGCGCGTGTGAGCGCCGCAACGGCAGAGGTTCTCGTTGAGGCCGCGGATGATCTGTTCCCGGCTCGGCGCCGGATTGGCGGCCAGCAGGGCATAGGCGGTCAGAATCATGCCCGGGGTGCAATAGCCGCACTGGAGGGCGTCGTGGGCGATGAAGGCCTTCTGCAGGGGGTGCAGTTTGCCGTCCGTGGCCAGGCCCTCGATGGTGAGCACCTCCTTCTGGCTGGCCTCTTTGACCTTGAGCAGGCAGGAACGGACCGCCACCTTATCGAGCAGCACCGTGCACGAGCCGCAGTGCCCTTCCCCGCAACCGTATTTGGTCCCCGTCAGCCCCAGGTCGGTGCGCAGGACCCAGAGGAGCGGTCGCTCCCCGTCCACTTCCAGGCTCACGGGCTTGCCATTAAGTTTGAATGCAGTCGTCATCGTTTCTCCTCGCGCGGGCAGGACGTTCTGTAATAACACAGTCCAACTTGTTTGCAACCTGATTTACGCCAGAGCTTCCTGGCGGCGCATCTCTTTTTTTGTAGCCTTTCTGGCACGCAGAATTGTTTCCATGCTCGTGGGGTTAATCAAAGCCAATTCTGATTGGCGGTTGCGCGACGGAGATTAGGATTAGGAGATTAGGATTAGGATTAGGATTAGGATTAAGGTTGGGAGGGACCACCCAAAAAAGTGAAATGCTCCCTTCCTGGCTTCAGATAACAAACTCCAACTCCTGCCGGCGCGGGAGCAGGCCGCGCTCGAAACCCTGGCCCAGAAAGCGGCGAATCGACTCCCGGCCCCGCTCGCCATAATCCAGGGTCCAATGGTTGACGTACATCCCGACGAACTTGTCCGCCAGGTCGCACCCCAGGTCGCGGGCGTATTGCAGGGCGTATTGCATCGCTTCGGCCCGATGGTAGAGGCTGTAGCGGATGCTCGCCGTGAGGAGGTCGGCGACCGCTTTGCGAACCGACGGCTCGAGGCGTTTGTGAATCACGTTGCCGCCGAGGGGCAGGGGCAGGCCATCGTTTTCGCGGCCCCACCAGACCCCCAGGTCCTCACAAACCTGCAGGCCCTCATTCTGATAGGTCAACTGGCCTTCATGGATAATCAGCCCGACCTCCGCTCCGCCCGAACGGACGGTCTGGAAGATGCGGTCGAAGGGCACGACGACATACTCAAAGTCGGTGGCGGGTTTGCCCAGCCAGAGCTCGAGCGCCAGAAAGGCGCTGGTCATCGTGCCCGGCACGGCGATGCGCTTCCGGCCGATCTCGGCTTTTGAGAACTTCTGCGCGGCCACGAGCACCGGCCCATAGCCGTCGCCCATGCTCGCCCCGCTGGGCAGCAACGCATACTGGCCGCTCGCGTAAGCATAGGCGTGTATGCTGATGGCCGTCAGGTCGAGCTCGCCCCGCGTGGCCAGTTCGTTGAGCGTCTGGATGTCCTGCACGATATGCTCGAATTTATAACCGTCCGTCGGGATCAGGCCGCGGGCCAGCCCGTAAAACATGAAGGCATCGTCCGGGTCGGGCGAGTGGCCAAGCGTCAGTATTTGGTGAGACATGCGGGCAGACTAAGCCGGCCGGGCGCCCGTGTCACGACGAAACGGTGCAGGACCGGAGCCGATTATCCTCTTGGCAAACCCCCGCCGATCTGATAACGCGAAGGCGACAGATGCACCGCCCAGCTTTTATGAAACCACATTCTCCGGCTCATTTGAGTCGCCGTCAGTTCCTGCGGCGCGCCACGGCCGCCGCGGCGATGCCTTTGGTGGTCCCCGGCGCCGTCCTCGGACTCAATGGCGCCGTGGCCCCGAGCAACCGCATCGGCTGGGGCGCCATCGGCGTCGGCAACCGCGCGCGCGATACCCTGCCGACTTTCCTGTCCTTCGGCGAAATCCAGTTCCTGGCCGTGAGCGATTGCCGCGCAGACCGGCTCCAGTCCGCCAAGGGCCTCGTGGACAATCATTACGGCAACCCGGATTGCCGCGCCTACCCTGATTTCCGCGAGTTGCTGGCGCAGAAAGACATCGATGCGGTTTCCATTGCCACGGGCAACCGCTGGCACGGACTGGCCTCGATTTACGCCGCTCGCGCCGGCAAGGACATCTATTGTGAAAAACCGGTCACCCTGACCATCGCCGAAGGGCGGGCGCTGGTGGATACCTGCCGCCGCTTCGGCGCCATCTACCAGGCGGGCACCCAGCGCCGCTCCACCGGCTCCTACCGCTTCGCCAGGGAAATGGTCAGCCAGGGCAAGCTGGGCCGCCTCCGCTCCGTGGAAATGCAGGTCTGGTCCGGCCCTGGCATCCCGCACGACCAGGCGGTGCCTGTCCCCAAGGGCTGGAATTACGATATGTGGCTGGGCCAAGCCCCGTGGCACCCCTTCGTGCCCGCCCGCGTCGATGCCTGGCAATACTTCTGGGACACCGCCGAGGGCATCCTGACCGACATGGGCTGCCATTACACCGACCAAATGCAATGGGCGCTCGGCACTGACGACACGGGCCCGGTCCAGTTCGAGGCCCAGGGCGAACTGCCCGACCCGGCGAAGTTCTGCAGCGACACCCCCATCACCGCGGTCGCCCGCTGCCAATACGCCAACGGCCTCCAAGCCGTCCTCTACCAACGCCGCGAATTCAAGGACCGCTACCTGCGCTACATCGGCGACGAAGGGTGGGTCCAGGTGGATGACGAAACGGACCTGGTCACGGCGGAGCCGAAGTCCATCTTGAGTTTGAAGACCGCGGGCGGCGCCGGCTGGGGCGATGCCTCGGACCATGTCCGCAACTTGCTCAACTCGATTCGCAGCCGCGCTCCCACCCTCTGCCACCCGGAGGTCGCTCACCGCGCCCAAACCATCTGCCAGGCCTGGAACATCAGCCTGCGCCTCGGCCACAAACTCAAATGGGACCCGGCCCAGGAACGCTTCGACCTCCCGGCCGCCAATCGCATGCTCTACCGCGAACCCCGCGCCCCCTGGCGCCTCTGATGGCTCGCCTCGCCGGCCGCAGTCATGCAGCAAAACGAAACACAAAGAGGGCAAAGAAATGAAAACACTCTCCGAAATGCCGCGCTGCGGGCGTCCCGGCTTTTCGCAAAACCTCGCTCCGCCAGTTGTGCCATCCGCCTCCGCTCCTCAACCCGGCTCACGCACGCGAGGTAACTTAGTTAACTTATTCAACCTTTTTAACCTTTTTCTAGTCTCGTGTTCGGTCTCTGCTTTTGGGGCGCCCGCCCCTCCTCCCCCAGGCGACCTTCCCCGGCTCCTGAATGAGGCGGCCGCTTGCCGCGCCGGGCAAAGCCTCGAACCGTTCCGCGGCCTCGAGGCCCTGGTCCGCGAATCGGTCTCCCAGCCCGCCGTCCGCAAACAACTGGAAGCCGGCTTGGTGAAACTCCTCGGTCCCGCCTCCTCTTTCGAGGCGCGCCGTTTCGCCTGCCAGCAACTCGGCATCATCGGCAGTCAAACCGCCCTGCCTGCCCTCGCCGCACTCCTGGGCAACGACCAGACCGCCAGCATCGCGTGCCTCGCCCTGACGACTTACCCGCCAGGCAAAGCCGATGAGATTCTGCGCGACGCCCTGGCCTTCGCCAGCGGGACCACCCGCATCCAAATCTTCACCGCCCTCGGCGACCGCCGCGATTTCCGGTCGGTCAAACTCCTCGCCCAATCCGCCCGCGACCCCGACCGGGCCGTCGCCGAGGCGGCCATCGGGGCGCTCGGCAAGATCGGGGACCCCGCCGCGCGCAGGGCCATCGCCGCGTTGCGCCGTGGCGCCGACCCGGCCCTGGCGCCCGCCCTGACCGAGGCCACGCTCCGGGGCGCCGAAGACCTCGCGGCTGCGGGCGAGCGCAAAGGCGCCCTCGCCGCTTACGAGCAACTGCTGGCCTCTGCGCCGGCGGCTTACGTCCGCCGGAGTGCCCTGGAGGCGCTGCTGCGGTTGGATGCCAACCACCGCCGGCAGCGAATCCTTGCGGCCTTGCACGGCCTGGATTCGGCCCTCAAGCCGGTGGCCATCGCCGCCGTTCGGACCTTGCCCCCAGGCGTCTCTTCCGAGCCCTTCGCCGCCGAACTGCACAACCTGTCGCCCGCCGAACAGGTCTGGATGATTGAGAGCCTGGCCGCCCGCGCTGATGTGCACGCTCGCCTGGCCATCAGCATGAGCGTTTTTTCGCCCCAGGCCGCCGTGCGGCTCGCCGCCATTGACGCCTTGAGCCGGGTCGGCGATGCCTCGCTGGTCCCCATGTTCGCCCGCGCTTTGGGCGCCTCGAAAAGCCCCGCGGAATCCCGCGCGATCGAGTCCGCTCTCGTCAACCTCCGCGGCGGCGCGGCCACCGACAAAGCGATCACTTCAGAAGCCAAGCGATGCACCGGCAACGCCCGCGTTGGCTTCATCTCCGCCCTCGCCAGGCGGGTGGGCCCGGCGGCGAACCCAACCTTCTTTGGCGACGTCGAGAATTCCGACCCGGCGGTCGCCAGGGCCGCCTTCCGCGCCCTGGGCAAAACCGCCGCCCAAGACGAGGTCCCGGCCCTGCTCGAGGCCCTCGCCAAAGTCCATGACAAGGAAGTCCGTCCCGACGCCGAAAGTGCCGCCGCCCAGGCCCTGGCCAAGGTCCAGAGCGCCCAGGCCCGCTCCGCGATGGTTCGCCGCACCCTCAGCCAGGCCAAGACTGCGGATAGTCGCGCCCCGCTGCTGGGCCTCTTGCCCGGCTGCGCCGATGCCCCTGCCCTGGACGCGCTCAAAGCGGCCGCCGCTGATTCCGATCCCACCGTCCGCGACGCGGCAATCCATGCCTTGGCCGACTGGCCGGACGCTGCCGCCTGGGACACCTTGGCCGCCATCTACGGCCAGCCCGCCAACGAGGCGCTGCGCGGACTCGCCTTGCGCGGCCTGGTGCGCCTTGTCGGCGAGGAAAATGCCCACCCCGATGCCACCCTGCTTAGCCGCTATCTCCTGTTGCTCGCGGGCGCCCGCAACGACGCCGACTTCAAATTGATCCTCAGCGCCCTCGGCGGCGCCGCGCACCCGGACGCCCTGCGCCTGGCCGTCGGCCTGCTCGCCAAACCTGGCGTCCGCCCTGAAGCCGAAGTGGCCGTCAAGAAAATCGCCGAAGCCGTCAAGGCCCAGCAGCCGGAAGCCGCACAGGAAGCGTTGCGCCAAATCCAGCCGGCTAATTCCAATTCGCGTTCAAGATAGCACTAAGTCGTGAAACTCATTTCTTTCGGTTGCACCAGCCGTTGGAAGTCGCGATAGGCCAGTTTGATGACCTCCGTGTGCGACCCCGCGTTGAAGGTGATCTCCTCGTTCTCCGCCAGGGATTTGGCCACATACACACCCATGCCATAGAGATTGCCGAACGGCGGCATCGCCCCGGTCTCGCAATCGGGGAATTTCTCCTTGAACTCCTCTTCCGAGGCGAATTTCACCTCCCCGGCCCCGCTCACCTCCCGCAGGTCCTGGAGGACGATTTTGCGATTGGCCGGCAAGACCGCCATCGCCATCTGGCCGTCAAGTTTCACGATCACCGTCTTGGCCAGTTCCCGGCCCGTGATGTGCGCCGAGGCGGCCACCTCTTGCGCCGTATAAGCGGCTGAATGAATGATGCTCACGTATTTGATGCCTTCCTGGTCGAGGAAGGCCTTCAGTTTTTTCACTGGCATAGCATGGCTCCTTTCCTGTTGTTCGAGCGGCATGATAAACCCTCCCCCAGGATAATCAAGCTTTCTCCCGCAAGGCCAACCGAGTAAATCTCACGGCCGGTCTCATTTCTCGTCACCTCGGCTCCGCCCTCCGTCCTCCGCACTCCGCACCCCAGCGATCCCCTCGACATCCCCGCCCCAAACCACTATGCTGCCGCCCAACTTTCAGCACATTGCATACAGCTATGAACCAAGCCCCTCCAGTCTCCCGCCGCCGTTTCCTGGCCCAAACCGCAACCGCTCTCGGGGCCGCCCTCGCCGCCCCGGTCATCGTTCCGGCCCCGGTCCTGGGCCGGAACGGCGCCCTGCCGCCCAGCGAGCGCATCGCCATGGGATTCATCGGCGTCGGCGGCCAGGGCAGCGGCCACCTCCTGGGCGGGGCCTGGACCTATGTCGCCGGCGGCTATGCCGGCCGCAAGGACGTCCAGGTCCTGGCCGTCTGCGATGTCTGGCGTGACCGCCGCGAGCGGGCCTGCCAGAAGGTCAACGACCATTACGCCCAGGCTTATGGCAAGGGCAACTACAAGGCCTGCTCCGCCTACACCGACTTCCGCCAGGTGCTGGACCGCCCTGATATCGATGCGGTCCTGATTGCCACCCCGGCCCACTGGCATGCCACCATGGCCGCCATGGCCGCCGCCGCCGGCAAGGACATCTATTGCGAAAAGCCCACCGCCGTCACCGTCCGCGAGAGCCAGGCGATGCTGGCGGCGGTGCGGCGTTACGGCCGGGTTTACCAGGCCGGCACCCAGCAGCGCAGCGAATACGGCGGCAAGTTCCGCCAGGCCTGCGAATTCGTGCGCAGCGGCCGGCTCGGCCAGCTCCAGGCCATTTATGCCTACCGCGACGGCGGCGCCATCTTCTGGCCCGCCCGCTTCGGCCCGGCCCAACCGCTGCCCGAGACCCTGGACTGGGACCTCTATCTCGGCCCCGCCCCCTGGCTCCCGTACGACGGCAACACCGGCGCCCACCGCTTCGACATCGGCGAACTCAACTGGGGCCAGCACCATTACGACCTTGTCCAGTGGGCCGCCGGCGCAGACGAAACCGGCCCGGTGGAATTCTTCATGGAGGCGGACCGCTCCTGCTACAAGTACGCCACTGGCGTGGTGGTTTATGGCCGGGACTATCCCGGCCAGCCCATCGGCGGCGACGGCGGCGCCTGCTTCGTCGGCACCGCCGGCCGCCTGGCCGTGGACCGGGACGCGCTGGTCTCCGAGCCGCCGGACATCGTGCGCGAACCCCTGCGGCCTAACGAGGTGCATCTCTATCGCAGCACCAGCCATTCGGGCAATTTCCTCGAATGCGTGCGGACCCGGAAACGCCCGATCTGCGACGCCGACATTGCCCACCGCGCCGCCAGCGCCCTCCTCCTGGGCGGGGTCGCCAAGCAGTTGCAGCGCACCCTCAAGTGGGACCCCAAAACCGAGCAGTTCCCCAACGACGACGAGGCCAACCGCTTGCTCTCCATCGCCAAGCGCCCCCCCTGGCGCCTCTGATTGGGCCCCACAGTCCACAGTCTTAACAGTGACTCTGCTATGAAAAGCTTGCTGGTTTTCCTCCTGGCCGCATGGCTCATGGGTTCGGCCCCTTTCTGCCTCCTCCGCGCCGCCCAGGCCGACGAGGAGCGCCAACTCATCCTGGTTCTGCAGTCCGACCGCGCGCCGGCAGAGAAAGATGCTGCCTGCGCCAAGCTCAAACGCCTCGCCACGGCCCAGGCGGTGCCGGCGCTGGCGGCGCTCCTCGCCGACGAACAACTGTCTCATTCCGCCCGCTATGCCCTCGAATCCGTGCCCGCGCCGGAGGCTGAGCGCGCCCTGGTCGAGGCCCTGGACAAAACCGCCGGCTTGACCAAAGTCGGCATCATCAACTCGCTCGCCTTCCGTGGCGAACCCCAAGCCGTGCCGCCGCTGGCCCCGTTGCTCAACGCGCCCGATCCCGCCGTGGCCTCGGCCGCCGCCACGGCCCTGGGACAAATCGGCGGACCCGAGGCGCTCCAGGCCCTGGAGGCCGCCGCGCGTAACTCAGCCGGCCAGGCCCAAATCCATGAGGCCGCCGTCGATGCCCTCTTGCGCTGCGCGCATGGTTTGTTGCGCGCCGGCGACCCGGCGAAAGCCTTGCCGGTTTTCCAGCGCCTCTGCGAGACCGAGAAAAAGGACCATTTCCGCCTCGCCGCGTATCGCGGCCTGCTCCTGGCCTCGGGCCAAGGTGCCCTGCCCTTGATACTCGAGGCCCTCGCAGACCAGCCTGGCCCGCGCCGGACCGCCGCGCTCCAGCTCGTGCGCGACCTCGACGCCCCAGGCGCGACCGCGGCCTTTGCCCAACTCCTGCCCAAGCTCGCGCCTCCGACCCAGGTCGCTTTGCTGGAAGGATTGAGCCAGCGCCAGGACCCTGCCGCCGTGCCGGCCATTACTCCCCTGGCACGTCATGCCAGCCCCGGAGTGCGCCTGGCGGCCATCAACGCCCTGGGCATTTTAGGCGACGCCTCCTCCGTAGCGCCGCTGGCCGAAGCCGCCGCCTCGGCCACCGGCGCCGAGCAAGAGGCCGCCCGCCAGTCTCTCCTTCAACTCCAACGGGGCAACCCCGCCGCCGCCTTGCTCGCTCAGTTGGCGTCCGCCAGACCCGCCGTCCAGGCGGAACTGGCCCGCGCCCTGGGCGAGCGCGGCGAAACCGCTGCCCTTCCCAAGTTGCTCGAACTGGCCCGACAGGGTTCCGAGTCCGCCCGCCAGGCCGCCCTGCGCGCCCTGGCGCTGCTCGCCGACCAGCCCCAACTGGATTCCCTGGTCGCTCTCGTGCTCGAAGCCAATGCCGACGCCCCCCGCGCTCAAGCCGCCGAAGCCCTCCGCTCTGCTTGCCAGCGCCTCCAATCAAAACGCGGGCGGCTCGACGCCGCGCCCCTGGTTAATGGACTGGCCGCCGGCTCGGCCGCGGCGCGCATCGCCCTGCTGCCGGTTTGCAGCGCGCTGGCCGACCCGCAGGTCCGCGCGGCCTTGCGCGCCGCCCTGGACGACTCCAACCCGCAGGTCCGCACCGCCGCCCTCCGGGCCCTGTGCGATACCCTGGATGCAGAACTGTTGCCCGACCTGGTTAAGGCCGCCTCCCAAACGCCCGAAGCGCCCCTCCGCTCATTGGCCATTGGCGCTTGCGTGCGCTTGACGACCCAGGAGGAGACCATCAAGCTCCCCGATTCCCAGCGCCTCGGGGCCCTCAAGACGATCCTGGCCGCCAGGCTGACCCCCGACCAAAAGCGCCGGGTCCTCGCCGGCCTTGGCGAAATCCCCGACCCGCAGGCCCTCGCCCTGGCCGAACCGCTCCTGGCGGAGGCCGCCGTTCAGAATGAAGCCGGCCGGGCCATCATCAAAATAGCCCCCGCCCTGTCCGACGCCGCCACGGCCGCCGCGGCCCTGAAGAAGGTCCTCGCCGCAACCCGGGACGCCGCCACCCGGCAGGCTGCGGAAGCCGCCCTCAAAGAGCTCGAGGCCCGGGCCGACTTCATCACCGCCTGGCAAGTCGCCGGCCCTTATCGCCAAGCGGGCAAGAACTACGCCGCCTTGTTTGACATTGCCTTCCCCCCGGAAGCGGCTGCCGCCGAGCCCGGTGCCGACGCCCTGCCAACTGAGCCTGTGAACTGGCAAACCCTGCCTCCCGGCGCCGACCCCAAGCGCCCGTGGTCCATGGATTTACTCAAGGCCCTGGGCGGCGAACAGTGCGTCGCCTACGCCCGCACCTGGATTTTTTCCGAACACGAACAACCCACCCGGCTGGAACTCGGCAGCGATGACGGCGTCAAGGTCTGGCTCAACTACAAACAGGTCCATGCCAACAACACCGCCCGCCCACTCCAACCAGGCTCCGACCAGCTCAACGTCACCCTCAAGCCCGGCTGGAACCCACTGCTGCTCAAGATCACCCAGAACAACCTGGCCTGGGAATTCTGCGCCCGCCTCGTCAAACCCGACGGCTCTCGTCTCGCCGGCCTCCAATTCGACGCGCACGCCAACCCGCAACGCTGATGGGCGCGCGGACTTCCAGCTCATCGCAGCAGTGCGCAAGCGCCTCACCGTTGCAAGTGGCGATGTCTTGGTGGAAGTGTCCGCCACCTGCTGACAGGTGGGAGATGCCAAGCCGACGCGCCCCCCAGCACCTTCTGGCGCGGGCAACGGACTCATAAGTAACCTTGTCATAGAAATCACGGCAGGGCTAGCCGTGCCCGCGCCCGTCAAATGGTTTTTCCGCTGCGAGGGCCGGCCCGAAAACACGCATTGCCCCGTAATCCGCGGTAGGGTAAGATGCCGTTAATCTATGAATTGGAGAGACAGGATTCTAAGCGATCCGCAAGTTCTGCGCGGCAAACCGTGCATCAAAGGCACGCGGATCCCGGTCGCCCTCGTTCTGGGCTATCTGGCGGCAAGGCGTGGAACGGAGGAGATCCTCAGGGAGTTCCCCGACCTTACGGTCGAGGATGTGACAGCCTGCCTGGACTATGCCCGTGATTTGGCGGAATTCGAAGCCGTGGGGGCATGAGCCTGCGCTTCTTCAGCGACCAGTGCGTGCCGGCGCAGATCACGGACGCGCTTCGGCGTCACGGGCATCAGGTTACCTTGCTGCGCGAAGTGCTGCCCATCCGCTCGCCGGACGCGGTGGTCATCGCCGAGGCGCGAGCACTGGGCGCGGTTCTTCTCTCCCTCAACGGCGATTTCACCGACATCGTGACCTATCCGCCCGGCAACTACCGGGGCATCGTTGGCATTCAACTGCGCAACCACCCCGAGATAATCCCGCTACTCATGGAGCGGTTGCTGGCGTTTCTGGACGCCCACCCCGCGCAGGAATTCTATCACGGCAAACTCTTTCTCGCAGAGGTGCATCGGGTCCGCATCTGGCAGTGAAGCGGCTTTGCGCGACAACATATATCGGGGGCTAGAGATGTCCCTGAGCCTTCCTGAACGCGCGGCACAATTGCTGGATGCACCCTCCCGTTAGGGGCGGTGGCAGCAGAGCAGGGGTCGCATCTCCGAGGCGCGACCGCCAGTCCCGATTCGGAATCGGGAGCCCGGTGGTCGTTCCTCCCTTTACCCTGAACGACCACCGGCCACTTTCTACCAACCCTCCGAAGGTGTGAGAAAATTGGAAATCGCCAAAACTCGCTGTTGTAAGTTGTTGATTACCAATGGGCGCACTTTCTGTTTTCACGCTGTCGGCCAATTTTTTCACAGCTTCTCCGGGTTGGCGAGAATCGGAATTTGTTTTTGCACGGGCGCTTCGCGCGGCGGGAGAGGGCTCTCGTTGCTTCCGTGACAAAGGCTCCTCCTGATCTTGCTTGCGGCTGTGCCGCGCTAAGAACTATAGTTGACTGAGTAAATGGCACGCCTCGGAGCGGGAGGGCACCCCCACGCCAGCGGCGGCCACTTAAATAAACTTGATGCGCTAATTTGCTATGGCTGATGCAACCGTCTCTTCTCCGGCCCCCGGGAAACGGCGCCGCTGGCTCCGCCTGCTGGCCTGCACCCTCGGGATTCTGATCGCCCTTGTCCTCGTGGTTTATTTCGTCGCCACCAGTTCCGCCTTCTTCAAGGGCGTGATTCTCCCCCGCGCCGGCAAGGCGCTCGGCGCGAACATAACCGTTAGCGACGCCTCGATCAGCCCTTTCCGGCAAGTGGTCCTTCGCAACTTGAAGCTTCAGACCACCGGGACCGAGCCGCTCGTGAGCGCGGCCGAAATCCGCCTCCGCTACAGCCTGCTGGACATACTCGGCGGCAATCTCCGTGTCGAGGAAGCCACTTTGTCCTCCCCGACAGTCGTGCTGACGCAAAACCCGGACGGGAGCATGAACCTTGATCCGATCCTCAAAGCCCTGAGCCAGAAGCCCGCGCCCAAAGAGGCGAAGCCCGCCCCGGCCGCGAAGCCTGCCAAGCCCCTCCAGGTTGATTTGAAGCAACTCAGCCTGACCGGCGCCACCCTTCGCTATGTCAAACTCTACAAGAACGGCAACCGCGATGTGGACGAACTGTCGAACGTCAACCTGGCCGTCACCGGGGCGAAGAACGGCCAGACCGGCAAGCTCACGCTCCAAGCCGACATCAGCGTCCGTAACAATCCGCCGCCGCCCGGCACGAGCGCCTTGCTCGAAGCCAAACTCAGCGGCAGTTATGATTTCGCCCTCACCGCCGACTTGAAGCCCGCCTCGCTCAAAGGCAACACCCGCCTCGAGGTCGCCCGCGCCGAAGGCGCCCTGGCCCAACTGGCCACGCTGGGCAGCGACCTGGATTGCGACATCACGCCCACCGACATTAAGCAGGTGGCCTTGCGTTTCCACAAAGGCGGCATTGCCCTCGGCCAACTCCGCGTCAGCGGCCCCTTTGACCTCGGAAAGACCGAGGGCCGTTTGAACGTGGAAATTGCAGGGATCGATAAGCAGTTGCTGAACCTCGCCGGCCCGCTCAGCGGGGTCGGCGCCCTCAGCGGCCTCGATTTCGGCGCCACCGCCGTGAACGCCACCAATCAAGTCCAATTGGCCAAGTCCGGTTCACTCATCACCGCCGGCGGCCAACTCAAGCTGGACAAACTCCAGGTGACCCGCGCGGGCCAAACCACGCCCATACTTGAGTTCCGCGCTGATTATGATGCGACGGTGGACCGCTCCCAAAACACCGCCCTGCTCCGCGGCTTCACCATGACCGGCACCCAGCAAGGCAATCCCCTCCTCCGGGCCGAACTCACCAGCCCCATGAGCCTGGCTTGGGGCAACGTCACCAATGCCCTCGGTGACTCCGCCCTCAGCCTGACCCTGTCCGGCCTGAATCTGGCCGATTGGCAACCCTTCCTCGGCAGCCTCGCCCCGGCCGGCCTCGTCAATGGCCAGGTCAAACTCCTCTCCCAGCAGGGCGGCCAGCAACTCACCTTCGACGTGAATTCGGCAATCGAAAACCTGACCGCCGCCCTCGGCAGCAATCAAATCACGCAAGCCGGCATCACGCTCCAACTCAACGGCCAGGCTTCCAACCTGAAACAATTCAGCCTGCGCCAAGGCAAGCTGCAAGTCTCTCAGCAGAACCAGCCCCTACTCACGGTCACCGCTACGGGCGTCTATGATGCCGCCGGCCAAAGTGCCGACCTTCAACTCGCCGCGCAGGCCCTCCTGGCCCAGTTGCTGCAGGCGGTCCCTCAACCCAACCTCGGCGTCTCTTCCGGCACCGCCGAACTCAAGTGCCACCTCACCCAACAACAGCAGACCCGGACCGTCACCGGCACTTTCGCGGTGGGGGACTTCTCGGCGAAGTTCGGCACAAACCAACTCCGCAACCTCGGCCTCACGGCGGATTTCGACCTCAGCCTGGCGTCGCCCCAAGTCCAAATCCGCAAGGCCACCGGCCAACTCACCACCGCCGCCAACCCGGGCGCCAGTTTTGCCGTTTCCGGGACCTACGACACCGCCAGCCAAGATGCCGACCTCCAGGTCACCCTCCAGGCCGCCCTGGCGCGCCTGGCCCAGCTCATGCCCCAGCCCAACCTGAGCGTCTCCTCCGGCACCGCCGAACTCAAGGGCCACCTCACCCAAAAGCAGAAGAACCAATCGGTCACCGGCAGCCTGTCCCTGGCGGATTTCACGGGCCAATTCGGCAGCAATCTCTTCCACAATTTCTCCGCGACCGCGGACCTCGACCTGGGCCTGACGCCGCAACAGGTCCAAATCAACAAGCTCGCCGGCAAGCTGGCCCAAGGCGCCAACCCCGGCGGCGCCTTCGACCTCTCAGGAACCTACGACCTCACCAACCAGTCTGCCCAGTTCACCGCCCGGCTCGCCGACTTCAACCAAAACGGCCTCCGCCCCTTCCTCGAACCCATGCTGGCCGACAAGAGCCTCGTCTCCGTCGCCCTCAACGCCAACGCCTCCGCTCAATACAACCCCCGGGGCGATTCCAGCGTCAAGGCCGCCTTGCAAGTGACGAACCTGGTCGTCAGCGATCCCAAGAAACAGTTCCCGGCGACGCCGCTCGAAGCGAAAATGCAACTCGACGCCGGCCTGCGCGACCGAGTGCTCGACCTGCGCCAGTGCCAGGTCGCCCTGACCCCCACCGCCCGCGGGACCAACCTCCTTCAACTCAGCGGCCGGGTCGATATGTCCGATACCAACGCCACCCAGGGCAACCTCAAGCTCGCCGCCGATTCGCTCGACCTGACCACTTATTATGACCTCTTCGCCGGCCAGAACCAGGCCGCCGCCAACGCGCCCGCCGCCAGCGCCCCCAGGACCGCGTCGGCGACCGCCCAGGCCAGTCCAGGCCCCGACAAGGAACCCGATGCGCTCAAGCTCCCCCTGCGGAACTTTTCCGCCGAGGCTAACATCCGCCGGCTCTACTTGCGGGAAGTGGAAATCGCTGATTGGCAGACCACCACGAAGATCGATGGCGGCCATCTGACCGTGAATCCCCTCAAACTAACGCTCAATGGCGCCCCCGTGAATAGCACGGTCGAGCTGGACCTGAGCGTGCCGGGATTCAAGTATGACCTCGCGCTCAACGCGCAGGCCATCCCCTTGGCGCCCCTGGTCAATAGCTTCCAACCCCAACGCAAAGGCATCCTCAGCGGCACCCTGACCGCCCAGGCCAAGGTGGACGGCGCCGGCACAACCGGGGCCAGCCTCCAGAAAAACCTCACCGGGCAATTCGATTTCAGTTCCACCAACCTCAATCTCGCGGTCGACAACATCACGGCCCACAGCATCGGTGGCCGCTTGCTCATAACCCTCGTCGGCACGATCGCAGTGATCCCGGAGCTGGTTAAAAACACCGCCGGCACCGCCCTCTCGTTCGTCGAGGGGCTGACGGGCCTGGGCGGCGGCAATGCCCCCGGCGCCGGCGTCACCGGCGGATTAGCTCCTGACCTCAGGAAATCCCCAATCAATGCCATTATCCTCCACGGCTCCGCCGGCTCCGGACGCATCGATTTGCGGCAAGCCGTCGTTCAAAGCCCGGCCTTTGAAGCCCGGGCCACCGGCACGGTCACCCTCGCCGAGGTCCTGACCAACTCCACCATCCAAATCCCCGTCTCCGTTTTTCTCGAACGCGGCATCGCCCAACGCCTCGGCATGGCCGCCAACACCCCTGCCAACGCCGCCTACGCCCAATTGCCTGACTTCCTCACCATCAAAGGCACCTTGGGCAACCCCAAGTCCGACGTTAACAAGCTCGCCATCGCCGGCGCCGTGCTCCAAGGCGTGGGCGGCAAAGCCGGCCAGGCCGGCGGCAAGCTCGGCGGCTTACTCGAGGGCCTGGGCGGTATGGTGGGCAAGCCTGCCTCCGCCACCAACGCCCCCAATACCTCCTCCAACCAGCCCCCTTTAGGCAACCTCCTCAATAACCTGCTCGGGCCCAGAAAGAAATAGCTCCTGGTACGACGTTCATGCAAGCCGTCATTGATTACCTGAAACAAAACCAGGCTCGGTTCATCCGCGAGCTGTGCGACTACGTCCGGTTTCCCAGTGTTTCCGCCCAGGCTGAGCACCGCCAGGACCTCCGGGCCTGTGCCCAGTGGGTGGTCGGGCATTGCCGGCAGCTCGGCCTCCAGGCCCGCCTCTGCCAGACCCAGGGCCACCCCATCGTGGTCGCCAAAACTCCGCCCGCAAAGGCCAAAACCCCTCGCCGCCCACGCTTCGTCGTCTATGGCCATTACGACGTGCAACCGCCCGAGCCGTTTGACCTCTGGAAATCTCCGCCCTTCGAGCCGCGCTTGGAAGGCCGCTCGCTTTTCGGCCGCGGCGCCAGCGACAATAAAGGCCAACACCTGGCCCACCTCAAGGCCGTCGAGGCCTACCTCAAGACCGGGACCCAACTGCCCTGCGACCTCATCTTCCTCATCGAAGGCGAAGAGGAGGTTGGCAGCACCAGCCTGGCGGCTTTCCTGCAAGAACGCCGCGCCGAGCTGGCCTGTGATGCGGTCGTCATCTCGGACACCGGCATGCCTTCGCCCAAACACCCGGCGCTCACCTACGCCCTGCGCGGCATTGCCGCCTTCGAAATCCTCCTCTCCGGTCCCGCCCGCGACCTGCACTCCGGCATCTTCGGCGGTACGGTCGATAACCCCGCCCTGGCCCTGTGCCAACTGCTGGCTAAACTGCGCGACAAAAACGGACGGGTCACCATCCCGGGCTTTTATGGCGATGTCCAGCCCCTCTCGGCCTACGAACGCAGGCAACTGGCGCGTCTGCCCTTTAATGAGCGCGACTACCGGAAACTCCTGGGCGTGCGGCGACTATTTGGCGAGCGCGGCTACACCCCCATCGAACAACGCTCCGCCCGCCCCACCCTGGAACTCAACGGCCTGACCAGCGGCTACCAGGGCGAAGGCAGCAAAACCATCATCCCCGCCTGGGCGCGCGCCAAGATCACTGCCCGCCTCGTCCCCAACCAGGACTCCCGCCGCATCGCCAGGCTCATCCACCGCCACCTCAAGCAACTCTGCCCACCAACCGTGACGCTCGAGGTCCAATTCACCCGCGGCGCCGAGCCTTACCTGCTCTCCCCCGCCAGCCCCCAACCCCAGGCCGCCTTGCGCGCCCTCAAGGCCGCCTTCGGCGCCGAACCGGTCCTCCTCCGCGAAGGCGGCTCCATCCCCATAGTCAACGACTTCAAACGCTGCCTCCGCGCCGACTCCCTCATGCTCGGCTTGGCGCTGCCCGACGACAACGCCCATTCCCCCAACGAGAAATTCGACCTCGACTGTTTCGCCAAAGGCCAGTTGACCAGCGCCTTGTTGTGGCAGGAGTTGGCTGGCCTGGAAGCGTTGAAACGTTGAAGCGTCCTCGCGGCCGAAGCCGCCCGTCACACCCCCGCCGCCCACAGCTTGAGTTCCTTCTCCAGTCGTTCCATCGGCAGACCCACCACATTCGAGTAGGAACCGGCTATCGCTTCGACGATCAGGTCACCCTCCTCCTGAATGGCGTACGCCCCGGCCTTGTCGAGCGGATTCACTCTCGCCAGGTAACGCCGCATCTGGACGGCGTCCAACTGGCGGAAGGTCACCGCCGTCGTTTCGGCGAAAACCCGCTGGCGGCGCTCCCGCAAATGCAGCAGGCAGATCGCCGTGACCACCTGGTGCGTGCGGCCTTGCAGTTGTGCCAACATCCGATACGCCGCCGCCAGGTCCGCCGGCTTGCCCAGCAGCGCAGTCTCCAGGCACACGAGCGTGTCGGCCCCCAACACCAGGGCATCGGGGTGCTTCTTGGCCACAAAACGGGCCTTGCGATACGCGTTGAGCTGCGAAACCTCCAGCGCCGTCAGTTGCTCCCGATGAATCTCAGGGACCCGGCTGGGCACGACCTTGAAATCAAGCCCCAACTGTCGCAGCAGCTCCGCCCGGCGCGCCGAGCCGGAAGCCAGGATGAGCGGCGGCAAATCCCTCATTCCGAAGCGCATGCCCAGAACATACACACCCACGGGCCCCACGTCGAGCACCGGAGCGCCCGCCTCCCGGCCCATGAATCGCGGGGTAGTGGGGCCGGCGTCCCGCCTGTAGTGTGGCCGGCGTCCCGCCTGCCATGAGGGCGTCTCGCGCTTGAAACCAACGCGGGCGAGACGCCCGCGCCGGCAGGCGGGACGCCGGCCCCACTGCCGCTGCCGCCCGCATGAAGGCATCCGCGCTCCTGTCAAACAGCGGCACTCCCCAAAGTGCCGCTACGGCCTTCGGATTTTCCACTTGGATCTCCCCTTGCCTCTCCGTCCGGTCTCGCTTATGCTCGCGGGCAATTGAGCCATGAATATTACGATCCGCTCCAAACTGTTCCTCATGATGGCGCTGGAATTCGCCATCTGGGGCTGCTGGCTGCCGCTGATTTACAACTATCTGCCCGCCTTGGGCTTTTCGCCGGGGCAGCAAGCCTGGGTTCTCAATGCTTTTCCTATTGCTGCGGTGATCGGCATGTTTTTCAGCAACCAGTTCGCCGACCGTAATTTTGCCGCCGAGAAGTTCCTGGCCTTCAGTCACCTGGTGGGCGGCCTGGCGCTGCTTCTGCTCACGTTCACGAAATCGTTCTGGCCCTTTCTTGGCCTGATGTTTGTGCACTGCCTGCTTTACGTACCGACGCTGTCCATCGTCAATTCCATCGCCTTCGCGCACCTGAAAGACCCGC
Source organism: Verrucomicrobiota bacterium (assembly GCA_049518415.1). Classification (GTDB taxonomy): domain Bacteria; phylum Verrucomicrobiota; class Verrucomicrobiia; order Limisphaerales; family UBA8199; genus CAVQND01. The sequence goes on from JBEKRX010000009.1 coordinate 85,014, forward strand.
AGAAGGAGTATGGTCTGGTGCGGGTGGGCAGTTCAGTGGGCTGGGTCCTGGCCAGTTGGCCCTTTGCCTTCATCCTCGTGGACTGGAACAAAGTCCACGCTGCGAACCCGGCGGGGGTGGTGAACTGGCTTTCCACGGTGCTGGGCTCCGGGCTGACCGGTGAAGCGCTGCAGCACGGGAGCCGTTGGATTTTCCTCGTGGCTGGCCTGGCGTCGCTGGTGCTGGCGGCTTACAGTCTGGCGCTGCCGCACACGCCTCCCAAGAAAGCGGAGCAGGGAGTGGACCGCTTCGCCTGGCTGGAGGCGATCAAGCTGCTCCGGCAGCCTTTTGTCCTGGTGCTCTGGCTCGTAAGCGCCACGGTCGCCTTCGTGCTTTACGCCTACTTCCAGTGGACCAACATTTTCCTGGTCACGCCGGCCGCCGCGGGGGGTGTGGGCATTGCCGGCAACTGGGCCATGCCGATTATGAGCATCGGCCAGGTGGCCGAGATATTTGCCAACCTGATCCTGGGTCTCGCGCTCAAGCGGCTCGGCTGGCGCACGACGATGCTAGTTGGGATTCTCGCACACATTGGGCGTTTCGCCGTCTATGCCTTTTGGCCGGCCCCGGCTCCGATCATCCTGGTCCAACTGCTGCACGGCTTCTGCTATGCGTTCTTCTTCAGCACGGTCTATATTTTCGTGGACGAGTATTTCCCCAAAGACGTGCGCGCCAGCGCCCAGGGCCTGTTCAACGTGGTGATCCTGGGCCTCGGCAATTTGGTTGCCAATTTCGTCTGTCCGCCGCTCATCCAGCGCGTCTTCAAGCAGAACGGCGTGGTGGACTTCCACGGCCTGTTCCTGGTGCCGCTGGCCATCGCCACGCTGGCCGGTATCGCGCTGGCCCTGTTCTTCCGCCCGCCCGCAAAGAAGGAGCCGGCGCCCTCCACCGAGACGGCGCTGGCGGCGTAGCGGGCCATTTCACAAATCGGCTAACGGATGAGGCGGTTATTTTTCGAGAAAATGGCCAATGTGGCCAATGCAGCCAATGTGGCCAATACAGCGCATCGTTTGGGGCTTAATTGTGTAGCGCTTGGTATTATTTTCCGCTATAGCTGTTGAGTTCCTGGCGGCGGCGTGGGATGGCCGTTTTGGGCTCGCTGCGAACGTCAGCTCGCTGCGTGAACGTTTTCAAGCCAGTCCCCCGCGACGCTCACGCAGTTCCTGAGCTATCGCCTCCGCGTCCAAGCGCTCACCGTCAAAGCGGTCGCTCAACGCCAAGAGCTTCCTTCCCAGCGGCGTCTTTGGCTTCCACGGTGGACAACCCAGTCTGGCCAGTTTCTCGGACACCGCAGCCCGGATGAACTCACTGCGCGTTTCCCCCGGGGGGATACGCCGCAAATCTGACTTTGGCAACTTTACCGTCACCACTTTCAAATCGGTTGGCATACCGCAAGCGTATTACAATCCGGACGGTTTGCAGGCCCAAACCGGGACGTTTTGGGCGCCGAATTCCTCGCATGGAGAGGCGCCGGGCCGACAGCGCCCCCCAATTTTTCCTTCTGGCCGTTGCTCTTTCTCCCTCCGCAGGCTTGACATTCCCGGGGGAATAGCCGAAGCTATGGTCGTCGAGCTTGGCCAAAGGCCGCGTGAGCGATGTTCGCTCTGAAACGGCGTCAAACAAACCAGAGCTCCAGAAAGGCAAAATGAAAGTAAGATTCCCGGCCATGGAGGCCGCTATTGGGCAGCGTACCTACTACGCCTGCATAATGAAACTCTCCGCGATCCCCAAGATGTTCACATTCAGGGACTGGATCGAATTCACGCCCGACGAGCGAGAGCAACGGGTACTGAACAGGAAGCGCATACCGGACATCGCGAGATATATGCTGGACAACGAGGACGGCTACCTCTTTTCCTCAATTACCGCCTCATACAAATGCAAGGTCCGGTTTGAGCCGGTCAACTCCGACGGGCTTGGTTTTCTGGAAATGGACTTTGAGGACGCCAATTTCGTCATCAATGACGGGCAGCACCGCTGCGCCGCAATTGCACAGGCGATAAAGGAGAACCCGGCCCTCGGGGAGGAATCCATATCCGTGCTCCTTTTTCCCTACGAAAGCAAGGAGCGAGTGCAGCAGATGTTCAGCGACCTGAACAAATGGGTGGTCAAAACGAACAACCCGACTAACATCCTGATGGACCACCGTGATGTCCTCGCCCAAGTGATCAAGGAGGTCTGCGAACGAGTTCCTGTCTTTCAGGGCATGGTGGACAAGGAGAATCAATCGCTGCCTATCCGCTCGGAAAAGGCCTTCACCCTTTACTCCCTTTACGATGCGACAAAGGAACTCCTGGCGGACCAGACAGAGGATGCGGAGATTGGCTTCGATAAAATGGTTGAGGCGGCCGCTGACTACTGGACCGCTGTGTCGAGTTTCATGCCGGAGTGGAAGAAAGTGAAAAACCGGGAAATCCGGCCGATCGAGCTTCGGCAGGAGAACATCTCGACGCATGCGGTTGTGCTCCGCGCGCTCGGCGGGGTGGGCGCCGAACTTATGAAGCACCACCCGTCGGACTGGAAAGACCGCCTGGCAGGCCTCGAGGCGGTGAACTGGAGCAAGAGAAACCGCGAGTGGGAGAACGTTTGCATGGTCGCCAACTCGGTTGTCGCAAACCGGCAAGCCCGCGTCGCTACCAAGGCGTATCTGAAGCGCAAGCTCGGCCTCGCCGTTTCAGAGGCGGAGGAGAGGTCGATCGAGCATTGGGCACCGGATGTGGCCGGTCCAGACCAGGAGTCAAGCGGCCAGCTTCGCACAAGGGATTGGAACGTTCTTCTGGTGCAAATCCTCCAAGCCTTTGGAGGCAGGGTTCGCAAGCCAGAAGCCGAAGCTGAGGCCTATCGAAGAAAGAAGACCCTCTTCGACCAACACTACCAACACCCTGTTGGAGAAGGTATCCCCGCATGGAAAAAACAGTTCCAATTCGCCTGGGATCGCGCCAAGAGCCGGGGATACGGTGAGCCGCCGGAAAAGGTCGGACACGGCATCTGGCAACTCACGCCCAAGGGCCTGGAATTGGATGTGAAAACCTGGAACGGCCACTACGAGTGAGCCCAACCGGCAGGTGCCGAGTGGTCCGCCTCATCGAAGTCAAGATCGACACCACCGCGCTACGGGTGAGCAGGTCGAACCAGATTCCCGTCGTCGCTGCTAGTGTCAGACTGCAATGAAAAGCGATGGAATGCGTCGCCGTTCGCGGTCCCCGTCGCGGCCCAACGGGCCGCCACAACCCAGCCCAGGGCTGAGGCCGGCAGGCCGATGCCCTGGGGCCTCGTTCCCACCGCCCGCCCCGCGCCCTGTAAGGGCGCTACAGACCTCAATCCCATACATATTGTTCGTCGTACTGGATTTCATAACGGCGCAAAAACGCCCGGAATTCGTCCTGGTAAGAAACCTGCCTATGGTGCTCACGCTGATTCCGAATGTACTGGCGAAGCTCGTCAACCCCCGACTGGCCTACGGAGAATGCGCCATAGCCTCCTTGCCAGTAGAACTGCGCCAACCGAACGTCCTGCCCGCGCAGCCAATCGTTGGAACTGGTCTTGAGTTGCCCAATTGCGTCGCTCAAGGCGATCGTGCGCCCGAGGAGAAAAAGCGCATGGATGTGCTCGGTCTCAGAGTTGATTTCGATAGGGTGGCAGCCCAAACCATGAAGCGTCCCGCCCATGTAGGCATGCAGGTCGGCCCGGAGGTCATCGGTTAGGCGAGGCTCCCGGTGTTTGGTGGAGAAGACGAGGTGTGTGTAGATCTTGGCAAGCGATTGTGGCATGGGTTTGTGGTTTTGGCGCCCCTTCAGGGCGCGCTTGGTTTTGTAAACGGCATCCCAGGGCCTCGGCCTGCCGGCCTCAGCCCTGGGCTGGGCTCTACCGGCCCGTCGGGCCGGAAACGCCGCCCATCCAATAACACGGACAGTACATCGCTTATTTCAGCAATCAAGCACTAATTGGATTCTCGACCAAGGCGGGACGCAGCCGAGTCAGCCCTAGGCCGCTTTTCGACGCGGCGCCGGCCGAATCGAGACGACGTGAAGTGGATCGACGATGTCCAACATGCCTTTCGGGTGCTCAATGACGAGGTTATGGCGACCGACCAGAACGAATTCGGGGTGAGGCACGGAGAATTGCTTGCCATCAGAGGTGCGAATGACGAAGGGACCTTGTCCCTTCAAACGCTGGCGGATCAGCTCGCGGTCCATGACCTCCGCATAGCGCGAACCGCGGCGACGGTCAAACAGCAAAAACCACGGCCACCGACGCCGCCTTGGCCGCGTAGGGCGCCGGCCCACTCTCCAAAGCTCCCGCCTCAGGGGCGGCATATCGGCCGAGCCGAAGCGCGGCTCAAGGATTCTGCTCCTTGCTGATGTCCGCCACCAGGGCCTCGAGCCGGCGGCCGTATTCGACATAGTTCTGCCGCAAGGCCGTCTCGTCGGCGGTTTTGGCCTGGGCGTCATGGAAGACGCTCACCATGTGGGGCTCGATGGACAAGGCGCCCGCGTAACCGCGGGCGAGGGCGTCTTTGAGGATCTCCCGGACCCGGCCCTGCCCTTGGCCGGGCCAGTGGTAGTCGGCGTCGTTCCTGGCAGGGTTCCAGGCGGCATCCTTGATGTGCAGGTGGACGGCCTGGTCGCGCACGTGGAGCCAGAATTCCCAGGGGTCCTGCCTCGGCCAGGGCTTGGGTTTGGAGCGGTCGGGGTTCAAGAGGGGGTTGGCGGTGTCGAAGACCCACTTGAGGCCGGGACAACGGTCGAGCAATTCCAGGGCGTGCTGCCAGCTCATGCCGCCGTAGTTCATGCAGTTTTCATGCACCGGCTGCAGACCGGCGTCCAAGAACCGGTCCGTCACCTCCTTGACCCGGCGGAAGACCTTTGTGGGGGTCTTGTATTCGTCGTCACCCGGCTTAAAGCTCATGATGCGGACGAACTTGGCGCCCAGGCGCGCCATGCGCGGGATGGCGCGGCTGACCTCGCCCAGGGTGAGCTCGAAGGGGTCCTCGACTCGCCTGGCCCAATTCATGATGGTCGAACCGAAGCAATAGACGCCCACGCTGGCCGATTCCAGCTTCCGGAGCGCCAGGTCGAAGGCGGCGTCAGGCAGGTCATGAAAATTCGCCTTGGCGAAGCCGGGGACTTCCACACCCCGCATCTCGAGGCACTGCCAATTGAGTTCGCGCGTGGCCTGGATTTGGCCGTCTATGCTGCTGGCGCCTTCGTCGCCAATACCGGTAAAGATCATGGAGGAGGAGGGTTGAGGGTTACCGGTTAAACGACTTGGTGAAATCTTCGTTCGAGACTTCCACGACCTTCTTTTCGAGGTTCGATTCGGCGATCAACTGGTTGAGCCTCTTTTCGTAGGCCGCGCCGTCCAGGGGCAGCTCCACGGTTTGGCCCACCAGCGAGGAATAGAGCATCGCGTTGGCCAACTCCACCGAATGGATGCCTTCTTCGCCGGGCGCAATCAGGGGCTCGCCCTCGAGGATGGCGTTGACGAAGTTCTGCATGAGCACAGCGTGACTGTTGGCGGCGTTTTCGAAAGGAATCTCGACCTGCCACACCTCGGGCTTGGCGAAGCCCATTTGGGCGGTCTTGCTGAATTCGAGCATGTCGGTCTCGTTGCGGGTGAAGCGCAGTCGGTCCCCTTCGAGGAGGAGCTTGCCGCGCGTGCCGACGACCTCGAACCGGTTCGTGCCCGGGGCTTCGCCGGTCGAGGAAACAAAGACGCCCGTGGCGCCGTTGGGGAACTCGAGGTAAGCCGAGACGTTGTCCTCGACCTCAATCCGGTGGAACCGGCCAAGCTGGCAGAAGCCGCGCACGCGGGCGGGCATGCCCAGCAGCCATTGCAGGGCATCGAGGTTGTGCAGGCATTGGTTGAGCAGCACGCCGCCCCCCTCCCCTTTCCAGGTCGCGCGCCAGCCGCCGCTCGCGTAATAGGCCTCCGTGCGGAACCAGTCGGTCATAATCCAGTTCATCCGCACCAACTCGCCCAGTTCGCCGCTCCGCAGCAGCTTTTGCATCTTCAAATAACGCGGCTCGGCGCGAAGTTGAAACATGCCAGCGAAGACCAGCCGGGGATTCTGCCGGTGCGCCGCCAGCAGGCGCTCGGCGTCCGCCTTGTGCGCCGAGATGGGCTTTTCCACCATCACGTGCAGGCCCCGGGCGAGGGCCGCGATCCCCAGGGTCGTGTGCTGGTAATGCGGCGTGGCAATCACGACCGCGTCCACCAGGCCGGAGCGGAGCAGTTCCTCCCCGTCAGCGAACACCTTCAAGGCTTTGTATTTCTCCAGTTTGGCCGGCACCGCATCGGCCACCGCCACCAACTCGGCGCGGTTGACTTTGCCCGCCATCAAATAGCCGGCATGATGCTGGCCGATGTTGCCAAGACCGATGAGGCCTAAACGCACGCTGGTCATGGCCCAAAGTGTAATCAGCAGCTTGGCGCTGGCGAGGGCAAAATCCATCCCGGCCACAAAACCTGTGCAGTCGTGGAACAGCCCCGACGTGCGCTTGGCCGCCGAATAGCGCCATGTGGCGGCGCCTTTTTTGCCTTGGCAAGGTTGACAACCTTCGGCTTTAATGCCCACATGCAGCCAACGACTGTCGCCACTATTAATTTCAAGGGCGGGGTTGGAAAGACCACCGTAACCTGGTGCCTTGCAAATGTTGCCGCCGCGACTGCGAACTATCCCACGCTGCTTTTCGGTTTGATTCTCAGACACCTGAAACTGCGGATTGAGCCATTTCCCGTGCCCACAATCGGGGTTTTCATGAACAAGGCGGGCTACCGGACAAACACCGGCTTGTTTCGCGAAACTCGCCTGTACATGGACCGTTGCCGAGCTGTTTGCGAAGAGTCGCAAAAAGACGGGTTCAACGTACATTGGTTGGAGAACTATGTCCCGGACCGGGTCGACGTGAAGAGGGCAATCCACTTTGGGGGATGGGCACAACAGTACACCAGCGACTTCGTGAACCTGTTTAAAGCAATAGAAAAGATCGTGTGATATGGAACGCCGAGAGGTTTTAGAGGCACTCCTGCAAGAATGCAGGATGGTCCGACAAGCGGTGGAACGAATTGAGGCCCGGCTGGCGAGCGCACCTTCAAAGACGGTCCCGAAGCCACGCCAAGCACCTTTGTCCGAAGCCGGCTGCAAGACCCTATACGGGGAGATCCTGGCCGAGTACAAAGAGGGACGCGCGACCAAGAAGCTGGACATGCTTCTCACCAGACCGAAGGGGGAGATCTCACGCTTTTGCGCGATTAATAACCTTCCCGTGGAGTTACGAAACGGCAAGAGCGGCATTCGTGAGCAGATCCTGGCGCGCATTCGCGAGGACGAGCAACTCGGCGCCATCTACCCGATGCCGACGCCGAGCCCTGCCTATATAGCGGAACGCAAGCAGTAGCCCAGCCGCTCTCAGTGAGGTCTTTGCCGCACCACTCCTTCCGGCTTTTTATCTTCGCGCAGGCCGAGGGAGGCGGGGTGGCGCACCTCGCGCCTCGGTACCGGGAAAATTGAGCGTTGCGCATTGGCCATTTGTCACCGCCACGCGGGCCAGCGCCGCCGAGATGGCAAATACCCAATACCCAATACCCAATACCCAATTCACCGGTCATAGCGCGCGAACCGGGTGGCGCTCTGCCTGTCCGCCCGCGCCCTCCGCGCCTGACACCGGGCCTTTGGCTCGGCGCCCCTATTCATTGATTCCCCAGCGCGGAAAACGGGGGCCCTCCTGCGCCACGCCAGCCAGGGCGGGCAGGCTCCTTCCGCCCAGGTCAGGATTGGCCTGAAACAGCAGGGGGCCTCCTCTGTTCCTTCGGCCGGGCCAGTCATCGGGTTGGCCAAAAAACTCCAGCCCGCCCCGGCTGGCAACGCCCGCAAGGTAGGCTCGCACCGCCCGGGTCTTCTGCGACTCCTCGCGCGGGCAGTCGAACAGCGCCACCAGGGCCAGGCCATGGCACTGCCGCCCCAGCCAGGACTCAATCCAGGCCGTGACTGGCCCCGGCAATTCGCCGCTCCCGTGGCTGGAGATGACGATAAGGTCCGCCTGGGCCGCGCCGGTGGCCGCCAACTCCCGGAGCTTGGGGATGCTCAGCACGTCGAACCTCCACATCTGGTTGGTAAACTGCAATTCCCGACCGAGGTTCTCGACCAGGAAATCATAAGTCTTCCTGGCATGCTTGCCCGCTTCGAAATCTTCGTAGGCGATAACGACGTTAAAGTTGGGGTTGGCATCGAGACCCGAAGCGCCCAGTGTTGGCGAGGTGAGCCTGTATTGCATGTTATCAACTTGGATTATCAGTATGGCGGCAACAATGGGGTCTTAACCCCATTTCGGGCCAGCAAAGACCCGGAAAACACAGCAGGGATTGCCTCGGACCGCGGGGAGCGCATCCTGACACTGCCTCCAAGCGCGGGCGGAAACCCTCCCCCCTTCCCCCCTCCCATCCCGCCAAGGCGGGATGGGAGGGGGGTGATCCGTTTTTCCGCTTTACCCAGGGCGGCGGCCCGTCCCGCCCGGAGCGGGGCGGGCCTTGCCCTGGGCTACTATCTCGCCGCCCCTCCGGGGCGGAAAGATGCCGCGCTACGCGCGGGCAGAGTGGAATTGGTAGCAGTGTCGGGATGCGCCCGACCGCGGGGAGCAGTCCAAAGTTTGCTGGCCGCTCGGCCGCCCTGACTTCACTTCCACAACCAGGTCAGCAGCGGAGCAAACAGCAGGCTCGGCAGGTAGTCCGCCAGTTCGACCTTTTTCAAACCCAGGATCACCAGGGCAACGGCGAAGACCAGCAGCCCGCCGGCAGCGTTCACCGAATCCAGCAGGCTGTGCGCCTCCAAAAACGGTTTCAGGAATTGCCCGCACGCCAGGGTCAGCGTGCCTTGCAGGGCGAGCACCGGCAGCGCCGACAGCATCACCCCACGGCCAAACACGGAGACAAAACTCATGGTCGCCAGCCCATCCATCACCGCCTTGACCCCGAGCGGATAGAAATATTGTGATAGTCCATCCTGCACCGCCCCCACCAGGCCAAGCGGCGCCGCGCAAAAAAGCGCCGCGCACACCTTGAAACCCTCGCTCAGCCGGCGCGGGTCGTCCGCTCTGGCCGCCCCCATCCTTTCGCGCGCCCTCCGGCCAAGGTGATTGGACATCGCCTGCAGGCGCAAGAGCCGGCCCGCCAGCTTGCCGAGGCTCAAAGCCAGCACCGCGATGAAGACCTGCTTGAGGACCTGCCCGAACGAACCCCCGACGCTCAGCCACGTCAGCCGCAAACCGTAATAGACGGTGAAGACCCCCAGGATGACTCTTAAATTCGACTCGGCGGCGGGCGACAGTGCCCGGCGCCGGCTCAGGCCGGCAAGGCCGCCAATCAGAATTCCCGCCACGTTCAGAATGGTTCCCAGCATCCCAAGCCATCATAGCTCCAAGGTCCCCGGTTCAAAGTATAAACTGCGTTGCCCATGATTTTAGTTGCAGTTCCGCCGCCCTAAGGGATAGAAATCCCACCACGATGGAAGGCAGCATCAAACTCGCGTTGGTCGGGGCCGGCATGTTCGGCGGCGACGTCCATGCCCGCGCCTATGCCGATTTGCAGCGGCACGGCATCAGCCCGCAACTCGGGCGCCTGGGCCTGGATGCCTGGGCGCGGGACCTGGCGCCCATCCGCTTCCAGCTTGTCGCCCTGGCCACGCGCACAGAAAAATCCGCCCGCCGCGCCCAGGCCGACTTCCAGGGCCGGACTGGCCACGCCCCCAGGGCCTATTGGGGCGAGCAGCCGTGGCTGGCAGTGCTGGGCGACTTTCCCGACCTCGACGTCATGGCCGTGGCCACGCCGGATCATTTGCACACTGAGGTCATCCTGGCGGCCCTCAACGCCGGCGCCCATGTCCTCACCGAAAAACCGATGTGCCTCGAGCTGGCCGAGGCCGACCGGATTATTGAGCTGGCGCGAAGCCACGACCGGATTGTCGCCGTGGACATGCACAAGCGTTACGACCCCGACCACCTGCGCATTCGCGATGACCTCCGCCATCGCCTCGGCGAGCCACTCTACGGCGTGGCCTACCTCGAGGAACCGCTGGCCCTCTCGACCAGCACCTTCCAATGGGTCGAGCACAGCGACCCCTTCACCTACGTCGGGCCCCACTGGGTGGATTTGTTCTGCCACTACTACCAGAGCAAACCCGTCTCCCTCTCCGCCGTGGGCCAGAAGAAACGCCTGGTCCGCGACGGCATCAACGCCTATGACGCCGTGCAAGTCCGCGTGGATTTCGACAACGGCATGAGCATCTACTTCCTCAACAACTGGATCACGCCGCCCGACTTCGAGGGACCGGTCAACCAGGGCCACGAAATCGTCGGCGCCCACGGCAAGGTCGAGAGCGACCAGCAATACCGCGGCCTGCGCTGGTGGCACCAGGGCGGCGGCAGCCGCACCGCCAACAACCATTTCACCCGCGACGTCCAGCGGCCCGACGGCACGCAAGCCTACGTCGGCTACGGCGTGGACAGCCTGACGGCGGGACTGGCGGCGATTTGCCGGGTGAAATTCCTGGGCGCCAGCCCCCAGAGCGTGGCCGATCTTTACCCGACTGCCGAACAGGCCCGCATCACGGTCGCTGTCATCCACGCCGCCCGCCTGGTGCGGGACCTGAATTTCCAGTATCTGCAGGCCGGCAAGGGGGCCACCGTCACCGCCCGCTTCGGCCAGGACGGCATTACCATTGTCGACCCCAACCGCGCCGGCGAGGGCAAGGTCTTCGAGCGGATTTATGAGAAAGCGATTTAGATTTGAGTGATTAGCATGGCGGCGATCTACGCCTGATTTGCTCCCCCAGTCTGCACTATGGGCAAAGAATTCAGCCTTACACCGCGCTCCGTCCCGAAGGTCGAAACCCCCTACCGGCGCATCGTCACCTCCCTCCCGCACCCGGACTCGCTGCCGACGCTGGAGCGGTTGCGCCGGTGCGAGCCCCAATCCATGCGGGGACAGCCCCCCCTGGTTTGGGACCGGGCCGAAGACATTTTCGTCTATGACAAATACGGCAACCGCTGGCTGGACTGGAGCAGCGGCGTCCTGGTCGCCAATTGCGGACACAGCGCGCCCGAGGTCCGCCGCGCCATCGTCGAGCAGGTCAACAGCGGTTTGTTGCATAATTACGTGTTCCCCAGCGAAGAACGCGCCGAGCTGGTGGAAGAACTGGTCCGGCTCGCGCCGCCGGGGCTGGACAAAGTCTTCCTGCTCACCACCGGGTCGGAAGCGACTGAATGCGCCCTCAAGCTCGCCCGCGCCCGCGGCCTGCGCCAAGGCGGCCCCAGGAAAATAGGCCTGGTCGGCGCCGAACGCGCCTTCCATGGCCGCACCCTCGGCGCCCAGCAGGCCGGCGGCATGCCCGGCCAAAAAAGCTGGATCGTCAACCAGGACCCCGCCATCGTCCAGGTCCCCTTCCCGGACGGTTACTGGACCGTGGACACCAGCTTCGACCTTTTCCTGGCGGCGCTCCGGGAAAAAGGCTTGCGACCGGAGCACGTTGCCGGCGTCATCTTCGAAACCTACCAGGGCGTCGGCCCGGACTTCGCCCCGGTGGATTACATCCGCCAATTGGCCGACTGGTGCCGGGCGAACGACGCCCTCTTGATTTTCGACGAGGTCCAGTCCGGCTTCGGCCGCACCGGCAAGTTTTGGGCCTTCGAGCACTATGGCGTAACGCCCGATTTGATCTGTTGCGGCAAAGGCATTACCAGTTCCCTTCCCCTCTCGGCCGTCATTGGCCGCCCCGAAATCATGGACCAGTTCCCCCCCGGCTCCATGACCAGCACCCACTCCGGCAATCCCGTCTGCTGCGCCGCCGCCCTGGCCAATCTCCGCAAACTCGTAGCCGAGGACCTCACCGCCAACGCCGCCCGCATGGAAAAGCTCCTCGCCCCCGGCCTGGCCGTCATCCAACAGCGCCACCCGGAGGTCGTTGGCCGCTGGACTTGCCGCGGCCTGGTCGCCGGCCTCCAGATGACCCGGCCCGGCAGAAAGGAACCGAACCCCGATTTGGCCCACGACGTCGTCGAACGCTGCTTTCACAAAGGCCTCCTGTTCTTCTGCCCGGTCGGCGCCTGGGGACAAACCGTGAAAATCGCCCCGCCGCTGACGATCCCCGCCGAGGCCGTCCGCGAGGGACTGGCGGTGCTGGCTGAGGCGGTCGCCGAAGCCGTCGCCTCCTCGCCCTCGCGCTGAGCGGCGAACCAGCGCGGCGATTATGCATTACTCACCGCGCAGAGCCGGAGCTCTGCGCTCCGGCGTCGCACCAACCACTCGCCCATGCGCCCATCACCCCATTTTTTCCAATTTCGAGGTTGCAAATGCTTGGCAGATTCGGCATCTTCTCTTGCCCAGGTTCGGGGCGTAGCGTAGCCTGGCTAGCGCGCTTGTTTCGGGTACAAGAGGTCGTGAGTTCGAATCTCACCGCCCCGACCATTTTGCAGGGGTCCGGTCCCGGCAACTGGAACGCCGAAGACCTATGAAGGCGGACGTTTTCCCCGATTTGTTCTATGCAATCAGAACCGGTTTCAAGGCCCGAAATCCCGAGCCTGATTTACCCGCTGGCCTCCATCCTCGAACGCCTCGAGCCGGCAAAGCTCTTTCCCAAACCCCAGCCGCTCGAGGTCGAGTTGGGCAGCGGGGATGGGTCGTTCCTGGCGCAATACGCCGCGCGGCACCCCGAGCGCAATTTCATCGGCGTGGAACGGCTGCTGGGCCGCCTGCGCAAGCTGGACCGCAAAGGGCGGCGCGCC
>JBEKRX010000010.1:0-97656 GCA_049518415.1 Verrucomicrobiota bacterium
CGTGTCGCAGGGCTTCGAGTTCTTTTAACTGATTCCAACGGGTCAATGCATTCATGCTTTCATTTCTTGTTGGCGGGTGTGCTTTTGGGCCGTCACGCCTGCCCGCCAACGGTTCGGGCGGCGACGGTCCGCCGATGCACTTGAGTTTCCCTTTCTCTTCTAGCTAGTGGAGGGCCAACCTAACGCCCGGCGCTCTAACCTCTTGAATCCAGGCTAATTGAGGCGTTTGAGGTCACCTTTGGCCAGTGGTGAGGGACCGACCGGCATTGCAACTTGCACTGCCGCCCTTGCTACATCATGCACTTTGCGGGTCTTCGGCAGAATTTGGGGGTGCATTGACCGGACCTGCGTTCAGGGTAAAGTCAGCTCTGATTTCCGTCGCGAGGGTGGCATTCGGACGCCCCTGGCCCTCGGACGCTGCGAGATGAATCGAGCGGCCTGACGGCCGAGAATGGGGTCTCAAGCAATTCCGGCGCGGCCAGGGGATGGCGCCGGGGTATGACCGGTTGGCGCAACGCTCGCGGCTCTTTGTGCCGCGGTGGGGAATCAAGACTAAGTTTGTCTATCCGCCCCGGCGGCGCTTCCGGCCTGTAGCGAGCCCGGACTTGGGTCGCACCCGCTTGCCCACTTCGGCGGGTCCTTGAGTTGGAAGAGCATCTCGCCGGCCTTGGGGACCAGGAGGATGCCTTCGTGCTCGCGATTGGCATAGTCCGCGAGGCGGATGCTTTTGGGGTCACGATAGCCGAGATTGAGCTGCCTGCATTTTTCGGGCGGGATTTGGGTGGCCAGCGTCACTTGCGCGCGGCATTGCTCGACGCCATTTTCGAAGGCACCGAGGCCGCGCAGGTGGGTCGAATGGGCCAGCACCGCCCAGGGCAGGTGCTTGAACCGGTCCCATTGTTTGAGGAAATAATCGCGGCAGTGATAGCCGACGGCCTCGATCTGGGCGCCGTGGCTGACGCAGACCTCTCTGAGATGCGGCGCGTAGATGATCAGTTCCCCGCCATCAGCAAGGACCGGTTCGAGTTTGTACATGCACTTGCCGCCGGTCCAAAGCTCGTCATACATCGCCGGGGCGCAGGAGAGAATCGTGTGGAACGGCCTGTCTTTATGAACGATATGGAGCTGGCGCGAAAGGTCGCTGGCCTGGTCCCAGGCGGCCTCGGGCGTCCCGGCGAAGAGCCCAGCCAGTTCGTTGTGCGGGCTGACGACCATGCAGAAACAGAGCTTGTCCACCTTGACCATCGCCCCCGCCCGGTCCACCACGCGGCGCACGGGGGTCCATTTGTTCCCAATGATCATCGGGTTGGTCACCACCGCGCCCAGCCAGTGGAAAAAATTCAGTATCCGCGGCCCGGCGACGCCGGGGAACAGGTACTTGTTCCCGCCGGAGAAGCCGACCACTTCGTGCGGAAACACAGGTCCAACAATAATGACCTGGTCGTAGTCCAAGAGCCGCCGGTTGATCTCGACCGGCACGTCCATCGCAAACAGGCCGTCGCTAAGCTGGCTGACTTCGTCGGCGCTGAGAATGCCGACTTGTTTGAGGGCGGACGGATTGTTCCAGGCATGGTTAAAGAACCGGACGTGGCCAAAGGCCTGGCGGCGCTCCGCTTCCGAGAGCTCCAGGCGCCGGCAGATAGCCGCCTGGCTCATCGGCTGGTGCGTGCCCAAGGCGACCAGCACGTCGAATGCTTTGGCCAACTGTCCAATCTGCCGGTGCAAGGCCCGGAAGAGCAGGCCGACCGGCGCAGTGCGCGTGCCGTCGGGCACGATGAGCAGCACGCGTTGGCCGCGGTAATCCTCCGGCGGGCAGGCGCGCGAGACGAGTTCGGCCACCTGGGCCTGGGTCAGACCCTCCCCCGGCGTGGCTGTCTGTGCAATCGTCTCATGCATCGTGCAAAACTTAGGCCAATCGAACCGGGCGTTGCAAGCCTTGCGGGTGGTCGTGAATTCCTGCGGCTAAAACTTCAGGTTCCACCCCGGGCTGGCGTATTTGTCGCGAGTCAGGAGGCCGATGCGCTCGGAGGGGATCTCGGCCAGGGGCGCGGCGGCCTGCCAGGCCCGGCTCAAGGCGGACTTGACCTGCGGGGCCGGCACCGCGAGGTTCACCAGGAAATGGGAGTGCGAACGGTTGGCGCGGTAGTCCGGCTGTTTCGAGGGCATCGGCAGGGCCTGCTCCACCAGGGCCAGGTCGAACTGGAGCAGGAACGTCCCATGAAAAAGGAGCGCCCGCCGCTTGCGCCGCTGGGCGTTGCCCGAGAACTTGCGCCCGCCCAGGGCGAGGTCCGTGGGGCCGGGCGTTTGGACGGGGCCTTGGAGCAGGCCGCCCAGGACCGCCCGGTGGCGTTCGAGCACAAAACGGTTCGTGGAACTGACGCTCTGGAGCGGCCTGGACTGGTCGATGCGCAATATGAGCGCATAGTTGAGACAGCCCGGCCCCTGGAGCACCGTCCCGCCGCCGCTGCACCGCCGCCGGATGGGCAGGCCCTGCTGCCGGCAAAAGGGGACATTCACCTCGGTGGCGACCTTGTTGGCGTAACCGACCACCACGAAGTATTGGACGGGTTCCCAGAACCGCAAGACTTCATCGCCCAGCCCTTCCTCGCAGAGCTCCAGCAAGGCCTCATCGCAGGCCAGATTCTCCTCCGGCGTGGCCAGGGTCAGGTCGCAATAGTTCATCGCGTGGTTCCGCTCGTGCTACAGGGTTGGGCCGGCCTCAGGCCTGCCAGGCGCTCCAAAACCGCGCCCCGGCAAAAGCCGCGCCGCCATTTGACAGTCGGGTAATTGCAGTATAAGTCAAAGACATTCTACAGAACACCTTGAAAGCAATGAATGAACCAAAGGATTCGCCAGCCGCTTTGCAGGCCCAGCCCCAAACCGACGGCGAGACGGAGCGGAAGTGGCTGGCATCACTCGCCAACGTGGTGGAATACGCCTTGCGGAACCAGGGCCGGGAACGCGCCACGCGATTCCTGGACGACCTCACCGGCCGGCTCCGCGCCGAGGGCGTCGCAGCGCCCCGCCTGGTGAGCACGCCCTACCTCAATACCATCCCCGTCGAAAAGCAGGCCCCCTTCCCCGGCAATTGGGAAATGGAACGGCGCCTCAAGAGCTTCGTCCGCTGGAATGCGATGGCGATGGTGGTCAACGCCAACCGGGAGCACAGCGGTTTGGGCGGCCACATCTCGACTTATGCCTCCTGTGCCACGCTGCTCGAAGTCGCCTTCAACCACTTCCTCCGCGCTCGCACCGGCGATTTCGTGGGCGACATGGTTTTTTTCCAGGGCCACGCCACCCCGGGCGTCTATGCGCGGGCCTTTCTCGAAGGCCGGCTAGACGAGCAGCACCTGCACCATTTCCGCCAGGAACTGGCCGAGGGCGCCGGCCTTTCCTCCTATCCCCACCCGTACCTGATGCCGGATTTCTGGCAGTTCCCGACCGTCTCGATGGGGCTGGGGCCGCTGCTCTCCATTTACCAGGCCCGCTTCAACCGCTACCTGCGCGCGCGCGGCCTCTCCGTTGGCAAGGAGCCCAAGGTCTGGGCCTTCCTGGGCGACGGCGAGACCGACGAACCGGAAACCCTCGGCTCCATCACCCTCGCCGCCCGTGAGAACCTCGACAACCTCATCTGGGTGGTCAACTGCAACCTACAGCGCCTGGACGGCCCCGTGCGCGGCAATGGCAAAATCATCCAGGAACTCGAGGCCATCTTCCAAGGCGCCGGGTGGAACGTGATCAAGGTCATCTGGGGCTCGGATTGGGACCCGCTGCTGGCCGCCGACCGCAGTGGGCTGCTCATCAAGCGGATGGAAGAGGCGGTGGACGGCGACTATCAAAAGTACTCGGTCGAGCCGGGCAGCTATACGCGCAGGCATTTCTTCGGCAAGTATCCCGAGCTGCTCGACTTGGTGAACCACCTGACCGACGCACAGATTCACAAGCTGCCGCGGGGCGGCCACGACTCCCGCAAGGTCTATGCCGCTTACCATGCCGCCCTCGCCCACCAGGGCCAGCCCACCGTCATCCTGGCCAAGACCGTCAAAGGCTACGGCCTGGGCGAAACCGGCGAAGGCCGCAATGTCACCCACCAGCAGAAAAAGCTCAATGAAAAAGAGCTGCGCGAGTTTCGCGCCCGTTTTGGCGTGCCGATCAGCGACGAGGAGATCGCCCAGACGCCGTTCTTCCGTCCGGCGCCCGACAGCCTGGAGACGCAGTACCTGCTCCGCCGGCGCCGGGAGCTGGGGGGGTTCCTGCCCCAGCGCATCGTCAGCGCCAAGCCGCTGCCGGCGCCCAAGCTCGCGGCCTTTGCCGAGCTGCTCAAAGGCTCGGCCCGGCTCGAAATGTCAACCACCATGGGCTTCGTCCGTCTCCTTAGCCTGCTCCTGCGCGACCAGAACATCGGCCGGCTGATCGTCCCGATTATTCCCGATGAGGCCCGCACCTTCGGCCTGGACGCCCTGTTTCGCGAAGTCGGAATTTATTCCCCCAAGGGGCAATTGTACGAGCCGGTCGATATGAAATCGCTGCTCTACTACCACGAGGCCAAAGACGGGCAGATTCTCGAAGAGGGCATCACCGAGGCGGGCGCCATGGCCTCGTTCATTGCCGCCGGCAATGCCTACGCCACCCAGGGCCACTACCTGGTGCCCTTCTATGTCTATTACTCCATGTTCGGCTTCCAGCGCATCGGCGACCTGATCTGGCTGGCGGGCGATAGCCGCGCCAAAGGTTTCCTGCTCGGCGCCACCGCCGGACGCACCACCCTCAACGGCGAGGGCCTCCAGCACCAGGACGGACACAGCCTGGTCCTCTCAAGCACCATCCCGACGCTCCTGACCTATGACCCGGCCTTCACTTACGAAGTGGCGGTGATTATTGCCGACGGCCTGCGGCGGATGTTCGCCGAGGGCGAGGACATTTTCTATTACCTCACCCTCTACAATGAGAACTACGCCATGCCGGCGATGCCGGCGGCGGCCCAGGAGGGCATCGTCAAGGGCCTCTACAAGTTCAAACCCGGCCCGGACCACCAACCCCTCAAGGCGCATCTCTTGGGCAGCGGACCGCTCCTCCGCTCCGCCCTGCGCGCCCAGCAAATCCTGGCCGAGCGCTACCACGTCTCCGCCGATGTCTGGAGCGCCACCAGCTACAAGCTCCTGCGCAACGACGCCCTGCGCGCCCGGCGCTGGAACATGCTCCATCCCGCTGAGCTGCCCAAAAAATCCTATCTCGAGCAGTTGCTCGAGCCAGAACAGGGTGTCTTCATCGCCGTTTCCGACAATATGAAGCTCGTGCCGGACCAGATTGCGCCCTGGGTCCCAGGCGGCTTGACCACCCTGGGCACCGATGGCTTCGGCCGCAGCGACACCCGGGAGCGCCTGCGCCGCTTCTTCGAAGTGGATGCCGAGTCAACCGTCATCGCCACCCTTGCTGCCCTGGCCGCCAAAGGCCAACTCGACCGGGCCCTCGTCCAGCAGGCGATCAACGACTTGGGCGTGGACCCGGAAAAGGCCTGTCCCCAGACTGTCTGAGCCCTTGAGTTCTTGACCGGCAAAACTCGTTGTAATCGGGTCAAGCTTCGCTGCGATTGCAATCCCGATTGGGAATCGGGACTTTTAGGTGAATTGAAAATTGAAGATTGAAAAACGATCGTTGGTTATTGAAGAATGCCCGCGGATGACGCCGAATGGACTTTCGGATTGCGGACTCAATGACCAATAAGCAATACTCAATTCTCAATGAATCCCCCATCCCTTACAGGGATACCACTTCGCATGAAAATGACGCTTTTGTTCATTTGCAACGGGTTGCGCGGCTATTTTCGGGGTAACAGTATGTCTTGGAGGGACAGGCTTACGAGTTGATCCTGAAATCCGGCACTGGTGAGGCGCGCAGCGTGGCGGTCCCTGGATTTTGCCTTCCCGTGCGAGCCCTCTTCGATGCCCAAACCCACTTGCAAGTGTTGCGCCAGTTGCTGGCAGCCCCACCGCAGGCCTGAGTCCGCTGGCGGTCAATCCGCCAGTTGATTGCCCGCCTGCGCCACCCTCCGACTTTTTTCTGGAACTTCCGCGCTTTTGGGGCAAATTGCAGCGCACGCTTGCAGATTATGGACCTGAAACTTCCTCCTCTGGGTGAAGGCGCAGATTCGGGCACCGTTGTCCACCTCTTCGTCAAAGAAGGCGACCAACTCTCCAAGGATCAGCCTATCCTCGAACTGGAAAACGAAAAAGCCGTCGCCACAATCCCTTCCACCGCCGCCGGCATGGTCACGAGGATTTACGTCAAGCCCGGCGACAAAATCAGCGTCGGCCAGCGCCTCCTTTCACTGAGTGACGGGGCAGCGGCTGCCAGCCCGCCGGCCGCCAGACCCAAGCCGGCGCCCGAACCCAGGCCCCTGAGGGTCATCCAGACGCCTTCGCCCGAACCGCCGCCGCTGGCCGCAAGCGCGGAAGCCGCGGCCCAAGGAGTCGAGCCCAAACCCGGCCTGCCGCCCCCGGCGGCCCCTTCGATTCGGAAACTGGCGCGCGACCTGGGCCTCGACCTGACCCGGGTGCCCGGCAGCGCCAGGGGCGGACGCATCGTGCTCGAGGACCTGCGCGCCTACCTTCAGCGCCTGCAACGGCTCGCCGCCCGGCCCACCACCCCCGCCCAGCCCACGCCGCCCACTGGCCCCATACCGGCGCCCGCCCCAATAGACTTCTCCAAGTGGGGCCCGGTCTCCAAAAAGCCCCTCTCGCCGCTCCGCCAGGTCATCGCCCGCCGCCTGTCGGAAAGCTGGAACGCCGTCCCACGGGTGACCCAGTTTGACGATGCGGACATCACCGGCTTGATGGCCTTGCGCAAGAAATACGCTCCCGCCTACGAGCAACAGGGCGCGCGGCTGACCCTGACGTCCTTTGCCCTGAAAGTGGTCGTGGACACGCTCCGGAAACACCCCCTCTTCAATTCGAGCCTCGCCGAGGCCGCCCAAGAAATCGTCCTCAAGGAGTATTACCACATCGGCATCGCGGTCGACACCGAGGCCGGCCTGCTCGTTCCCGTCATCCGCGACGTGGACCAGAAAAACCTCCTCGAACTGTCGAAGGAACTCGAAGACCTCGCCAGGAAGGCCCGCGACCGGAGAGTGTCGGCCGAACAACTCAAGGGCGGCACGTTCACGCTTTCCAACCAGGGCGGCATCGGCGGCGCCCACTTCACGCCCATCGTCAACATGCCGGAAGTCGCCATCCTCGGCCTGGGACGCGCCGCGCTCAAAGCCGTGGTGCGCGAAGGCGCCGTCGCGCCCCGGCTCATGCTCCCGCTGGCCCTGTCCTACGACCACCGCGTCATCGACGGCGCCGCCGCCGCCCGCTTCACCGTGGACCTCGTCCAGGCCTTCGAGAACTTCAGCGAAGACAATGTCAAAATATGAAGCACTGGGGCCATGCCGCTCTTGCGGGTCGCTCCCTGGCGTTCCCACCACTCCACCACTCCCTCTCTCCGTCACTCCCTCACCCCACCACTCCATTTCCTGGCTCTTCCCATGGACCGAATCAAAACTGAACTCGTGGTCGTCGGGGCGGGTCCCGGCGGGTATGCGGCGGCCTTTTATGCGGCGGACCTTGGCAAAAAGGTCCTGCTGGTTGAACGCGACCAGCGCCTGGGGGGGGTTTGTCTGAACCGGGGCTGCATCCCCTCCAAGGCTCTCCTCCATGCCGCCCACACCATCACCGCCGCCCGTGAATCCGCCCGCCACGGCATCTGCTTTGGCGCCCCCACCATTGACCTCGCCAAACTGCGCGCCTGGAAGGAATCCATCCTGACCCGCCTCTCGGGGGGCATTGCCCAGTTGGCCAGCCGGCGCGGGGTGCCGGTCCTCCACGGGCGCGGTTACTTCGAGGATTCGCGCACGCTGCGCGTCGAGACCGAACAGGGCCAGCAGTTCATCAATTACCACCAGGCGATCATCGCCGTCGGCTCCAAATCCGCCATGCCCAAGGCCTTCGATCTCGGAAACCCCCGCATCATGACCTCCACCGAAGCCCTGGACGTGGAAGACGTGCCCGCCAACCTGCTCGTCGTCGGCGCCGGCTATATCGGCCTGGAACTGGCCACCCTCTATGCCGCGCTGGGCAGCAAGGTCGTCCTGGTCGAGGCCCTCGATACCATTCTGGCCGGGGCCGACCCGGACCTCGCCCGGCCCCTCATCGCTTACGCCTACAAGGCCTTCCAGGAAGTCCGGCTCAGGAGCAAGGTCGCCCAAATGGCCACCAGCGGCAAACAGATCAAAGTCCAGTTCGACCTCGACGGCCAGCAGAAAGAGGAGCTTTACGACCGCGTCCTCGTCGCCGTGGGCCGCTCCCCAAACGCCGACGATCTGGGCCTGGAAAACACCGGCGTCTCCTTCGACGATCGCGGCTTCATTCACGTCAACGAGCGACAGCAGACCACCGACCCGGCCATTTACGCCATCGGCGACATTGCCGGCGGCGCCCTGCTTGCCCACAAGGCCGCCAAGGAAGCCCGCATCGCCGTCGAAGTCATTGCCGGCCAAGACAGCGCCTTTGTCGACATTACCATTCCGGCGGTGGTCTTCACCGACCCCGAGGTGGCCTGGTGCGGTTTGACCGAAGCCGAAGCCAAGGCCAAGGGCCTGGAAGTGCAAGTCGCCAAGTTCCCCTGGACCGCCTCCGGGCGCGCCGTGTCGTTCGACCGGCCCCAAGGCCTGACCAAGCTCCTCATCGAGCCGGGCACCGAACGCATCCTCGGCGTCGGCATCGTCGGCACCGGCGCCAGCGAACTCATCTCCGAGGGCGTCCTCGCCGTCGAGATGGGCGCCACCGCCAAAGACCTGGCCCTGGCCGTGCATCCCCACCCAACGTTGTCCGAGACCATCATGGAGGCCGCCGAGGCCTTCTACGGCCACGCGACCCATACTCTGGGGCGCCAGGCCGTGGAGTGACGGCCGCCACTTATTCCAACGAGCGTTCAAGATGGCACTAAGGCGCGCAGGATTTTGGGCCTCTGGCGAGGCGCGAGCGAGGCGCATATCCGCAGCGATCTGCAACGAGCGAGCAACGAAACCAGAGGCCCAAAGGACAAGCGAATTAGTGCCATCTTGAACGGGAATTGGAATTAATTGTTGAAATCCATTGGGGGCGGCGTAGTATTTCCGTGTGCCGGTCAGCGCGGCCGGCGCTATGGCTCGGGGCGTAGCGTAGCTTGGTAGCGCGTCTGAATGGGGTTCAGAAGGTCGTGCGTTCGAATCGCACCGCCCCGACCATTTTCCTTCCCAGACACCTCGTAAGAAGTCCTGACATGACTGGGACACGGCGGGTTCGGCGACACCCACTCTCCCTGACTGAGGCCTTACTCTGCTCTGGTTTTTTCGTTCACAAGCCGGAGAGAATCGTCCATCTTAGTCTGGTGCCTGCGAAATCCTATTTGCCGCCGGGTCTCCCGGCTGAACTTGCACGCCCGCTGGTAGCGGCGTCCGTGCGCATTGCGGAACTCAAGCCGTGGGAGTTCATGTCCGACCTGCACCTGGTTGGTGTCCGGGACGCGACCACCGGCGAGTTGCACGTGGCCTCGGTGATGGGCGCGCTGCGCCAGGTGTTTGGGGTGATCTTTTATCGCCGCGTGTTGGGATTGCGCTACCTCCACAAGATGGCGACGGAAGCTGCCGGCCCGGATCCCGAGGCGGCGATTGAGGCGCTGGATTATCTGCAAGTTGAATGGACCAGCAAGAGGGAGTTGCGTCGTACGGACCAAGAGACGCTGGCGAACGCCGCTTACAAACCGGCGGGCCGTGGCCCGGTGTGGCCCAAATTCTCAAGTTGCGAACCGGGATGGTCTCCGTGGTTTCCCAATCAAACCGAGGCACGCCAGTTGGCCGATTTCATTCAGAAGGTGAACCGGTTCGCCCGGCTGCTCAAAGACACGACGACATTGTATCAGAACCATCCCGCGGGCGAAGTGCCGCTCGTGCCAGCCGGACCGGAGGATTCACTGCGGCCGGAGGAAATCGAGTGGCTGCCGCTGGTGCCCGGACCGGTCCCTCCGCCCGAACCCGTCGTGCTGAGCGCGGAAGACCGGGCAGCTCTGCGGGACCTGCCAGTGCGGTCGGCACTCATCTTCGAGCTGTTGGCGCGCCTCGCGCCGGAAATGTCCTTCTTCGACGATGAGGCGCATCGGCCGGTTTGTGGACGTATCGGGCTGCTGTCGGACAGGGCCTCCTTTTACATTTTGAGCTCGGAGATTGTCCACGGGGCCGCGCCGTTGCGCGAGGTGGCGGGCAAAGTACTCGTAAAGGGCTTGCTCATCGCCAAGGCGCAGCCCAGCGCCATTCATGTGGACTCGAAAGACCTGCTCGAGGTGCTGCGCCCCGCCTGTGAGTCCATCGGGGTGCCGGTGCGGTTGGTGGAATCGCTTCCGGCAGCAAGCGACGCGCTGGCACAACTGGGGCGGTTTGGAGGCGGGCGGCGAACGGCAAGTGGGTGTGCTGGATGGAGTGATGATGGACGAACACGATCCTCAAAAGGGAATGCAGGCCATCCACAAGCAGGTTGGCGGGTGGTTTGATTCATTTGTCGGCAGTCCTGAATACCGCAGGCCATGGGTCAGTTCATGGTCGAGCACAATTTGCGACAACTCGCCCGGATACAGGCCCAGCAGGCGGCCTCCGTTCCCCTGCCGCCCTCCCCGGCTGCGCCAGCAAGACCTGTCTGCCACTCCCAGCCCAAGCCCCGCCGCAACGATCCCTGCCCGTGCGGCAGCGGAAAGAAATTCAAGAAGTGCTGTGGCGCTTGAAGGGGCCAGCACCAAGCCCTGGCTGAAATCGCATCTTCAGAATCCGCAGTTATCGCAAAGATGCGCCCGCTCGATGACCACGATAGCCCTTGTCAAATCTCACCGCCCCGACCATTTCTTTTTGCGTTTTGGCTTCCGGGCGGATAGAATTCCTTCATGAGCTTAGCTGAAGTCAAGGCATCCGTCGCCGGGATGAGCGTGGAAGAGCGATTGGAGGTGGCCGCGTTCATCGCTCATTTGAACCGGGCGGAGGACCCTGGATACCAGGCGGACCTGGATCGGCGCATGGCCGCCATGGATTCCGGCCGCAAGACCGGCGCCGACGCGCTGAAAAAGTTGCATGACGGATTGGTGGCGCAGGGGCGATGACCGGCGAACACAAGTTCGTGGTGGACGCCGCCGTGATGATTCCCTGCGCCGCGCGCGAGCGCCTCCGGGCGCGGACCCTGGCGGACCTGGCGCGCACCGATTGGGGAGCGGACGGGGTGCAGGTCTTCCTCGACGAACAGCGGTTCCGTTACAAATTGGAGAATCTCACGCACACCGGATGGCGGGCCTTAAAGGCCGGGTTGGAAACCGGGGCCGATTATGTTCTTTTCCTGGAAGATGACCCGGCCTTTAACCGGCGCTTGCGGGAGAACCTGCGGCTCTGGCCTCTGTTGCAGCAGGGCCGGCTGGCGGTGCTCGGCCTCTACAACCCGGGCTTGCCGGAGCTGGCCTGGGACCTCGCCCACCATGCAGTTCTGGTCGATCCCAACCGGGTGTTTGCCTCCCAGGCCATGCTCCTTTCACGCCCCGGCGTTGAGTGCCTGCTGGAGCATTGGTTCAAAGCGCCCCCGCCCTTGGACCTGAAACCCGGCTGGCTGGCCGCCAACCTGGGGCAGCCGGTCGCTTATCATTGCCCCTCCCTCGTGCAGCACCTGGGCCGGAAAAGCGTTTGGGGAGGTTTCTTTCATCAGGCCCCTGATTTCAGCCGGTCCTGGAAGGCCCTCCGACCATGACCCGAACGACCGTATTGGCCACGCCGTGGCAGGCCAAAGCCCGCATTGCCGATCATGAGTTGGTCCGCCATGTCGGGGGCGGGGCCTTCGGCGAGGTCTGGCTCGCCCGCTCGCTCGCCACTGGCCGCTTCCGGGCCGTAAAAATTGTCGAACGCGACAGATTGGGGGACCTCCACCCGTACGAGCTTGAGTTCTCAGGGGTCAGGAAATTTGAGGAGGTCTCACGCGAGCACGAAGGCTTTGTCGATATTCTCCATGTCTGCCGGGATGATGCCGCCCGGTATTTTGCCTATATCATGGAAGTGGCCGACCCGCTTGAGCCGGGCCCGCAGCTCGATCCGCTTACCTACGTTCCCCGGACCCTGGCGGTTGAAATCCAGCGCCGGGGCCGATTGTCCCCGGCCGAGTGTGTGCGCATCAGCCTGGCGTTGACCGCCGCCCTGGCCGCCCTCCATGAGCGCCAACTGGTCCACCGCGATTTGAAGCCCTCGAACATCATCTTCGTGCGCGGCGCCCCCAAGCTGGCCGATGTGGGGCTGATCACCGAACTCAAGGACCAGCCCCCGCACACGCTGGTCGGCTCGGCCGACTACATGGATGCGCAAGTGCACGGCACTGCCCCTGGAGACCTCTATAGCTTGGGCAAGGTATTGTACGTCATGGCCACCGGCCACAGCCCCAGGGAATGGCCCGCCTGGCCGGACACGGCTCGAGACACCGCCGAGGCGGAGATCTTCGGCGATTTGGCCGCCATCTGCAAGCGAGCCTGCCACCCGGAGCGCGGGCGGCGCTACGGCAGCGCCAAAGAAATTCACGCGGAGTTGTTGCTGCTCCAGGCCGGGCGGTCATTCACCAGGTTGAAAAGACTCGAACGCCTGGCCACCCTGGCGCGGCGCTGGGGCCCGGCGGTGGGCATCGCCGCCCTGGTTGCCGGCTTCGCCCTCTTTCAATGGGACCAACAGAAGACGCACCGGGCCAAACTCAATGAGCGCAAAGTGGGCTCTTACGCGGCCTATGGCTCGCGCGCGCTGGAAGAAAACAACTTGCTCGGCGCCCTGCCCTGGTTCTCAGAGGCCTTGCGCCTGGACGCGCAAAACCTCCGCAATGCCGAGACGCATCGCCTGCGCCTGGCGGCCGTGCTGCGTCAGGCGCCCTCGCTGGTTCAAATGTTCTTCACCACCGGGCACATCAGCTTCGCCTCTTTTGCCGGCCAGGAGAATCAGTTGCTGGCCCCGGTGCCGGACGGCCGCTGGGCGGTGCTCGATCTCGGCACTGGCCGGGCATTGTATCCTCCTTTCGGGACCAAGCACCCCGATGAAGACGTTTGCCTTAACCCGGCCACCCACTTGGCCATGACCACGACGGATGACACTCCGGTCGCCCAGTTGTGGGACACTCTCACCGGTCAACCGGTGGCGTCCCTGGCCTATACTGGCAACCTGTTCCGCGCCACGCTCAGCCGCGACGGCCAGTGGGCCGCAGCCATCAGTCACCACGGTGAGGCGGTCCTCTGGAATATCTTGAATATCCGGTCCAACACACTCCGCTCCAACACACCCTGTCAGGTCTTGCGCGGCCCAGGCTTTCAATTCCTGCACCTGGCCTTCCGTCCTGACGGCAAACAACTCATCACCAGCGGAGTGAATAACGAGGCCCTGCTTTGGGACCTGCCCGCCGGACAGCCCGTCCTGGGCCTGACCAACCACACCGCAGAGATTTATTGCGCTGCCTTTAGCCCGGACGGCAGCTTGGTCGCTACCGCCAGTCTGGACCGCTCCGTTCGCTTCTGGGACCCGGCCCTCGGCCGCGAACTCCCTCCCCCCCTCAAGCATAACGACGGCGTTTTCAGCGTCGAGTTCAGCGCCGACGGACAACGCCTGGTCACCGCGGGACTTGATTTCACCGCGCGCGTTTGGGACCTCCGCACGCGGGAGCAAGTCCTGCTCCTGCCGCATAATTCCAAAGTCCTCTCTGCCGGCTTCAGCCCGCGCGGGCGCTACGTCGTCACCGCCACTTATGATGGCACCGTGCGCGTCTGGGACCTCCAGCCGGAGGCGCAGCCGCAGCCTCAGCCTTTGGCCGGCTTTTCCGGCAATGGCCGGCGCATGGCCCTGGCGGAACCCGGGGCGGTCCGCCTGCTGGACACCCACGGTGATCAGCCGGTGACCATTATTCCTTTGACCAACGGCTTGGTAACCAGACCACTGCTCAGCCACGATGGCGCCAAGGTGCTGACCGTGGAACGCCGCCCCTCCTCGCCCGCGGGAACCACCAATTACCTGGTGCGGCGCTGGAATTGCGCCACCGTGCGCGCTCGGGAAGCAGGCTCGCTCACCCTCAATGCCGGGCTGGACAGCTTTCAGTTGAGCCGCAACGGCGCCTGCCTGCTCGCCCATGGAAAGGCCGGCGCCGCCGTGTGGGACCTCAAGACGGGGCAGCAGCTTTTGAAGCTTGATTTCCCCGTCCGCCAAGGGGCCTTTGATCCCGCCGCCCAGCGCATCGCCTTGGCCTACTCGAACGCGGTTCACACGAACGCGGTTCAAGTCTGGCATCTTGGCACCGGGCAGACCCTGCTGCCTTCGCCCTGGCTTCACCATACGCGGGTCTCTTCCATTCAATGGAGCCCCAACGGAAGGTATGTCGCGACTACCTGCTGGGATGAGTCCTTCGATCCGGAATCGGCCCGCGTTTGGGATGCCGAGACCGGCCGCCCCATTGGGCCGCCCCTCCAGCATCGTGATGGCGTCTGTTTTGCCACCTTCAACCACCAGGGCAATCAAGTCATCACCTGCAGCGAAGATTTCACCGCCGTGCTCTGGGACCCCGCCACCGGCAGGCAGCTTGCCCCTCCCCTGCGCCACCGCGACCAGGTAAAACATGCCGCCTTCAGCGAAAGCGACCGCTGGCTTGCCACCGCCTGCCAGGACGGCACGATCCGCCTCTGGGACACCGCCAGCGGCGAACCACTTACCCCACCGCTCCCGCACCCGGCCAACTTGTCTTTTGTCCAATGGCTCGACCGCGACCGCCGCCTGGCCGCCGGCTCGGAAAATGGAACCTCCTGGATTTCGGACTTGCCCCGTGACCCGCGCCCGGAGCTGGATTTGGTCCTGGTGGCGCAACTCCTCTCGGCCGAGCAGATCCACGACAGCGAAGCCATCGTGCCGCAAACCAAGGAAGCTTTGCACGGCATCTGGAAGCAACTTCGGACTCGCTATCCCGACGAATTCTCGTTGCGCCCTTGAACCGCGCGCAGGCGCCACCGCCCAAGGTTGGAGAAACCAGTCCTAACCAGCACTGTTTTCCTTGCTGCGCCGCTCCAGGATGCCAATGCTCTGTCCGTGAATCTCGCCAACGTGTGCCGCCTGTTGCGAACGATTGTTTCCACAATCGCGAAGTGGCTGTCCCTTGCCGGAACCCTCCGCCTGCTCGTGGCGGCACAAGCTGTCGGAGCCGATTCGTCCGCCAACTGGCCGCAGTTCCGCGGGCCGGCTGGGCTGGGTGTCTCTGACCATCCGAACCTGCCCGAGCGCTGGAGCACCAACGAGAATGTCGCCTGGAAGGTCGAAGTGCCCGGCCGCGGCTGGTCCTCGCCGATCGTCTGGGGGCAGCGCGTGCTGGTCACCACCGTGGTCAGCGCGGGCGAGGTGGAGCCGGCGAAAAAGGGCCTCTACCTCGGCGGCGAGAGGAAAGAGGTTCCCAAGGCTGAGCATCGCTGGCTCGTCCTGTGTTTCGATCTCCAGTCCGGCCGTGAATTGTGGCGTCAGGAGGCGCATCGCGGCACGCCCTCCAACCAACTGCACCTGAAGAACACCTACGCCTCCGAAACGCCGGTGACCGATGGCGGGCGCGTCTATGCCTACTTCGGCAACGTCGGCTTGTTCTGCTACGACCTGGAGGGCCGGAAACTCTGGTCCACCAACTGGCCGCCCGTCAAGACCCGCAACGGTTGGGGCTCCGCCGCCTCGCCCCTCCTCCACGAGGGCCGCCTGTTCATCGTGAATGACAACGACGAGAAATCCTTCGCCGTGGCCCTGGACCCAAAGACCGGCCGCCAGCTCTGGCGCGTCGAACGCGACGAAAAAAGCAACTGGGCCACCCCCTGCATTTGGCGCAACGCCCAGCGCACCGAGTTGATCACCTCTGGCACCAAGCGAGTCCGCTCCTACGACCTCGAGGGCAAGCTGCTCTGGGAATGCGGCGGCATGTCTTCCATTGACATCCCCACGCCGCTCTCGAACGCCGGACTGCTCTACGTCTGCTCCGGCTTCGTCGGTGACAAGGTGCGGCCCGTCTTTGCGTTCAGGCCCGGCGCCTCCGGCGACACCACCTTGAAGCCTGGCGAGACCAACAACCAATTCATCGCCTGGTATCAGCCCGCCGCCGGGCCTTACAATCCCTCGCCCTTGCTCTACGGCGACTACTTCTATGTGCTGTTCGACTTCGGCTTCCTGAGCTGCCACGACGCCCGCACCGGCCGGCAGGTTTACGAGAAGCAGCGCATCCGTCCGGGCACTACCTCCTTCACCGCCTCGCCGTGGGCGGCCAATGGAAAAATCTTCGCCCTGAGCGAAGACGGCGAAACCTTCGTCTTCCAGGCCGGCCCCGAGTACAAGCTGCTGCGCGAAAATTCCCTCGACGAGATGTGCCTGGCCACCCCGGCGATGGCCGGCGACCACCTGCTCATCCGCACGCTCACGAAGCTGTATTGCCTTCGGGAAACGAAGTGAAGTCATCCAAGCCGAGATGAGCGCGAAAGGGCTCAAATCAGGTGAGGAAAGGCGTCAAACCATAACTTTTCCCATTGACATTGGCCGGGAAGGTGGGCAGGCTGTCGCTTGTGCCGCGCCAACTGAGAATTGAGTATCCCGTTCGGAAGGATTCAATTGAAGATCAGTTGCAACCCGGTCACTTTCCACTCCTCCCCAAATTTCTTCAGCACGAATTTCCGGGTCTTGCCGTCGCCTTCGAAGTAGATGTCGATGACGGCCTCATTTGCGGAGATGCCCTTTTTGCCGAGGACGGAGACACCCTCGGCGGCGGGGCCGTACAGGGGGGCGTAGAGCCTGCAGTCGGCCGCAATCTCCGTTTCGGATGCTTGTTGCCACTCCTTTTCCAGGGCCGCCCGTTCCTCCGGGGCGAAGCTGGCTAGAAAGGCGGCGCGATCGCCGTTGATCCACGCCCAGAGCGTGCTTTTCAGGGCTGATTCCGGGTCGGCGAACCCCGTGAAGGCGAGGGACTCGCCCTCCAAATGAATTCCGTTCGTTCCGGACCGTGCCAGCGCCGCCAGCAACCGCTGATTGCCCGCCCGCAGTTCGTCGGCTTCCATCGCCGTCCGGTGGAGTTGCCCGGCCTGACTGCGCAACCGCATCAACTCACGGATTTGCTCATTGGAGAGGAAGAGGCGGTTTTTTCCCTGAGCCAGGAGGTTGGACAGGGCTTCGTTCTCCGCGGACCATAGCGCCAACAGGTCTGCTTGCTGCCGGCAGGCCTCGGTTTTTTTCCGCAACTCCATCCGGGCGGAATGGTCGATGCTCCAGGAAACCACGCCGCCGGCCGCAAGTACCGCGCTGATGATGCCGAGTTGAAGCCTTGTCATGCGTCCCGCGGTTCTCCATCACGGACGGTTCGATTGGGGCGGAACCGTATGCTGCGTTTCCCAGGCCGCAAAATCGCTGCCCGTCTGCGTGTGAACGCCGCAATGGCCGTCGGCATACACATAGACCTTCGCCCAACGGTTGCCGTAGGGGATGGGCTGCTTCTGCCGGATCACAATCACGTCCGCCGGGCTATTCGTAAGCTGGCCGAGCGCCTGAAAAGTTCCCTGGTAAACAATCTCATACCCGTCACCGGACGGATCGGCTTGGCTCCTCAGGTTGTCCGGGAGACCGCCGGCCACTTGCGCGAAAGTCGAGGGGAACAGTCCCTGGTTGGTTCGGGCTTGCATCATACAAGCTAGCACCGCGCGCTTGCCGTAATTCATTATCACCTCGGCTTGCTGCTGCTGTTCGGGTGTCGGCTCGACACTGGGTTGGTCCGCCGCTGCTTGCAGCCGGCGATTGTCTTTTCGCAGCTTTGCCAGGTCATTCGTTTGCCGCGGCCCCGCGCCCACCTGCGCGCGCAGCCGCCGCAAATCATCCGCCTGGGCCTGCGAAGTTTCGGCCTGGGCGGCCAGGCCCGCCAGGCGGTCGTTGTCCGCCTTGGCCTTGGCCAGTTGTGCGCTTTGTTGCTGCACAGATTCATCGAGCGCGCGGAGCCTGGCCCGCGACTGATGCTGGATAACCAGGGGCGTTACCACGGAAGCCGCTACGACGACGCCGGCGAGGGCGGCAGTTTTCAGTTTTGTCCATGCCATAAGTTTCAAGGTTTCTTGGATAAGGGTTAGGGTGGAAGCCGTTGCCACGGTTCCTTTGAGGGCGCCCGCGGTGACCGCGGCCGCCAGTTGGAGGGGCGCGGCGTGGACCGCATGGGCGGAGACCGCTCCGGCGATCACCGTTGCCGGCAGCGCCACGCCGCGGGCCATGAAGAATCTTCGCAACTTTTCGAGCGCGCGATGGACCCGTTTCTTGGCTGCTTCTTCGTTCGTGCCCAAAGCCGAACCGACTTCACTCAGACTCCTGCCCTCGAAAAACCGGAGCACCACCGCGTCACGGTCGGCCTGGCCCAGCCGCAGCATCGCTTCGTCCAACATCGGCGACAATTGTTCCCAGCTCTTATCCGCCGGGGCATCAAGCAGTGTGGATTGCATATAGGCTTCCTGTTGGCGGCGCAGGCGCCGGCGCTGGATTTTTAACGCGTCGGCGGCGGCGTATTGGGCCGTGCGGTAAAGCCAACCGGACAAAACGGTTTTCGGGCCCAGCGAATCTGCTTTCCGGGCGAGGATGATAAAAACCGCCTGGGTGATTTCTTCCGCCAAGTGCGCGTCGCCAACGCGGCGCAACGCGGCCGAATAGACCAGGTTGACATGGCGCGAGACCAGGGCCGCGAAGGCTGGCTCGGAGCGGCCCGCCACATACTCCCGCACCAAATCCATGTCCTCGCTCATCATCTATCTATTCATGGACGCAGAAACTGAAAAAGGGGACAACTTTTTTTGGCTGGCTGCACTGCAAGTTGTCCGACAGGAAGGTCATCTCCCGCCATTGGCCGTCCTGCTCCACCATGGCGACGACGCGGCGCAGCCAAGCCGGCTAGAGCCGGCGCGAGGCCGAAGACTTCATCTGCGCGAGGTCGTCCCGCAGGATATTAGCGACGCGCCCCCGCCGAGGGCCGAAAGCCCAAGCCATGGCTCGACTTTCCGCAGCAAAGCCGCTTCCTGCTTGCGGCCTCGGGAGCAAAAACACCGCCAAATTTCCCAATACAGCCAATCCAGCCAATCCAGCCAATGGAGCATTTGGCATTCCGCCCAAAACGCGCTATAACCATCACCCGGTGAATGCCAAACTGAGAGCGCCGCTTCGCTTCGCGCTCGGCCAGGAAGCGGTTCCTGCCCGGTTCAATGCGCTCTGCACAGCCGCTTTTGCACTTATTTGCAGTTATTTCCACTTAACGGCCCGCTGCCTCAATGACTCTAAGCGGTAAGCGAAGTGCAGGTCTTCCGGAGGCCTGGGTGGCGCGCCGGCGGGCATTCTCAGATCCCTGGCCGTGCCGCGCGGCCTCCCTTTTTAGGATGACGGGCGGCGAACTTTTGGTCTTGCGGGCGCCGTGGGGGCAGTTGCAAATTATGGACCACCAGAGCTGCAAACCCTGAGCGGCCACGACCCACAACCATGACCTCGCGCGAACGTATCCTCGCCGCCATCGAGCATCGCCAGCCGGACCGCGTGCCGGTGGACCTTGGCGCCACACCCAGCTCCGGCATCTCCGCCATTGCCTACGGACGGCTCAAGCGGCGCCTGGGCCTGGCCCAGGGGCACACCCGCGTTTATGACGTGGTCCAACAACTGGCGCAGCCCGAGGACTTTGTCCTGGACCGCTTCGGCATTGACGTGCTGGACATCGGCCGCGCCTTCAACACCCAAGACCGGGCGTGGCACGACATCACCCTGGCCGACGGCCAGCCCGCGCAGTATCCGGCCTGGTTCCAGCCCCAGCCGCAGCCCGACGGCTCGTTCATCGCCCGCCTGGCCGACGGGACGGAGGTAGCGCGCATGCCGGCGGGCGGCGCGTTTTTCGACCAAAGCCTCTTTCCCTACCTGGAGGGCTACCCGGAAGATTTCAGCCGGCTGGACGAGGCCATGGGCAAAGTCCTTTGGGCGGCCCTGGTTCACAGCCCCTGGGACCAAGCGGGCGAGCCGGGCTTTTGGGACACGCTGCGCCGGCGGGCGCTGGCGTTGCGCGTGGCCGGCGACCGCGCTCTGGTGATCGTGGTCGGCTGCAACCTCTTCGAATGGGGCACGTTCCTGCGCCGGCTGGATGGATTCCTGATGGACCTGGCGGCCGCGCCGGCGAAAGTGGAGGCCTTGCTGGACGCCCTGCTGGAGCGGCACCTGGCCGCCTTGGCCAAGGTCTGCCGCGCGGTCGGCGACGTGGCCGACGTCTGCCGCTTCGGCGACGATCTCGGAACCAACCACGGGAGTTTCATTTCCCCGGCGATGTACCGGCGGCATTTCAAACCCCGCCATGCCCGCCTTTGCG
Organism: Verrucomicrobiota bacterium; assembly: GCA_049518415.1. Lineage (GTDB taxonomy): Bacteria > Verrucomicrobiota > Verrucomicrobiia > Limisphaerales > UBA8199 > CAVQND01. The sequence goes on from JBEKRX010000010.1 coordinate 20,430, forward strand.
CTTATGTGCATCAGCAAACACGGATGAAGACCTTCCTGCACTCGTGCGGCTCGATTCGCGCGCTGCTGCCGGACCTCATCGAGGCGGGCTTTGACATCATCAACCCGGTGCAGACCGACTGCCGCGGCATGGAGCCGGAACGGCTCAAGGGCGACTTCGGCCAGGACATCTGCTTCTGGGGCGGGGGCTGCGACACGCGCCAGGTGCTGCCGCGGGCCACGCCTGCCGAGGTGAAAGAGCACGTGCGGCGCCGGCTCGAGGTCTTCGCCCCCGGCGGCGGTTTTGTTTTCAACACCGTCCATAACATCCTGCCGGAAGTGCCGCCCGAAAATATTGTGGCCATGTTCGAGGGCATCCGGGAATTCAACGGCCGCTGACGGTCAAGGAAACAAAGCCGGATGGTCGAAGGTGTTTCCCGACGGTTCAGGGCCGGGCCACGTCGAGGCAGACCATGCGGGTGAGGTCACGGGCCAGGAGGCGCCCGCCGGCCAGGGCCAGGGGGCCCCAAGACTCGCGCCCCTTGGGTAGTACTTGGGCTTGCCCGAGCAGGGTGTATTTCTCAGGCGTGGCTTCAATGAGGCGCAGGAGGCCGGAGTCGTTCAGCGCGAAGATGAGGCCCTCGGCCAGGAGGAAAGAACCGAGGCCGAACTGCTGGCTGGAGTCGCTGGCCCAGACAGGCTTGCCCTCCAGGGTCAGGCAAACGAATCGGCCATCGGGCCGGACGCCGTAGATATGGTGGTCATAGAGGATGGGGGTCTGCTGGGTGGCCCCGAAGACTTCCGGTTCGAGCTTGAAGACGGTCTGAGCGAGGAATCGGTCGTCTGCCTTTTTGAGTTGCAGCATCAAACTGCCGGCGTTATAGCCGCCGGCGAAAAAAATGCGCCCGCCGTCGAGTATGAGGGGGGAAGGCACGGTGGCGAGGCTGATCTTCCAGTCAGTGGTTTCCCAGAGGATCGCCCCGTTGTCGGCGGAGACGCCGACGACGCCGTTGTTGGCGCAATAGACGTAGAGGCGCTGGCCGCCAAACTCCATGGGGATGACTGAGGAATGGGTCATCTTCCAGGCGTGGGGGTTGGGGGTTTGCCAAAGCACCTGGCCGGTCTGGCCGTTGACCGCCAGCAGCAGGGCGTCCTTGCCGCCTGGGGCCAGGATGACGGCGCCCTGATCGATGAGCGGACATTGACCGGCATACCAGGGGGGAACAGTGGCGCCGTATTGGTGGACCAGGTCCAGTCCCCAGCGCAACTCGCCCGTGAGAGAGTCGAGACAGACCACGTGGCATTTCGGGCCCAGGGCAACCACGAATTGGTCGCTCACGGCGGGGACGGTGCGGGACATGCCGTGATTGCGTTTCACGCGGACCGGGTAGGCATAGCGCCAAAGCTCGCGGCCATCGGCCAGGGATAGACAGCGCAGGGCGTCCTGTTTCTTGTCGCTGTCGTAGTCCATGACATAGACGCGGCCGTGGAGGACGGCGGCGCCGGCATAGCCTTCGCCCAGCTCAATGGACCAGAGTTCGCGGGGACCGGCGGGGGGCCAGGCCCTCAGCAGGGGCACGGTTTCCCGGCTGAGGCCGTCGCGGTTGGTTCCGCGGAATTGCGGCCAGGCGCCCGGCAAACTGGCAAGCCCGCTGTCGGGACGGGGCTGATCGTCGGGATGCATCGGAGCGTCGGCACGGATCAATTTGCCGGCGAGGACCGGGTTGGCCAGGGTGCCGGCCTCGCCGGGGCGCTGGTCGGTTCCCGGCTTGCGCAACGCCAGGGGCCGGCCCGGACCGTGGAAGAACCAGAAGGCGAGCGCGGCCAGGGCCACAAGCCCGACCGCGCCCGGGAGGAGCAGGGCGGTTTTGGCAGCCAGAGGTCTCTTTGTCACTGCGGCCCCATTGTACCGTGAATTGGGCTGCGGGTCGAGTCGATCCCGGCGGCGTGCGGGCGGGCGGTCAAGTACGATTAGATTGTTGCTGGGAAATCTTGAGATTTGGGTAGTGCTCTGCCAGATTGTGGAAAGCGGGCGGGGGCCGGGCCTACTGCGATTTGAGCGCCCGGAGCAAGTCCTTGGGGTGGTAAACTCTTACCGGCGGCAAATCAATGTCCGCCAGTGCCCGAATAAGCTTAACGTTGTCCACTGCCAACAAATGCTTATCCGACGTAACAAGCCCCGGGACGCAAGCCAAGGCGGTTTCAACGATTATCAGGCCGTCATTGAATTCGCCTTCGGGCAAAAGTCCGCTGGAAATCAATTTTCGGGCGTCCGCATCCGTAATCCCATGCCCAACCGATTTCAGGTCGTACGGATAAATGTCCCACTGGCGCATGTTGGCCAAGGCTTCAAATGCGAACTTGGTTGCTGGGTGGGAAAGCTCAAGCGCAAGGTGCGTAAGCTCCTGAACGACGGTTGGCGGAACCACCAGCCCTTGGGGCCGATATGCCGAAAGGAAGGCGAACGCGAAGGGTTTCCGTTCTCCTAAATCGATCAGAACATTACTGTCGAGAGCGAACCTTCTCTTTTGAGGCAGTGCCGCCATAAATTATTTGCATTCCCCGCTCAAACAGGCTGCTGCGTTTGCTGTCCCCCCACCGATTTGCCGCCTTTCGGACGGAGGCCGCGGCTTCGCTGCCGGTGGTTTTATCAGGATAGCTCGATCCGCCGGTTGCATTGGGGGTTAGCTTTGTTTGGTCGCTCATAGACTGACCCAATTTATTCGATTTATTGCTCATTGGCAACACCTTTTTGCTGCTATTTTGTGTTCGCCCGTCTCCGTGCCCAGCAGGTTCTTTGCCGGACTTTTATACGCGTCCCCTCGTGTTTCTTAGGGCAAATAGGCCAAGACCCTCCTTCTAAATCTGACAGCGGCGGGGGAAAATTATTCAAACTGGGCAGAAATTTCCCGGTCGAGTTGGACTAGATTCTTGCCGTGGTCACATGATACTCGCCAACTCCGCGATTGACCAAACGTGATCGGTTAATCCTGCGCCCACTGCTGGCGTTGTGCCAAGCGTGGAATGCCGTTTGACGAAGTTGTGAGCCGCAACGAATAGCGCGACCGCGTGACGATGATTGGCCAGCTTCCGCGACCAGCCAAGGCAGAGGCGAGTAAAGCGGCGGTTGAGCGTCCTGACGGACAGGTTGGCCCGTTCAACGTGGCTTGTGCATATCCTGTCCCTGCGCGGATTCCCGGCCCTGGTCCTGATCGTCACGCCGACAAAAGGGGCAGGCGAGTAGCGGCGGGAGGCTTCAACTTGTGCCGGTGGGGCGTCATAATTCTTTTGCATGACGGCGTAATCCAGCCGGTCAAGCAGGTAATGGCGGATGGTGTCGGGATACGCATTCCAGCCGTCTGTCGTGATTTGAACTCGGCCAACGATCCGGCTTGCCAGGTCCGCAACAAAGGTGTCTGTGTTCTCATAATCGCGCTTTCCGGTATGGTGCGAAACGATCAGCTTTGTGCGGGCGTCCAGGGCCAGGAACGTGTAGAAATCGCCCCGCTCTTGATCGTCCGCCGTCGTGCGGCTCTGGCGCACACCCACCTTGGACCATAGTTCGTCAATCTGGAGCGGCCCGACCGTCAGGTCGCGCAGCCGGTGATCCAGGAAGGCGGCGCACTTTTCCCCGAAGGTTTCCAGCACGCCAAGAACGGTATGCGGGTCGCAACGGGCCAGCCGCGCAGCCGCTCGGATTCCGACGCCCTCCGTCAACAGGTGAATGATCTGGATCGCCTGGCTGTCAGGGATTCTCAGGTCCTCCAGCGGTTGAGATTGTGAGAAAGTTCTGCCGCACCCGCAGCACCCATAACGCTGCACAATACGGTTTTTGTTCCGAAAATGGCCGAAACGCTTCGCTTCGCCCGAGCACCAGTAACAATTCAACTTGCCTTTCCGGGCAGGAAAAGCTAACGTACGGCTGCATCTTCCAAGATGTGCGACCGTCGCAGCTTAACCCTGCGGTTGGTTCCGCTCCGTGAGCGGTGACACGCTCGCGGAGCTTTGATTTCACTCAGTTTAGGTGAGTCCGGGTAGGGAAGGGCGATGCGGCTTATGGGGCCGACAAAGACCCGACCCATTCCCGCCCGGACAGGCACGACGGCAACAGGCTGCGAATGCAGCGCGGGTGCGCTGGTGGACCACTCTTGGCCTGTTGGCGAAATTCTCATGAATCCCAATGGATTCTCACACTTTTGAATAAACCGCGCCTTTTGCCCCTTGGCGCTCTGAAACCATTTTCAGTGAACGCTTGGTATTTTTGAGCCAGTATAGCACCGTTGAGATTGCCCCCGCCGGCAGTACCTTCGATGGGAAACGCTGCCTCACAAGCTTTTCAACGTCTGAGGCTTGAAAGTTCCCATTAATGCCGCTGATGACTTCCTTAATCTCGCCGTGCGTCACGTTGTTCTTTTTCTCGGGAGTTGGCGGCAATGCCGGGGGTTCTTCGGTGCCCGCCGCCTGCGGCTCTTCCGGCTTGGGGGGCTTGGCATTCGGATACCAGATCAAGAGCCCAAAATCCCCATTGGGCAAGCGATGGAAGATGCTGCTGCTTTTCCGCAGATTATTCCGAACGGTCGTTTTGGCGTTTTCCTCATTCTCTGTTTCAAACTTGTAACCACCGCTCTTGATGGCTTCGTAAATCTCAGAAACCGTTGCCGGGCCTTGATTCGCAGCCTTCCTCATCTCAAGATAATTCCTGATGGCCGTGGTAATGGCAAGGCCGTAGAACTGGTCTCCCCGAATCCTCAAAGGTTCGTCTCCAAGGATAGTTATGTCGGCATAACGCAGGGGCAGCCCGCCCTCTGAGCAAAGCTCATTGACCAGCTTTTTAAGCTTCGCGGCCTCGTCCTCCTTCACGCGGACTCTTTGGGCCAAAACCTCGATTGTATTTGAAATTGGCTCGTTCATAATCTGATTCACCTGTTATGCGACTAATGAAACATCATAGCTTACGCTAGTCAACCGCATTTCATCATTTTCGGCGATTTATTTTTGGGCAACAGATTGGATATATGGCACGAGTTATGCTGCCATAGCAGCATCAGCCGGAATACGACCACAGTTAATCCTCGCACTTTTCATTTGCACTAGTCCCATCGTATGCGATGATAGATAAGAAGCCCCCGTTGGCGGACTTGGAAGTCTGCCCGCAGGTGGACGCCTGCCGGGGGCCGTTAAACAAGTCGGTTCGTTATGAGTGATACAAACACAACCTGCACATGGACCGGTGCCAGCGGCACCAAATACACGTACTACATCTATACCCTACCCCAGACTTTTAGCAAGTGCGACGGCAATTATATCTATGCCAAGCGCACCACCGGGGCTTGGCTTGCGGTTTACATCGGTGAGGGTGATCTCGCAGACCGCTGTAGTGAGAATCATCACCGCGCGGACTGCATTTCTGAAAAGGGTGCAACACATGTTCACGCTCACAAAAACGCCTCCGAGGAGGACCGCAAAGCCGAAGAATCAGATCTGCTCGCCGGCAACCCGGAGGCTTATGAGCCCGCAGGCTGTAATGTGAAAGAGGGCGGCTAACGATTCGCCGCCTCCTTTGCTGCCGTCGGTTTATCGGGCACGCCCGGCAGCGGCTGCCAAGCGACCCACTGGTACAGCCCCGAGGCCATGCCGATCAATTCGGCCTCGGTTGACGGGCGAGGGCTGACTATTGCTGCGATTTCACAGCATCGCATACGGATGTCGCACAAGCGGGTTAATGCCGCACTTGCTGGTTTACTATTCTGCATGACTGCTATTTCCGTGCTGGTTGAGCCGCTCGGAATCGCACGGCCCGCGCCTTAGAAGGCGCACGCTACCGCGACAACCGGAAGCACGCACCGCAGAACCGCGACCAGGCCGCAAGCCGACCTTGGGGTGCCACAGTCAAACCGTGCCGCTGCCAGAGGTCCAGCAACAATCTAGTATTACACCACCCCGCAGGCAGCCCTGGCTTAAGCAGGGCCGACGGCCATCGTGGCCCTAATCAGAGGGATGTGCCTGGCCGTTGAAAAGCAAGCAAAACCTCGCTACCCCGTTTGTGGAGAGGCGCCCAAAGGCGCCCGCTCAGCAGGTCCAGGGGCGGGCGCGGTCCTTGGCCCGGTCGAGCGCCTCGAGCGCCAGCTTGACGTCTTCGGCGATTTCGAAGTCGAACATGCCGGCAAGCACGCAATCGGCCCCGTGTTGGAAGACGTAGCGGAAGGCGTTTTGAGGCGGGATGGCCCCGGCGGCCATGACTTTGAAGGCGAGCCAGGGTTTCTGGACGGTCTGCATGAACTGGGCGGTCTCCTCCGGGTTGCGGCACCAGTAGCCGGGGAACTCATTGTAGGGCTCTTTCAATTGCTCGGGCTTGGGCCCGGTCGGGTAGCTATGGTGGTGGAACGTCTTGATGTAGAAGTCGGCCTTGACACCGTGGGTCTCGCAGGCCTTGACCACGTCCAGCGAGTGCCCGCCCACCCCGGAGGGCACGCCAAATTCCTTGGCGACCTCGACCGCTTTGGCGACCAGGTCCAGCTTGCCCTGGGCGACGAGCGAATCCGCATGCACGCCCCAGAGGTAGATCGCCTCACAACCGTCCTTGACCAGTTCTTCGACCTGCTGCCGGTACTGGACCATGTCCGACTCCACCGGAGCGGTGGGGCAAATGATCCACTGGATTTTGCCGCCACGTTCCTTGCGGTAACGCCGCAGCACGGAGATCGGGTGCGGCGGGTTGTGCATCGAGACGGTGTTGATGCCGTTGGCCTCCGCCAGCGCCAGGGTCTCCATGATTTTCTCGTCCGTGTTGTAGTGGGCCGCCAGTGTATAGACGTACTTCAAGTCGCGGCTGTGCGTGTAATGCGTCAGCAGGTTCCCGCCGAGGATGAGCCGGCTCACCTCCAGTTTGCCAATCCTGGCTTTGGGCAGCGCCCCGGCCGAGGCGGGCGCGGCCCCTCCGGCCGCAGATGCATTTTGAGCCTTTGCCTCCGCCGCCAGGGCCAGCCCGGCGGAGGAGATCAGGGTAGTCTTGACGAAGGAGCGGCGAGTCATATTCGGACGCATAAGTTCTACTTTCTTGTCTGGGTATCCCGGCCGCCTGCGGGCGGCAGGCGACCGGGGCGATTACAGCTCTTAACGTTGCGCCCGAATTATTATTCGGCCCCGGCCGGAAGTCAATTGGCAATTGAAAATTGGAAATTGGCAATTCCACTCCGCGCTCGGCCCTCAAGGCTGCCGGCCCGCCGCCTCTTTCATCTCCCGCAGACCTGCTCCTCTGCGTTCCGGACCCAGGCGCCAGGTCGCGCGTCCGGCCAGTCTATTTGGCCGGGGAAGAGGACCCGGAGACATCGTGTTTCGTCGCCGGGGCAGGGGCGGGCGGGGAGGCAGGGTCGGACCCGGGCCCGGCAGATGCACTCCTGGCGGGCGGGGCCGGGAGCCGGCGGCGCAGCTTGTTTCGGAACCAAAGGCGCCAGACCATGAGGAACGCTTCGCGGATGATGTGGCCGGACATCTTGGAATGCCCCTGGAAACGGTCAGTGAAGATGATGGGCACTTCGACGATCCTCAGCCCCTGGCTCCACAGCTCGTGGGTCGTCTCGACCTGAAAGCTGTAACCGGTCGAGCGGATGTCATCGAGGTTGATGGCTTGGAGGGCGCGCCGGCGGAAGCACTTGTAGCCGCCGGTCGGATCGGAGAAGCGCATGCCCGTCACCATGCGCACGTACTTGGCCGCGCAACTGCTCAATAACAGGCGGCTGAGCGGCCAGTTGATGATGCGAATGCCATTGAGGTAGCGCGAGCCCAGCACCACGTCAGCGTCTTTGACGGCCTCCAGGAACGTCGGGATGTCGTCCGGGTTGTGCGACAGGTCACCATCCAGTTCGAATATGTACTCGTAGGCCCGCGCCAACGCCCACTTGAACCCGGCGATATAGGCCGGGCCGAGCCCGCCTTTCTCCTGGCGGTGCAGCACCTGGATCGAGGCGTGTTTCGCCGCCAGTTCGTCGGCCAGTTCGCCGGTTCCGTCCGGCGAATTGTCGTCCACCACCAGCAGATCCACCGGGACCGGCAGGGCCAGCAGCCGTTGGGCGAGCGGGAGAAGATTCTCCCGCTCGTTGTACGTCGGCACTATCACCAGGGTGCTGTTCATGCAATTAGCGCCCGCAGATTCTTAGGCCACCTCCAACCAGAAGACAAGCCAAGACTTAAGCCCTGGTGGCTGGCCCGGACAATCTCGGCGGCGTCATCCTGCTCGACATGCTGCGCTGGATTTGTAAGGACTATCCGAAGTGACGCATTGAACCTTCAACGCCTGATTCCACCATGAAAAGAACTCTTCGTGCATGGCTTCTGCTCGCCGCAGCACTGGACGCGACGGTTGGCGTCCAAGCGCAACGGGCGGCGTTTCCGGGCAACCCATCGGCCTCTCCCGTTCCTGGCGCAGCCTCGGGGCAGACCGCGGCTAGCGGTCAAGGCGGCTGGGGCTTCGGCGGAGCCAACACCGCCGCTTCGGCACAAGACCGCCAGAAAATGATGGACCTGCTCCACATCACTTCACTGCGGCCGGGACGCAATGGCAGCAACCCGCAGGCGACCAACTACGCCAACTACGACGAGTCCAAAGCAAACCCCTTTCCAAACCTGCCGGATCCGCTGGTGTTGAAGAACGGACAAAAGGTCGTGACGGCGGCGATGTGGTGGACCCAGCGTCGCGCGGAAATCGTGGAGGATTTCGACCGGGAGGTTTATGGCCGGGTGCCGAAAAGCACGCCGGCGGTGACGTGGGAAGTAACCAGCACGACGAAGACAAACCACGGCGGTGCGCCGGTCATCACCAAACAACTTGTGGGTCGCGTCGACAATTCGGTCTATCCGGAAATCACCGTGAACATTCAAGCGTCCCTGACGACGCCGGCGAATGCGACCGGGCCGGTGCCGGTGATGATGCAGTTTGGGTTCATCGGCGGGTTTGGCGGGCTTGGTGGCACAAATGCCGTCAGTGGCACCAACCGTTTCCCGCGGGCCGGATTGGGCGGCACCAACAGTGGACCGCCCTGGCAACAGCAGGTTCTCGCCAAGGGCTGGGGCTACGCGGTCATCAGCCCGAACAGCATTCAGGCCGACAACGGCGCGGGCTTGAGGCAAGGCATCATCGGCCTCTGCAACCAAGGCCAACACCGCAAGCCGGATGACTGGGGCGCGTTGCGCGCCTGGGCTTGGGGCGCCAGCCGGACGCTGGATTATTTCGAGACCGACAAGGCGGTGGACGCGAAGCAAGTAGGCCTTGAAGGCCACTCCCGCTACGGCAAGGCGACGATTGTAGCCATGGCCTACGACCCGCGCTTCGCCATCGCCTACGTCAGTTCCTCAGGCGCGGGCGGCGCGAAACTGCATCGGCGGGATTGGGGTGAGATCGTGGAGAACGTCGCCAGCACCAGCGAATACCACTGGATGGCCGGCAACTTCCTCAAATACGCCGGCCCCCTGACCTGGGGCGACCTGCCGGTAGATTCCCACGAACTGATCGCGATGTGCGCACCGCGTCCGGTGTTTTTGAGCGCCGGCGCGACCCGTGGTGACGGCTGGGTGGACGCGAAAGGGACCTTCCTCGCGGGGGTCGGCGCGGGTCCGGTATATGAACTCCTCGGCAAGAAGGCGATGAACGCCGCGGAATTTCCTGCCATCGAAACACTGGTCGATGGCGACGTTGCTTTCCGCCAGCACAGCGGCGGTCACACCGACGGCCCGAACTGGCCGGCGTTTCTGGAATTCGCCTCCCGGTATTTCCGTCCAGGTGCTGCTTCACAGGCGAAATGAGCCGGCCGAGAGCCCAGCTACTGCTTGCGTCCTTCCACTGTCCATCTGTGCCTCTGCCGTCGGTCCACCGAACCCTCACCTTGCTCCCAGAGGGCCAACTGCCGTTTTGACGCTGACGCGGTAAGCAAAGCCTATCCACGATGGCAGCCATGCAATATCCTTGGCCGTGGACCAGAAAACGCTATGAGGAAACTGTTTCTCGTCGCTCTGGTTTTAACGCGGCGGAGCCGCAACCAAGAGCGAAGCGTCAATTCCTGAGTGGGAAGAACAACGTGCGCCTTCCCCCGCCGCGTTAAATGCGGCGCTCCGCGCCGAAGAATCAGGCCCCTCCAAAGGAAACATGCCAAGACATTCACGCAAAAACGTGGATGTTGCGACCAAAGACTCTAAGGTGTGTCGCCGCCGGAGCGCATGGGGAGGCAGTGAAATCTCTTCGCCTGATCCTCCCGCCGCAGCCCGACCCCGTGGTCGAGAACGTCGGGCGCGTGTTCGCGCGTCAAGTTCAGAGTAATTGCGACGCGCGGGTCGTTGCCCGGGGCGAGGCGCCGCTCACGGTGGAGCTGGCCATCGAGCCGGGCATCGGCGCCGAAGGGTACAAGATCGCCGACGGCGTCAACCCGCAGCCCGGCCGCCTTCAGAGGCGCGGGGACGAGACCAAGGATTGGCCCTGGCGAGTTTGCCGGAGATCCCCGCCCGCACTTTCGCATTGAACATTCTGCCCGAGTGGAGCTATCAAGGGCGCTGTTTATGAAAACGAAACCCTTTATAGCTGTGGCGATCTTGACCCTCGCCAGTTCGGCCCTCGCGCAACGCCCTGTTTCGCCCGAGGTCCAAGCCGATGGCCGCCTCACCTTCCGCCTCCGAGCGCCCGAGGCCAGGGAGGTGCAGGTGCATTGCGAGGGCGTCAAGGCCTCGCAGATGCAAAAGGACGACCAGGGGGTGTGGTCGCTGACCAGCGAACCGCTGGAGCCGGACGTCTATGCCTATTCGTTCACCATTGACGGGGTCCGCTCCCTTGATCCCAACAACCCGCTGCTGAAGTACAACCTGCTCAATACCGACAGCCAGGTGCGCGTGCCCGGCCCGGCGAGCCTGCCCTGGGAAATCAACGACGTGCCCCACGGGCAGTTGCATCGTCACTTCTACCGCTCCGGCGTCGCGGGGGACGACCGGGACTTTTACGTCTATACGCCTCCCGGCTATGACCCCGCTTTCGGCAGACGCTATCCCGTGCTCTGCCTGCTCCACGGTTACAGCGACGATGCCAGCGCCTGGACGGGGGTCGGCTTGGCCCACGTTATCCTCGACAACCTGATTGCCCGCAAGCAGGCCAAACCGATGCTGGTCGTCATGCCGCTGGGCTACGGCACCATGGAAGTCGTCCGGGCCGGCTGGGGCGGACTGCGCCGAGGCGACCTCTGGCAGCAGAATATGGACAAGTTCCGGGAAACGCTCTTGAACGAAGTGCTGCCGCAGGTGGAAAAGGCCTACCGCGTCTTGCCGGCGCCCAGGTCGCGCGCCATTGCGGGACTTTCCATGGGCGGCTCCGAATCGCTCCTGGTCGGCCTCAATGCCCCCGAGCGTTTTGCCTGGATTGGCGCCTTCAGCTCGGGCGGATTGGGCACCAACCTGGCGGCCCAGTTCCCGGCCCTGGATGAAAAGGCCAACAGCCAATTGCGCCTGTTGTGGATCGGCTGCGGCGAGCAGGACGGCCTGCTGGCCGCCAATCAGCAGCTCAGCCAATGGCTCAAGTCCAAAGCCATCCGCCACACCTGGGTGCAGACCCCCGGCCAGCACAGCTTCCGCCTCTGGCGCCGTTATCTGGCCGACTTCACCCCGCTGCTGTTCCAGGAGAAAAAGTAAGCGGGGATGCGGCTACTGAGCCGTCCGCCGCCTGGGCGACACACCGCCCTCAAAGCACTTGACATTTATGGACCCGCCGCTCTAAATAGGCCCGCGTTAGGGTTTGAAGGATTTGGCCGGGCGCGGGCTCAAGCCGACAGAACTTCCAACCGACACCATGAGCCTAGACAGAGAGCCGCCCCATCCGGCTGCCCCCCAGCCGTTTCCGGGAATTGCTCCGCCTGAATTGGAGTCCAGTCCTCCGCTCCGGCAGGAGCGTTTTGAGCCAGGGATTCCCGGCGCAGAACCCAGAGCCGAGGCGGCGGCGGCGGCCATTGACGCCCAACTCCTAGCCTGCTCTCTGCGGCAGAAGCGGGTCCAGCTCTTGGTCAAAAGGCTGCTCGACGCCGGTGGCGCCTTGGCCGCCCTGGTGGCGCTCTCACCGCTCTGCCTGCTGGCGGCTCTGTTCATTCGATTAAGCTCGCGCGGACCGGTGCTCTTCAGGCACCAGCGGGTTGGCTACCTCCAGAAATCTTTCGTCTTGTACAAGTTTCGAACCATGCGCGTCGAGCCTGACGGTGCCTGGACGGCGGCGCAACAGGCCGCCGCCAGTTCCGGAGTATTGGTCAAGGCCAGGCACGATCCACGGGTCACAAGCCTGGGCCGAATCCTGCGCTCAACGAGCCTGGATGAGCTGCCTCAACTCTTCAACGTGCTCAAGGGAGACATGAGCCTGGTGGGGCCGCGCCCCCTGGTTCCCTTCATGCTGGCGCCGTACCCTGCCTTGAGTCAGGTGCGTTCCTTGGTGCGGCCTGGCATGACCGGCCTTTGGCAAATCAGGGACCGTCAGCACAACACCAGCGCCAGCGCCATGATGCGGCACGACCTTGAGTACGTGCGAAGGTTCAGCCTGCGACTGGACCTGGCCATCCTCCTGCGGACGCCCTTGGTGGTGGCCTCGCGGGAGGGGGCTTATTGAGGCCCCTGGCAATGAACGTGGACTATCTGGTCGTAGGCTCCGGTTTAACCGGCAGCACCATTGCGCGCCTCCTGATCGATCATCAGCGGGAGGTCCTGATGCTGGAACGACGCCTCCAGCCGGGCGGCAACGTCCGCGATTTCATGCATCCGGCCCGATTTCGCGTCCACACCTATGGCCCGCACTACTTCCGCTGCTCCTCCCTGGAAGTTTGGGAATTCGTCAACCGATTTTCCAGTTTCTACCCTTACCGGGCCAGCATTAAGGCAAAGGTCGCTGGCCAGTATTGGGATTGGCCCCTGAGCCAAACCCTCCTGGACCAGTATCCCGGGTGGGAGAGCCCCCGCCACGCCGGCACGCCCAGCGATTTCGAGGAGGCTTGCCTGCGGAAGATGCCACGCTCCGTTTACGAGACCTTCATCAAGGGTTACACGCGCAGGCAATGGGGCGTAGAGCCTCGGCGGCTGGCTCCTGACCTCGCCGACCGCATCCGCATCAATGGTCGCGGCCAGGTCGGGCTGGCGCCGCACTGCTTGTTCCAGGTCCTCCCCGCCGCCGGCTACTCCCAGCTCATGGCCAACATGATCGCTGGCATCCCCTGTCGCCTGGGCGTTGATTACTTGCAGGACCCGTCTGAATACCGGGCCCGCAAGGCCTTGATTTACACCGGACCGATTGATGCCTTCTTCCAATTCGACGCCGGCCGGCTGAGCTACCGTGCCCAGAAACGCATCCACCAATTCCTCCCCCACTGCGATCGCTATCAGCCTTGCGCCCAAGTCAACCATGCCGATGAAGACGATCACGGGCCGCTGCGGACGCTGGAATGGAAACATCTGTTGCCGCCCGCCCAACAGCAACCCGCCAGCGGCACACTCATCACGCGGGAGTACCCATTCACGCCCCAGGACCCCGATGAATTCGAATATCCCGTGCCGACCCCGCACAACGCCCAACTGTACGAGCTTTACCGCCAGCGGGCCCAAGCCGTGCCGAAATTGACCGTCTGCGGCCGCCTGGGCTCCTACTGCTACCTCGACATGGACGGGGCGATTGGCGTCGCCTTGGGCCTGGCAAAGCAGTTGCTCCAGCAGAGCACCACTGGCATCCCCGGAGGCAGCGGGCCGGCAGGTCCAGGGTGACAAGGGTTGTTTTTGCCCAGGAACCCCCTCCCTTCCCTGGCCTGGCACCATGCCGGAACGATACAAAGTCCTTTTGTCTGCCTACTCCTGCAGACCTGGATACGGGTCCGAGTCAGGCATCGGCTGGAACATGGCGCTGGAGGTGGCCAAATCCCACGATGTCACCGTTCTGACCCGGCTGAGCAATCGGCCTCTGATCCAGCAGGGCCTGGACTCGCTGGCGCCAGGCACGCCGGTCCCGCGTTTTGCCTTTTTCGAGCATTCGCCCCTGGCCCTGCTCGCCAGAAGGTGGTTCCCCGGCCTTTCCTGGTGGTGCTACCAATCATGGCAAAGGCGCGCCCGCCCCGAGGTTGCACGGCTTCAGCGGCAGTTCCGGTTCGATCTCTTGCACCATGTCACCTGGACCTCCTACCGCTCCACCCCGGCCGTTTGGGGACAGGGCGTGCCCACGGTTTGGGGGCCGGTCGCGGGCGCCGCGGCCACACCCTGGGAGTTGCTGCCCTGGCGCTGGCCACGGGAACTGCTGCACGAAACGCTGCGAAACCTCAGCAACCGCAGGGCGACGGCTCGGCTCGCCAGCGCCGCCGATTTCTGCAGCGCCGTCCTGGTCTCCACCGAGGAAACCCGCCAAGCCTTCGCCCATTCAGGCGTAGCCACCTGGTTGGTCCCGGAAAACGGAATCCACCAAACCGCCTCTCCCCAACGGCACGCGACGCGACCCCGTCTAAGGCTCCTGTTTGCCGGCCGCCTTCGCTTCTACAAAGGCGTTCACTTGGCCCTGCAGGCCCTGAAAACGGCCGGCGTCGGAGCCGAATTGGCTGTCTTCGGCGACGGCCCCCTGCGGCGGCAAATGCAGCTTCTGGCCCGGCAGCTCGGCTTGGGTTCCCAAGTGCAATTTCACGGATGGGTGCCGCGCGACACCTTGCTCAAGCTCTATGCCGAGTTTGACGTTTTCCTTTTCCCAAGCCTCCATGATGGCGTCTGCCAGGCACTGCTCGAGGCCATGGCCTGCGGGTTGCCCGTGATCTGCCTCAACTGCGGCGGGCCCGGCCAAGTCGTGGCCGAAGGGTGCGGCTTCAAAATACCCCTCAGCCGCCTTGAGGAGATGGTCGGCGGCCTCGCCCAAGCCATCGCCTGCTACGACCAGCACCGGGAGTTGGTCGCCGTGCATGGCCTCAATGCCTGGCGGCACGCGATGCAGCAATACAGGTGGGCTCGACTGGGAGAGCAAATCCACGCCGTCTATCAGCATGTCCTCGGCTGAAACCGACTGCTTGCTCTTTCTGCCGTTGCCTCGCTCACGGCCTTTCTGCCAGACTGAATCAGAGGTGGGGGACGGTCCCCACGCTTAGGCTGCTCAACATGCCAGCACCCATCAAGCCGAGTAGTATGGCGCCTTGCAGTATTCCTCTCACCGAGTCACGCAGCGTGCTGGGGATGCGGGTGGACGCAACTTGTTATGAAGCGGTGACGCAACACGTTGTGCGGTGGGCCAGAGCGCGCGAGTCTCGTTACCTTTGCGAAGCTCCGGTCCAGATGGTCATGGAGGCCTACGACCACCCGGATTACCGGCAGGCCATTAACCAGGCCGACGTGGTGGCGCCTGGCGGCATGCCCATCGTCTGGACCCTCCGCGCGCTGGGACTGCGGCAACAGCCCAGGGTCTATGGCCCGGAGATGACCTTGCGCGTCTGTCAAGCGGCCGCGGCCGAGGGCATCCCCATCGGCTTTTACGGAGCTACCCACGCCACCTTGCGCCTCCTCCGCGACCGCCTGCGGGAACGAAATCCCGGACTCAACGTGGCTTATGCTTATGCCCCGCCCTTCCGCCCCTTGACTGCCGACGAAGATGGGGCCGTCGTCCGGCAAATCAACGATTCGGGCTGTCGCATCCTCTTTGTGGGCTTGGGCTGCCCAAAACAGGAGCGGTGGATGGCCCAACATCGAGGGAGAGTCCTGGCGGTTATGCTCGGCGTGGGGGCGGCGTTCGACTTTATTGCCGGCGTCAAGAAACAGGCGCCGGCCAAAATGCAGCAACTCGGATTGGAATGGTTGTTCCGGCTGGCCACCGAGCCGCGCCGGCTCTGGTTCCGTTACCTCTATCACAATCCCCGCTTCCTGGTCCTGATCGGCCTGCAATTGCTTAAGCACAGAGACTCCAGGGTTTAAGAGAGCCCCCCAAGTCCCACCTTGCCCTCGTCCTCGCCGGCGGCGGCGGCTCGAAAGTGCCGCCGGGCACGCTGGCCGCAAGCAGGCCTGGCGCCGTGGAGCGGTGGTTGGTTTCTTCGCGCTGATACTTCGGGCTGGCGGCCGAGAAGGGGCCTTTGAGCCCTGCAAATTCCACTCCCTGCGGGCGGAGGCGAAGGCCGCGTTTGCGGCGGCGCGCCAAAGGGCGCCCCTTATTGGATGCCGACCAGCACCCCTTTTCTGAACACCAGCGTGTGGGTGGTCAACCCCGGCCCCAGCACGGTGAGATTGGTCGACAGTCCGGCGGCCGGAGTGGCTTTGAATAACTGCACCGAACTGGCCGGCACTGTGTTCGTCCAGGACCCGCTATAGGTTCCCAAAGTGCTCTGCGCCCACAAATCCCGGAGGGTGATCGGCTCGTCGGGGCCTGCCCCCAGCAGGTTCCAGTTGACCACCAGGTCCTGGTTGGTGCCGGACCAATTGGCCAGCGCAATCGCCTTTGCGCCCGTCCCGCCGCCCCCCAGCGGCTTGACCCAGACCTCGGCCAAATTGTTGGACCAAACGATGCTGCCACAAATCGCCGCCGGGTCCTGGTGAATGGCCATGACCTCCTGGTTGGTCAGGGCCGGAAGCTGGGAGTCGTGCCAGTCGCCGGACACCAGCATGCTGCTGGTCATCGCGCAGAGGGAAACGGCCGCTCGTTGCGTGCCCGGGCTTAATAAATAGTTAACCATGGCCCCGTTAAAAAAGTAGTGGCCCGGTCCAATCATGGCATTGTAGGGCGGTTGTGCGATCAAGGTCGCGGCAGAGACGATGACGCCCACGTCGTCATGATAACCTTGATTGACGCAACCAATATACCCGTTGGCCTCGTACTGAACTTCCCACGGCTGCGGCCAGGCCAGGATGACGACGAAAAGAGACATGTCCCGATGCGAGTTGAGAATCGCATTGCCGGCCGAACGCAGGACTTGTTCCCCGTACAGCTCCGCCCCGCCGGGGCCGGCGGGGGGCTCGGTGCAGGCATCGAGGTCCAGAGCATCCATTCCCCAGGAGGCAAACAAGTTCACGTCTTGTTGCATATGGGCGGCATCCGAGCCCGGAAAGCCCAGGCAGGTCACTGGGCCAAACGACGAATAGATGCCCACCTTGAACCCCAGGCCGTGCAGATAATTGACCAAATCCGCCATGCCCGAGGGGAATCGGCTCGAGTCGGCCTGCAAATTGCCCTCGCTGTCGCGGCTGGGCGCCTGCCAGCCATCATCGATCCATATCTGATTCCAGCCCGCTGCCTTCAATCCGTTGGTCGCCCATCTTTGGGCCAGCGCGCGAACAAAGGCGTCGGTGAGTAACGCCGGGCTGTAGTTGCCCAAATCATAGTAGGTGTCGTAAACCATGGGGGGCGTCGGCGCAAAACGCGCCAGGGCCCCCGGCGCTACCGGCAGGTTGGTCAATTCCATCCCGTTGCCAATAAAATTGCCCGAGGCCAGGGTGTTGATCGTCGCGCTCCCGATGGTGGCAGTGGCCAGCGTGGCATTGGCGGCCAGGTTGGTGCCCAGCCCAGGCGGCAACTGGCTTAATCCAAGTGTCCCAGTCAGATTGGTGGCGGGGATGGGTGGCAGGCGCGCCAGCGGGATCGTGCCCACGAGGTTGGCCGCCGGGATGTTCGTCAGCAGCGCCCCGCCATTCACCAGGTTGGTCGCCGCCCCGGCCACGGCCGCCGCGCCGGCGAAGGTGGCGTAGGGCGTGCCGGCCAGCAGTTGGCGCGGGTTCAACACCGTATAAGCCGAGCCGTTGCCGTTGCTCCGCACACCGATCTCCAGCCAGCGCGGCGGACCGTTGAACACCCCGCTGCCAAAATCCATGGCGACCGTGAAAAGTCCGTTGGCGACCGGCACCGGGGCATTGGTGAGCGTAGCGCCAAGGTAGTTGCCATTAGCGGCGGCGTCCGCCAGCCGGAATTGGAAATCGTAGCTCCCGTTGGCGGCTTGGCCGGCGTCCAGCAACTGGCCCTGGTAGGTGAACGCCGAGTTTTGGGCGGAGCTGCTCACCGGCGCAACCACCAGACAAATCAGCAGCCACAACAGTGTTTCCCGGCCTGCACCGCCCTCGTTTCTTAAGACTTGCTCGCGCATTCTTGGGTCTCCTCTCCAATCATTTGTGGATCAACAGGCAGAGCAGTAGCAAACCGGCCAACCACCGTCAAGGGCCGGGCCGTAACGCAAAGCCACGGACGCAAAGCGCGTGAACACCAAACCCGCGTTGATCGTCTGAGTTGCTTATCAGGCCAGCGCGATTGTCCGCCAGGTCCGCAGACAAAGCTGTGGACGTATGGGGGCGAACCCTTCAAGCTCCATGGACGCGGGCTCATTGGGGCCGACGGCAGGGGTGGAACCGGCAAGCCGGAGGCTTGCCGGGACTGCCGCAAGCCGGAAGCTTGCGCCCTCACCCGGTGCGGAACCTGATTTATGACTGAAACGACACAAGACAACGAGTGGTCGGAGACGGAAGCGGAACTGGTCCGGCGTTTAGGCCAGGCCCGCCAACAGATGCTGGCCGAGATGCACAAGGTCATCGTCGGCCAGGAGGAGGTGCTCGAGCAGTTGCTCTATGCGGTGTTGTGCCGCGGGCATTGTTTGCTGGAGGGCGTGCCCGGTTTGGCCAAGACCGTCATGGTCCAGACCCTGGGCGCCACCTTGAATCTGACCTTTCGGCGCATTCAGTTCACGCCCGACCTGATGCCCTCGGACATTACCGGCACCGACATCATCCAGGAAGACCCGCAAAGCGGCCGCCGCCAGCTCGAGTTCATGCCCGGCCCGATCTTTACGAACCTCCTGCTGGCCGATGAAATCAACCGCACGCCGCCCAAGACCCAAGCGGCCCTGCTCGAGGCCATGCAGGAACGCCGGACCACCTGCCGGGGCCGGACTTATGACCTGCCGAGCCCTTTTTTCGTGCTGGCCACCCAGAACCCGATCGAGCAGGAGGGCACCTACACCCTGCCCGAGGCCCAGTTGGACCGGTTCATGTTCATGGTCAAAGTGGGCTATCCCAACCAGCCCGATGAAATCGAAATCCTCAAGCGAACCACTGGCGACCATAGGCCGGAGGTCAAAGCGTTGTTCTCCGCCCAGGACATCCTCCAACTCCAAAGGGCCGTCCGCCGCGTGCCGGTGGCCGAGCACGTCTATGAGTACGTCGTCCACCTGGTCCATTCGACCCGGCCCGGAGTCCGGGACGTGCCGGATGCGACCAAGTGGCTCCAATGGGGGGCCAGCCCGCGCGCCGGACAACAACTCATCCTGGGCGGCAAAGCCCGGGCCCTGCTCCGCGGGCGCTATCATGTCACCACCGCGGACATCGCGGCGCTGGCCAAGCCGGTGCTGCGCCATCGCATCATCTGCAATTTCGCCGCCCAGGCCGGCGGCCTGACCACCGACCTGCTGGTCGAGCGCCTGGTCACCCACCTCCACCCGGACGGAGAGCAAATATAATTCCCGTGACCCTGCTCGAGCGAGTCCACCAGGAGGTCATTGAACGCCTGGGCAACGTCAGCGTCACGGCGCGGCAGGCCGTCGAAAGCGTCCTCGCCGGCCAGCACCGCTCGGTGCGCCGCGGCCTCTCGGTCGAGTTCGCCGGGCATCGCGAATACCAGCCCGGGGACGACCTGCGGCACCTCGATTGGCTTGTCTATGCCCGGAGCGACCGTTACGACATCCGCCAGTACGAAGAGGAAACCAAACTGCGCGCCACCATCATTCTGGACACCTCCGGCTCGATGGGCTATGCCTCCGGCCGCCAAAGCAAGCTCGCCTACGCCCAGGCCCTGACCGCCGCCCTGGGCTTTCTCATGATCCGCCAGAGCGATGCGGTGGGCCTGGTCGCCTGCGACACTGCCGTCCGCCACTTCATCCCGCCCGGCTCGACCATGGCCCATTTTCTCAACGTCCTGGCGGCGCTGGAGAAAACCGCCCCGGGCAACGAGACCAGCCTGGCGCCGGTGCTGGAGGAAATCGCGGGCCGGCTCCACCGCCGCGGCCTGGTCATCCTGATCACCGACACGTTCGACGATCCCAAGGCCTTGCTGAAAGCGATCCAGTACCTGCGCTATCGCAAGCAGGAGGTGCGGCTGTTTCAAATCCTGGATGCGCAGGAGCAGAGCTTTCCGTTCCAGGGCATGATCGAGTTTATCGGCCTGGAGCAGGAGCCGAGGCTCAAGCTGGATGGCGACCGGGTGCGGGCGCATTACCGGCGCGTCTTCCAGGAGCATCAACAGCGCCTCCAGTCCGGCTGTCATGCTTGTGGCGTGCAGATGGAAACCTGCTGGACCCAGGAAGAGCTCTTCACGGTGCTCATCCGCGCGCTCACCTGGCAATGATTGAGTTTCTCAATCCCTTCCTCTTCGGCGGCCTGGCGGCCATGTCCGCCCCGCTGATTATTCACCTGTTGCACCGCCGTAAGATCAAGCAGGTGGATTGGGGCGCCATGCGGTTCCTGCTCCAAATGCTCGCCCAGCGCCGCCGCCGGCTCTTGCTGGATGAACTCCTGCTCCTGTTGGCCCGCGTCCTCCTGGTCGGCTGTGTCGCCCTGGCCATGGTGCGCCCGGCCTTTCACCGCCCAACCGGCCCCAACGGCGCGCCCGGCCTCACTCGCCAGGGCCGCACGGCGGCGGTTTTGCTCATCGATGACAGCATCTCGTCCGCCGCCGGCCGCGCCCAGCCCGCCCTCGAGAGCATGAAGAAACTGGGGTTGGCCTACCTCGACTCCCTGGCCCCCGGCGACGAGTTGAGCGTGTTGCTGATGTCGCAACTGGGCGCCCCCGCCGGCGATCCGCTCTTCGACATCGAAGGCCTCAAAGCTCACCTGGCCAGTCTCAAGCCCGCTTACGTGGCCACGGACATCCCCGCCTTGCTGGAGGCCGGCCTGAACCAGTTGAAACGCCACATCAACCCGGGCGCCGAGCTGGTCCTGCTGACCGATGGCCGCAAGGATGGCTGGCACGAGGAAGACCAAGTGCGCTGGGAGGAGTTGCGCGAGCGCCTGCGCGGTCCCCCAAATGCCCCCCTGGGCACCCGGCCACGGCCGCAAGTCATCCTCCTCTCGCCCGAGGCGGCGCCCATCGACGACAACCTGGCCATTACCGATCTTGGCCTGGACCGCACGCTTGTCTCCGTCGGCCGGCCGGCCGGTCTGCGCGTCACCGTGGCCAATTACGGCAAACAGGCCAACCGCCAGGCCACCGTCCAGGCCACCGTCAACGGCCAGGTCATCGGCTCCAAACCGGTGGAGATTCCCACCGGCCGCCGGCAGGAGGTGGTCTTCACCCACACCTTCGAGGCCGCCGGCAGCTATGCCGTCGAGGCCGCCCTGGTCAATCACCAGGACCTCCTGCCCGCCGACGACCGCCGCGCCTTGTCCATCCAGGTCGAGGCCAGCCTGCCGGTCTTGCTGGTGGATGGCGCCAACGCCCCCGCCGGGCTGCAGAGCAAGCTGGGCTTCCTGGATTATGCCTTGGACCCCGAGCTGAACGGCCGCGGCCCATTCCGAGTGACGCGCATTTCGCTCGCTCAATTTACCCCCTCCCTCCTGCCGGATTACCGGGTGGTGGCGCTGGGCGACCTGCCCGTGTTGGAGCCGGCGATGGTGGATGCCCTCGAGCGCTTTGTCGTGGGCGGCGGCGGCGTGCTGGTCGGCCTGGGGCCGGACAGCGATTTGGCCCTCATCAACCGCTATTGGGCCCGCAATGGCGAGGGCTTTCTGCCCTGCCCCCTCGACCCCCCGGTCGCGCCCCCTAAACCCGCCCTCCCCGCCGCCCTCAGCCCTGGACACCCGGTCTTCAGCGGTTTTAGCTCCAAAAGCGACGAGGCCTGGAAAGCCGCCAAGGTCAGGGCCTACTTCAAGCTCCAGGCCGGCAAGGTCAAGCCCGCCGAGCTGGACATCCTGCTGAAAATGGACAACGACGATGCCCTGCTGGTCGAACGCCGGCGCGGGCTGGGGCTGGTGACGTTGCTGGCCACGAGCCTGAACGCGGATTGGAGCGACCTCCCCTTGCAGGCGGCCTACGTGCCGCTCATGCGCGGCGTGGTCGGACACCTGGGCAACTTCGTCATGCCGCCCAGAAACCTCCTGCCCGGCGACCAGATCATTTACGCCCGCGTGCAGGATCCGACCAAACCGATGTCCGGCGAAGACCCCCAGGGCAAGCCCTTGAAGCTCACCCTGGGCGCTTGGGAAGGGCGCAACGCCGTCCTGAGCGACCCCCTCATGGAGCCGGGCGTCTATCTGCTGCGCGACCCCCTCCAACCCAACCCCATTCGCTATGCCGTCGCCCTGGCCCCGGCCGAGAGCGCCTTGCTGCCCATCAGCGACCGCCAGATGGCCCAGACCCTCCAGAGCGGCCTGAGCCTGTTTCATAACCCCGACCAAATCGCCGCAAACCTCGACCCCGCCCGCCGCCAATCGGTCGAACTGTGGAAGTGGTGCCTGGCGGCCGCGCTCCTGTTGATGTTTGTCGAAGGCTGGCTGGCGCGGCGCGAAGCCGGAGCGCAGAGCGCCAGTTCTGCGCCAGCCTGAGCCGTAATCATGCACCAGAACGAAGCGCAAATTAACCCTGGCCCCTTTGCGCTGGCGGCATCCGCCTGGCAGTTCAAATGCACCGGTTGGCCGTGGTGGGTGGTGCTGCCCCTGGCGGCGGCCGGGGTGTGGGGGATGCTCCGGTTGTATCGACTCGAACTGGCGACTGTAACCCCCAAGGTGCGGCGGCGCCTGCTGCTGCTGCGCGGGGCGGCTTTGGCCTCGCTGGTCCTGTTCCTGATGGAGCCGACCTTCACCCGCCGGACCACCGAGAAGGTCCTCCCGCTGGTGGCGGTGGTGGTGGACCAATCCGGCTCGATGGCCGTGAAGGATGAATTGATGGGACCGGGCGCGAAACTGGCAGAGGCGATCGGCTTGCATTTGCTGCCGGCCAATATCCGGCCCTCGAAAACAAACGCCGCAGCACAAGCCGCCTCGGACAAAGCCATCTTGGACTCGGCCCGGCAAGGCTCGGCGGTGGCCAGGGGACTGGCGGCGTTGTCCGCCCTCTCCCGCTACGAGCGCGCTGTGAAACTGGCGCAACAAACCGTGGTCCCGGCCTTGCGCGACCAGGCGCAGCCCAAGGTCTTCGCCATGGATACCGGCCTGGCGCCGCTGGATTTGGCCCGCCCGGCCACCCTCTTACCCAATCGCGCCACCGACTTCGAGGCCTGCCTGGCAGCCCTCACCCACAACTGGGCGCAGGAATATGTCGGCGGCGTCGTGTTCCTGTCCGATGGCCGCCAGACCATCGGCGCCGACCCGCTCCCGGTCATTCGTTCGCTCCGCGCCCGGGGCGCGCTCGTGGCCGGCATCCTGGTCGGCGACCCGGGCGTTCCGCCGGACGCAGTCGTCGCCGAGGTCTCGGGCAGCAGCGAGGTGTTCCTGGGCGAGCAGGTGCCGATGACCGTTCGCTTCCGCATCAACGGGGCCGACGACCTGGATTGGGACCTGATCGTCACCCATCACGGCCAGGAATTGGCGCGCCGCCCAGTACGCAGCAGCGGCCAGTGGCAGTACGAAACCTTTGCCTTCGCCGCGACCAACGCCGGCATCAATCTCTACCAGGCGCGCCTGGAATTGGCGCCCCAACAAACCGGCGACGCCCTCTTGTCCCCCTCCGGCTCCGTTACCCTTGAGTTGTGGAACAACCTCAGCGGCGCCCAGGTGGCCGACCTCGTCAACAGCCCTGCCTTCAAAAACCCTCCCGCCTCCAAGACCAGCTTCGCCCAGCTTCAATACAGCAGCCGCGGCGAACAATACGGCGCCCGCCTGCGCGGCTTCCTCATCCCCCCGCAAAGCGGCAATTACACCTTCGGCATCTGTTCCGACGACGCCTCGGAATTGTGGCTCAGCCCCTCCGACGACCCCAAGACCAAGGTCAAGGTCGCCTCTGTCTCCGGTTACGTCCCCCAAGGCGCCTGGGACGCCCAGCCCTCCCAAAAGAGCCGGCCCATCACCCTCCAAGCCAAACAGCCCTACTACTTCGAAACCCTCCACAAACAGGGCAGCGGCGAAGACCACCTGGCGGTGGGCTGGCAGTTGCCCGATGGCTCGACCGAGCGGCCCATCCCCTCCGCGCGCCTGGCCGCTTATGACGAGCCTACTCTCGCCCGCCTGGCCCAGCGCAAGCAGCAGGCGGCCCAGGCCAAAACCAACCTCTGGAAAGAAGCCAGCCTCGCCAACAACTCCGCCGAGTTCTCCGTCGCCGTCAACCAGGACCCCATCAAGGTGCTCCTGGTCGACTCCACCCCGCGCTGGGAAAGCCGTTACCTGGCCGCCTTGTTCGAACGCGACCGCCGCGTCTCCTTCACCCGCCGCTACCACTCCGTCATCCTCGAAGACAAGAACCTCCGGCTCCTGCCCAAAAACCAGGCCGAATGGGACGCCTGCGACATGGTCTGCCTGGGCGACCTGGACTCCAACGAACTGCCGCCCGAGCAGCAGCAATACGCGGCCAACTTCGTCGCCCGGCGCGGCGGCTTCCTGGTCTGCCTGGCCGGCCCGCGCGGCCTGCCCAGGGCCTTCAGCCTCGGCCCCCTGGCCAACCTGCTGCCGGTGCGGCTCTCCTTGCAATCCCGCCGCGAGCCGGAGCCGGTCACCGTGGCCTTGACAGCCGAGGGCGCCGACCACCCGATCATGCAGGTCCTCAATGACCCCGCTTACAGCCAGAAGCTCTGGCCCTTGCTCCCGCCCCTGCAATGGATCGCCGATTCCGTCGTCGCCAAGCCCGGCGCCCTCGTCTTGCTCACCGCCCAGAACCCAGCCAGGACTCCCATCCTGGCCGCCCAGCGTTACGGCGCCGGCCGCCTCTTCTGGGTCGGCACCGACGAAACCTGGCGCTGGCGCGACCGCCTCGCCGAGCGGGTCCATCAGACCTTCTGGCTCCAGGTCATGCGCTGGGGACTGGCCGGACGCCTCCGCGGCAAAGACCCCCGCCTCCAGGTCGGCTTGGACCGCTATCTCATGACCCCGTCCGAAATCGCCGAACTCAAGGCCCGGGCCTCCACCCTCAACGGCCAGCCCGTCACCCAACCGCCCGTCGTCAAAGTCGAGCAGATCGCCGCCAACGGCCAACCGATCGCCGATTCCGGCAGAGACTTTGAAATGCTGCCCCTGGCCGACGCCCCCGGCCTCTGGCAACTCTCCCTCAAGGGCTTGGAGGAAGGTTCCTGGCGCATCACCACCACCCATCGGCAGGGCGAACTGAAAGGTTTGATGGAGGTCCGCGATTTGCTCGTGCGCAGCCAGAACGCCTTGGAAGGCCTTGACCTGGGTGGCGACCTGCCAGCTTTGACCCGGCTGGCCGCCGCCGGCGGACACCTCGCCGGCACCATGGACCAGGCCGACGCCCTCCTCAAAGACTTCGCCTCCAAACTCAAACCCCGCCCCCAGGAGCACCGCCAAACCATTCGCTTCTGGACCAGTTACCCCGCCCTGCTCCTGGTGGTCGCCCTGCTCAGCGCCGAGTGGGTCCTGAGAAAAAGACAAGGCTTGCCCTGAAGACTACCCTTCAGACTCTAACTCTCACCTCAAATCCAAAAGCCGCGCTTTGTCTCGCCCTTGCAGGGCAGTGAGGTTTGTTGGGCCCATGACCTGGGGCTCGGCGCGGTGCGCCTCACCCCAGGCTCTTACATCGGGGGCTTTCAGCCCTCAGGCGAGCGCATTCTATGCATCGGCCGCCGCGCAGGTGCGGCCATGCCGGTTTGGCTCGAGGCCGGAAACAATCTCTCCACCAGGATCTGCCCGACTCGCACGCGCTGCGGAGGCTTGCCTCGGGACGCCTTCACTGCTTATCTTCGGCGCCGTCGAAGCGAATTTATGACCTCGAAAAGCTTGATGCCGAATTCCTGGCTGGGCACGTGCGCGGCTTTGGCGTTCCTGACTCCCGCCGGCAGGGCGGATTCTCTCCAGCTCAGCGACCCCAAGCTCAAGGTGCGCGACCAGGCGCCGCTGGCGGCGGAGGCGTTCGACCTGCGCCAGGTCCGCCTGGGGGAGGGTCCCTTCCTCCACGCCCAGGAGTTGGACCGGCAGTATCTCCTGTCGCTGGACGTGGCTCGTTTGCTGCACAATTTCCGGGTCAACGCCGGCCTGCCCTCCTCGGCCCAGCCGCTCGGCGGCTGGGAAGAGCCCCGGTGCGAATTGCGCGGGCATTTTGTCGGGCATTACCTGAGCGCCTGTGCCCTGATGTACGCCAGCACCGCCGATGAGCGGCTCAAGCGCAAAGGCGACGCCGTCGTGGCCGGCCTGGCCGAGTGCCAGGCGAAATTCCCCAGCGGCTACCTGAGCGCGTTCCCGGAGACTTTTTTTGACCGCGTCGAGGCCCGGCAGAACGTCTGGGCGCCTTACTACACGCTGCACAAGCTCTATGCCGGCCTGCTCGACATGTACGTCTATTGTGACAACCGGCAGGCCCTGGAGGTGTGCCGGAAATACGGCGACTGGGTCGGCGCGCGCAACGACCGGCTGTCGGATGAGCAGATGCAGGCGATGCTGGGCAATGAACACGGCGGGATGAACGAGGCCCTGGCCGCCTTGTACGCCCTGACCGGCGAGGAGAAGTATTTGAAAATCTCCCTGCGCTTCAACCACCAGGCGGTGCTCGGCCCGGCCGCTCAGCGGCTCGACAAGCTGACCGGCCTGCACGCCAACACGCAAATCCCCAAATTCGTCGGCGCGGCTCTCCAATACGAGTTGACCGCCGACCAGTCGCTCCAAACAGCCTGCCGGTTTTTCTGGGATACGGTCGTCAAAGAGCGTTCCTACGTGATCGGCGGGCACAGCGACGGCGAGCATTTTTCGCCCAAGGAACGGCTCTCCACGGCCCTAGGCCCGAACACCACCGAGACCTGCAACACTTACAACATGCTCAAGCTCACCAGGCACCTGTTCTGCTGGGACCCACAGGTCGAGTACGCCGATTACTACGAGCGCGCGCTCTTCAACCACATCCTGGCGTCCCAGGACCCCGCCAGCGGCATGATGTGCTATTACGTGCCGCTGCGCTCCGGCTCCCGCAAGGACTACTGCACCCCCAATGACTCGTTTTGGTGCTGCACCGGGACGGGCGTGGAGAACCACGCCAAGTACGGCGACTCCATCTACTTCCACGCGGGCGATGCCACCCTCTATGTGAACCTGTTCATCGCCTCCGAGTTGGATTGGCAGGCCCGCGGCCTCAAACTGCGTCAGGAGACGGCTTTTCCGAACGAGGGCCGGACGCGGCTGGTGTTCGAGTGCGCCAAAGCGGTGGAACTCGAGGTGAAGCTCCGCCGGCCCGCCTGGGCGGCGACCGCCTTCGCCGTGGCCCTCAACGGGCAGCCGCTCCAGCTCGCCGGCGGTCCCGGTTCCTGGGTCAGCCTGCGACGCGCCTGGCAGAGCGGCGACGCCCTCGCCGTGACCATGCCTTTCAGCCTCCGCCTCGAGGGGTTCGCCGATAATCCCGACCGGTTCGCCTTCCTCAACGGCCCGCTGGTGCTCTGCGCCCAGGTCGACAGCGCCAAACCATTCCCGGCGGTGGTCGCGGCGCGCGACCAGGCGGCCAAGGCCCTGGCGCCCGCCGCCAGGCCAAACACCTTCACCGGGCCGGCCGCGATCTTCCGCGCCCCCGGCGGCCCGGGAGCGGACCTTGCCCTGGAGCCCTTCTACGCGATGCACGGCGACCGCCATTACGTGGTCTATTTCGACCGCTTTACCCCGGCCCAATGGCAGGACAAGGAGGCGGAGTATGCCGCCGCATTGGCCCGGCAGCGCGAACTCTGGGCGCGCACTGTGGACTTCGTGGTGCCCGACCGCGAGCAGAGCGAGCGCGACCACCAGATGCACGGCGAGCGAACCGAGGCGGGCGATCTCAGTGACCAGAAATGGCGTCACGCGACCGGGGGCGGCTGGTTCTCCTGGCAAATGAAGGTGCTGCCCGACCAGGCCCAGGAACTGTCCGTCACCTACTGGGGCAGCGATGGTGGGGACCGCGTGTTCGACGTGCTCGTGGACGACCAGAAGATTGCCACCCAGAGACTCCAGGACAACCAGCCCGGCAAGTTCTTCGACCAGGTTTATCCCATCCCCGCCGAACTCCTCAAGGGCAAGAGCCGGGTGACGGTCAAATTCCAGGCCCACCAAGGGGCCTGGGCCGGCGGCGTCTTTGGCGCGCGGCTGCTCAAAGCCGCCCAGGCCAAATAGAACGAGCCAAAATTCCTCCGCACCCTGAAGCGACCGTCTGGGCTCCGGCCCATTCGCCAGCCGTTCAGCAAGATGGAGACGCCTGGCCCTTAGCGCCCGTGCAAGAACAACTTCGGTGCTTTGGGCGTAATTCTAACAAACTGCCTTCGCTTGGCGTCCAGAGCGTGGAGCGTCGGAGCGTAGAGCGTGAGGGCATCGGAGCACTTGCCACGCTCCACGCTCTCACGCTTCACGCTCCACCCAAGCAGCCAGATCTCGGAATTTATTTTTGCACGAGCCCTTAGCGATGCACCGTAGCGTTGCGAGCCATCCAGGAAACGTCCATCCAGGAATCCCCGGCCGCCACGTCCAACGTCAAATAGTCATTGTAGTGAACTGGCGCCTTGATCTTCGATCCCATCCATTTATGGATTTCGGAGTGGCCATCACAAAAAGAAAATCCACAAGCGCCGTTGTGGTAACTGGCCGGAAAATCAACAATATACGCGGTGCTCTGTTTGTCCGCACCATCGGATTGGGTGGCAAAGGCGGCGTCGTTAATGCTGTCCGGGTGTTCATCCACCAGGAGAAACGTCTTGGCCGGCAGGACGATCGTTGAGCCCTTGTCATAAATCTGCCAGTTCGCCGACGTGAGCCAATCGCCAAAGCCGAAGACCTGGCTCATGGAATTGCTGCGGACGCGCGGCCAGGTCCGCCCGGCGACTACCACGGTGGCCCGGTCTGCTGGGCACTTGTAAATCGCAGCACTCTTGCCCGTGTAGGGCCACAGCGGACTCTGGGTGATATCGTGGTTGATGTCCCAGTTGACGGGGTCGCTCGTGTAAGTCAGCCAGCCGCTGATCCAGTTGGGCCGCCCCTTGGGCAGCCCGTCCTGGCAGCCCACCAACTTGTCGGCGTAATCATCCGCGTACGCGCGCCACGCCAGGGTGAGTTGTCTGGTGTTATTCATGCACGAAATCCCCTGCCCTTTGGTTTTGGCCTTGCCTAGGACCGGCAGCAGCATCGCCGCCAGGATGGCGATTATCGCGATGACAACCAGCAACTCAATCAGAGTAAACCCCTGGCGAGCTTCGAGCTTGAACCTGGGCTGAACCGATCCTCTTTCCGGACGAGCATGAAATGTTGTGTTCATTCGCATAAAGTCATGGCCCCGAGGGCGCCTCAGAACCGAGCCGCCACGGACCTGCCCACACGCTTGGACACAAAAGGCAGCGGCCCTGTTCTGGGTGTGCTTTAAGCATTATTAGCCCCGCCTGCCCGGAAAGTCAAGCGCCGCTGCTCCCGGCCCCGGCCCTGCCGGCGTCCAGGATTTGCCCCCACTGTCACGGGGCTGGGCGGCAGGGGAGAGGAAAAAGCCGCTCCCTTGTCCTGGAGCGGCTGGGTTTTGGCCGGCACTTGCCGGAACGCGTCCGAGGAGCGCCGTTTACTTCTTCTTGGCTGACTTCCTGGCCTTCTGGTCCTGGAGGGCGGCGTGCGCTGCGGCCAAGCGGGCGATGGGCACCCGGAAGGGCGAGCAAGAAACGTAGTTCATGCCTGCGCGATGGCAGAACTTCACGCTCTCGGCATCGCCACCGTGCTCACCGCAGATGCCGACCTTAAGGTTGGGGCGGGTCCGGCGGCCACGCTCGATGCCGAGCTTGATCAATTCGCCAATGCCCTCCTGGTCGAGGGTGCCAAAGGGATCATCGGGCAGAATCTTGGCGGCGAGGTAATCGGGCAGGAAGGTGCCGATGTCGTCCCGGCTAAAGCCGAAGCCCATCTGGGTGAGGTCGTTGGTGCCGAAGCTGAAGAACTCGGCGGTTTCGGCCATCCGGTCGGCCTGGAGGGCGGCGCGCGGGATTTCGATCATGGTCCCATACAGGCAAGGCAGCCGCTTGAGACCGAACTTGGCCTTGGTTTCGGCCAGCACCTTGTCGAAGATCACCTTCTGGTGGTCCAGTTCGTTCCGGCAGCAGGTCACCGGGATCATGATTTCGGGTTCGGCCTTCTGGCCGGCCTTGAGCAACTCCGCCGCGGCCTCCAGGATGGCGCGGACCTGCATCTCCGTGACCTCCGGATATGTTATGCCCAGGCGGACGCCGCGATGACCAAGCATCGGGTTGTTTTCGTGCAGGTTCTCCGCCCGCTGGTGAAGCTCGGCCATGTCCACGCCCAAGGCCTGGCCGAGGGCTTGGAGTTTGTCTTCGCTGTGGGGCACGAATTCGTGCAGGGGCGGGTCCAGCAGCCGGATGGTGACCGGGCGGCCACCCATGATCTCGAGCGTGGCCTTGACGTCCTTCTTGACGAACGGGAACAGCTCGTCGAGGGCCTGGCGGCGCTCGGCCAGCGACTTGCTCATGATCATCTTGCGCAGGAAGAACAACGGCTGGTCGCTGCCTTCCCCGTAGAACATGTGCTCGGTGCGGAACAGGCCGATGCCTTCGGCGCCAAAGGCCATCGCTTGCGCGGCGTCCTTGGGCGTGTCCGCGTTGGTGCGAATCTT
Organism: Verrucomicrobiota bacterium; assembly: GCA_049518415.1. GTDB lineage: Bacteria > Verrucomicrobiota > Verrucomicrobiia > Limisphaerales > UBA8199 > CAVQND01. The sequence continues at coordinate 51,096 of JBEKRX010000010.1, forward strand.
CAGCGCGCGCGCCTTGTCCACTAGCTTCATGAGGTCCAGGTAGCACTGGTTATGTTCAATGTCCACGTCCACCAGCGGCAGGCTGCCCGCATAGACCAGGCCCTTGGTCCCGTTGATGCTGATCCAATCGCCTTCCTTGACCACCGCCCCCTTCTTGGTGGTAAAAGACTTGGCGTCCGCGGCCATTTCAAGGTCGGCACAGCCGACGACGCAGCACTTGCCCCAGCCGCGGGCGACCAGCGCCGCGTGGGAGGTCATGCCGCCCTTGCTCGTCAGGATAGCCTGCGACTTATGCATGCCGTCCACGTCCTCCGGCGAGGTCTCTTCGCGGACCATGACGACCTTTTGGCCCTGGGCGGCCCAGGCGACGGCGTCCGCCGAGGTGAACACGACGCGGCCCTTGGCGCCGCCGGGACCGGCGGGCAGACCCTTGGCTATGGGCGCGGTGGTCAGTTCGGCCTTGGGGTCGAGCATGGGCAGGAGCAGTTCGACGAGCTGGTTAGGCTTGACGCGCAGCACGGCGGTATGGGCGTCAATCAGCCGTGCCTTGTACATGTCGACCGCCATGCGGACCGCCGCCGCGCCATTACGTTTGCCGGCACGGGTCTGGAGCATGTAGAGCTTGCCCCGTTCAATGGTGAACTCAAGGTCCTGCATGTCCTTGTAGTGGCGCTCCAGGCGACTACGGGTGCTGGTGAGTTGCCTGTACGCCGCGGGCATGCTCTCTTCCAGGGTCGCCAGGTGCTCGCTCTGGGGGTTCTTGGAGTACTGGTTGATCGGCGCGGGCGTGCGAATGCCGGCCACCACATCCTCGCCTTGCGCGTTGATCAGATACTCGCCATAGAAGGCGTTTTCGCCGTTGCCGGGGTTGCGCGTGAACGCCACGCCGGTCGCGCTGTCGTTGCCCATGTTCCCGAACACCATGGACTGGACGTTCACGGCAGTGCCCCACGCGTCCGGCAGCCCTTCGATGCGGCGATAGGTGACCGCCCGTTTCCCGTACCAACTCTTGAAGACAGCCGCAATGCCGCCCCACAATTGTTCCATCGGGTCGTCCGGAAAGGGCTTCCCCAACGCAACCCCAATGATCCGCTTGAACTCCCCAATCAAGCCCTTCAGATCGTCCACGTTGAGCTCGGTGTCATTCTTGCAGCCCTTTTGGCGCTTCATCCCATCCAGCGCCTCATCCAGCATCTTGCGGATGCCTTTGCCGGAGCTCTGTTCTATCCCTTCGGCCTTTTCCATCACCACATCCGAGTACATCATGATCAGACGCCTGTAGGCATCATAGGCGAATCGCGCATCGCCCGCCTTGCGCGCCAGTCCTTCCACCGAGGTGCTGGTCAGTCCCACGTTCAGAACCGTCTCCATCATCCCCGGCATGGACAGCACCGCCCCGGAACGCACCGAAACCAGCAGCGGATCCTCAGCATCCCCAAATTTGCGGCCCAAGGCCTGTTCCACTTTCCGCAGGTGCCGCTCCACTTCACTGCGCACGTAGTCGGGCAGTTTTCCTTTGTGCTGGTAAAAAAGGGCGCATACTTCCGTGCTGATTACGAAGCCCGGCGGAACCGGCAGGCCAATGGCCCACATCTCCGAAAGCTGTACTCCTTTGTTGCCGAGTAATTCCGCGTTCTTCTGACTATACCGCAATTCGCCGAAGTCATACACGTAACGTTTTGCGGGGGATTTGGATTTGGTCATACTCTTTGCTTTTTTGTCAATTTTTCGCTAAATCAGGTTCCGCCGGATATAAGGTCCTCAGAAACAGTGCGCCGAATCTAACAAAGGCAGCCGGGGTGTCAACCGGCGAGTGGGCCCATCCAGGCCTATGGCCGGCCCTTTTCAAGCCCGCTGGCTCTGCCCTGGTCGGGCGAATCCCGACGGGGCAAGGCCCGGATTTGCCAGCCAGGGGAATCTGCGCCATGATTAAGCGGGACTTTGCTCCCAGTGCGGAGTGTGATTTATGAGCCCGATGGCAGAACCGGAAAAGGCAGAAACGAAGACGGCGCCCAACCAGCTCGAGCAGCTCAAGCGCTACACCAGGGTCGTGGCCGATACGGGGGACTTTGCTGCGGTCAAGCAATACGCACCCCAGGATGCCACGACCAATCCGTCCCTGATACTCAAGGCGGCCCAAATGCCGGACTACAGGCCCCTGGTTGAGAAAGCCCTGGCCGGGCGGTCCCGACGTGTCGGGAGCGCCACGCGCCGGGCCTTGCTCAGCGGCGTCGTGGATGAACTGCTGGTCTTGTTCGGCGTTGAGCTCTTAAAGATTGTGCCGGGCCGGGTTTCGACGGAAACCGACGCCAGCCTGTCGTTTGACATCGCCGGGCTGATTGCTAAAGCGAGGCGTTTTATCGCCCTCTACGAGCGGGAGGGCATCGCGCGCGAGCGCATTCTCGTCAAGATTGCCAGCACCTGGGAGGGCATCTGCGCCGCGCAAACCTTGCAGCAGGAAGGCATCAACTGCAACATGACCCTGCTCTTTTCGCTGCCGCAAGCCGTCGCCTGCGCCGAGGCCAAGGCCAAACTCATCTCTCCCTTCGTCGGGCGCATCCTCGATTGGCACAAAGCCAGGGCCGGCAGAGATTTCGCCCCGGCCGACGACCCGGGGGTCTTGTCGGTGAAAGAAATCTACGCCTACTACCAGCAGTACGGACACAGCACCGAAGTCATGGGCGCCAGTTTTCGGAACAAAGGGGAAATCCTGGAACTGGCCGGCTGCGACTTGCTGACGATCAGCCCGCACTTGCTTGCAGAGCTCAAGGAGAGCCGCGAGCCGGTCCAGCGCAAGCTCAGCCCCGCCACGGGGCGGGAGGCCCGCCTGGAAAGGCTCGCGCTGGATGAAAAACGCTTTCGCTGGCTGCTGAACGAGAACGCCATGGCCACCGAGAAGCTGGCCGAAGGAATTCGGCTCTTTGCCGCCGACACCTTGCAGTTGGAGCAGTATTTGGCCGACAGGCTCTGAGCCGCATATTTCACTCTTGAACATCCGGGCGTGGCAGTCCCCTCCTGCCCGCATCGCTTCACCTCCCTGGGGTCCTCGAACCGTCGTCTCCGGAAAATTCTCCTGTTCCTTCCCTCCCGCTTTTCTAGAATCGCCCCAATATGCAAGATTTCACTTATCGCAATCCCACCAGGATCGTTTTTGGCAAGGGAACGATTGCCCGGCTCAAAGAACTGGTCCGCCCCCAAGAGCGGGTGCTTTTGACCTATGGCGGCGGCTCGATCCGCAAGAACGGCGTGTACGACCAGGTCCAGCGGGCCCTCTCCGGGCGAGACTGGCTCGAGTTCGGCGGCATTCAGCCCAACCCGCTCTATGAGACGCTCCTGGCGGCGGTGCAACTCGTCAAACAGGAGCAGGTCACCTTCTTGCTGGCGGTGGGGGGCGGGTCTGTCGTTGACGCCACCAAGTTCATTGCCGCCGCCGCGGCCTTCCAGGGCCTTGAGCCGTGGGACATCCTGGCCAAGGGGGCCCCGGTCCGCGCCGCCCTCCCCCTGGGGACCGTCCTGACCTTGCCGGCCACCGGCTCGGAATCCAACGGCTTCGCGGTCATCTCGCGCCAGACCACGCGCGAGAAGCTCGCCTTCGGCAGCGACCTTTGCTTTCCCCAGTTCGCGATTCTCGACCCCACCGTGACCATGACCCTCCCGCCCGCGCAGGTGCGCAACGGGATCGTGGACGCCTTCATGCACGTGCTCGAGCAGTACGCCACTTACCCCGTCAACGCCGCCCTCCAGGACCGCCAGGCCGAAGCCATCCTCAAGACACTCATCCAAGAGGGACCCAAATCCCTGGCCGACCCGCAGGACTACGATGCCCGCGCCAACCTGCTCTGGTGCGCCACCCAGGCCCTCAACGGCTGGATTGGGCAGGGCGTGCCCCAAGACTGGTCCACCCACATGATCGGCCATGAACTCACCGCCTGCTTCGGCGTGGCGCACGCCGAAAGCCTGGCCATTGTCATGCCCTCGCTCTTTCGCCACCAGATGGCCCGCAAGCTGGCCAAGCTGGCCCAACTCGCCCGCCGCGTCTGGGACGTGCAGGAGCCGGATGACCGGCCAGCCGCCGAGGCCGGCCTCGCCAAGACGGAAGAGTTTTTCCACTCCCTCGGCATGAAGACCAAACTGGCCGACTACGGCATTTCGGCGCCGGACGCCGCCACCAAAGTCGCCACCCGCTTCCGCGCCCGCGGCCTCCACTTGGGCGAACACCAGGCCATCGACGCCGCGGCCGCCGCCCAAATCCTCATGGCCTGCTGAAAATCCGCCGCCCTCCATAGCCGTGCTTTCGAGGCCTCCCGACGGCTTTGTCAACGGTCCGGGCGCGCGGGCCGGTCGCGCCGCCCGGGGGCTTGACACCTTCTGACTCAAGCATAGACTCCTTGGCTGTGAACCCGGGTGAGAAGCAATTCTCGGTTCCAGGCCCGGGCATTGCCCGCCCATGAAAACTGCGCTGAATGAAACAGCCCTCGTTCTCCTGAACTCTCATTTCCTGACTGCTGCCCTTGGGGTGTCGGTCGCGATTTGTCCGTCGTCTCCTGCCGCCGACACGTCCCGGGCCACTCCTTGGCAGGTGGGCCGGCCCATCGTCACTTATTGGGCCGGGCCGCCCATGACCGACGCCACCGCCCGGCAGATGAGCGAGGGCGGGTGGAATCTCGTTTGGTGCGGCGAGAAAGACCTGGACCTCGTTCGCCGCTACGGCCTGCGCGGGCAGCTTCAGGACCCGCTCCTCGCCCCCGCCTCTCTCGAAGTTCCGGCCCAGCGGGAAAAGCTCGACGCCCTCATCGCCCGCGTGCGCGCGCATCCCGCCCTCTATGCCTACTTCATCACCGATGAGCCCAACGCCACCAATTTCCCTGCCCTCGGCCAGTTGGTCGCCTACTTGCGCCGGCGCGACCCGGCACATTTGGCCTACATCAACTTGTTCCCCACCTACGCCAGCAACCAGCAACTCGGCAACCAGGGTGACACCCTCACCGCTTACCAGGCCCATCTCCGCCAATACGTGGACATCGTCAAGCCCGCCCTCATCAGCTACGATCACTACCAGTTCACCACCGAGGGCGATTCGGCCCAATACTTCCTCAACCTCGCCCTCATCCGCCAGGCCGCCCTAGACGCCCGCCTGCCCTTCCTCAACATTGTCCAAGCCTGCACCTGGACACCCTCCATGCGCGTGCCCAAGGCCGACGAGATACGCTACCTGGTTTACACCACCCTCGCCTATGGCGCTCAGGGCATCTCCTATTACGTCTATTGCTGCCCCGGCCACACCGGCGGCATCGCCCACGCCGACGGCACACCCACGCCGCTCTACGAGACCCTGAAAGCGCTTAACCGCCAATTCGCGGCCCTCGCCCTGCAATTGCAGCCTCTGCGTTCACTCGGGGTCTATCACGCCGGCATGTTGCCGCCAGGCGCCCAACCGTTGCCAAAAGACGCTCCGTTCACGCTCGATCCCCCGCTGCCCGCCATCGACTACAAGGCCCCGGAACCCGTGAAAAGGGCGTTGCTGGGATGCTTCGGGCCGACGGGCAAGACCAGGAGGACCTCCGCCCCAACGCACCTGTTGGTGGTGAACCTCGACTACCAGTCCCAGGCGGTTTTGGGAATCCGCAGCCCCGCCCGGCTCGAGGTCTTCGATGAGGCCACCGGCCGGTGGTCGCGCGCAAAAGACAAGCGTAGCGAACTGCGTTTGCCACCCGGAGGCGGAAAACTGGTCCGCCTGCGCCGCTGACCTCGGGGCAGAATTACTTTTGCCATGTCCGCCGCGGTTCATCCACTATTCATCCTCGGCTTGTTCGCGGCCGCGAACGCCGCCGCCGCGGCCCAAGGCACGGTTGTGATTGAGAACGCCCACGTGAGCTACACCGTCTCGCCCGGCGGAAAGAACCTCGGATTCGTCGACCGTGCGACCGGGCTCGATTACTTGCGCCGCGGGGCGGCTTCCCCGTGCGCGCTGGTCCGCCGGGAGGGCAAGGAGTATCCCGCCACCGGGGCGGCTCTCGCAAACGGCCGCTTGAGCCTCCGCTTCGGTGATGCGGGCGTCGAGGCCGTGCTCAAGGTCGAACCACGGCCTTCCTGCGTCCGCCTCACGGTCGAATCGATCCCTGGGGCGGACATCGAATCCTTGGTGTTCCTCAACCTTCCCCTCGCCCTCGAGGGCAAGCCGGATGAACCCTTTGGCGCCTGCGCGTTTTCGCTCAATCTCATCACCCGGGTGGACCAACTGCCCGCCCTCCAGAGCGAGCTCCGGGCCGCTGCTCACAAGAAGTTCGGCATCCTCGGAGCCAAGGTCGCCCTCGTCGGCGTGCCCATGAACCGAGTGCTGCCCGCCCTCAAGGAAGTCCTGTCTGAGGCCGACGAAATGCCTCTCTGTACTGTCGCCGGGCCGTGGGCGCGGGAGGCCCCCCTCAGCCACGGCTCCTATCTCTTTAACTTCGGCTCCCTCACCGAGGCCACCCTGGACGACTGGATCCAAATGGCCAGCAGCCTCGGCTTCACCCAGATCGATAACCACGGCGGCAGCCCCGCCTTCTTCCGCTTCGGCGACTTCGAACTCAACCGCCAAAAGTGGCCCGAGGGCTGGGAGACTTACCGTCGCATCGTCGCCCGCCTCCATGCCGCGGGCATCGCCTCCATCTTTCACACCTACGCCTTCTTCCTCGACAAGCATTCCAAGTACGTGACTCCCATCCCGGACCAGCGCCTCGATGCCTTCCGCACCTTCACCCTCGCCGACAAGGTCACTGCGGACACCGACGAACTCCCGGTAAACGAGTCCACCGCCGCCATCAGCACCGTCACCGGCTTCTTCGAACAAAACAGCCTCGTTCTCCACCTCGGCGACGAACTGGCCGCCTTCGGCGGGGCCAGCCGCCAACCACCCTGGCGCTTCACGGCGGTCAAACGGGGGGTCTTTGGCACAAAACCAGCCGCCCATGACCAAGGCGCCAAGGCCCGCCATCTCAAGGAATGTTTCGGCCTCTTCGTCCCGGACCCGGAGTCCCCTCTCTTTGCGGAGATCGCCGCCAACCACGCCGAGGTCGTCAACTGCTGCGATTTCGATGGCATCTATCTCGACGCCATCGACGGCGCCTCCATTCTCCGGGGCGGGGACGAGTGCTGGTATTGGGCGGACAAGTTCGTGTTTGAGATTCAGAAGCGCCTCAAGAAACCCGTGGGCATGGAGATGAGCGCCATGTGGCACCATTTCTGGCAGTACCGCACACGCTGGCAGGCCTGGGACTATCCCCAGCGCGGGCACAAGCGCTTCATCGACCTCCACGCCCAGGCGCTCAACGGCGGCCTCCTCCTCCCGCTTCACCTCGGCTGGTGGAACTTCCAGTCCTTCAACCCCCCGCAAGTCGAGCCCACCTTCCCCGATGTCCTCGAGTGCCTCGGCGCCAGGCTCATCGGCTGGGATGCCGGCATCTCACTGACCGGCGCCGTCGATCGCAACCAACTCCAAACCGTCCCCCTCTACCGTCGCGCCGTGGACATCATCCGCACCTGCGAGGCTATCCGTCACTCCGGCGCCTTGGACGAACAGACCAAAGCCAAACTCCGCGAGCCGGGCCGGGAATTCTCCCTCCTCCTCGACGACACCGGCCAACCCCGCTTCCGCCCCGCCCACTCCCTGCCCCACACCGCCGCTCTGGCCGAGCCGTGGAGCCTGTCCTGGCCCGCCACCAACCCTTTCCCCCAGCAACCCGTCAAGCTGCGCCTCGAGGCCCTCATGTCCGCTGCGCCCTACGACGACCCCACGGCTATCATTATCGCCGACCTCTCCGGCCAGGGTGCCGCCGGTTGGAACCTGAGCGCCGCCGACGGCGTGGTTGCCTCACTGGACTCCGGGCCGGCGGGGACCAACGCCCCCGGCGCACTGCTCCAGGCCGCAAACAGTGGCAAAGTTCCCCGCCACGCCGCCTGGGCCCGCTGTCGGAAACAGTTCAGCCCCGCTTTGAACCTCAAGGAGCGTCAGGCCCTCGGGCTGTGGCTCGAAGGCGACGGCCTCGGCGAGCTCCTCGCCGTCAGGCTCGAAAGCCCGCAGTACCTCGCCTTCGGCGCCCTCGCCGACCGCTACGTCACAGTGGATTTCACTGGGCGGCGCCTTTTCTCCCTCGTCGAGACTGAATCCGCCCGCTGGAGCGACTACGCCTGGGACGACGGCAAAGGAGTCTATAACGCCTACCGTGAGACCATCGATTTCGGCGCCGTCGAGTCCGTGGGGGTGTGGTATCAAAATCTTCCGCCCGGCAAGGAAGTCAAATGCCGCCTCGGTCCCGCCAAGGCCCTCCCGATGCTCCCGCAGACCATGCAAGACCCCGCCCTCACAGTGAACGGAACGACCATCCTCTTCCCGCTCCAGATGGCCTCGGGCAGTTGGCTCGAGTGCAACGCCCCGGATGACTGTCTCCTCTACGGCTCCAAGGGCGAGTCCCTTGGCCGGGTCACCCCGCGCGGCCCCTGGCCCACTCTCCGCCCCGGCGAAAACCAGCTCCACTTCTCCTGCGCGCCCATCAAAGGCCCCTCCCCACGCGCCAAAGTCACCCTCTTCACCTACGGACCACCACTCTGATTCCAACGAGCGCTCAAGATGGCACTAAGGCCCAAAGGACAAGCGAATTAGTGCCATCTTGAACGCGAATTGGAATGGGGAGCCGTTCCAGCTCAGGGCTCATCGGGCATCCGGGAAACAAGCCGCCAGGAGGCGGTCTGACTCGGTCTTGCTCATTCGCGGGCCGTGCCACATGCGCAGTTTGTCTTGCAGGACAACCTGCGTGGCGGCCACCATTTCGGCAATGCGGCCATCCGGGAACTTATGGTTTTCCGTGGCCAGCAAAAGGGAACTGCCAAAGGCAAGCAGTCGCTCGATGGTCGCTTTGTGGTCTGCCAGCAGTTCCGGCGTGGGGTTACCCAGCAGGTTATCATCTTCCCATCTGCTCAGGGTGGAAACAAAGGCGCTCCACTCCTCGGCGGTCTCGGCAAGGTTTGCCAGCCACCGCTTCTGGAGCCGGCCGATGATGTCGCCCATTGGAATCGCGATGTCCATACGCTCAAATTACCATAAGCCAGAGAGCTTTAGAAGCCAAATTACCGCCCAACTACGGCCACGACCCTTTTCGACATCCGGCGACTCGTCCGGATAATCCGCGATGTTCTGCACGGCGCAGGTGACTGACCCCCCGCTCCAAAGCTGGCCGACACCCGGCGTGCGGAATCCGGTGTATGTGATACACCCGCCCCGGCTCTGCTTCGCATAAAATCTCACCCAAATGAGAGGGAAAGCAGATCTATGAACAGGGAGCGGAAAGTCTTTGTAAGTGCCATCCGAATGCCGCCCGCTCGTTTGGACGCGCCGGAAAACGGCAATCAATCCGTCCAGGACCGCGCCGCGCAACTTGCTTGCGAGCGGGACGGCGATCTGCCGGTGCGGGTCAGAGCCCCAAAACGCGGGCGTGAGTTTCATTCCGGCTGCTCACGCCCAAAGCTCTACGAGTGGGCGGCCAAGGGTTTTATCCGCTCTGTTTCAATTCGTGGAGCCGGACGGATCAAGGGCCTTCGACTTTTTCACCTCGCCGGCATCCTCGCGTTTATCGAGCGATGCGAGGCAGGCGCCTTCACGACAGGAAGACGTCGGCAGACACGCCAAAATGCCGCGCCAGAGTCCGAACGTGATTGAGTGTCAGCCTGCGTTCGCCGCGTAGAATCATCGCGCCCAGCGTCCGGTGAACACCCAGCAATCGCGCAAGGTCCGCCGCGCTCATGCCGTGCGCGTCCAGCAGGTGTTGCAACGCTTCTGGGACGGTGACATTGGGCGCGTCCACACGCTCCCTTTCGTAGTCCTCAATCAACCGGCAGAGCAGGTCAAAGTAGTCCTCCTGGTCCGGTGTGAGCTTGTGCCCGGCCATTGTGTCTGTGATTTCCGTAACGTTCTGAAACTCCACCTCGTCATGGATGGGACGCGGCGTGAGAATCCGGCAAAGCCCGGCGTAGCCTTTTGGCAGTCGGGCAAACTCGACTTTTGCATGTGTCGTTTTCATAACGTGTCTTTCCAGCGGTCTTTGCTGTATTCCGCGTGCGTCATAAAGCGCAAGGTATAGACGATCTGGCGGTTGAAATGCGCCGCCACAATCAGCCGGTAGTCGTTGCGGCGGATGTTGAACACAAGCACCTGCCGCCCGCTGCGGACTTTCACGGCGTCCGTGTCGGGATATGTCCGCCGCACGTCCACCAAACTGCGCCAAGTCGTCGCTTTGACGAACTTGCGCCAGGCATCCAAGTGGCGAGCCGCCGGGGGATGTTCCCTCCCTGCCGCCACCAGAAACGCCTCTCTAACGATGCGCACGGATACAATTTGTATTCACTCGCCGGATTTGTCAAACACGGAAAAACACCCCTGAACATGGGCAGACGAGTTGTAACCTTTTGTTGTAACTGGGTCGCTTGCATTTGCAAGTTCTTGGCAGAGAAGATGGAGCGAGCGAAGGGAATCGAACCCTCGACATTCACCTTGGCAAGGTGACGCTCGGCCAAGAGGATTTCGAAAATTTTCCCAATACAGCCAATACAGCCAACAGAGCCAATGGAGCGTTTGGCACGCGACCCAAAACCTGCTAATACTGTCACCCGGTGAATGCCAAACTGACAGCGCCGCCTCGGTTCGCGCCCGGCCAGGAACCGGTTCCTGCCCGTTTCCACGCCCGCGCCAGGGGTTTTTGCGCTTATTTCCGCTTATTTCCACTTATCCTTCCGGCACTCTCTCTCGGCTTGTCGGCCTCGGCCGCCATCCCACTGGCCGCCCGCTTGGAGCTGTTCGTGGACGATTTCCTAATCGAGCAACTGGACGGCGCCGCCTTGAAACTCCACGAGCCATCGCTCGCGGGCGTGGCCTTGCGTTTCGACCGGCCCTGGGAAGGGCCGTTCTCCGGCTACGTGACGGTGCTCAAGGACGGGCCCTTGTTCCGCATGTACTACCGGGGTCTGCCCAAAGCGGGGCGCGACGGCTCGGCGGACGAAGTCACCTGCTACGCTGAAAGCCACGACGGCCTCGCCTGGAGCAAGCCCGCTCTCCGCTTGTTCGAGGTCCAGGGCACGCGCGACAACAACGTAGTGCTCGCCGGGCAGCCGCCCTTCTCCCACAACTTCGCCCCGTTCCTCGACACCCAGCCCGGCCTGCCAGGCGAGCAACGCTATAAGGCGCTGGCGGGCACCTCGGAAAAGGGGTTGTTCGGCTTCGTCTCCGCAGACGGTCTGCACTGGCGCAAGCTGCGCGACGCGCCCCTGGTAACCAAGGGCGCTTTCGACTCGCAAAACGTCGCCTTTTGGTCAGACGCCGAGCAGTGCTATGCGCTCTATCTGCGCACCTGGACGAGCGGCGAGTTCCGCGGGTTCCGCACCATTAGCCGCGCCACCTCGCCGGACTTCCTGCACTGGTCTGAGCCGCTGGCGATGACCTTCGGCGACACGCCCCCGGAGCATCTCTACACCAGCCAGACCCATCCCTACTTCCGCGCCCCCCACCTCTACGTGGCGCTGCCGATGCGCTTCCTGCCGGGCCGCAAAGTGCTCACCGATGACCAGGCCCGGGCGCTGGGTGTGGACCCGGGCTACGCTGGCGACTGCGCGGAAGCCGTCTTCCTGACCAGCCGCGGCGGCACCCGTTTTACACGCACCTTTATGGAAGGCTTTATCCGCCCCGGCCTCGACCTCGGCAACTGGGCCTCGCGCGCCGGCCTGACCGCCCAAGGCGTAGTGCCGACCGGCCCAGCCGAGATGTCGCTTTTCAAGCAGGCGCACTATGCGCAACCCACCTGCCACCTGCTCCGCTACGCGCTCCGTACCGACGGCTTTGTGTCGGTGAATGCGCCCTATCGCGGCGGCGAATTCCGGACCCGGCCCTTCACCTTCACAGGCAAGGAACTGCTGCTCAACTTCTCGACCGGCGCCGCCGGCAGCCTCCGCGTCGAAATCCAGGACCCCGACGGCCGGCCCATCCCCGGCCACACGCTGGCCGATGCCACCGAGGTCATCGGCGATGAAATCGAGCGGGTGGTGTCTTGGAAATCGGGCGCTGACCTGAGCCAGCTCGCCGGGCAGCCGTTGAAGCTGCGCTTCGTCATGAAGGACGCCGATGTGTTTTCGCTGCGCTTCAGGGAATAATGACCCTGGCAGTGGCTTGGCAGAACAGGAGCGAGCGCAGCGACAGGCACGGACAGACATGGACGGACACGGACGTCTCGCACTGGCCTGGCAGATGCTGTACGCTGCTATCGTCCGAAATGCCGTAGAGAGATGGAGCTGCTCCGGGAAAATATTAACGCTTGCGCCCCAGGGCAAAGCGGGTACACTGCTTCAGGTTAGGCGGCGTTCGCGCACGCTGAATAAAAAACAGGCACTGGATATGTTAGCGGAAGTGGTCATTCCGTGGGTAACTGAGGTGTGCGACTTCCTGCACGTTGACCTTCGGATTCTCACCCTGTTCTTCCTGGTGACACTTCCATTGCCGATTCTGTGGGCGTTGCGCTGGTTGTGGCGCACGTTGGCGCGGCTGCACGCGATGGACAATCCTGAGTGCGAGGCCTACCGGGAAGAGGTTGAGCACGGGCGAATGGAGCGGTTCGGATGCATTCGCCATCCTCCGCCCAAGGCGCATGCACCAGGCCGCTGAGGGCGGTGGCTTTGAGGTTTGGAGGCGGCCGATGATGGCGACTCTCGCCAGAGAGCCGCTAGGGATTCGACAAGTGACTTAGACGCTGGCCGACACCCGGCGTGCGGAATCCAGCGCATGTGATACACCCGCCCCGGCTCTGCTTCGCATAAAATCTCACCCAAATGAGACGGAGAGTAGAATTATGAACAGGGAGCGGAGAGTTTTTGCAAGCGCCATCCGAATGCCGCCCACTCGTTTCGACGCGGCGGACACCGGCAATCAACCCGTTTAGGAGCGCGCCGCCCAGCTTGCTTGCGAGCGGGACGGCGATCTGCCGGTGTGGGTCAGAACCCCCAAATGCGGACGTGAGTTTCATTCCGGCTGCTCACGCCCGAAGCCCTACGAGTGGGCGGCCAAGGGTTTTATTCGCTCCGTGTCCATTCGTGGACCCGGACGGATCAAGGGGGTCCGGCTTTTTTATCTCGCCGGCATCCTCGGGTTTATTCAACGATGCGAGGCAGGGGCCTTCACGATAGGAAGACGTCGGCAGACACGCCAAAATGGCGCGCCAGAGTCCGGACATGATTGAGCGTCAGTTTACGTTCGCCGCGCAGGATCATCGCCCCCAGGTTGCGGCTGGTGTCCAGAATCCGCGACAAATCTGCCGCGCTCATTCCACGTTCTTCCAGCAAGTGTTTGAGCGCGTCCAAGCCGCTGATTTTTGGCCAGCGGACTTTCTTGCGCTTGTCGAATTCGTCCACAAATTCCGTGAGCACGTCGAGGTAATCCCGCTGCTCGGCGTTGAGGCGCGTGAACACGGCGAGGGCGTTCATCATGGCAGTGGCTTCGGCATCCTCCGCGTCGTCATGGATTGGACGCGGCAGGTAAAGCTGGCACAATTCACGGTAGGTCTTGGGAATGTCCGCGTTGCTGGCGAAGCGCCGGGTTTTATGTGTCAGAGTCCTCATAATTCGTCTTTCCATCGGTCTTTGTCGTACTCCGCGTGCGTCAGGAAACGGAGCAGGAACACTTTGCCCGTGTTGTAGTGAATGGCACAGATGAGCCGGTAGGCGTTGCCGCAAATGTTGAACACCACGACCGGATTGCCACTGGCCACACGCACCTGGTCTGCCGAACGGAAGCACCGGCGGAGATCGGCAAAATGCCGGAATTGCTCCAGCCGCATGATCCGCCGCCAGAATTCCAAACCCGTTGCGGCCTGCGGGTGTCGGGCGGCAAAAGCGGCCAGGGTGGTTTCCTTAATAATCCGCACGCACACAACTTGTGTTCATTCGCTGGATTTGTCAAACACGAAAAAACACACCTGAACATGGGGGGGCGAATCTTGGCACTGCCCCCGAGCGCGGGCGGAGGCCCTCCCCCCTTCCCCCCTCCCATCCCGCCAAGGCGGGATGGGAGGGGGGTGATCCGTTCTTCCGCTTTACCCAGGGCCCCGGCGCGCCGGGGTCCGGCTCGGAGCGGGACGGTCCTTGCCCTGGGCTACTGTCTTACCGCCCCTCCGGGGCGGAAGGATGCCGCGCTGCGCGCGGGTAGAGTGGAATTGGTGGCAGTGCCGAGATGCGCCCGTTGCCGGCAGCCGCCTCAAAATAGCTGGAGCGGCGTTGGGTCGCCGCGCTAAAGTGTTTCGGAATATGAAGACACCGATCCCTCGCACCGCGTCAATGAATCGCCGGGGCGCAAAAAGCAAACTCCTGTCAGCATCAGTTGGTCTGGTGACCGGTGGCACCAAGGGTATTGGGGCCGCCACGGCGATCGCCTTGGCGGCCGAGGGCGCCGATGTAGCCATCGTGGGACGGCGGCTGGACGCCGAGGCGAAAGAGACACGGCGGCGCATCGAGGCGCTTGGCCGCAGATGCTTGCTCATCCGCGCCGATGTCGGCGTCGGTCTCGAGGCCACGCGGTGCGTGGAGGAGACGGCCAGGGAGCTTGGCCCGGTGGATGTGCTGGTCCACTCAGCGGGCGGGCCGGTCAATGGCGGGCTGTTGGAGTTGACGCCCGAGGCTTGGCAGACCGCCTTTGACGTGCATGTGCACGCCATTTTCCACCTTTGCCGGGCGGCCATTCCGGCCATGAAACAAAAAAAGCGGGGCGTGATCATCCTGATCTCCTCGGCGGCCGGGATTCGCGGGGTCAAGACCAATGTGGCTTACCAGGCGGTCAAGGGCGCGTTGCCGCAACTGACCCGTGCCCTGGCTTACGAGTTTGCGAACGATAACATCCGCGTTAATTGCGTCGCCCCCGGCGTCATTCGCACGGCCTTTCACGCCACGATGCCGGCGCCGGTGAAACAAAACAACCTGGAGAACCGAATCCCGCTGCATCGCGAAGGCGCGCCCGGGCAGGTCGCCAGCCTGATCCGCGAACTGGTGACCAACGATTATATCACCGGTGAAACCGTCTCGGTGGATGGCGGATTGACGATGCGGATTTGCTAACCTGCGATGCTGGAGCCTGGCAGACTGCTCCGCGTCGTCCTTCCGTCGCTCGGGCTATGGCTGAACCACAACTGAACGCTGAGACAGAGCCCTCTGGTTTGCGCTGGGTGATGGTTGGTCTAATCTTCCTGGCCACGGTCATCAATTACCTTTGCCGCCAGGCCTATTCGGTCTCGGCCACGACCCTCCAACAGGTCTTTTCCCTCTCCAATGAAGACTATGGCCTGCTCACCTCCGGCTTTTTCTTCGCTTACGCCCTCGGCAACGGCGTGTCCGGGCCGATCATCGATCGGCTGGGCGCCAAGCGCGGTTACCTCCTCTGCATGTTCCTGTGGAGTTCGGCCGTGGGGCTGATCGGCGCGGCCCAAAATGTCTGGATGCTCGCCGGCTTCTTGATGCTGCTGGGGCTGGGCGAGGCCGGCAACTGGCCCGCCGCCGTCAAGGTCGTTAGTGAATGGTTCCCACCGCGGGAGCGTTCACTCGCCTCGGGGATTTTCAACAGCGGCGCCGGCATCGGGGCCCTGGTCGGCCCAACGGCCGTGGGTTTGCTGCTGATTCACCTTGGCTGGCGTCCGGCGTTCGTCATCGTCGGGCTGATTGGCTATGGGTGGCTGATCGGCTTTGGCCTGGTTTACCGCACCCCAGCCACCGTCGCCGCCGAGGTGGCCGCGCGCCCGCCGCCCCCCTGGCGCTTGCTCAAAACCCGCTTCCTGTTGTTCTTTGCGCTGTCGAAACTGTTCATGGACCCGGTCTGGTATTTCTACGTCTTCTGGCTGCCCAAATTTCTGACCGAGGTGCACCATTTCAGTCTCAAACAGGTGGTCTGGCTGGCGCCGGTTCCCTTCATCATTGCGGATATCGGGAATCTGGCGGGCGGGGGCTTCACGCAGTTCCTGATTTCGCGCGGCATTCCCATTCCGCACGCCCGCAAGACCGGCGCCGCCGTCTTCGGGTTGGTCATGGTTTCGGCCATTCCGGCCATCATCGTTCATGATCCTTACGTGTCGATTGCGTTGGTTTCCATCGCGATGTTCGGCTATACCGGCTACTTGGCAAACACGCTGGCGTTTCCAGCGGAGGTGTTCCCGAAAAACGCGCTCGGCTCAATTTGGGGCTTGGCCAGCATGGGTTCCGGTTTGGGCGGCATGTTTTTCCAATGGCTCTCCGGCCGGATGGTGGACCGGTTCGGCTATTACCCGGTCTTTATTGGGTATGGCATCATGCCGTTGATCGCGGTGGCCATTATGTTGTTCCTTATCGGCCCGTTGCGCCCGAACCCGCGCTTCCAAAGTCTATCTGAAATATGAAAACACCGATTCCTGGGCGGATCCGTCGCGCCTGTCTTCAAATCTGCCTTTTCGGCGCGGCGCTCCCGGCAACCTTCGCCGCCGATCTGAACTGGATTCAAACGGCGCGGGTGTTCTTGATCGACGCTTATCAGCCGCCTTTTGCGCCGAAACTCGAGTACGACGCCGAGGCGCTGGCGCGGACGATGGTCGAGCTGCATGCCAACACGGTGCGCATTTCAACCATGGGAAAGTACTCGACGATACAAGGAGTCCGGTTCTCCACTCATCCCGAGCTTGGCGCTCGGGATGTGCTGGCGGAGACGATCGCCGCCTGCAAATCGCGCGGCATCCGCACCGTTGCCTACATATCGACCGGACATAAACTGGCGTGGTCGATGGTGACCAAGGATTATCCGGAATACGCACAGCGGGTGCGTCCCGGCGGCGGACCCAACCGCGACCACATGTATGTCGGCGAGGATCACGGGACGGTGTGCTGGAACACTCCCTATCGGAAGGCCTACCTGGACCTCGTGGAGCATGTGGTGCGGGACTATGCGGTGGATGGCCTCTATTTCGACACTTGGCGCCCGTTCTACTTCTGGCCGGGACTGAAGGTCTGCTATTGCGATGGATGCCGGAACGGTTTTCAGCGGGCCTCGGGCAAGGCTATCCCCTGGCATGAGCGGGAGGGGGATTACACCAAGCAAGACCACGAGGTCATCGCGGAGTATCACCAATGGTACCAGGAACAACTGATGAGCGTCCTCCAGGAGGTTCGGCGGATGGTAAAGGCCCACAAAGACATTCCGCTGATTTATAACCTGAACAGTGCTGACAATATGGCGAATGAGGACCCGCGCATTCTCAGGGCGATGGACGCCTTTCTGTACGAGCGCGGCCACTCGCTGCTGGAGCGCGCCGAAGGCGTCAGCCTGGCCCGCGCGGCGGGATTGGGCGTCTGGCCCTACGTGGGGGTTTATAACAACTGGCCTCGAGTCATCCCCAATGGGCTCGACTATCAACAGGAGATCTTCACCACCGCGGCCTTTGGCGGGGCTCCCATTATTGCCCAACCGTACGCTTACGTGACGCAGGCGGAAAACCGGCGCTGGGTCAGCCTCCCGTTCTCCGTCCTGAAAGACCATGAGCGGGAACTCGAGGGGGCTGAGAATGTGCCCTATGTTGCCGTTGTGCAAGCGACTCGAAACCCGCCCGGGCATGCGCAAACCGGGTGGTTTTGGAAGGCGGATGTCCGGTCATCCACGCTCGGCGCATTCGCCGCCTGTCTCTACGGTCATGTTCAAGTCTCCTCCGTTCCCCAGGCGGTGCTGGATGAGCCCGAGAGGTTGGCCCGCTATCGGGTTCTTTATCTGGCGGATATCCCCCAGCTCACGTCCCGCCGCCGGGAGAACCTCGAACGGTTTGTCGAGCACGGCGGCGGACTGCTGGCTTGCTATGGGACGTCGCTCTACGGCGCGGCGGGCGAGCGTCTGGAACGATTTGAACTTGAACCTTTGTTGCGGGTTCGTCCAGCGCATCCCCAGGGGGAGCTGGAGGAAACCCTGAACAGCTACCGGTGCATGACTGGCGGACCCAACGACCTGTATCTCACCCCGCACGCCACCCTCGATGGGCCGCTGGTCCCCCTCGGGTACTTCGAACCGGTCGAACTGTTGGACGGCGGGTCCACGATGATGGATATCGTCACTGGCGATGGACGCCGTCCGATTCTGCCGGGTGTCGTCACCTCCACCCACGGCCAAGGCCGCGTGGTTTACCTGGCGTCGTCCCTGGAGAGTCTCTACAGTTCGACCAAGGAGTCGGTGCTGGGCAGTTGTCTGCGAAACCTGGTCGAATATGCCGCCGCCACGCCGCCGCCTTATCAGGTCACTGCACCGAGCTCGCTGATTGCCAACTTGACCCGGAATGGAAACCGCCGCGTGCTCCACTTGTTGAACTGGACCACGGAGCCGGACAACGAGAGCGGATACTTGCCTCCCGTCGAGAATGTTTGCGTGCGTTTGAGGATACCCGGGGGCAGGCAGGTGCGCCGGCTCGCGGGTTTCCCCGAGACGTCGTTCCGACACAAGCAGTCCGGGCAAGAACTGGAATTGCGTTTCCCTCGGATCGATGCTTACGAGGGGATCACTTTTGAATTGCAGTGAGGCCGACCACCGCCTCTTGAGGGACTCATATGAGATTCCGAAGACACCTTCCCCCTCGTAGCCTCAAGCGGTCCCGTCTCTTGAGGGGGCGGTTTGGGCCATTGCTCTCATTGAACATCGCGTGCGCCCTCACGGCCGCGAGAACAGCGACAAATACGTGTACGCCCTTTCCAACAACGGTTTCTGGGACAACGGTGATAACCTGATCCTCGGCTGCGTAGCCAGGGAAAAAATCCGAAATCTCAAGAGCGCAGACTGGGAGTATTACGCCGGCGGAGACGGCCTCGAATCGCAGAACTGGATCCAGGACATGAACCGGGCCAAACTCGTTTTGGATAGCCCCTGTACGGTGCAGAAATTCATCCGCCCCCATGACGAATCGCAGAATGCGTTTTGAGTTCGCGCGGCTCGCCGGCGCCGGTATGCTGTCGCCGATGAACCCAGCTCCCAGAATCCGGCCCACCCGTTGATGGCCAAGGTTCAGCAGCTTTTCAGCCGCGACCTGGCCCTGGCAAACGATTACCTGCGCCAGGAGAACCAGATTCTGCGCGGCAAGTTGGGCAGCCGGGCGCCCCTGACCGAGGCAGACCGGCGCATTCTCGTCCAGTACGGCCTGCGGATTAAGGAGCGCCTCGCGGCTCGGGCGTTTTTTTCTTTGCAAGCAGGCGTCGCTCGCGTACAAAGCACGCGCGCAAACAAATCACGGCGCCTGAGTTGCAGTGTCGGATAACGCGTTATGAACCAGCTCGACCAGACGGTCGAGGAGTACTTGAGGGCCATCGGAGCGAGTTGCCCGCGTTTACTCTTCGCCTTGCAGGAAAGCCCGGAAGCGGTGTGGGGCGAGATCATGAGAATGGAATCGGCCGGCTATGCCTTCCAGGAGGTCTGCTCCGGTGTCCAGGACAAATCAGCCGCGGCGCGCGAAATCATGACCCTCGTCGAGGCTCTGCGCGTCCAAATGGCCAAAGACGGGCTCATTGACTATGAGGAGTTTGCCGCGTTCCGGCAGGGCGTATCGGCCATCCAGCGTTGCGCGAACCGGTTGCGGAATTCGTTCGGTGAACAAGGCCCAAGGAGCAATCGCCGCTTGAAGACTTGCGTTTTTTACTGCTCGAACAATTTGGACGCAGGCCGGTTGGCCGATCTTGGCGAGGAACTGGGCGGAGACACGGTCAAGACCATCGGTCTGCCGTGCTCCGGAAAAGTGGATGTGCCTTACCTTATCAAAGCCCTGGAAACGGGCGCGGACGGGGTGGCGGTTGTGGCCTGCAAGAAGGAGGAGTGCCGCCACTTCGAGGGCAGCCGGCGCGCCCACAAACGCGCCGAGGCGGTCGAATCGCTGTTGGAGGAAATCGGACTCGGCGCGGGACGGATGGCCGTCATCGAGTGCGCGCCAGGCGCGGCCGGGCAGGTCTGTGACGAAATCAAGCAGTTCATTGAACGGGTCAGAAGTCTGCCCCAAGGACGCACCCCCAGCGATGCGATGAACCAACAGGAACGTATGGTGGCATGAAAGTTGATGGCCAACTCGCCAGAAGGATCGAGAACGGAGAGTTTATCATTACCGCCGAGCATGCGCCCCCGACCACGGCGACTCTGTCTGCCACGGAAGCGGCCTTGAAAGCCTTGGGCGGCAAGCTCACGGCGGTCAACATGGGCGACAACCAACACGGCGTGGCGCTGTCTTCCCTGGCCGCCTCGGCGGCGGCGCTCAAAACGGGCCTCGAGCCGGTTCTCCAAATGGTCACCCGCGACCGGAACCGCATCGCCCTCCAGTCCGATTTGCTGGGAGCTGCCAGTCTGGGGATCAAGAATGTGCTTTGTTTGTCCGGCTATCATCAGACGCTGATCGGCTGTCCGGAGGCCACAAACGTTTTCGACATCGATTCCACGCAGTTTATCGCCATGACCACTCGGATGTGCGAGCAGGGCCTGCTGGCCGACGGGAGGAAGATCGACGGGCCATTTTCGATGTTGGTGGGAGCGGTGGCCAATCCCTTCCTGAAGCCGCTGGAACTCAACCTGATCAGGCTCCACCGAAAAATCGAGGCTGGCGCCAGGTTCATTCAAACGCACGCGGTCTTTGACCTCGACATGTTCAGCCAATGGCTCGAGGCCGTTTGCCAGGCAGGTCTTGCGAAGAAGGTCGCGATTCTGGCCGGCGTGCTCCCCTTGGAGAGCGCAGCGGAGGCCCAGAAGCTGCGGGAGACCCATCCCGATTTTTACGTCCCGAAGGAAGTGATGGAAAGGCTCCAAGCCCCTGGCCACGGCGCCGGGAAACCGGGCTGGGCGATCTGCGTGGAAACCATCCAGAAACTAAAGACGATGGAGGGGGTGCGCGGGATTCATATTCT
Source organism: Verrucomicrobiota bacterium (assembly GCA_049518415.1). Taxonomy (GTDB): domain Bacteria; phylum Verrucomicrobiota; class Verrucomicrobiia; order Limisphaerales; family UBA8199; genus CAVQND01. The sequence continues at coordinate 72,027 of JBEKRX010000010.1, forward strand.
CTCGGGTGGCAAAGAAGCTGTGGTGCCGGAGCTGTTTGCGGCCGCCGGGCTGTCGTGACCGGGAGAAAGCGTGCCGGAAAAATATCATATCAAGACACGTCCGGTGCCCCCGCGACGGCCGCGCATCGGCAAACACGGCGTGGTGGACTGGCGGGAGGACTGCGCCCGGTGCCATAACTGCGTGAAGAAGGCCTGCGTCTATGACCGCTACCGGCAGGAGGCGGAGTATATTCGCAACCTGAGCGACGTGGAGGCGCTGTTCTTCGAGTGCATGGGGTGTTTCTCGTGCGTGCAGGATTGCACCAAGGGCCTCTTGTGCCTGTCCGTAAATCCCGTCTATGAAAGCCTTGGGAACAGCTACTGGAAACCGGACATCATCAAAACCACGTGGCTCCAGGCTGAAACCGCGAAAATCCCCGTCTCGGGCGCGGGCTACCAGGGGCCGTTTTCCGGCCCTGGTTTCGACTCGATGTGGACGGACATGTCGGAGATTGTTCGTCCGACCCGCGACGGGATTCACGGCCGGGAGTACATCAGCACGGCGGTTGACATCGGACGCAAGCCTCCGTTCCTGGCTTTACAGGGAAGCCAGGTCGCGGCCGAGCTGCCCCCCCTGGTGTCGATCCCGATGCCGCTGATCATCGATCTAAGTTCGCCGGCGCATACTTTGCCGCAGCTCGATGCCGTGATCGAACAGACGGCTGCGGCGACCGACTTGATCGCGATCCTGGATGCCGGACACCAGCAGGCCACCGAGAAGCACCTGCGTCATATCGCGTTTTATCTGGGTCCCGACAGTGCCCCAGTGCCGGCCGATGTCCTGAGAAAGACCAGGCTGGTGGAAATCGCGGACAGCCCCACGGTGACCGAGCGCATCAAGGCAATCAAGAAGATCCACCCGGAGATCGTCGCCTCGATCAGGGTCGAGCTGACCGCAACGGGCCTCGGGCGCGCCCTCGAGCTGGCCGGGTGGCCAGAAGTGGAGGTGATCCATATCGTGGCGGACGCCAACGGCAACGAAATCGGAGCGCAACCGCCGCGATTTCTGAAGGACATGATCCGGCAGCTCCATACCGCCCTCATCGAGAAGGGGACCCGGGACGAGATCACGCTCATGGCCGGGGGCGGAATTGCGCTGCCGGAACACCTGGCCAAAGCCATCATTTGCGGCGCGGACCTGGTGACCATCAATCTGCCGTTGCTGATCGCGCTGGAATGTCATCTGTGTGAGAGCTGCAAACCGGGGCGGCCGTGCCCAGCCAGGCTGGAGACCATCGATCGCGATTTTGCCGTGGGCCGCATGACGAATCTGATCGCGGCCTGGCATGACCAGTTGGTCGAAGTGATGGGGGCAATGGGCATGCGCGAGGTGCGTCGTCTGCGCGGCGATGTCGGCCGCGCCATGTTCTTTGAGCAACTTGAGGAGGAAACCTTCGGCAAGCTTTATGGCACCAGAAAGACGCATTGAAGAGCTACTGCCTGAGAACACGCTGAAGACACGCGTGCCGCAGGAAAAGGTGGAGCGGGTCACCCGACCGGCCCCGTCCCGCTATCGCAATGAAATCGCCAAGTACCTTGTCCATCGCAGCCCGGACTGTCGGCGCTGCGGGAAGTGCGGGGAGGTTTGTCCCCACCAGGTCCACGTGCGCAACCCCGGCTACAAGTATTTTGGTGAGCCGCTCCATCACTTGTGCATCGGGCCGGCCTGCGCAAAGACCGGCCACGATTGCGTGACCCATTGCCCGCAAGGAGCCCTGCAGGTCCGGGAAAATCCGATGTATCATGCGCTGGGCGATTATCGCTGGTCGGGTGATTTGATTCTGGCGACGTGGAAAATGGCTGAGACCGGCGAGGTGCCGCCGGCTGCCTACGATTACGATTATGAGGGCGGCCATTCCGGCGGTGGTTTCGACCGGCTCCGGTTCAAATTCCCCGAGCGACCGCCCATGGCCCTGCGCGAGGACCAGATCGACACGAGCCTGCTGCTCAACAAGCGCGACGATGGCCGGCCTAAGATCAAGATTGATGTGCCCTGGTATGGAGGCGGCATGTCCTTCGGGTCGGTGAGCAATGTCACCCAGTTGGCCAAAGCCAGGGCGGCGGTGGCGTTTAATACCTTTACCTGCACGGGCGAGGGCGGATACATGGAGCGGCTGAGGCCGTATGACGACCATGTGATTACGCAGGTGGCCACGGGCCTGTTCGGCGTGCGCGAAGAAACCATCCAGCGGGTGCCGATCGTGGAGTTCAAGTATGCCCAGGGCGCCAAGCCGGGTCTGGGCGGGCACCTCCTGGGCGACAAGGTCACGATCGATGTAGCCAGGATGCGCGAGTCGGTGGTGGGTTTCTCGCTCTTCTCCCCGTTCCCCTTCCATAGCGTCTATTCCATCGAAGACCACATGAAGCACATCGAGTGGGTCAAGCATGTGAACCGGCGCGCCTTGATCTCGACGAAGGTTTCCACGCCTACGGATGTGGATATGGTGGCGGTGGGCAGTTACTCCGCGGGCACTCATATCGTCCACATTGACGGCGGCTATGGCGGGACCGGCGCGGCGCCGGACATCGCCAAGAAGAACATCGCCATGCCCATCGAATACGCCATTGGCAAAGTCCACCGTTTTCTAATGGATGAAGGGGTCCGGGACAAGGTGACCTTGATTGCCAGCGGCGGCCTTCGCTCGGCCTATGATGTGGCCAAGGCCATTGCCCTGGGGGCGGATGGAGTGGTCATCGGGACGGCGGAAATGGTGGCGCTGGGGTGTGTGCGGTGCAGCCGCTGTGAGAGCGGCCGCGGTTGTCCGCGCGGCATCGCCACGACCGACCCCGAGCTTTCCCAGAAGATGGAGATTGATTGGGGCACCCAGCGGTTGATCAACCTTTACAGTGCCTGGCGCAAGGTGCTCCTCTCAATTCTGCAACGCCTGGGCCTGCGCAGCGTCAGCGAACTGCGCGGACGCACCGACCTCATGATGCACCTGGATTATACGAACGACCTGGCGAGAACCTCATGAACGGTGAATTGATAAAGCGCCTGGCCGATTCAAGAAAGCGGCTGGCCGAGCCGCTTAACCACGCTTCGCGCCTGAACAAGGAAGCCGAGGAAGGGGGCTGCGGAGTGATGGGTTTCTGTTGCAGCGAGCCCGTGCCGGGCAAGCATGTTTATGCACCCTCCCGGCAGATGCACAATCGGGGCAATGGCAAGGGGGGCGGCATCGCCGCGGTGGGGTTGGTGCCGGAGCAGCTTGGGGTCAGCCGCGAGGTCCTCGACAGCCATTACTTGTTGCACCTGGCGTTCATTGACACCAAGGTGCGGCCCGAAATCGAGGCGCAGTTCATCACCCCTTATTTCGACATCGCGGCGACTGGCCAACTCAACCAGGTCGAGGACTGGAAGTCCGTGCCGGGGCTGGAGGTGTTGCCGCCGGCGGTCAGCCGCTATTTTGTGCGCGTCAAACCGAAGGTGTTGGACGCGTTCATCGCCAGAAACCATCTGCAAGCGCTGGACCGAGGGGAAGCGGAAGACGAATTTGTCAACCAGAACAGCTTCAGCCTGAATCAGAAATACTACGCGTCCCTGGGGGAGAAAAGGGCCTTCGTGCTCTCGCACGGCCGGGACCTCATGATCCTCAAGGTAGTCGGGTTCGCCGAAGCGATTGTCAATTACTACAAGCTTGAGGAACTCTGCGCCTACGAATGGATTGCCCACCAGCGTTTCCCGACCAAGGGTCGGGTCTGGCACCCCGGCGGCGCCCATCCGTTTGCGGCCATTGACATGGCGCTGGTGCATAACGGCGACTTTGCCAATTACCATTCCGTCACCGAGTATCTCAGGCAGCGTCAGATCTATCCCCAGTTCCTCACCGACACGGAAGTCTCGGCCTTGCTTTTCGATTTGCTGAGCCGGACGTACCACTATCCGCTGGAGTATATCATCGAGGCGCTGGCGCCCAGCACGGAACTGGACTTTGACCGGCTCGATGTGGAGAAACAGAAGATTTACCGGGCGATCCAAGCCACGCATATTCACGGTTCTCCCGATGGCCCGTGGTTTTTCATCATCGCCCGCACGCTTGCCCGAAAAAGGCAGTTCCAGTTGATGGGCATCACCGACACCGCGATGCTTCGGCCGCAGGTGTTTGCTTTCAGCGACGGCGAAGTCCAGGTGGGCCTGATTGCTTCGGAAAAACAAGCCATCGATGCCACGCTCTTGAGCCTGTCGAACGACGACAAACGGATTTGCCCGGTGGCGGACCGGTACTGGAACGCGCGCGGAGGCAGTCACAATGACGGCGGGGCCTTCATTTTCAATCTGCAGAAGGATTCCGTCGGCAAGATGCGGATTACGTGCGCCGATAAATTCGGCAAACTGGTCCCCATGCCGAGAGGAACTGAACCCTGTGATTTTTCGCGGGAATTGCTGTTGTCCTCCGAATCGGGGGAGTCGGCCGAGACCATTAGCAATGAGCGGTTTGTCCCCGGCAACAGCCTGGCGATTTTCGAAATGATGCGCGGACTCATGCCGCAATGGACCTTTGATGAGTTTCGCCTGGCGTGCCAGCAAGTCACCCAGCAGGCGAAAGATCCTTCCCAGACGGCCACCGCGATTGAGGTCCTCACGCTGCTGAACGACCGGAGATACTCAACCGGCGCCAAGAAGCGCAGCCATGTTCTCCACGTTGTCCACAGCGAGTGGAACCGACTGTTCAGCAATCTCCCCAACATCGGCTCAAAAGATTCCGCCAAGAGCGCGTTTCGGCTCATCGATTTCGAGACCCGTGCACACCTGAGGAAACCGCAAGAGAACGAAACAACGCTGGTGATCGACGCCGCGCATTTCCCGCCGGAAGGTGACGACTGTGACGCTGCCCTGCTCGTGGATGCCTACCTGAAGGGGTGGCGGCACTTCATCAGCTTCCATTGTATTGGCCAGCGATATCTCGGCTGCGGACTGGGGCCCGACACGGACGAGGTGACCATCGATGTCTATGGCAGCAGTGGAGATTACCTGGCTTCAGGGATCGATGGGCTGGCGATTACAGTGCATGGCAATGCCCAGGACCAGTTGGGCCAGATTATTAAAAAAGGAAAACTGGTCATTCACGGCGACGTGGGCCAGACCTTTATGTATGGCGCCAAAGGCGGCTGCGTCTATGTTCTCGGCAACGCCGCCGGCAGGCCGCTGATCAACTCCGTCGGCCGGCCAAAAGTAGTCATCAATGGCACCTGCCTTGATTTTCTGGCGGAGTCCTTCATGGCCGGCGATCCTCATAACGGAGGCGGGTTCGTGGTCTTGAATGGCGTGAAGTTCGATGATGACGGACAATTGGTTTCGCTGCCGGAGCCTTATCCCGGCGGCAATCTGTTCTCCCTGGCTTCCGGCGGAGCCATTTTTGTCCGCGATCCGGACCGAACCCTGGTCGAGCAGCAGTTAAACGGCGGCAAGTTTGCCCGGTTGACCGGCGCAGACTGGGATTTGATCCTGCCGCATCTGGAGGAGAATCAGAGGCTGTTCGGAATCACCATCGACCAACTGTTGACGGATAAGGGTCGGAAGCGCAAACCCGCGGCAGTCTATCGCAAAGTTCTTCCCGGCAGCGTCGCTGCCATTGCGGAGGAAGATACCGACGACGCTGAAGCCGGCGTCGAAGAGATGGCCGCGAAATAGCGAGAGGTAACTACCGTGATCACCATCAACAAGAAGAAGACTGGCCGCGGCTTAAAGGACGCGGTGGAAAAGATATGCGGCGTCGGTCTGAGCGTCTGTTTCCAGTGCAAGAAATGCTCCAGCGGTTGTTCGGTGGCCAAACTGGCCAAGTCCCGGCCTTCGGAAATGATGCGGCAACTGCATCTAGGCGCGGGCAATGAACTGCTGGAGAGCGATCTCGTCTGGACGTGCGCCTCGTGTGAGATCTGTTCCGCTCGCTGCCCGATGGGGATTGATGTCGCAGCGGTCATTGACGCGTTGCGCAAGCTGGCCCTCGAAAGGGGCGCGTCCAAGCCGGCTGGCAATGTCCCGTTGTTTAACCGGGCATTCCTAAGAACGGTCAAAATGTTCGGTCGCACCTATGAAATCGGGATCGTCGCCGCCTACAAACTCGGCACGGGGAAATGGATGAACGACACGGAAAAATTCCCGGCCATGCTCAAGAAGCGGAAGATTTCTTTGCTGCCTCCCCGGGGTGGCGACCGGAAAACAGTGGGTCGCATTTTCAAGAGCTCCAAACAGAACAAAGGACCCCAAGCATGAGGTATGCGTATTTTCCAGGGTGCTCGGCTGAATCCACGGCCCAGGACATGCACCAATCCACTTTGGCGGTGGCGCGGGCGCTGGGAATTGACCTGGTTGAACCCAAAGGCTGGACGTGCTGCGGCGCGACCGCCGCCCACCAGACCGATCCTTTCCTGGCTGTGTCGTTGCCCGCCGCCAATATGGCCAAAGTCCAGGACATGAAACTGGACATGGTGGTTAATTGCGCCGCCTGCTTCAACCGCATGAAAGTGGCCAACCACCAAATCGCGGCTCATCCAGCCATGCGCCAGCAGGTCAGCGAGGCGCTGGAGCGGGATTATGACGGCTCGGTCAAAGTGCGGCATTTCCTCGAAGTGCTCCTGGACGACGTGGGACTGAAGGCAATCTCCCGCGCCGTTAAGCATTCACTGAAGGACCTCAAGGTGGCTTGCTACTACGGGTGCCTGCTGGTCCGGCCGCCCAAGATTTTGAAATTCGACGACCCAGAAAATCCGACGTCCCTTGACCGGCTGGTCAAAGCGATGGGCGGCCAGAGCCTGGACTGGCCGTGCAAGGTCGAATGTTGCGGCGGCGGGTTGTCGCTTTCCCGAACGGATGTGGTGGTGCAGCTCACGGATTCGATTCTCGACATGGCCTGCCAGACGGGTGCCGACTGTATCGCGGTCAGTTGCCCTATGTGTCAGGTCAATCTGGATTTGCGGCAACAGGACATCAACAAGCAGACCGGCAAGAACTATCAAATGCCAATCGTTTACATCACCCAGCTTGTTGGGCTTTGTCTTGGCCTTCGCCCCGAGGAGCTCGGGTTCGAGAAGCTGATGGTTCCCGCCTCAACTGTTCTGGAAAAGGTAGCGGCAAACTGACATGAGCAAGTCCGACGACAAGATGATTGGCGCGGTGCTGGTGCAGGGCGGCGGCATTGCCGGCGTGCAGGCCTCGCTGGACCTGGCCAACAGCGGCTTCAAAGTCTATCTCGTCGAGCGCGATGCGGCCATCGGCGGCATGATGGCCCGCCTGGACAAGACCTTTCCGACCGGTGATTGCGCGACCTGCATTGTCTCCCCCAAACTCGTGGAATGCGCGCGGAATTTGAATGTCGAGATACTGACGCTTTCGGAGCTGACTGACTTGCAGGGCGAACCGGGCCATTTCGAAGCGACAGTCAGGCGGTTTCCGCGGTATGTGGACGAAGCCAAGTGCAATGGCTGCAGTGAATGCACTCAAGTCTGCCCCGTTGACATACCGGACGAGTTCAACCGCTGTCTCGGCACCCGAAAAGGCATTGCCAAGCTCTACGCCCAGGCAACGCCAAACATCTTTGGCATCCTCAAGCAGGGGCACGCGCCCTGCAAGGTGAACTGCCCGGCCAAGGTCAACGTCCAAGGCTACGTCCAGCTCATCAAGCAAAAGGAGTATCTCAAGGCGGTTAATCTTGTCCGCCAGAGAAATCCGCTTTCCGCCATTTGCGGCCGGATTTGCACGCATCCCTGCGAATCCGTCTGCACCCGCGGCCAAGCCGATGATCCCATCGCCATTCGATTGTTGAAACGATTCGCGTCCGACCAGGAAATCGAGCTGCTCGCGGCGGGGAAATTGGCTCTGCCGGAAGAGAAAACTCCCGCGCCGGAGGCCAAAAAGGTGGCCGTGCTTGGCGCCGGGCCAGCGGGATTGACTGCGGCTGGGGATCTCGCCGATGCGGGTTTTGCAGTCACCGTGTATGAAGCGCTGAGCGCCGCCGGCGGCATGCTCCGTTGGGGGATTCCCGAGTACCGGCTGCCGAAGACAATCCTGGACCATGAAATCGAACTGATCCGCCGCAAGGGCGTCAAGTTCGTCTATAACTGTCGCGTCGGGCAGGACGTCACCTTTCAATCGCTCCGGGATGATTACGATGCGGTATTCCTTTGCGCCGGCGCCCAGAAAAGCCGCAAACTCCGCATCGAAGGCGAACAAATCAAGGGAGTGCTTCATGGCCTCGAATTTCTCAGGGACGCGGCTTCGGCCAGGAAGCCCGTGGTGAAAGACCGGGTCTTGGTGATTGGCGGCGGTAACGTGGCGGTTGACGTGGCCCGGACGGCGCTGCGCCTCGGCGCCAAGAGGGTCGAGCTGGTCTGCCTCGAACGGCGCGATGAAATGCCTGCCTATAAGGAAGAAATCGAAGCCACCCTGGCCGAATACATCACGATCCGCGACGGTTGGGGCCCCAAGCGCATTACGGGCAATGGTTCCGTGACCGGCCTCCAGCTCAAACGTTGCACCCGGGTCTTTGACGACCAGAAACGGTTCAATCCCGCCTTTGACGAAAACGACCTGGCCACTCTGGAAGCCGACCAGATCATTGTGGCCATCGGCCAGATGGTGGACGAGCAGTTGCTTGGGCATATCAAGGCTGAAAGCGAACGAGGTTGCTTTAGAACCGACCCCATTACTGGGCAAACTTCCCTCGCCGGCGTGTTCGCTGGCGGTGACAATGCGTCGGGTCCGGCGTCGGTGGTCGATGCGGTCGCGGCCGGCAAACGGGCCGCTGAATCCATCGAACGATATTTAACCGGCAAGGACTTGCTGGCCGGCCGTTTTGAGAGCACGGTAAATCCGATGCCGGAGGACCTGCTGCCCTCGACCGAGAAAATAGTGAAAAAGGACCGGCCCCGGTCCGAAGAATTGGCGCCGGCCAATCGAGTGAAGAATTTCGACGAGGTCGAAAAAGGGCTGACCGAGGAGCAAGCGTTGGCGGAGGCTGAGCGTTGTCTTAACTGCGCTCTGTGCTCGGAGTGCAATCGTTGCGTCGAGACTTGCGAACAGCACGCCATCGACCACGCGATGAGGGAGCGGAGGGTCACCCTCAAGGTCGGCGCCGTCATCCTGACCCCTGGCTTTGAGGAGTTCGCTGCCCAACGAAAAGGCGAATTCGGTTACGGTCGCTATCCGAACGTCATTACCAGCGTTCAGTTCGAGCGCATGCTCTCGGCCGCGGGGCCGTTCGAGGGACATGTCATACGCCTGTCCGATGGCCGGAAGGCCCGGCGCATCGCCTGGATTCAATGCGTCGGCTCGCGTGATTCGGCTTGCGGCAATGACTATTGTTCGTCGATCTGCTGCATGATGGCGACGAAACAAGCCATGGTGGCGGGCGATCACGTCGAAGGCCTGGACGCGACCATCTTCTACATTGATATCCGCGCCCACGGCAAAGACTTTGACCAGTACTACGAGCGGGCCAGGGCGCAGAAGAACATCCACTTCGTCAAGAGCATTCCGTCGCGAATTATTCAGGTCCCCGGCAGCCAAGACCTGCGCGTTCAGTTTCTGGATGACAACAGCCAGCTTCAACAGAAGGACCTTGACCTGATCGTATTGTCCGTGGGCATGGAACCGCCGGAGTCCATGGCCAGGTGCGCTGCCAGCCTCCGGATAAAACTGAACGACTTTGGCTTCTGCCACACCGACCGGCTGTCCCCCCTGTCAACCTCCCGGCCGGGCGTCTTCGTGGGCGGAGCATTCCAGGAACCCAAGGACATTCCCGAGACGGTGACCCAAGCCAGCGCCGCGGCTTCCCTGGCGATGGAGCTGTTGGCTCCCGCGCGCAATACGCTGATCACTAAAAAGAGTTACCCCGTCGAGCATGATGTCACCGATGAAGAACCGCGAATGGGGGTCTTTGTCTGCCACTGCGGTATGAACATCGCTTCGGTCGTGGACGTGGAGCGAGTCGTGAAAAGCATCGCGAACCAGCCGGGCGTGGTATTGGCGACTCATACCATGTTCACCTGTTCCGATGCAAGCCTGTCGAACATCAAGGAGATGATCCGTGAACATCGGCTCAATCGCGTCGTGGTTGCCTCCTGCACCCCGAGAACGCACGAACCTTTGTTCCGTGAAACCTTGCGCGAAGCGGGCTTGAATCCCCATCTGTTCGAGATGGCGAACATTCGCGACCAGTGCTCCTGGGTGCACTCCGCGGCGGCGCAATCCGCCACCGAAAAAGCGGTTGAACTGGTGAAGATCGCCATCGCCCGAGCGCGGATGCTTTCGCCGCTGGAAGGCGGGACGCTGCAGGTTGACCAGACGGGCCTGGTCATCGGCGGAGGCTTGAGTGGAATGACCGCCGCCCTGGCGCTGGCTAATCAGGGATTCCCTGTGCACCTGGTGGAACAAACCAATCGCCTGGGGGGGACCCTGCACGAGATTCACCGCACCCTCGAGCACCCGGACCTCGCCCAGTTTACCAGCGCGCTCATCCAGCAGGTTGAAAAACATCCCAACATCAAGCTGTATCTGGAAACGGAAATCTCCGGGATTAAAGGCCACGTCGGCAAATTCCACATGACGCTGGTCAAGGACGGCCGGCCACTCGAAGTGTCCGGCGGCGCCATCATCGTCGCCACGGGCGCGCGCCAGGCCAAGACATCCGAGTTTTTGTATGGGCGCTCCGAGGGCGTCTTAACGCAGGTTGAATTGGGAAAACTGTTGCATGACCAAGCGTATCCCGCGAAGGGACAGAATATCGTCATGATCCAGTGCGTCGGCTCGCGCAACGACCAACACCCCTTCTGCAGCCGTATCTGCTGCTCCATGGCCATCAAGAATGCCTTGGCCATCAAAAAACAGGATCCCGCGGCCAACGTCTTCGTGCTCTACCGCGACGTCAGGACTTACGGCTTCCGGGAACTTTACTATCAACAGGCGCGCGAGGCGGGTGTCGTCTTTATCCGCTATACGCCAGAGGCGCCACCCGAGGTGCGCGAGGATCATGGCTTGGTGGTTAGCCTGAAGAGCCCCGACTTTCCCGAACCGCTCCAGATCGAGGCCGATAGTCTTGTGCTCAGCACCGGGATTGAAGCGGACCTGAAGAACAACCAGCGCATTTCCGACATGCTTAAAGTGCCGCTCAACGCCGACGGGTTCTATGTGGAAGCCCACATGAAGCTGCGGCCGGTGGATTTCGCCACCGAAGGCGTTTTCCTTTGCGGGCTGGCCCATTCGCCGAAGTTCATCGACGAGAACATCTCCCAGGCGCGAGCCGCCGCCGCGCGAGCCGCCACGGTGCTTTCCAAAACGCAACTCGACGTCAGCGCCCAGGTCTCGTATGTCTGCCAACAGAAATGCATCTCCTGCATGACTTGTGTCACGGTGTGTCCGTATTCCGCGCCTTTCTGCAACCACGACGGTAAGGGCCAGATCGAGGCCGCCAAGTGCATGGGCTGCGGCATTTGCGCCGCGGAGTGTCCGGCCCGCGCCATCCAACTGCATCATTTCGAGACCGACCAGTTCCTGGTCATGATCCGGCATTTGTTCGCGGAGAAGGCCGGGCCACTAATGACCGGCGACCACCCGGAAAAGGAGTTGGTGGAAACTGTCTGAGCCATGCCATCCGAAGCCTTTCAACCCAAGATTGTGGCCTTTTGCTGCCACTACTGTGCCTATGCCGCCGCTGACTTGGCGGGTTCAATGCGCATTCAGTACCCACCCAATGTGCGGATCATCCGCACGCCCTGCACCGGCCGGCTGGAAACTGAGTATTTCATGAAGGCGCTGGAAAACGGCGCCGACGGCGTGCTGGTGGCGGGCTGCCTCGAAGGCGGCTGCCATTTTGTCGAAGGCAATCTTTGCGCCAAACGCCGGGTCAATTATACCCGCGACCTGCTGCTGGAAATCGGCCTCGAAAAAGACCGCATCCGCATGGTCAACCTTTCCGCCGCCATGGCTCGAACCTTGGCGGATACGATTACAGATATGGTGCAAACCGTTCGCAAACTGGGCCCCAACCCAGTCAAATACAATGGTTCGTCAAAACCGGAGAGCTGCTCATGATCGTCGCCCAAAGAAAAAACATCCCTGACCTGCTGGCCATAGTGGAAAAACACCGGAAGCTGCTTTTGCTCGGTTGTGGCACCTGCGTCACCGTCTGCCTGGCGGGCGGACAGCGTGAAGTCAGCATCATCGCCTCCGCGCTGCGCATGGCGGCAAAACTAAAAGGCCTCTCCCTCGAAGTCGGAGAAGCGACGATCGAACGCCAGTGCGACAACGTCTTTCTCGAGCAGGCCGCCGATACCATCAAGAACCACGAGGCCGTTCTTTCCCTGGGTTGCGGCGCCGGCGTTCAGGCCCTGGCGGAGCGTTACACCGGCAAGCCGGTTTACGCCGGTCTGGACACGGCTTTCATCGGCATCCTGGAGGAACGAGGAGTTTGGGCGGAAAAATGCGGCGCCTGTGGCGCGTGTGTGCTCCACCTCTACGGCGGGATTTGCCCGGTCACCCGCTGTGCCAAACACATGCTCAATGGCCCGTGCAGCGGCTCCCATGAAGACCACTGCGAAGTGGACCCCGCGCGCCCTTGTGCCTGGCAACTCATCTATCAGCGTCTCAAGGAAATCGGACAACTGGACGAACTCAAGAAGACCAAACCACCCAAAAACTGGCGTTCGAGTCAGGCTGGCGGCTGCCGCACGATCATCCGGGAGGATCACAGGGTCTGAGCAGCCGGAGTTGGACTCATCCTTTCACGCTGCGCATTCCGGGTGAGTTTGTGAACCCTACAGGATTTCGAAAATTTTCCCAATACAGCCAATGCAGCCAACAGAGCCAATGGAGCATTTGGCGCCCGACCCAAAACATGCTAATACTGTCACCCGGTGAATGCCAAACTGACAGCGCCGCCTCGGCTCGCGCCCGGCCAGGAACCGGTTCCTGCCCGTTTCCACGCCCGCGCCGGCGGTTTTTGCACTTATTTCCACTTATTTCCACTTATCCTTCCGGCACCCCGGTGGCTTATGGCCGGAAAATCCCGACCCAATACCACCCTGCATCGGCTGCCGCCGGCACACCGACCTCGGCACTGGCCTTCACCCCAGCGTGGAAAAACGCTGCCCGGGCAGAACCGAAGCCAGTGCAAGCGAATTGTTGGATTGCGTGCTTTGACGCTCACTGCCGATTCTCATTTCTGAACCTGACCCTTTAGGGTATCCAAAGGCTCTGTGCAAAGACTAATCTGCGGCTTGTTCCTGGTGGCGGCGCTGAGCGGGTCGGCGGCGGGCACGCCGGTCATTTACTGCACCGACCTTTTCCATCCGCACGACGACCCGGATGATCACTTCGACCTGGCCACGCTGTTTGCGCTCGCCGAGCTGGAGGTCAAAGCCATCGTGCTCGACCAGGGCGATCAGCAGTTGAAGCGGCCGGGTGCGATCCCCCTCAGGCAAATGCTCTGTATGACCGGGCGCCAGGCGCCGTTCGCCATCGGGCTTGGGCGGAAACTGGTCTCGCCAACGGACGACGGACGGACCCAACCGGTCGAGTTTCAGGCCGGCGTTGAACTGCTGCTCAAGACGCTGCGGGAATCTCGCGAACCGGTCACGATTATCACTGCCGGCAGCGTGCGGGACCTTTGTGCGGCGTGGAATCGCGAGCCTGCGCTGCTGAAAGAAAAGGCCGGGCGGCTTTATTTGAATATCGGCAATGCCGACCCTGGCCAGAGCGAGTACAATGTGGAACTGGACCCCCAAGCGTATATCGGCCTGTTGCGCTCCGGGCTGCCGATCTGGCTCTGCCCCTGCTTGCCCATGCAGGGCGCGGGTGCAAATGCCCCTGGCAGCACCTGGTGGCGGTTTCGCCAATCCGAGGTGCTCGCCTCCGCCCCAGCGGAGTTGCAGCGTTACTTCATTTACGCCCTCCAACGCTGCGGGGCGGAGGAACTCGACCCCTTGCAAGCCCTGGCGACGGACTTGCGCCCCTGGCGCCGCCTGGTTTGGGAGATGGACCGCAATATGTGGTGCACGGCCTCGCTGCTCCATGCGGCTGGCCGGACCGTTCGCAAAGTGAACGGCGCCTGGACCACTTCCCGTCAGCTGGCGGCTCAAGCCCAGGCCGAACCCCTGTTCACCTTTGTCCCCGCTCGCATCGAAGTGGATGAAGCGGGCAGGACCAAAACGGTGCCGCATGCGGCCAACGCCAACGTCCAGCTTTTCCAAGTGGTTTCCCCGGAGAACTATGGTCCAGCCATGCGTGATTGCTTGCGCGAATTGTTCCGCCAGTTCCCGCTCCCGCTGCTGACCCACACGGATGTCTTTATCTCCGGGAAAGACGGCTACCACACCTACCGCATCCCGGCGGTGGAAGCCGCTCCGGATGGTTCGCTGATCGCCTTTGCCGAGGCCCGGAAGTACAGCGCGGATGACCCGGGCTTCGGCAAACAGGACATCGATTTGGTCTATAAACGCAGCCTGGACAACGGGGCGACTTGGTCACCCATGACCGTGCTCGAGGACCCGGGTGAGCTCTGGTCGGCCGCCAATCCCGCCACCGTGGTGGACCGGACCAATGGCAGCCTGTGGGTCTTTTATATCCGCTCCCGGCCCGGGCGCAGCACGGAGACGGCCCGACCCGGCACTGACGACATGCAAACCCTGGCGCGCCGGAGCGACGACAACGGCGGCACCTGGTCGGAGCCAATTGATTTGACGGCCACGGCGCGCGACCTCAATGACCCCGCCTGGCGGGCCAGCGTGCCCGGCCCGGGCGGGGCCATCCAGGACCGCAACGGCCGTCTGATCGTGCCGTTCTGGAAGATGCCCTTTGCCAACTTTGTGATTTATTCGGACGACCACGGGCGCAGTTGGCAGCGCGGCCAATTTGTGCCCGGCCAGCAGGGTGGCGATGAATGCCAGGTGGTGGAATTGGCCGATGGCCGCATTCTCATGGATGTCCGCCAAGAGCACGGCTCGAACCGCTGGCTGGCCGAGAGCGCCGACGGGGGAAAAACGTGGGGCGACGCGCGGCCCGGCCTGGCGGTGACGCCAGTGGCCTGCGCCCTTGAGCGCTTCACCCTGCAAGGCGCAGGCGACGACCGCAATCGCTTGCTCTGGACGGGACCCAAAGGCCCGGAGCGCCGCCGGCTCGTCATCCGCACCAGTTGCGATGAAGGCAAGACCTTCCCCCACGAGCGACTGGTCTCGGAGGATTACGCGGCTTACTCCGACCTGACGGTCCTCAAAGACAAGACCGTGGGCCTCCTTTGGGAACGCGGTGTGGACCACGGTTACCAGTTCATTACCTTCACCCGGTTGAACCGGGAATGGCTTGAGTGGAGCCCCGCGGCGCCGGCCCCGCCCTCCGCTCGCAGTCCCCACCAGGTCATCTCCCGCGGCGAGTCGGCCGGAACCTACCAGGCCTTCCCCGACGTGTGCCGCCTGCAAAGCGGCGACCTCCTTTGCGTCTTCTACGCGGGCTACGGCCACGTGTCACTGCCACGGCCCGACTGCCCCAAAGGCGGGCGCATCTGCTACGTCAGGTCCCCGGACGAGGGCCGCACCTGGACCACCCCGCGCGTGCTCTTTGACGGCCCATTCGATGACCGCGATCCCCATATTGCCCAGATGCGGGACGGGACTCTCTGGTGCAGCTTCTTCACCTACCGACCCCAGGCGGATCGGACCGTGCTCTGTGACACATGCCTGGTCGCCTCGCGTGACGGCGGCCAAACCTGGGCTGCGGAGCCACAGGTGGTCGCCCCCGGCTGGCCCAGTTCGGCGCCGGTGCGCGAGTTGCCCGACGGCGCCCGCATTCTGGGCGTGTACCGGGAGGAAGGCGCCACGGCCTACGGCGGAGTAATCCGTTCGACGGATGGCGGAAGGACCTGGTCCGCCCCCATCCCGATCGGCAAGGGCAGCGGGGTCCGCCTCGATGCGGAAACCGACTTTGTATTGCTCAAGGACCGGACCCTCTATGCGGCCCTCCGCGGCGACCGCGTTAACATGCACTTCGCCACCAGCCTCGACGGCGGTCTCACCTGGTCGCCGGTCAAAGACCTTGGCTTTGCCGGGCACTGTCCCCACTTCACCCGCTTGAGCACCGGGGAAATCCTCCTCGCCCATCGTCTCCCGCTCACGGCCCTGCACTTCAGCCGCGACGAAGCCAAGACCTGGCAAGGCCCCTGCCAGATCGATGACACTCCCGGCGCCTACCCCTCGACCGTCGAGCTCAAAGATGGCACGGTCCTGGCCGTCTATTATGAAGAAGGCACCGGCAGCGCCGTGCGGGCCCG
Source organism: Verrucomicrobiota bacterium (assembly GCA_049518415.1). GTDB lineage: Bacteria > Verrucomicrobiota > Verrucomicrobiia > Limisphaerales > UBA8199 > CAVQND01. The sequence continues at coordinate 88,319 of JBEKRX010000010.1, forward strand.
GCGCTTCCGGTTGCAGGGCGACACGCTCGAGTTTCTGGAGCTGGAAAAGTGAAATCACCGGGCGCCAGGGACAGCGGACTGCGCTTGTTATTTGCTTGCGGTGAGGTTATGTCAGGGCCAGAGCGTCGGACTGAAACATTCAAAGCGTTCACGAACAAATGCAGGCCAGGTCTTCAGCGGTCCTCCTCGGATTGAGTTTGGCAGTCCTTGGCGGCGCCCGGACAGGCGCTGCCGATGGCGACCGCCCTTCGCTCTTGCCGGACGGCAGCGCGTTTGCCTCGTGGGAAAAGCCGCTGCAATTCTCGCGGACTTACTACGTGGATAATCGCAGCCCCACGGCCTCCGATGCGAATCCGGGCACCGCGGAACTGCCCTGGCTCACCATCAACCAGGCCGCCCAGCGCCTCCAACCCGGCGAGCGCGTCCTCATCCGCACCGGTGTGTACCGCGAACGAGTGGCCCCGGCCCGAGGCGGCGCCGGCCCCGAGCAAATGATCAGCTACGAAGCCGCCCCCGGCGCCACGGTCCTGGTCAAAGGCTCGCGCCTGGTCAAGGCCGGCTGGCAGCCCTCTGCCGGTTTTGCCCTGGGGCGCCCCCGGCAGCCCGAGGCCTCGGCGCCCAGGATTTACCAGCTTGATTTGGCCGCGCTGGACCTGGGCGGCTACAATCCTTTTGGCATGGTGAACATTCTCGACGACCGGACCGCCACCTCGAACATCGGTTTGCCTCCCCAAGGGCTCAAACCTTATCTGGCGCGCAGAGGCCTGGTCTTCGCGGACGGGCAAAGGCTGGAGCAGGTCGAACTCTACCGCGATTTGGCCAAGCAGGCCGGGGCCTTCTGGTGCGAGCATAACGGGCTGGTGTTGCACCTTCGCCTGCCGGACGACGCAAACCCGGCGGAGCACGAGGTCGAACTCGCGGTGCAAGAGCAGGTGTTTGCCCCGCGGGAACGCCACCTGGGCTACATCCGCGTCAGGGGCATCACCTTCGAACATGCGGCGAACGGCTTTCCGGTGCCCCAGCGCGGGCTGGTCTCCGCCAATCGCGGCCATCATTGGATCATCGAAGATTGCGTCCTCCGGCACGCCAATGCCGTGGCCCTGGACGTGGGCGACGAAACCTGGAATGCCGACCACCCGGCGCTGATCGGCTACGCCATCGTGCGGCGCAACCGGATCTCGGACGCAGGCGTTTGCGGGTTGGCCGGCCTGGGCGTGATGCACACGCTAGTCGAGGACAACACCATCGAAAGGGTCGGCTGGCAGAACGTCGAGGCCATGTGGGAATCGGGCGCCATCAAACTCCATCTCACCAAGAGTTGTCTGGTGCGAAACAACGTCATTCGCCACCTGCGCTATGCCCCCGGGATTTGGCTCGATTACGGCAACGCCAACACGCGGGTGGCCCGCAATGTGATTGGCGACCTCCAGGAAACTCTCCGGGGCGGCATCTACCTGGAAGCCTCCCACGAGCAAAACATGCTCGATCATAACATCATCTGGAATGTCACCATGGGCGAAAGAGGAACCTCAACCGGCTCCCGCCGCGAGGGTGGCTGGGGCATTATGACCGATGGCAGCGACGAGGCGGTCATCGCCCATAACCTCCTCGGTCGCTGTGAAAATGCCGGCCTCCAAACCCGCACCGACGAAGAGCGCATCGTCGAGGGCCGGGGCGGCACTTCCCTCTGGAATCGGATTCTCAACAACATCTTCTACCAATGCGGCCGCTCGCTCGTTCTCTCTCACCGGGAGAACAAGGTCGATGGCAATCTCTACGCGAAAGCGGAGGGCGAATCCGGCGGTGAAGGCCGCGGCTTGAACTGCATCCCGGCGCCGGAATCATTGCGCCTGGACCTGCCTGCCTGGCAGAAATACTTCGGCTTCGATTTGCATGGCGCCTATGCCGATTTGAAAATGGAGCTCGATCTCGACACCCTCAAGCTCACCTGGTCCGCCGCCGGCAAACTGCCGGAGGTGGAGACCGGCCCTCATTTCAGAGAAGACTTCGCCGGCGCCGCTTTGGACGCCACCCGAAAGCCCGGCCCCTTCGCGCGGATTCCGCCTCAAACAGCCACCATTGATCTCGCTCCGTACGCGGGTGCCCGATAGGAATTGTCAGGCGGCCTTTGGGGAAAACCGGCTCACTGTGCGCCCCGAGGTGAGGCAGGTCCGTTTGTGGTCAACTCCCACCTCCGAAACCGGACGCGCATAGGGGCCATGAACCGGGCGGCAGCGGTAGTGGGGCAGGCGTCCCGCCTGCCGGCGCGGGCGTCTCGCCCGCGTTGGTTTCAAGGGCGAGACGCCCTCATGGCAGGCGGGACGCCTGCCCCACTACCCCGCGGTTCACGGAAAGCGGAACCACGCCCGGTTCATCAGCCCACCCATCCCGCCGCCGGTCACACATACCTGAAAGGCGCGCCGCCCTGCCCGCGGCCACCGAAACCAGTTCCCCTGGCGGGGATTTCCGGGCATGATTCCGGCGCGTCCTGGTCCCGCGCTCCGAGTGTTGACGCCAAGCCTGTGGCCTGACCACGATTGAACTTTAACTGGTATCGTCCATGAACCCTCAAGCCAGCGCCCGCGCCGCCGCCCCCCAGCCAAAGGGCAAGACCCATCGTTACCCGCCGCAACTCAAATACATCATCGGCAGCGAGGCCTGCGAGCGCTTCACTTACTACGGCATGATGGGCATCCTGGAGTTGTATCTGGTCAGCCGGATGGCGATGGGCGAGGCCGGAGCGACCCAGACGCTGCACCTGTTCGGGACGGCGGTGTACTTTATGCCCTTAGTGGGCGGCTGGCTGGCCGATCGCTGGTTCGGACGCTACTGGACGATCCTGAGCATCTCGCTCTTCTACTGCCTGGGCTCCGCTACCCTCGCCCTGTTTGAGGGCAGCCGAACCGGACTTTTCCTCGGCCTGGCGCTGATTGCGGTCGGCGCCGGCGGGATCAAACCCTGTGTCTCGGCCTTCGTTGGCGATCAGTTCGGACCGGACCAACAGCATCTCCTGACCAAGGTTTATGGCTGGTTTTACTGGGCCATCAATCTCGGCGCGGCCGCCGGGTTCTTCATCATCCCCTGGGTCCATGCCAAGGTGAGCTACCGGTGGGCCTTTGGCCTGCCGGGCTTGGCAATGGGGCTGGCGACGTTGTTTTTCTGGCTGGGCACAAAATATTACGTGCGGCTGCCGGCGGCGCGCCGGCGCCAGCGGCTGCATTTCTTCTCGGTCATCTGGCACGCCCTCACCCACCACCGGGAGCGCCGCCGCGGCGATCCGTTCCTGGAGGCCGCCCGGAATCGCTTTGCGCCCGAGGACGTCGAGGGCGCGCGGGCCGTCCTGGGCATTCTTGGCATTTTCGCCACCGTGCCGATGTTCTGGGCCCTGTTCAATCAGGTGAACTCGACCTGGGTTTTGCAGGGCAAGAACCTCATCCCGTTCTACTGGCTCAACGGCGAGACGATGCAAGGGGCCGGGGCGGTGCTGGTGATGATCTGGGTGCCGATTCTGACCCTCGGCCTTTATCCCCTGGCCGAACGTCGCGGCTGGCGTCCCACTCCCTTGCGGCGGATGTCCGTCGGCATGGTGCTGGCGGCCGCCGCCTTTTTCCTCTGTGGCCTGCTCCAGGCCCGGCTCGACCACGGGGCGGCCCTCAGCATTGCCTGGCAGTTGGTTCCGTACATCGTCCTCGAGGCGGGCGAAGTCATGCTCTCGGCTACCGCGCTGGAATTTGCTTTCGCCCAAGCCCCGCCCCAGTGGAAGAGCATTATCATGAGTTTCTGGTTGATGACGATCGCCGCCGGACATTTCCTCATCGCGGTGTTTACCAACCTCAACCAGCGCTTCGTCCAGGCCAAAGGCGCCTCCGAATTCTACTTCTACGCCGCCCTCATGCTGGTCGTCGCCGGGCTCTTCATTTGCCTTGCCGGCCGCTACCGGGACCGACCCCTCGCGCCGGCGTGAAGGACGCCTCCGCCCAGGGCCAGGGCCTCACCGCCAACCTGCCCTGCTTGCAATCTCCGCCAACTCCCGGAGAGGTAAAGTGCACTCAATCTGGTCATTTGCAAATTCAATACTCGTTTTAGCTTCGCTCATAATCCAATTCTTTCATTCTAACTACTCAGAACGTGAAAGCCGAAGAACATTCTGAAAAATCGCCAAATGAAGGCACCGCCCTCGTCAAGCGCCCCAAGTGCGGGCACGAGTTTGAGTAAACAGCCGTGGCGATGCCCAGTCCCCGCGCCCAAAAACTCCAGGCGCTGCTCGCATCCCGCAGTTGGGACAAATCCCCCAAAATTTTTCTTGACGGCCTACGCCGTTTCGTTTACAATTTTTTATGTGAGAGTTTACACCCTGGGAATCTTCGGAGCAGTTATCATCTGCGCGTCTGCGTTTCGAGCAGCGGCCATACTCGCCAGCCTACTGGCTGCTATTATTGTCACTTCTGCGCCCGGGTGCCAGGCCCAGGCGGCTTTGGTCCTGGGGAACGCGAATCCACAAACCTACGGATTGCCCAACGATCTGCATGTGGTCTTGGCCAGCGAACTGCCAAGCTCCGCCACCTGGTATTGCCTCCGGCACTGGCAGGAGCTGCCGCCAAGCCCCTTCGACTGGTGCGCCGGACGAACCGATGTTTCGTACTACGTCTCGCCTTCCTTGGGCGCTGCTATAGTCTTCGTCGATGACCCAGCTTTGGACGCGGCGCTGGAACCGTCGTCCAGCGCGAGCGCGGCGGGCCTCGGCGTCGGCCCCTTGAGCGACGGCGGGCCGCCCCCGCCCGGGGGAGGCGGCGGGGGCGGCGGCGGCGGGGGAGCGCCGCCGCCCGTTGGTCCCCCGCCGGGTTACCAAACCAACCATCTATGGCTCCAGATTTTTCCCGACACGAACTTGACGGGCTACGCGGACCTGATCCTGCACAACGCGACGAACTACATGTATTACTACCAGCTTCTCAGCAAGACAAACTTGATCGCCCCGTGGCTGGGCGGCTGGGCCTTGGGCGAAGTAAAACAGCTTCCTTCCGGGACGAACGATATATGGTTCACGCCCGTTATTTGCACCAACCCGCCGAACAGCTTCTTCCGGGCCGTTGGCGCACCCTACATAGCCTCGGTCGCAACCTCGCTCAAACCAGACGGTTCTCATGCCATCGAACCGTCATCTCCTGGGGGCACCGATGGCAGAAACGCCGATTTTTACATCCAAGTCAATCCAGCCCTCACCAGCAGTTTGAAGGTTTCTTACTCCACGAGCGGCACCGCGATTAACGGCGTTGATTACACTAACTGCGTCGGCTCGGTCGTCATCGCCCCCGGTGGGCCGACAAGCGTCACAAACATTACAGTAATACCGCTGAATGACGGCCTGATCGATTTTGACAGGTTCGCGGTGTTCACGCTGGTTCAGACCAACGGCTGCGGTTACGTGGTGGACACCAACATTTCAGACGGTCGGGATACCATCAGCATCATCATCAGCGATAATTTCAAAACCAACATCCTCTGCAAGGTAGCGCCGAACACCAACCAAACCGATCTGTTTCTTTACAATGAATTAGGTGGAATCGATTACTTTGCCCCGTCCAACTGCCTGGTGCTTTCTATGGGCTACGGGGGAACAATTTATCCCGATTTTGCCCTCCTGCGCACCAACAATAACAACAGCATTACGTGGTGGTCAGGCATAACAAACGTAGGAGGAGGACCCGAAGTAAAGATCGCCACGGTCAAATCCACAACCAATGGCTTCACCAGCGGGGACCTGTTTTTTGGCAACGGCTACCCAGGCGGCATCGGATGGCTATCCGCGAGCGGAACGACATCAAACCTCAACTGGGCGACGCTCAACGAGCCCACCACCAACAATATACCCCTCTATGTGGCCGGGGACCTCTACGTGGACCAGACCGGAATCTGGGGCAACGATTTGCTGGCGGTGACGGGAAATTCGCTTGATTGCCTTGATGGGGCGTCTTACGCCTCTCGTGGGGTGTGGCGCATTGGTCCGCTAAACACCAACACCATGCAGATCACCCGCATTACAGGGTACCATCTGGAAGGGCTGCTGACCGTGCCCACCAATTCATGCTACGGCCCGTGGGCGGGCAAGCTGCTGACCGGGGATGAATGCCAAAACCTCATCTACGCCATCGACACCAACGGCTTCGTCCAGCCTTACAGCCTGCCCAACGGTTTCGGCGTGGGCATCTCACCCGACACGTTCAGGCTCATTCCGACAAACCAGGACCTTTACTGCTGCGCAGATTTATCAGGGAACAATTTAGGCGGCGGAAGCTTAATCCTCAAGCTGTCCCGGCAGTTGCTCACGAATTATGTTGGCGACGTTCTCATCTCCCAATCGGGGGAACTTTACAGCAACGCACCGCCCGCAGAGTACATTGTGCGGTGGAATGAAACCAAAACCAATTTTGACACCTGGACCATTCTTTTGATTGAACCTAATACCTGCTACACGAGCGACGGGACCACCACAAATGGTACTTGGTTCGTTGAAAAGGCAGCCTTCGCTCCGGTCAGTATGCCCGTCCTCCCGCCGTAAAATCGTCGCACGAACGCGGTACGTCGTTTACGATTTTGAATTATGCAGAAAAACATAAAATTCAACCTGGCGCTGCTTTTGGCGATAACGCTGCCCGCCGCAACGGAAGCCCAGTTCACTTACACGACCAATAACGGCGCAATTACCATCACAGAATACACTGGTCCTGGCGGCGCGGTGATCATTCCAAGCGAGATCGACGCCTTGCCCGTCATCACAATCGGAGGCTACTTCGACAACGGCTTCTTCTTCGGTGCGTTCTATGGCTGCACGGGCCTCGCCAGCGTCACGATCCCCAACAGCGTCACCAGCATCGGGGACTGGGCGTTCTACGGCTGCACCGGCCTCGCCAGCGTCACGATCCCCAACAGCGTCACCAGCATCGGGGAGTGGGCGTTCCAATGGTGCACCAGCCTGATCAGCGTCACGATTCCTGATAGTGTCACCCGCATCGGGGAAGGGGTGTTCGCTGACTGCACTAGTTTGACAGCAATCACAGTGGATGGGCTCAATCCCTTCTATAGTAGTATGGATGGCATCTTATTCAACAAAGACCAGACCACGCTTATCCAGTGTCCGGGAATCAAAGCTGGAGCCTACACGATCCCCAACAGCGTCACCAGCATCGGGGACTGGGCGTTTGACTACTGCTCAAGCCTGGCCAGCGTCACGATCCCCGGGAGCGTCACGAGCATCGGGGGGTGGGCATTCCAACGCTGCACTAATTTGGCCAGCGTCACAATTCCCAACAGCGTCACGAGCATCGAGATGGGCGCGTTCTGTGCCTGCACGAGCCTGACCAACATTACAATTCCGAATAGCGTCACCATCATCAAGTATGCGGTGTTCGCTGGCTGCGGCCTCGCCAGCGTCACGATCCCCAACAGCGTCACCAGCATCGAGGAGGACGCGTTCTATGGCTGCATGGGCCTGACCAACATTACAATCCCGAATAGCGTCACCAACATCGGGGGCTGGGCGTTCTATGGCTGCATGGGCCTGACGGAACTCTATTTCAACGGCAACGCTCCAAGCCTCGGTTTGGCTACATTCTCCGGTGACACCAACGCGACCGTCTATTATTTGCCGGGAACCACCGGCTGGGGTCCGACGTTTGGCGGGCTTCCGACCGTGCTGTGGAACGCGCAGGCGCAGCCCGGCAGCTTTGGCGTTCAGACCAATCAATTTGGGTTCACCATCACCGGGACCAGCAACCTGGTCGTCGTGGTGGAGGCCAGCACCAACCTGGCCAATCCCGCCTGGTCCCCGCTGGCCACGGAGACCCTCACCGGCGACTCGTTCTATTTCAGCGATCCCCAGTGGACGAATTATCCAGCCCGTTTCTACCGCCTGCGCTGGCCCTGAATCAGAAAATGACGGGAACGGACTTTTTGTGCAGAATCCGCACCTGCACAAAAAGTCACGTCAAATCGAGGTTTTTTGTGCAAAGCCCCCCCAACCCCTGGGCGGGGCGAAAAACCTCGCCGAAACAATTCAGGCCCGCAATTCCGCGCGGGCGCTTCACGCTCCACCCGGTTCAGACGCCGCCTCGCAGGATTCATCCCCCGGTGAATCGTCAGTGTTTGTCGAGCGGCTCACCGTCCGCTCACGGCAGACCCGGGGCCGAGCCAGCCGCCGCGCCCAGCTTGAGCAGCGGGGCGAGCACAGGGCCGGGCACTGGCAGCACCGTCCCGTGGCGGGCGCCCGGGGGCATCGCCAGGCGGTCGGTGACGTCTTGCCAGTGAACCAGGTCCTTGGAGGTCATCGCGCCATAATGCTGGTCCCGGTAACAATCGAAATAGACTATGTATTGGTCGCCCAGCCGAAGGGCGGTCGGGCCCTCGACCCAGGCGGGGGTGAAGGGCGGGCCGGGGGGTCCGAAGGGCCCCTCGGCCTGGTCGCTCACCGCCATGCGCAACTGCTTCCTGGGCGGCTTGGCCGTTTCATCCTTGAACAGCAGGTGGAAACGGCCATCGGCGCGCAGGAGCGTGGCATCGATCACGTTGAAACCGGGGTCGTAATACAGGCGCGTCGGCCCGAACGTCTGGAAGTCCTTGGTGGTGGTGCAATACATCCGGTGGTTGTAGTGGTTCTCCGCCTGCCCGGCCGTTTCGGTAAATTTATTGGTCACCGTGCTGGCCCAGAAGATGAGGAACTGCTCTTTCTGCCCGTCCCAGGTCACTTCCGGCGCCCAGCAATTCAAGGTGGCCGGCTCATCGGCCATGACCAGGAGCGCCTGCTGCTCCGACCAGTGGAGCAAGTCCTTCGACGCCGCGTAACCGATGGTCCGGCCATTCCAGGCGGTCGTCCAAACCATGTGGAACGTGCCCTCCGGGGCGCGCAGCAGGCAGGGGTCGCGCATGAGCTTGGATTCGCCAACCTCAGGCTGGAGCAGGCTGCGGCCGCCGTTGAGCGTTTCCCAGCGGTAACCGTCGCGGCTCCAGGCCAGGTGCAGGCCATCCTCGCCGTTGCCCACGAAGTAGGAGAACAGGTAGCAGACCTCAGCCAGGGCAGGCGACTCGCCCGCCACGGCCAAACCCGCAAACAGAAGCAGGGCCAGGCAGGTTGGGAGTTTGCCGCCAACGCATCGCGCCAGGTTCATAGCCTCAGTAAAAGCGAAACCCGCCGCCCAGGCAAGGGAGACCATCCAGAGCAGCGCGGGGTCGAGTGGAGTGGAGGCGCGCCCAGTTTAGGCCGACGGCTTCCGTTGTTTCTGCTCTTTCGAGCATCGTGGCAAACAACCGCCAGGCCATGCCGAACGTTTCCTCCACCCCCTCTA
>JBEKRX010000011.1:0-96586 GCA_049518415.1 Verrucomicrobiota bacterium
ATAGAGGGGGTGGAGGAAACGTTCGGCATGGCCTGGCGGTTGTTTGCCACGATGCTCGAAAGAGCAGAAACAACGGAAGCCGTCGGCCTAAACTGGGCGCGCCTCCACTCCACTCGACCCCTCCCACTTCCCAGTGGAAGCATTTCAAGCTGACATTCAACAGCCGGCGTGGTACAAAGTGCGTTGGCGATTATGAACACCTCCAAATCTTTAAGCTTGCGGTTCGCATTCCCTCTGGCCATGGCTGCTCTCTTGGTCTGGCCGCCCCCCGCCCCGGGCCGAGCGCCGGAGGGCTCGGTGCCCCGCCAACGGCTCTTGCTGGACGCAAAGTGGAAGTTCCATCTCGGCAACGAATGGGGCACCGGCGAAGACCTGGCCAAGGCCGGTTTCAGCGTTGGTCCGGCCAGGCCCGATTTCAACGACGCGAGCTGGCGCACCCTCGACCTGCCGCACGACTGGGCCATCGAGTTGCCCTTCGACCGGACAGCCGACACGTCTCACGGTTTCAGGCCCGTCGGCCCCGGCTTTGCGACGAACAGCGTGGCGTGGTATCGCCGCACGTTCACGCTCCCGGAGGCAGACGCCGGCAAACGCCTGTCGGTCGAGTTCGACGGCGCGTTCCGGGACTGCCGGGTGTTCCTGAATGGCTATTTCCTCGGCCATCACGAGAGCGGCTACAGCAGTTTCCGCTACGACATTACCGACGTCGCCCACTGCGGCGGCCGCAACGTCCTGTCCGTCCGGGTCGATGCCACCCAATTCGAAGGCTGGTTTTACGAAGGGGCGGGGCTCTACCGGCATGTCTGGCTGCTCAAGACCGGGCCGCTGGCGGTCGCGCCGGACGGCATCTTCGTCTATGCCAAATTCAAAGGCGCTGCGCCGGAAGGCCCGGCCGAGCTCCAGGTCGAGGCGCGATTGCATAATTGCCAGGATGCCGCCGCCGACGGCACGGTCCGTTGCCAGGTGCTCGACGACTCGGGCAAGCTCGTGGCGCAGGGCAACACGGCTGCGAAACTGGAAGCCTGGTCCCAGCAAGACGTGAAGCAAACCATCCAGCTCGACTCCTATACCCTCTGGTCGCCGGAGTCCCCGGCGCTTTACAAGCTCGTCACGACCGTCGAGTCCGCCGGCGCCGTCGTGGACCGCACGGAGACCGCGTTCGGCGTCCGCTCGGTCGCCTTTGACGCGGACAAAGGGTTCCTGCTCAATGGCAAGCCTTACGTTTTGAAGGGCACCTGCAATCACCAGGACCACGCGGGCGTGGGGGCCGCCTTGCCAGACCGGGTCCAGTATTTCCGCATCGCCAGACTCAAGGAGATGGGGTGCAACGCCTACCGCACCTCGCACAATCCGCCCACGGCCGAGTTGCTCGAGGCCTGCGACCGGCTGGGGATGCTGGTGATGGACGAAAGCCGGTTGCTGGGCAGCGATGCGATGAACCTGGACCGGCTGGAGGGCCTGGTGCGCCGCGACCGCAGCCACCCCAGCGTCGTGGTCTGGTCCATCGCCAACGAGGAGGGGGTGCAGACGACCCCGACGGGCGGGCGGGTGGCCCAGACCATGCAGAGCCTCATTCACCGGCTAGACCCGACCCGGCAGGCAACCATGGCCGCGAACGTCGGCAACGTCTTCGAGGGCATCAACCGCATCATCGATGTGCGCGGCTGGAATTATCACATCGGCAAAGACATGGACGATTATCATGCCGCCCACCCGGCCGCGCCCAATGTCGGCGCCGAACAGGCCAGCACCGTCTGCACCCGCGGCATCTATGCCAACGACCGCCCGCGCGGCTATGTCAGCGCCTATGACGACAACGCCCCGCCCTGGGCGCATACCACCGAGACGTGGTGGAAATTCTTCGCCCCCCGCCCCTGGCTTTCCGGCGGCTTTGCCTGGACCGGCTTTGATTATCGCGGCGAGCCGACGCCTTATGGCTGGCCCTGCATCAACTCGCATTTCGGCATTCTCGACACCTGCGGTTTCCCGAAAGATAATTTTTACTATTACCAGGCCTGGTGGGGCGACCGCCCCATGGCCCACCTCCTGCCGCATTGGAATTGGCCCGGCAAAGAGGGCCAGGCCATCGATGTGCGGTGCTTCAGCAACTGCGACGAGGTCGAATTGCTGCTCAACGGCCAGAGCCTCGGCAAAGCAGCCATGCCAAAAAACTCTCACCTGGCCTGGAAAGTCAACTACGCCCCCGGCACCCTCTCCGCCAAGGCCCTCAAGGCCGGGCAGGTCGTGGCCCAAGACAAGGTCGAAACCACCGGCCCGCCCGCCGCCATCAAACTCACCCCCGACCGCCCCGCCATCATGGCCGACGGTGAAGACGTCAGCATTATTACCGTGGCCGTCGCCGACGCCCAGGGCCGGGTCGTCCCGGTGGCCGGCAACCTGGTCAACCTCGAGCTGAGCGGTCCAGGCCGGATTCTGGGCGTGGGCAACGGCGACCCCAGCAGCCATGAACCCGATGTGTATATCAGCAAGCCGGGGGCCCGCTCTGTGCCGCTGGACCGTTGGCGGATGAAACAAGTGCCGGACACCAAGGACCGGCCGGAAGTGGCCACCGGGTTCAGCGAGCGGAACTGGACCCGGGTGGATGTTCGCGCTGACTTCGGCCCGCTCGAGCCCGGCCAATCCGCCGTCTTCCGCACCCACTATTCGGCGAGCGCCGCCGACCTCTCGGCCACGAACATCCTCCTCAGTTTCGGCATGATCGATGACGACGGCTGGGTTTATGTCAACGGCCACCTCGCGGGCGAGTCGCATGACTATTCCGCCGCGCCCGCTTTTGAGGTGGGCAAGTTCCTCCAAGCCGGCGACAACACGATCGCCGTGGCGGTCAAGAACAACGAAGGCCAGGGTGGCATCAATAAGGGCGTAGCCCTCGAAATCCAGGAGCCGCCCGTCCTGGCCAACTGGAAACGCAGCGTCTTCAACGGGCTGGCGCAGGTCCTCGTGCAGTCCGGCAAGGAACCGGGCGAGCTGCAGCTCCGCGCCCAGGCCGAGGGCCTGGCTCCGGCCACGCTCACTGTGCCGGCCCAGGCCTGCGCGCCGCGCCCGGCGGTGCCGTGACGCCTTGCGGCTGGTGGCGCAAGCTTTTAGGGCTCGTGCAAAAATAAATTCCGAGATCTGGCTGCTTGGGTGGAGCGTGAAGCGTGAGAGCGTGGAGCGTGGTCCCGATTCCGAAATCGGGATTCATTGAGAATTGAGAATTGAGTATTGCTTATTGGTCATTGAGTCCGCAGTCCGAAAGTTCATTCGGCGTCATCGGCGGGCGCATTCTGACACTGCCCCCGGGGGCGGGCGGAAGCCCTCCCCCCTTCCCCCCTCCCATGCGCTCGGAGCACATGGGAGGGGGGTGCTCGGTTTTTCCACTTTTCCCAGGGCATCGGCCTGACGGCCTCAGCCCTGGGCTGGGCTCTACCGGCCCGTCGGGCCGGAAACGCCGCCCATCCACTAACACGGACAGTACATCGCTTATTTCCGCAATCAAGCACTAGCTTGCCTCAGTCCCAGCCAGCCTCCGGCTTGCTGCTTCATGGCCCCAGTGCGCCTCCGGCTTCGGACGTCCAAGCTCCCCACTAATGGGAAAACCACTTCAGCAGTTCCGAGGCGACTAGTTCATGGCCCTGGCGGTTGGGGTGGTTGACCTGCGACATCAAGTCCTCGAGCCGCGCCCCGCTTTGCAGCGCCTGGCGGAACCGCGCCAGGCTGTCTATCAGGCCCACCCCATTCTGCGCGGCCAGCCAGCGGACCTGGGCCGCGTGCAGATTGAGCGGGTCCTGCGGATCGTCCAGCTTGGCCCGGAGGTCAGGGGTAGGCGTCAACAACAGCACGCGGATGCCCTTGGTCCTGGCGCTGGTGATCATTTGCTGCCAGGCGGCGCGCGCGCCTTCGAGGCCCAGACCCCGATCGTTCAGCCCGTAGTCAATCGTGACCAGGTCCGGATGCAGGGCCAGCACGTCCTGTTCGAAACGTTTGGCGCCCGCCTCCGAGTTCTCACCCCCAATCGCCGTCACGATCACATTGATCACGGCGTTGGGAAACCGCTCTTTTAAACCCTTGTGCAGCAGATGCGGATAGGCGTTGAAACTATCAACCACCGGCGTCTTGAAGTAGCCCGCCGGGACACTGTGCCCATGGCAGACAAGGTTGATCGTGCGGTTAGTGGGCCAACAGCGTGTCATTTCAGCCGCCAGCGAACTGAGGTAAGTTTCAGGACTGGCGGTTTGCCCCCCGCAGGTCCCGCCCACCAGAAGCATGGCCAATACAGCCCCGCTAAGCCGCGCCGGCCAAATGGCGTTTGAGGCGCTCGATGTTGGCCTGGATGCGCTCCAGGTAGTCGTTCGGGCCGGAAGGATAAGGATCGTTGAGGAAGCGGTAGAGGCCGTCGAACTCGTTGGCCAGTTTGGCCTGCACGATCTTCTCCCAAAATAGCGGAGTTTTTCGGAGCAGGTCCGCGGCGCTGGTGAAGCTGCCGATGAACTGGGCGTGGTCGGGGGAATACTGGGCGGCTTCGGCGAATTCTTCATAAAGGACCGGGAGTTTCTCGATATAGTCATCCGCGGCCATTTGCCCGAGCAGGTCAGCGGTGCCCAGGGCGCAGCCGAGGATTCGCTCCAGTTGGCTCTGGAAGGCAATCGCGTTGAGGTTCGCGTTCACGCCGGTGCAAGAGATCATGTTTTGGACGGCTAGGATGTCCGCCGGGCTGAAGTCTTTCTCGGCCAGGAGCAGGGCGGCGAAATCGGCGCTGCGCTCCACGTGCATGATCGTGTACTTCGCGCCGGTGCCCTGAGTGTCGTCCCGCTTCTTGAGATACCCGGTGTCGTGGAGCAGAATCGCCAGCAAACCCAGCTCAAACAGGCGTGGCGTCAAGCGCGGCTCCGCGGCGGCGAAATGGCGCGCCCGGAGCAACCGCGCCATGCAGAGCGTGCCTTGGAGGGTGTGCTCGAAATCGTGGTAGCGCGCGTCCACCGCCTGGTAACCGGGGTGGTGGCCGGTGAAGCACTCCATGGCCCAGCCGAAGACCCGGGGCACGAAAAACCGGTCGCCCCCGGCAAACATCGCCAGATAGGCGGTTTGGACTTCCTGTTCCACCGCCACAGGGTCTTTGGTAGCGACAGACCGATACATCACTGATACGATAGCAGAAAATGACGAGGATGCACCTCTTTTTGGGCGCAGGCGGGCTGGAAACAGGACGGAGCCGCGAAGAGTTGCATGGTTAGAGGGTTAAATGGTTTAAATAAGTCAAATAAGTTGAATGAGTTGAATGAGTTGAATGAGTTGCCGGGCCGGCTAAAAGTATTCCGACGCGATGGCCATAGTCAATAGCCAATAAAGAATCGAGCTGCGCCCAAACGCTGCTCCGCCGCTGTTTTTTGATTGGCTTTGGCGGCGGAATGCTCTTTCCTGGCCGGGCAGTACAGAGCGCATGAAGACAAATCGCCGTTTTTCCCCCCTCTTGTTGAGCGTCGCCTTGTTTTGCCCGGCGTGGCCCCTGCCGGTTTCCGCCCAGCCGGCCGCCTCAGCCCCGGACCTGTGGGCGCTGGCCAAAGCGCGCGCCCCGGCACACCGGTTTTCGACCTTGTTTTGCGCCCAAGACGTCCGCAATTACCTGTCCAGCGAAGAGGGCCTGCGCAACGCCCTCGACTGGTGCAAACGGACCGGCGTGACGAAGGTTTACGTCGAGAGTTTTCGCGACGGCTACCGCGCCGAGCGGGCGGCGCTCGCCAACGCCAAGCAGCGGTTTCTCACCGAGGGTTTCGAGGTCTCCGGCTGCGTCACCACGACCAGGGTTGGCAAGCCTTCCACCGGCTGGAAGGACGTCGGCTCCTGTTATACGGACGGGCCCACGCAAACGAACGTGCAGGCCATCTTCGAGTACGCCGCCAGCCTGTTTGACGAAATCATGATCGATGACTTTTGGTTCGAGGAGTGCGCCTGCCCGGAATGCGACCGCGCCCGCCGCGCCAGGACCGTCACCATCGGTGACCGCTCCTACCCGGTCAGCGGCGACCGCTGGGAAGACTACCGCGGCGAGTTGATGGCGCGGTTGTCGCGCGATTGCCTGCTCGGGCCGGCCAAACGGGTCAATCCCAAGGCCCGGCTGATCATCAAGTACCCGCAGTGGTACGACAACTTCCACGAGCGCGGCTACGACGTCGCGCGCGAGACGGCCCTCTTCGACCGCATCTGGGTCGGCACGGAGACGCGGGACTACCTCGACCCGTGCTGGGGCGGCACCCCGCCATACGAGGGCTATTTTATTATGCGTTGGCTGGGCGGCATCGGCGGCGCCAAGTGCGGCGGCGGCTGGTTCGATTCCTTCGGCACCACCGAGCGCACGTATATCGAGCAGGCGCGCCAGACGGTCCTGGGCGGCGCGGGCGAGTCCATGCTCTTTTCCTACGGTTCGCTGCAACGAGGGACGGGCCCCAAAGACATCCTCGCCTTGCGGACCAATGTGCCCGAGTTGCTGGCGGTGGCGGAGCAAGTGCGCCGGCGCCGCCCGCTCGGCCTGGCCGCTTACAAACCGCCCAACAGCCATCCGGCAGACGAAAAGTGCGTCTTCGATTTCGTCGGCATGATGGGCTTGCCGCTGGTGCCCGGCCATGAGTTTCCCGCCAACGCGCCCGCCGCGTTCTTTTCCGTCCATGCGCTCAAAGACCCGCAGTTCGCGACCAAACTGGACGCCTTCATCAAGGCCGGCAAGCCGGTCCTGCTCACCGACGGGCTGGCCCAGGTCCTGACCAATCAGAATCAAATCAAGCTCGATGCGCCCAATGTCCGGCTCCTGCCAGTGAATCACGACCCCAAATCCCTGCTCCAGCTTGGCCAAAAGGAATTGGACGGCATCCGCGAGCCTTTATTGCGCCCGCTCAAGGTGGCCTTTCGCGCCCCAAACCGCGTGGGGCTTTACCTGTTCGAGGACGGAAGCTGGGTGGTGGAGAACTTCAATGACGAACCGCAGAATGTGGAGCTGAATGGCAACCCGACAGCCGTAGCGGCGCGGGGCTGGTGCTATCAGTGGAAGTAGCCGTGGTTCGGGCTTTCAGCCCGCCGCAGCGCCGGCGGCTGGGGTCGCGGCGCGCTGCCCCGCCCTGGCATGGCGGCCCCTTTCAGCCGCCCTCCGTAGAGTTCTTGACGGGCAAGACTCGTTGTAATCAGGTCGAGTTTCGCTGCGATTGCAATCCCGATTCGGAATCGGGACTTTCAGGTGAATTGTGAATTGAGGATTGAAAATCGATCGTTGGTCATTGAAGCATGCCCGCCGATGACGCCGAATGAACTTTCGGACTGCGGACTCAATGACCAATAAGCAATACTCAATTCTCAATGAATCCCGATTCCGAATCCCGATTCCGAATCGGGATTCCAGAGGTGGTCTGAGACGCAGCCTCGCTAAGCTTGGTGGGCCGTCTCATACATTTTCCGTTTTGACAGCCCGCCCCAGCCTGCTAAGGTGCGCTCATGTTCTCAGCTTCTCATGCAGTTCCTCACGGGGCCCAAAGCCGGCGCGCCGCCGCCATTTTAGCCGGCACCCTCCTGGCCGTCCTGGGCCTGGAGGCCAAGGCGGCTCTGACCCTGGCCGCCGAAGGCCAGAGCAGCTACCGCATCGTCATCCCGGCCAAGCCCATCCCCTCCGAACGCTACGCCGCCGAGGAACTGCAACGCTACCTGGATAAAATCAGCGGCGCCAAACTCCCGATCATCACCGACGCCGAGCCTGCCGGCCCGCGGGAGATCCTCCTGGGCGACAACGCCCGGCTGCGGCAGCGACGGCCCGTCCTGGATTTCAAGAAATTGGGCGAGGACGGCTTCACGCTGCGCACGGCCGGCCAGCGGCTCATCATCGCCGGCGGCAAACCGCGCGGCACCCTCTACGGCGTCTATGCCTTGCTGGAGGAAAGGCTCGGCGTCCGGTGGTTCGCCCCGGATTTGGAGGTGGCGCCCCGAACCAATCGCCTTGTGCTCGCTGCGCTCAACCAGACGCAAGTGCCCGCCCTCGAATACCGCGAGGTCTTCTGGACGGAGATGCTGCGGGATGCGGATTTTGCCGCCCGGCTCCGGCTCAATGGCAACCACTACAAACTGACCGACAAGCACGGCGGCCGATTCGCGGTCTATTTCCAGTTCGTCCACAGTCTCGACAGCCTGGTGCCGCAGGAGCTTTTCAAAGACCATCCGGAGTATTTCCCGCTCATCAACGGCCAGCGCAAGAGCGGCTATGTGCAGCGCTGTTTGTCCCAGCCCGAGGTCCTCAAGCTCGCCATTACCCGCGTGCGCCAATGGATTAAGGAGCACCCCGAGGCGAACATCATCAGCGTTTCCCAAAACGACACCGCCAACTGGTGCCAATGCGACCAGTGCAAGGCCCTCGACGACCAGGAAGGCAGCCCCGCCGCCTCGCTGCTGCGCTTCGTCAATGCCGTGGCCGAGGACATCGAGCACGATTACCCAAATGTGCGCATCGATACCCTCGCTTACCAGTACACCCGCAAACCGCCCAAGACCCTCCGTCCTCGCCACAACGTCATCGTCCGCCTTTGCTCGATTGAATGCTGCTTCGCGCACCCGCTGGCCACCTGCGCCTCGGAGGAGAACCGCCGGTTCCGCGACGACATCATCGCCTGGCAGCCGGTCGCCCCGTTGCTTTATGTCTGGGATTACACGCCGAATTTCGCCCATTACCAGCAGCCGTTTCCCAACTTCGACGTCTTGCAGCCCAATGTCCGCTTCTTCGTCCAGCACGGCGTCAAGGGCTTGTTCGAGCAAGGCAACTACTCCCCCGGCGGTGCCGGCGAGATGGAACCACTCCGCGCCTACCTCCTGGCCAAGCTGCTCTGGAACCCCGAGCTGGACGTGCAGAAGCTCACCGATGAATTCCTCAACGCTTACTACGGCAAAGCCGCCCCGGACCTGCGGGCCTACCTGGAATTGCTCCAAAGCCAGGTGCGCGACGGCAAGACCCACGCGCACATCTACGACGGCCCCAAGGCGGCCTATTTGAATGCCAGTTTCCTCGAGGCCGCCGGGAAACTGCTCGATGCAGCGGAGCAGTTGGCCGAGAACGACCAGGTGCGTTTGCGCGTGCAGGTCGCGCGCCTGCCGCTCTGGTATGTGCAACTGGCCGCCAACCACGCCCAGGGCCAGGCCCGTGCCGACCTGCTCCAGCGCTTCCTCCAGACCGCCCGCAAGGCCGGCATCAGCCACATCAGCGAGGGCCAAGCCCTGGACGATTGGGCCAAGGCGATGAGCGCGAAGTGAGCCCGAGGCAGCGGCCCCGAGGCCGTGGAGTTCTTGACCGGCAAGACTCGTTGTCATCAGGTCAAGTTTCGCTGTGATTGCAGAAGTGCGCTGAGCCAGCGCTTCTTTTAGGTGAATTGAGAATTGAGGATTGAAAAACGATCGTTGGTTATTGAAGAATGCCCGCGGATGACGCCGAATAAACTTTCGGACTTCGGATTCAATAACCAATAAGCAATACTCAATGCTCAATGCTCAATGAATCCCGATCCCGAATCCCGATTCCGAATCGGGATTCCAGAAATGGTCTGAGGCGGAGCCTCGCTAAATCCATAATACGCTGCTGGCCGACTGAACTCCTCCTCCGCTTCTTGAAGAACAATTAAAGTCATCTTCCGAGGCCCCGGTCGACCTCCCGAAGCACATCTGCAAACGGGCGCCCTTTAGCTAATCCGGAGTCCACCAATCGGATTCGACGCTCGATTTCCTCTTCCCATGCCACCTCCGCGCCAGGATCCCCCGAGGCCTCGTTGCTCTCCAAGAGGGTGCGGGCCAATCGCAATTGCTCGTTTTGAGGCAAGCGCAACGCCTCGTCCATAAGCTCAGCAAAGCTCAGACTCATGGCTCCAGTTTACCAGCCTTCCGTCAGATGTCGAGGGGTCGTTGGCAATCAACGGCGTGAGGAGCGCACGGCAGGACTTGAGCGCAGACCGCGTTTCTGGCCTGCTCGGCCATTTCTAGCGCGAAACGTTGGCTCCTGCAATCCCTGCCAATCCGCAAGGGGCCAGGGGCAATTGGGAATGCCCGCTTGCCTTTGGCGCCCGCTTCTTGCGAGGATGCCCGGACGCCGGCAATGCAGACAACCGCGCCCGAAGGGCAAGCCGTAATTCTGACTCGGGGCCAGTGGATGGTCTTGATCGCCGCCTTTTTGGGCTGGATGTTCGACGGCCTCGAGCAAGGCGTCTTCCCCCTCGTCGCCCGGCCGGCCCTCCAGGACCTGCTGAAGGTCGAGAACGATAAGGACATTGGGCTGTGGATGGGCTACATCACGGCGTTGTTTCTGGTGGGGGCGGCCGGCGGGGGGCTGGTTTTTGGGTGGCTGGGCGATCGGCTCGGGCGCGTGCGGGCCATGATTCTGAGCGTGCTGGCTTACTCCTTGTTCACGGGTTGCAGTTACTTCGCCCAGGTGCCCTGGGAACTGGGCCTGTTCCGTTTCCTGGCCGCCCTGGGGATGGGCGGCGAATGGTCGCTGGGGGTGGCCCTAGTGATGGAGTGCTGGCCGGAAAAACATCGGCCGCTCTTGTCCGGGGCCATCGGGGCGGCCTCGAACGTGGGGTTCGGCTTGCTGGGCGCGCTGGGGGCGGCTTTCGAGGTCACCCGCGATTCGTGGCGCTGGGTGATGCTCGCCGGGGCGGCGCCGGCCTTGTTGACGCTGTTTATTGCGCGCTATGTGCCGGAATCGGCGCGGTGGCGGGCGTCGGTCCAGACGGGCACTGCCAGGCCCTTGCGGGAAATCTTCTCGCCGCCGCTGCGGTGGACGACCGGGCTGGCGATTCTGTTCGCCTCGATTGCCCTGGTGGGCACCTGGGGGTCCGTGCAGTGGCTGCCGGCCTGGGCGGACCAGTTGACCCGTGGCCAGGTTCACAACGCTAAGGCTCTCACCCAGTTGCTCATCGCCACCGGCGCCGTGCTCGGATGTTTCCTCGGCCCCTGGATTGGCGGCCGGCTCGGACGGCGCCCGGCTTACTTCCTCCTCTGCCTGGTTTCATTGACTTCGTGCGCCTGCCTCTTCCGGGGTGTGCACGCCTACGGCGCCGGGTTTCTCCTGATGTGCCTGCTGGTGGGCGGGGCGACGGCCGCCTTTTACGGGTGGCTGCCGCTCTATCTTCCCGAATTGTTTCCCACCCGCGTGCGCGCGACCGGCCAGGGTCTGTGCTACAACTCCGGACGCATCCTGGCAGCGGCCGGCGCGATCCAGATGGGCCGCCTGCTCCAGGCCTACGAAGGCAGTTACGCCAGGGCCGGCGCCGCCATTACCCTCGTCTATGCCCTGGGCCTGGTCTTCATCTGGCTGGCCCCCGAAACCAAAGGCCGGCCGTTGCCAGAATGATAGCCATGATTCACAGAATTATTTCTGCCCGTCTCTATTTCCTTCCCGTGCAGACGCGGGTCCCGCTCAAGTTCGGTCGCGAGACCTTGACCTCGGTGACCTGCGCGCGCGTGGCGCTGCGCGTCGTGGACCGGCACGGCAAGGCGGCTGAGGGGTGGGGTGAAACGCCTTTAAGCGTCCAATGGGTCTGGCCCAGTCCCCTGCCCTACGAGCCGCGCCAGGAAGCTTTGAAGCGTTTCTGCCGGCTGCTCGCTCCGGCCTGGGTCTCCTTTGCGCAGCCCGGCCATCCCCTCGAGCTCGGCTGCGACTTCCAGGAGCGCGTCCTGCCGCGCCTCCTCAGCGAGTTTAATCGGCAGCCTGCCGCCGCGGCCCCCGAGGCCAAGGCCCAGGAGGCGTCTTCCGCTCGCCCCTCTCCGACCTCGCCTCAGCTTGGTCCTGACGCTCCGCCCCTTGCGCTGCCCCGCCTGGCGGCCCTGGTCTGCAATTCCCCGTTCGATCTCGCCCTGCACGATGCCTTTGGCAAACTCCTGGGCCGGCCGCTCTACCAGACCTACGGCCCGGATTGTCTGGGAGTGGACCTGGCGCGCTTTCTCGAGCCGGCGGGTGACGCGTCGGTCAGCTTTCGCGGGTTGTACCCCGCTGACTTCCTCACCCCCAAACCGCCCCGGCTGCTTCGCGCCTGGCACCTGGTTGGCGGCTTGGACCTGCTCGAACCGCGCGAATTGACCGGCGCAGAACCCAAGGATGGCCTGCCGGTCACGCTGGCCGACTGGATTGAACGGGACGGCCTCAAATGCCTGAAGGTCAAGCTGCGCGGCAACGACGCGGCCTGGGACTATGAGCGGCTGGTGCGGGTTGGCCGCCTGGCGATGGCCGGGGAGGCGGAGTGGCTGACGGCCGACTTCAATTGCACGGTGCAAGAGCCGGCTTATGTGAACGAGACCCTGGACCGCTTGCGCGACGAGCAGCCTCGCATCTACGGCATGATTCTCTACGTCGAGCAGCCCTTCCCCTACGACCTGGAGCGCCACCCGCTCGATGTCCATAGCGTCTCCGCCCGCAAACCGCTGTTCCTGGACGAAAGCGCCCACGATTGGCGGATGGTGCGCCTGGGCCGGCAGTTGGGCTGGACCGGTGTCGCCCTCAAGACGTGCAAGACCCAGTCCGGCGCCATTCTGAGCGCCTGCTGGGCCAGGGCGCACGGCCTGGGCCTGATGGTCCAGGACCTGACCAACCCGATGCTGGCGCAGGTCCCGCACGTGCTGCTGGCCGCTCATGTCGGCACCATCATGGGCGTCGAAACCAATGCCATGCAGTTCTACCCCGCCGCCTCCGCGCCCGAGGCCAAAGTGCACCCGGGTCTCTATGCCCGCCGGCAGGGAACAATCGACCTCTCCACCCTGCGCGGTCCGGGCTTCGGCTATCGCCTCGAGGAGATCAAACGCGCCTTGCCGCCGCCCGACCTAGTGGTGGGCGAGTGATTGGTTGGACCATGTTGGATTTCCTCGCTGGGGCGCTCCCGGCAGTAGGGCAGCCTTTCCAGGCTGCCGGTCAACTCCTCGCGGCGTGCGACACAAATCCATCACTCTGTTCGATGGTGGCACCAACTTTTTCAATTATGCTCACCCGGCGCTGCGTGCTAAACTCGGCCCATGGTCCCGAGCACGGTCACAATGTAATCGGCTGGAATTATGCGCTACTCTGATGTCGAAAAGATTCATCAGGCGGGCTTGATCAGCGACGCTCAGCGCGAACAGATTATCGAGCATTTCAAACTCAAGGAGGAGGGCAGCCGGTTCCTGGGGATTATCTCCATTGTGGGGACGGTCCTGGTCGTGGGCGGCATCGCCCTGCTGATTGCGGCCAACTGGCAGGACATTCCGCGCGGGGTGAAGATTGGGGGCGGGCTGCTGCTGATGCTCGGGGCGCACGCGGGCGGCTGGTATCTGCGCGCAGTACGGGGCACTTATCGCCAGACCGGCGAGGCGCTGCACCTGGCTGGCTCGGGCCTGTTCCTGGGCAACATCGCGCTCCTTGCGCAGGTCTATAATCTCTCGGGCCGTCCGCCTAACGCCTTCCTGCTCTGGTGGGCGGGCATTGCGGGCTTGCCTTGGCTGTTGCGCTCCGCGGCCCACCACCTCCTGGCGCTGCTGGCTTTCGGACTCTGGTTCATCCTGGAAGTCAACCAGGAAGGCAGCCTGATTTATTTCGGCGGCGACGCTTACCAAATCCTGCTCTACGCCCTGTTGGGGCTGCTCTTCCTCGGCGGGGGCTATTGCCTGCGCCGCACCGCCTTCGCCGAGTTTGCCCCGCCCACCGAGAAGCTGGGTTTGGTGGGATTGGTCGCTTTTGCCTACCCGTTGACCTGGAGCGCATTCTACCGGCATTACCAGCCGGCGGCGTCCGTTTCACATTGGGTCTTCCCGGCCCTGGCCGTCGCGGCCCTGCTGGCCGTGGCCGCGGGCGTGGCCGGCCTGACCGGCCTCAACCGGCAGTGGCGCTGGACCTGGGGACTGGCCCTGGCGGGAGCGGTGGCCTTGCTCGCGGGCGCGCTCTACCTGGTGCCGCAATGGACCTCGGACTACGCCGGCAGCCACGGCCATTACCACTGGTTCTGCGCCCTGGCCCTGTTCGTGTTCGCCCTGCTGCAAATCCAGGCAGGAGTCCAATGGCGGTCTGAGTTTATGGTCAACCTCGGGGTGGCGTTCATCGGTTTGGACATCCTGGCCACCTACATCAACTTGTTTGGCTCCATGGCGCGCACCGGCCTGGTGTTCATCATCGGCGGCCTTTTCCTGCTGGTCTTCGGCCTCTACCTCGAAAAGAAACGGCGCGCCTTGATGCAACAAATCAGGACCCCGGTTAAAACCCTGGCAGAAGGCGAAACCTTGGAGCGTTGAAGGGTTAAGACGTTAAACAGGTTAAATAAGTCAAATGAGTCAAGTGAGTTGGGTGAGTTTCAACGAGCGCTTTGGAGCAAGTGAGGGGGAGAGTCAGCAATGACTGATCAACAGGAATGAGGAATGAACATGAAGACGAGATTGCTGCTGGTGGCTGGGATTCTGGGGTTACAGACGGCCTGGATTTTGGGCACGACCTTCGTGCAGGAACGGGAGCTGGCCCAGGGCCCGCTCATTCTGCTGGAGACGCGCCCCGCCGATCCGCGCGACCCTTTGCGCCGTGATTATCTGACGCTCAACTACAAGATCAGCGATGTCCCCCTCACCGCGTTCTCGCCCGTGCGCACCAATCCGGTGCCGCCCGGCGCCACCGTCTATGTCGCCCTGGCGCCGCGCGGCCCCTTCCACGAAGTGGTTCGCGCCTCCACCGAACCGCTGCCCCCGATTGGAGGCCAGGTGGTGCTCAAGGGCCGGAGCCGAGTGTGGTGGAACGCTGCCTCCCAACAAACGGTGCATGTGGACTATGGCCTGGACTACGTACGCAAGGGCACGGGCAACCCGACGGGAAAGTTGACCGTCCTGGTGGCCGTGCCCGCCTCCGGCCGGGGGCGAATCAAAGAGGTCTTGGTGGATGGCAAACCCTACGCCGAGGCCATGCAAGGCGTTGCCAAGTAATGGGCGAACAGTCATCCCCGCCCCGGGGCTGGTTCAGGCAGGCAGTGGTCCCCTGCTCCGGCGTGGACCTAAAGCCGGCGGTGCCCTTGCGGCATCTCTCGCTCAGGAGCCTGGCGCGGCAGGTGCCCGCCGGCCCTTCTCGCCGCTGATGCCAACGGCGGAAAAGATAACGTAATTCTCGCCCTTGTATTCGAAGGGGACCGCATGGACCAGCAGATCGAGCGCGGTCGGGGTCAAATTGATAATGCGGCTCAGGTGGGCCTCCATCGTGGCCTTGTGGCCGCCCAGGCCCGCCAGGATGGCCTTGGCCGCCCCGCATTCCTGGCAAAAAACCGACGTCCCGCAACCGGCTTCCATGTCCCGCGCGTGCAAGCAATCCAGCGCCTCGCCGGGCCGCAGCCCGATAATCGAATCCAGGCTCTGGTGCCCCAGCAGCGCCTGCACATTCTGGCTGGCGAACACAATTTGCCGCTGCGCGTTGAGAATAAAGACGTGATTCAGGACCAAGTCGAGCAACTGCGGCGTGAACAGCGATTCCCCAATCGCCGCCCGCTGCCGCTGCACGACCTCAATCGGCACCCGCTCAGCCGGGGCAAATTCTGTTGCTAAAATCCGAGTGTTCATCGTCTCTGCTGTTTCCTGGCCATCGGCGCCAACCGATGCACCCGCCTATTTCAGCAGTTCCACAGCCGAAATCAAGCGCAAGTTCACGTAACCTGGCGGCTTGGGCGCATCCTTACACTGCGCCCGAGCGCGGGCGGAAGCCCTCCCCCCTTCCCCCCTCCCATCCCGCCAAGGCGGGATGGGAGGGGGGTGAGCCGTTCTTGCGCTTTACCCAGGGCGGCGGCCCGCCGGGGCTGCGCTCCGGCGGGCCTTGCCCTGGGCTACTGTCTTTCTGCCCCTGCGGGGCAGAAGGATGCCGCGCTGCGCGCGGGTGAAGCGGAATTGGTGGCGGTGTCGGGATGCGGCCGTGGCGTTTCTTGCTCTCGTTTTTCCTCCTTTTCCGCCAGGCGGGGTCATGGTTAGCTTGCGCCATGCGAATTCTATCAGGCATACAGCCCTCGGGCACGCTGCATCTGGGCAATTACTTCGGGATGATGCAGCCCTCGCTCCAATTGCAGGAGCAAGGCGAGGCGTATTATTTCATCGCCAATTACCATTCGATGACCTCGCTGTTCGATCCCGCCCTGCGGCGCAAGCACACGCTGGACGTGGCCCTGGATTTCCTGGCCTGCGGGCTGGACCCGAGGAAGACGGTGTTTTTTCGGCAGTCCGACGTGCCGGAGGTCACGGAATTGACGTGGCTGCTGGGCACGGTCACCCCGATGGGTCTGCTGGAGCGCTGCCACTCCTATAAAGACAAGGTGGCCAAGGGCATCTCCTCCAACTTCGGCCTGTTTGCCTACCCGGTCTTGATGGCGGCCGACATCCTGATTTACGACTCGAACATCGTCCCGGTCGGCCGCGACCAGAAACAGCACGTCGAGGTCGCCCGCGACATCGCCATCAAGTTCAATGACCAGTATGGCCGGACCTTCGTCCTGCCCGAACCGCAGATCCACGAGCAAGTGGCCGCCGTCCCGGGCACCGACGGCCAGAAAATGAGCAAGAGCTACGGCAATACCATCGACATTTTCGGCGACGAAAAGACGATTCGCAAACAGGTCATGAGCATCGTCATGGACAGCCGCACGCCCCAGGAACCCAAACCCGACGCCGAAAAGAACCTGGCCATCCAGTTGTTGAAGCTCCTCGCCCCGGCCGACGTGGCCCAGGGTTACGAAGACCGCCTCCGCGCCGGCGGACTGGGTTACGCCGAGCTCAAGAAGGCCTTGTTCCAGCGCTACTGGGAGAGCTTCGCCGCCGCCCGCGCCAAACGGGCGGAACTGGCCGCGAACCTGGATTACGTCGAACAGGTCTTGACCGAGGGCGCCGCCCGCGCGCGGGCCAAGGCCCGGGAAGTGCTCAAACGCGCCAAGTCGGCCGGCGGGCTGGATTAGCCCCGCTCGCGGTCCGAAGGCCGAAATCCGAAACCCGAGTGCGAGAGTGTTCGCCGGTGGATTGTTCTGCGGGAAGACCACGGTGCTCGCCAGGGTGCCGTTGCGGGCCCATGGCCCAATGCGCGTCCAAACTCAGAGGCGGAGCTTACCAGCTTCGGAGGCTCCGGAGGAGGGCTCCGAAACCGTGAGGAAAGAGGCTCTCGATGGCTGACAGGTCCCGACTTAGGCGCGTGGCTGCCGCTTTCATAGCCTCGGTTTCAACCGCGAGAGAGGGGCGGGTTGTGCGGTAAAGCCACTCCTTCAAATTGTCTTTGCTGTAGGGCATCTGTCTCGCTTTCAGGCCATTGATCCAGGCGGCCTCAGTGACATGGGGGTCCTTGCCACAGAGGAGCCAGGCCTCGATGGTCGGAACGGCCAGGCCCAGGGCGAGCTTGAGGGGCGGCCTGCCCGGAAGCGGGCGGACCTCCCGCAGAGCTTTATCGGCAATGCCGCGCAGTTGGCAGAGGCGGCACTCGGCTGCGGGTGGGTTTGGCGGCTCGTGGTTGGCCAAGTGCGGCGGGGAGCTGTTCGAGTCAACGACGAGCGCGAGGCCCTCGGCATCCCTGTGGTAGTGGAGTTCCTTGAGCACGGCCGGCAGCACCCTGCGGACGTCGGGCCAGCCACGATGCTCCAGGCCGGCGTGACGGACAGGCTCGGTCTCCCGACCAAGGATGGCCTCGACAAGGATCGCCAGGGCAGCCCGGTCTGCCGATGATTCGGCAAGATAGGCGACCTTCATGGCCGCACCGGCACGCCGCCCAGCACGCCGCTGTACCAGACCTCGCTCAGGGGAGCATCGCCGAGGATTTCGTCCAGGTCGGCCCGGTCCGAGAGACGCGAGAACCGGGCCTCCAGGCCGACCTTCTCGGCGATGACGATCTCTTCGGGATGCTCGCGGAACAGGTCGAGGAAGTAAGGGTTGTGCGTGGTGGCGATGACTTGGACGGGGTCCCGCGTTTCCTTTGAACCCTCGGGAAAAGCCAACCGGTAGAGCGCGTCCTGGACGTCGCGCAACAGGCGCGGGTGCAGCCCGTGATCCGGTTCTTCCAGGCAGACAATCGCTGGCGGCTCAGGCAAGTAAGCGATGGTGAGCAGCGCCAGGGCGATGAGCGTTCCGCTCGAAAGGTCGGCAGCGGGAATGCGGTGGCGTCCCTCGCGGGTGCGCAGAGCGATCTCCAGTAGCCCCTTGGCAGGGTTCTTGAAGAGGATGCGGTCGAACTCCGGGATCCAGCGCCCCAATTGTTCATTGACCGCCTCGAAGCGCTCCGGGTTTTGGTCCCGGAGGCGGTCCAGCACGCCGGCCAGGTTGGCGCCGTTCTGGGCCAGTTCCATGGAAGGCACTTGGGGCCAACGCGCAAGTTGAGCGGGGTCAGCAATTGCGTCGGCCTCAAGCGAAAAGAGCCGGGCGCTGCGCAGAGCCATCATGGGCCGGTCTCTGTCCGTTAACCGCCTGTGGCCGGCGGTCCGACCATCCGGCCCGACCCAGTTGCGCCCTTTCCGTTTAACCTTGATGGTAAAACCGTCACCCTGCTCACTCCCCTTCGCAATGACCGTGACCGGAGCTGTGTCGGCCACGCCCGCGCTATGGACCTGCCAGAACGGCATTTTCTCCGGCCGACCCAGAGCAAATATGGCGTTCAGCGCGGTGCTCTTGCCGCTCCCGTTTGCGCCAACGATGAGGGTGAAACGGCTCAGCGGCAGCGTTGCCTGGCGCAGCGCCTTAAAATTCCTGAATTCGATTGATTCAATCATACCTGGTGCTCGACAGTGACAACCTATTCGCAGGGCCAGTCCAAATCCAGCATCTTCCGGGCCGCAAGGTGCGGACTGGCCCGGCTTGACACCGCTGCCGAGGGGTGGCCGGGGCCGCGTGCGGGCCGCCTGCCCCGAAAGCCGGTCTATCTCGCCGGTTCGAGTTTGCGCAGCCGCGCCACAACTTCCGGGTGAAGTTTGGCCAGGTTGGTGCGTTCGCCGGGGTCGGCCTCCACATTGGCCAGGAACCATTCCTTGTCCTGCGGCTCGAGTTTGCCCCCGGCTTCGTCGTTCGGCTGGTGCAGGAACTTCCACGGTCCCTGGCGGACGGCCCACTGGTCGCCCAGGCGCCATTGGAGGACATCATGCGGGCTGGAGGCGGTGTCCGACCGAATGACCGGCAGGA
Organism: Verrucomicrobiota bacterium; assembly: GCA_049518415.1. Lineage (GTDB taxonomy): Bacteria > Verrucomicrobiota > Verrucomicrobiia > Limisphaerales > UBA8199 > CAVQND01. The sequence continues at coordinate 19,138 of JBEKRX010000011.1, forward strand.
GGCTGCGTCCACTGAGTTGGGCCTGGGGCAAGGCCACGCCGCACAGTTCGGCCAGGGTCGGCAGCCAATCGCATCCGTGGGCGACTTGAGGGCGGACTTGACCTTCGGGCAGATGTCCCGGCCAGGAGATGATGGCGGGCAGGCGCAGGCCGCCCTCGAAGAGGCTGAACTTGGCGCCGCGATAGGGGCCGCTGCTGCCCCCGCCATAATGCGCGCGTTCTTCGACCGAATGACCGTTGTCGGACTGATAGACGAGGATGGTCCGCTCGCGCAGGCCGGCGTCTTCGAGGGATTTGACCAAGCGCTGCAGGCGTTCGTCGAGGGTGGAGACGAAGGCCGCGTAGAGGTTCCGCGGATAGGGCAGACGGTGGTAGTAGCGGAGCCATTTTTCCTCTCCCTGGTAAGGGTAGTGCGGCATGTTGATGGCGAAGTACATGAAGAAGGGGCGGTCGCGGTGGCCGGCGATGAAGGCCCGGGCTTTTTCCACCATCAGGTCGGGGAAATACCGCCCGGGCAGGCGCGCGCGCTGGTTGTTTTCCCAGAGGTCATGGCGGTTCGGGCCGGCCCAGTAGGAGAAATGCGAGTAGTTGTCGATGCATCCGCCCATGAAGCCGAAGGAATAATCGAACCCGTGGTCCAGCGGCCTGTGGCCGGCGCCGGAGCCAAGGTGCCATTTGCCGATGTGCGCCGTGGCATAGCCCGCGGCGCGGAACATGTCGGCCAGGGTGATGGCGCTCGCCGGCAAACCCGGACCCGTCAGGGTATCCAATTGGTCGGCGGCTTCGGTCGGCGGCGCGGCGCTATTGTTCGGCATGCCGGCCAGCCACGGATAACGGCCCGTGAGCAGGGCGGCGCGGGAGGGCGAGCAGACCGGGGCGGCGGAATAAAACTGCGTAAACCGCACCCCTTGCGCCGCCAGCCGGTCCACCCCGGGCGTGACCAGGTCCTTTGCCCCATAGCATCCGGCATCGATGCTCCCCTGGTCATCGGCCATAATCACGACCACATTCGGCTTCAGGGGCTCCGCCGCCAGGGCGGGACGAGCGCCCCCCGCCAGCGCCGGAACCAGAAGGTTAAATAGGTTAAATAGGCTAAATAAGTTAAATGAGTTGCGCGCACGCACAAGAAACTTGGGCCAACGGAGAAAACTTTTGTGGATAACAGCACCGCCGGCCAGGCCCGGCCCGGTAGCGCAAAGGATGGGGAGCGGTTTTCGGCGATTCAAACAAAGGGGCGTTTTCATGCGAATAGAACAGGGCGGAAGTTATGGCGGCGGTCTTGAGCATTTCAACATCCAACTTTGCCCGCCTGCGCGAAAGGGCCGTCCGCTCGAAAAGCATGGTGGCAATCTTCTTTTTCGGGGAGGTGCCCTCGGCGGAGCCACGGGGGCGCATCCTGACACTGCCCCCGAGCGCGGGCGGAAGCCCTGCCCCCCTCTCCCCTCCCATGCGCTCTGAGCGCATGGGAGTGTTTGCGAACGGCGAAGGGCGAACGGCGAACGGCGAACGGCCCTCGCCCTCTCGCATCCCGCAGGATGGGATGGGGCGGGCCGGCTACTATCTTGCCGCCCCTCCGGGGCGGAAGAGTGCCGCGCTGCGCGCGGGTAGAGTGGAATTGGTGGCAGTGTCGGGAGGCGCCCGATGCGCCCCGCGGCCCGTTGCGTAGTTGCAAAACGTCGCGCGCGTGTTTAGGATTAGTGACGCCGGCGCGCGGGCGAGCGGCTGGCGACCATGGCTGAATATAAAGTAAAATTCGAGGTCTTTGAAGGCCCGCTCGATTTGCTCCTTTACCTGATCAAAAAGGAGGAGGTCGACATTTACCAGGTCAACCTCACGCGCCTGGCCAGCCAGTTCCTCGACTACATCGAAACCATGCGGTTGCTCGACCTGGAGGTCGCTGGGGAGTTTCTCGTAATGGCGGCCACGCTGATGTACATCAAGAGCCGCGAGCTGTTGCCGGCGGACCAGCAGGTGCAGGCCCAGGACGAAGACGACGGACAGGACCCACGCTGGGAGTTGATCCGCCAATTGGTCGAATACAAGAAATTCAAGGACGCCGCGGCCCAGCTCCAGGCCCTGGAGGCCCGGCAGGAAAACATCTTTCCCCGGGCGCCGGCCAGACTGGAATTCGCCGCCCAAACGCCTGCGCGGCCCGAGGTCTCCCTCTTTGACCTGGTCAGCGCCGTCAGTGCCGTCTTGCAGCGCCTGGGCCAGCGCCAGGACCTGCGCGACCTCTTCGAAGACAAATGGACGGTCAGCCAGAAAATCCAGCAGCTCCTGCGCGCCCTCAGCGAACGGGCGCGCATCACCTTCGGGGAGCTGTTCGCCGGGGCCGCCAGCCGCTCCGAGATCGTCGTGACCTTTTTGGCCCTGCTCGAGTTGATTCGCCTCAGGCAGCTCGTCGCCATCCAGGAGGCGCCCTTCGGCGAGATCGTCATTTGCCGCTCGGACCCGCCCGCGGCCCCCGCGCCGGCCGCCGCACCGCCCGCCCCGGACACCGCATCCGCCCCTGCCCTGCAGGCCTCAACTCCCGCGGGCAGCCCGGCCACGCCGGCCGCCGGCCCTAACTCCCTCTCCGCTTAGGGTTCATGCAAAAACAAGTTCCGAAGGCGAGGCGTAATTCCAACATGATTCTCTGGCACCCCTCCGGGGTGCGAGCGCCAGAAGGCACCCTGCCCGGTGGTCGTTCCCCCTTTACCCCGAACGACCACCGGCTACTTTCTGCCGACCCTCCGGGTTGGAGAAAATCGGAATTTGTTTTTGCACGGGCGCTTAGCGGCCCGCCGCCGCCACCGAAACAGGAACTTTTCACCCCCAGGAGGACAGCATGGAACTGAAATTCATATTGGAAGCCATCCTCTTTTCAGCCCAAAAGCCGCTGAGTTTGAAGGAGCTGCGCGACGTTTTTGCCGCCGCGCCGGAGCACGCCGAGGGCGATGCACACGTGCGCGCGCTCAAGAAAATCAAGGAAGACCAGTTGACCGCCGCCCTCGAGCAGTTGGCGCGCGAACACGACCAAGCCGGGCGCAGTTTTCGCCTCGCCTGCGTGGCCGGCTCCTGGCAATTCGTGACGCAGCCCGAATACGCCCCCTGGCTCAAGGCGCTGGTGGGCCACAAGGCGCGTCCGCCGCGCCTCTCGCAGCCGGCGCTCGAGACCCTGGCCATCCTCGCCTATCGCCAGCCGGTCACCCGCGCGGAAGTCGAGCAGGTCCGGGGCGTGGCGGTCGATGGGGTGATGCAGACGCTGCTCGAGCGGGGGTTGATCGAGCAGGTGGGCCGCGCTGAGGTCGTGGGCCGGCCGATGACCTACGGCACGACGCCGGTGTTTCTCGAGTACTTCGGCTTGCGGAGCCTCGAAGATTTGCCCGCCGCCGCCGAACTCCGGCGCGCGGCGGTGCAAAAGCCGCCAGGACCGGCGACCGTCGAGCCCGGCCTGGCCACCGCTCCGCCGCAGCAACTGGCGCTGCCGACCGAAAGCGCGAAATCGGAGACCCAACCGCCGGCGCCACCGAGAGGCGCGGACGCCCCCCGGCCCGACCACCAGACCGAGGCCCCCGCCCCAGGCCCCGCCCCGGCCGCGGCGCAGAGCAACCCAGCGGCCGACTCCAACCCGAAAGGCTAAAGTGAACATCCTCGCACACCGCAAAGCGATTGATAAGCACGACGCCCAGCTCATCAAGCTCCTGAACCAGCGCACCAGGCACGTCCTGGCCATTGGCGAAATCAAACGCAAGGCCGGCCAGGAGGTCTATGCGCCGCACCGGGAACGCGCCGTCCTCAACCGCGTCTGCCGGCTGAACCCGGGGCCCATCACCGACGAATCGCTCCGGGCCATCTACCGCGAGATCATGTCCAGCGCCCTTTCGCTCGAGAAATCCCTCACCATCGCCTACCTCGGGCCCGAGGCCACCTTCACCCACCAGGCGGCCATCCAGCGCTTCGGCTCCAGCCTCCGTTATTCCCCCCAGAAAACCATTAACGACGTCTTCACCGAAGTGAGCAAGAACTGCGCTGACTACGGGGTGGTGCCGGTGGAGAACTCCACCGAGGGCGCGGTGACCCACACCCTGGACATGTTCGTGGACAGCGACCTCAAGATTGTCGCCCAGATTGTCCTGCCCGTGCAGTATTGCCTGCTCAGCAACTGCCGCCGCTCGCAAATCAAAAGGCTCTTTGTCCATCCCCAGGCGCTGGCACAATGCCGCGGCTGGGTCCAGGCCAGCCTCCCGCGCGTCGAGTTCATCGAGACCTCCTCCAATGCCCGCTCGGCCGAGTTGGCCGCCAAGACCAAGGCCTCCGCCGCCATCGCCGGCGTGCTGGCCTCGGAAAAATACCGCCTGCCGGTGCTGGAGTACGACCTCCAGGACAACCTCGCCAATGCCACGCGTTTCCTGGTCCTCGGCCGCCAAGGCACACCCCCGACCGGCAACGACCGGACCAGCCTCATGTTCAGCGTCATCCACCGGGCCGGCGCGTTGTATCGCGCCCTCGCCCCGTTGCACCGTTACCGTATCAACATGACCAAGATCGAGTCCCGCCCCAGCAAGCGCAAGGCCTGGGAATATTTCTTCTTCGTCGATTGCGACGGCCACATCACCGACCGCAAAGTCGCCAGGGCCCTGGCCCTCCTGGGCGAACACTGCAGCTATGTCAAAGTCCTCGGCTCCTACCCGAATACCGAGTAAGCCCTGGTTAATCGGTTGCGGCGCGGAGCGTGGGCGGGGCGGGCGGGGTTGTTTCCCCAGTCCCGTTACGTGAACCGGATGCTGGAAGCAGGCCGGGAATAAACGGGGCGGTCCAACCCTGGGCCAACGCCCGGAAAAGGCCCTCAACCCTGAAAGGCTGGCGCCGCTGGCGCGGCACGGCGCCTCTCAGTTGCCAGTGGCGCTCAATTCTTTCGCGCCGCCCGGCCGGCCTGGGAGATGCGCGTATTGTCAATCGCCCGCCGGACCGTTTGGCGCAGGGCCGCGGCGTCGAAAGGTTTGGCCAGGAAATGGAAAGCGCCGCGTTTGATGGCTCGGATGATGACTTCGTCGGTCCCGTAGCCGGTCATGAGGATGATTGAAGTTCCCGGCCAGGCATCACGGATGGCGTCGATCAGCACTATTCCGTCCCCGTCTTCCAACCGCCAGTCCAGCAGGAGGGCATCGACCGGCTCCCGCTTGAGTCGTTGCAGCAGTTCGGCCCGGCTTTGCAGCGTTTCGGTTTTGAATTCCTTCAAGGCCGCCTTGATGAGTCGTCCGATCTGTTTGTCATCGTCGACAACCAGCACCTTTGCTCTTCGCTGAATCGGTTGCCTGTCCATGCAGTGGTTCGCGGTCTTCGGGGTTTGCCCGGTTCGCTGCTCGAGGGCTTTGCCTGGACTGCCTTTTTGAGTTGCGCGCCCTTGCGCTTGCCGTCCTGTTATTGCCCGCTGAGTTCCCGCTGTCTGCCCTTGGCCCACTCTTGGTCGACCCAGCTAATCAGGTGCGGTTCCAGGTTGCGGTATTCCTGGGGCTGGGCTTCGTTTGGCTTTAAGTCGATGATGCGCGTGAGGTGAAGCGTCGCCTGCTTTGCCAGGAGGGCGGCAATCTTGCCTCCGTTTGCCGCGTTGGTCCACCCGGCGATGATCTCTCTGCCGTCCTGGGTTTGGCACCTGACTTCGTAGCGCTGTCCGCCGTAGCCAATTCTCGGCTGCCTGCTCATTCTCTTGCCTCATCGGGCTCCCCGGCCGACAACTGGCGGCGGGGCGCCCATGTTCGGTTTGCCATTTTGGTCACCGTTCGTCTGCATTATTTACTCTCTTTTACTGATTCTGGCTAGTCATTTCTCGGCCAGGCAAACCCGCAGGAGGGCGCGCCTACTTGACGGCCGGCTTCTGGATTTCGAGGGCGATGGCCTTGGCGTCGTTGGCAATCGCCACGGCCTGTTTTCGGTCCAGGTAGTTGGCCTGGAAGATCGCCTGGATGTCCCCCACGATATCACTCATTTGAGACGGCCCGATCTTCTGCGGGTTTAGCACGGCATTGAGGTCCTGGAGCAACCGCCCGCGGGTGGCGGCCGACAGCAGCTTTTCAGACAGGGCCGAGGAGAGGTCCTCCGCCAATCTGTTGGCGCCGAGTTGGGAGGGTTTCTTTGGGCCCTGGGCTGCCGCCATGAGGTCCTTGGCAAGCTGGAGCTTGAGTGCCAGCGTGGCCGGGGCCTCGGGCTTGATGGCGGTGAGGTCGGCCCGCAGCCGGGCGAGGATTTGCTCCTGGGCAGTGAGGGGGCGGGCGGGAGCGGCCGCCGTGGGGGTGGCCGCGGGCGCGGCCGATGAGACCGGCGGAGCCGGGGACGGCACCCCCTGCTGGACGTTGTTCTGGTCGCGCAATTCCTTGGCCCGCTGTTTGATGATGACCATCGAGCCTTGTGCGAAAGCATTTCCTGTCGCCAGCAGGGCCGCGCCAACCGCTACGAGGACAAAGCTTGTTTTCATAAAGATGAGCGATCTGCTGCCAACACAAGATTGCAGCGGGGCACTCCAATTGTCAAGCTTTCGTCAAGCCGGAACGGAGTCTTTCGTGATGCTCCTGAGGATCTGTTCGAGGTCTTGGCGCAGGGCCTCGCGCTGGGCGTCCGAGGCCTCGCGGGGGACACGAACGGGCTTTCCGATAAAGACCTCACAGCGGGCAAAGGGCAGCGGGATTTGAAACCGGTCCCAACTGTTCGACCTGATTCCCCAGTTCAGATGATAGGAGACCGGGACGATGGGCAGGCCGGTGACCTGCGCCAGTGACATCACTCCCTCCTGGACGACGTAGCGGGGCCCGCGCGGTCCGTCGGGCGTGATCGCCAAATCATAGCCGCGTTCCGCCCAGGTCCTGAGTTCGAGCAGCGCCTGCGGGCCCCGCCGGCTCGAGGAGCCGCGCACCGGCTGGACTTTGAAATACTCGAGAATGCTCGCCAGGAACGCGCCGTCTTTGCTCGCGCTGACCATCGCCGCCAGGCCGTTGGTTTGATTCCGGGCTTTGACGTAATCGTAATAGACCTTCAGACACAGGGCCAGGCGATTGTGCCAAACGCAATAAATGGCCGGTCCGGCCCTGCCGGCCAGGAAGCCGGACCGATCCTGGTAACGGCAACGCACCGTCCCGCTCACGGCGCGCACGAGGCCAAACACCGCCCACGCCCCCACCCGCTGATGCCAAACCGGGGTATGGGGCACCACCACCCCGCTATTTGGTTTGGTTCGCGGCGGCTGGTTCGAGTTTTCAGCAGCGGGACTCACTCTAATGCTATCCATCTAAGTTTTCTCAGCCGGCGCCAATTCCTTGTGCGGGCGCACATCCCTTTTAACCTATTTTACCTTTTTAACTCGTTTAAGCCCTCGGTCGCGCCTTCGCCGCCCTGAGGTCATCAGGTCTTTTTCAAACAGGCGCGGACCAAAGCTTCGATCGTGGCTTGCGGGCCGAGCGCGGCCTGGGCTTTGCGGACGGCGTCGTGGGCCTCAAGCTGTTTGAAGCCCAGGGCCATCAGCGCCAGCACGGCGTCGTTCACCCGCTGGTCCGCCGCCGAGAGTCCCCGTTCGGCGCTGGCCGCCTCCCAGGCCCCGGCCACGCCGATCTTGTCTTTGAGCTCGACCACGATCCGCTCGGCCGTCTTGCGGCCCACCCCGGTGATTTGCGACAGCGCCTGGACGTCGCCTTTGGCCACCGCCCCGCGAAAAGCGACCACGCTCATGCCGCTCAGGACGTTCAGCGCGATTTTCGGGCCGATGCCGCTGACGGTGTTGATCAGGAGGCGAAACAAGTCGCGTTCCGCCCCGCTCATAAAGCCATAGAGCGTGTGCGAATCTTCCCGCACGACCAGGTGCGTGAGCAGCTTCACGGCCTGGCCGGGCGCCGGCAGTTTGTCGTACGAAGACAAGGGGATAAGCACTTCGTAGCCCACTCCATTGAGCTCGACCGTGGCCTGGGTCGGCAGCGCTTCCACGAGTTTGCCGTGCAGAAAGGTGATCATACTCAGCGCGGCGCCGCCGCAACCGCCCCAGAAGCAGACCTTGACATCCCAGACGCAGCCAGGCCCAGTCCCCGCCGCCCTGAGAGCGGCGCTCCGCGCCGATGAGCATTGACTCCAAACCCTTTGTGCACGCCAGAGGCAAACCGAGCGCGCGAGCACACCATGGCGGCTACCCTTGCCACAGCTTCGCCAACCTCAATGGCCCGCGCCAGTCTTGCCTCTTCGATTGCTCGCATTGGAATTTCTTTCGGACTTTCGACTTCAAAGCTCCTCGCCTACACTCTTTTCGGCGGGCTGAGCGAATATCGGCCTGTCTCCTGCGCGTATGCCAGCGCCAGCGCCAGGGCGTCGGCGGCATCCGGGGCGGGCGCCTCGGGCAGGCGCAACAGGCGTTGGACCATCTTGGCCACGGCGAGCTTTCCCGCCGCGCCGTAGCCGACGATGGCCTGTTTCACTTTGCGCGGCGCCAGTTCGTAAACCTCCAGTCCGGCCTCCGCCACGGCCGCCAGCGCCGCCCCGCGCGCCTCTCCCATGATCAGGGCCGTCTGCAGGTTCTGGGCGTAAAACAACCCCTCGACAATGCAGACCGTGGGTTGATGCCGCTCCAAGACCTCGCGCAAGCCCGCGACGATCTTCACCAGGCACCGAGAACGTTCCCAACCGGCCGGACAGCAAATCGTGCCGTGGCCCAGGGTTTGCGGGTAAGGTTTGGCCAGGCGAATCACCCCGTAGCCCGTGGCCCGCAAGGAAGGGTCAAGCCCAAGCATCACCTGGTGCGGGCTGACACCGCTGGGCGCGGTGCGCTCGCAGACGGGCGCGGCCACGCGCCGCGTGCCGCTCAGGCGCTCCTCCATTTGCTTGAACTGTTGGGGCGTAATACCCATCTCCTTTATAGTGCCAGCAAGCCCCACCAGGCAAAAGCACAATCGCCGCCACGGAATGCGACCGGGGGACAGGTTGTCTCGTTTGACCTTCGCTTTGGTTGCATTATGATGCCTGTACGAGCAAGACCATCCAGGTGAAACGGGCATCTGAAGAACTCAGAGCCCGTTTGCAGACCGCCAGCTCTGCGCGCAAGGGCGAGACCCGACGCTAACCCGTGCCTTTGACACTCTATGACCTTATCCCCCGGGACGACCGCCCCAGCAACGACCTGCTGCTCGGGCAATTCCTGGAATATACCGAGCACAAGCGCCTGAAATTGTACCCGGCCCAGGAGGCCGCCCTCCTCGAACTGTTCGAGGAGAAGAACGTCATCCTCAACACGCCGACTGGCTCGGGCAAATCGCTCGTGGCCGCAGCGCTGCATTTCAAGGCCCTGGTCCAGGGCCAGCGCTCGGTCTATACCTGCCCGATCAAGGCCCTGGTCAATGAGAAATGGCTGGCCCTGTGCCGCGAGTTCGGCCCGGACAACGTCGGGCTGAGTACCGGCGACGCCTCGGTCAACCGCGACGCCCCGATCCTCTGCTGCACGGCCGAAATCCTCGCCAACATCGCCCTGCGCCAAGGCACCCAGGCCAACGTCCAGGAGGTCATCATGGATGAATTCCATTACTACGCCGACCGGGAGCGGGGCGTGGCCTGGCAGGTGCCGCTCCTGACCCTCCCCCAGGCCCGCTTCCTGCTCATGTCCGCCACCCTGGGCGACACCACCTTCTTCGAGGCGGAATTGACCCGGCTCAACGGACGCCCCACGGTGGCCATCGCCTCCAAGGACCGCCCCGTGCCGCTTGACTACGCCTACTCGGAGCTCCCGCTGGCCACCACCCTGGAAAACCTGGCCGCCCAGGGCAAGGCCCCCGTCTATGTCGTGCATTTCACGCAACTGGAGGCGGCCCAAAGCGCGCAGGATTTCACCAGCCTCAACGTCTGCACCCGCCAGGAGAAAGCCGCCCTGGCCGCCGCGCTCGAGGGGTTCAAGTTCACCAGCCCCTACGGCCCCGAAATTCGCAAGTGGCTCAAGCACGGCATCGGGCTGCACCACGCCGGGCTGCTCCCCAAGTACCGCGTCCTGGTCGAGCAACTCGCTCAGCAAGGGCTGCTCAAGCTCATCTGCGGCACCGACACCCTGGGCGTCGGCATCAACGTCCCCATCCGCACCGTGCTCTTCACCCGCCTGTGCAAGTTCGACGGCGAGAAGACCGCCATCCTCACCGCGCGCGACTTCCACCAAATCGGCGGCCGGGCCGGACGCAAAGGTTTCGACGAGCGCGGCTGGGTCGTCGCCCAGGCGCCCGACCACGTCGTCGAGAACCTCAAACTCCAGGAAAAGGCCGCGCGCGACGGCCGCAAGATCGTCAGACGCAAGCCGCCGGAAAGAAATTTCGTCAACTGGGACAAGAACACCTTCGCCCGCTTGCTCACCGCCCCGCCGGAACGGCTCACCTCCCGGTTCCAGGTCTCGCATGGGATGCTGCTCAACGTGCTCAGCCGCAAAGCCGACGGCTGCCGCGCAATGCAGCAGCTCATCGCCCGCTCCCATGAAACGCCCAAAGCCAAAAAAGCGCACTTCAAACGCGCCTGGCAACTCTTCCGCTCGCTGGTCGAGCGGAAAATCATCGAGTTTATCCCCAAATCTGAACGGGCAGCGCCCGCCTCCCGCCTGCCGTGTTCGGCGTCCTCGCCCAACACACCTCACGACGGCCCACCGGCGGGGACGCCGCTGCCAGCAACTGGGCCGGCTGCCGTGCCCAAATTGCGCGTGAACGTCGAGCTCCAGGATGATTTCTCGATGGACCAGACCCTATCGTTGTACCTGCTCGAGACGCTCCCGCTGCTCGACCCTCAAGCCCCCGATTACGCGCTGCTCCTGCTGACGCTGGTCGAGTCCATCCTGGAAGACCCGGACATCATTCTCCGCAAGCAACTGGACAAGCTCAAGAGCCAGAAAATGGCCGAGATGAAACTGGCGGGGCTCCCATACGAGGAGCGGATCGAAGAGTTGGACAAACTCGAGTACCCCAAACCCAACCGCGAGTTCATCTATTCGACCTTCAATGCCTTTGCCGACAAGCACCCCTGGGTCGGCCAGGAGAACATCCGCCCCAAATCCATCGCCCGCGAGATGTTCGAGACCTTCCGCTCCTTTGCCGATTACATCCGCGACTACGAACTCCAACGCGCCGAAGGCCTGCTCCTGCGGCACCTGCACGGCGTCTATAAGGTCCTCGCCCAAACCGTCCCCGACTCCGCCAAGAACGACGCGGTGCGCGAAATGGAACTCTACCTGGGCACGCTTATCCGGCAAGTGGACTCCAGCCTGCTCGAGGCCTGGGAGAAACTGCGCGACCCCAATTACCTGCCGCGCCCCCAAACCAAAGAAGTCCCTCCCCCAGGCGCCGACCAGGCCGCCCAGGACCTCACCCGCGACCCCGGGGCCTTCACCGCCGCCATCCGCAATCGCCTCTTCAGCTTCCTGCGCGGCCTGGTCATCGCCGATTACGACGCCGCCCTAAACCTCCTCAGTCCCCAGGATGATCCCGAAGGTCAGCCCTGGACCGCTGACCGCCTGCAACAACTCCTGGACGCCTACTATGCCGACCACCAACGCATTTGCCTCGAACCGGAGGCTCGCAACCTGCGCCACACCTACGTCATTCCCTCAGCCGACAAACGCTCCTGGCGCGTCCAGCAGATGTTAATCGACCCGGACCAGCATAATGATTGGGTCGCCGAGTTCGAGGTGGACCTGGCGCAGTCGCGGGCGGCTAATGAGCCAAGTCTCCGCCTGCGGCGAATCGGAAGCCTGTGAACCATGGAACTGCCGCTCCAGCAAGAATCCGAAAAGCTGGCCCGCTCCTGGCTGCGCCACGACGCCGCCCTGCTGCGCGATTACCTCGTCGCCGGCGTCCAAGACCCGCGCCTCAATCTGCAAAGCATCCTCTCGCGCCATTTTCTCCTGCGCGCCCTGGGGGCCGAACGCTGGCACCCACTCATGCACGAGGAATACCGCTTTGCCGCAGCCATGAACGGGCTCCTGAAGTTGGCCACCCAGGCCGGCGACGGCGAGGAACTGGCCGAGGTCCTTCACGCGCTCAAACAGGGAGGAGACAACGCCGAGGGCCTCGAACTCCCCCGGTTCATAGTCCGGACTTTCGCCCGGCTGCCGAGCACCGCCTCCGGCCTGACCATCCCCAATTACATTGAGACCTTTCTCTCCGGCACTCAATTCCTGGACCGCCTGGCCAAACCCCACCAACCATCCCTCGACACCTTCCGCAATCTCTGGCGCGCCGCCCTGGCTGCCGAATTCCCTTCCCAGGAACCGCCGCTTAGTGGGGCAGGCGTCCCGCCTGCCGACCTCTGCCAAACCTCAGGGGCAGCCGTCCCGCCCGCCGCCAGGGCGTCTCGCCCTCGCCGGTTAGTGGGGCAGGCGTCCCGCCTGCCCACTTCTGCCAAACTCCAGGGGCAGCCGTCCCGCCTGCCGCCAGGGCGTCTCCCCCTCGAAACCAAGCCGGGCCAGACACCCGCTAGTCCGGCCCCCGGCCCCCGGCGCCCAATCTCCATCCTCGAACCCGCCTGCGGCTCGGCCAACGATTACCGTTTCCTCGAGGCCTACGGCATTGCGCCACTGGTGGATTACTACGGCTTCGACCTCTGCGCCCGGAACATCGAAAATGCCCGCGCCCTGTTTCCCGGCGTTCGGTTCGATACCGGCAATGTCTTCGCTATCGCCGCGCCGGACAAGAGCTTCGACCTCTGCTTCGTTCACGACCTGTTCGAGCATCTCTCGCTCGCCGGGTTGGAAACCGCCGTCAAAGAAATCTGCCGCGTCACCCGCCGGGGCATCTGCGCCGGCTTCTTCAACATGGATGAAATCCCCGCCCACCAGGTGCGTCCCCTGCGAGACTACCATTGGAACACACTGAGCATGGCGCGCCTGAGGGAGTTGTTCGCCGTCTGCGGCTTCACCGGCCAGGTCCTGCACATCGGCACTTTCCTCCGCCGCCAGACCGGCTGCGACCAAACCCATAACCCCAACGCCTACAGCTTCCTCCTGCTCCCGGCTGCATAGGCGCGCGGGCGCGCTTACCACGCCCCGCTACACGCGTCCACGCAGCCGCGCGGCTCCGAATCCCGATTCCGAATCGGGACTACCGCGTTCTTTACGCCCTCCAGGCCGTTACGTAGTGCGCCCCCTCCCGATTCGGAATCGGGATTCAATCACAAATTACCATTTCTCAATGCTCAATTACCATTGAACCGCCCACGCCTGACGCCGCTAGGGGCGGCGGTTCATTGAGAAATCCCGATTCCGAATCGGGATTGAGTAATGGTAATTTGTCATCCGAGTGAGGCGGCGGGCTGCGCATTTGGGGGCGCAGGCGGCAGAGCCAGCCGCCGCCTGGATATTGAGCCGGCGCGCGAGATGGCTTGCCCACCGGCGGCCGGGTGTTTAATATGCACTTGCTTTAAGCATGAAAACCGCCTTGAACCGTCGTACGTTTCTCAGGCGCACTGCCCTGGGCGCCGCCGCTTTGTCCGCTGCACCTGTCCTCCCCGGCCCGAACCTTCTGGCCGCCGAGGACCCTGGCCGTAAGCTCAACTGCGTCCAGATCGGTTGCGGCGGGCGCGGCCTCGGCGCCCACCTCGACTGGCTGGTCAAACAGAGCAAGGACAACCTAGTGGCCATTGTGGACCCGGATGAGAGACGCCATGCCGAGGTGAAACGGTTCCTGCAAAACCACGAGCAGGACCCCTCAAAACTCGAAGTCTTTACCGATTACCGCGTCATGTTCGACAAGCTCGGCAAGACCATTGACACCGTCTTCATCGCCACCCCCAACCATCAACACGCTCCCCCAGCCCTGCTGGCCATGCAAATGGGCAAGGCCGTCTTCTGCGAAAAGCCCCTCACCCACGACATCGCCGAGGCCCGCAAGCTGCGCGAAATGGCCCGGCAATCCAAAGCCCCCACCCAAATGGGCAACCAGGGCCATTGCGAGGAAGGCTACCGCCGCCTCTGCGAATTCATCTGGGCCGGCGTGGTCGGCCAGATCACGCAAACCTATAGCTGGACCGACCGCGCCAACGGCAGCACCGGGCCCCGTCCACCCCCGCTCCCGGTCCCCGCCGGCCTGCACTGGGATGAATGGCTTGGCCCGGCTCCCTTCCGCCAATACCACGCCGGCCTCCACCCCCACGACTGGCACGGCTGGTACGACTTCGGCAACGGCTCCCTGGGCAACATGGGCTGCCATGTCCAGGAGGGCGTCTTTTGGGCCCTCAAGGCGGGACATCCCACCAGCATCGAAGCCGAGGAAATCCGCGGCGGCAGCAACGAATGTTTCCCTACCGGCGGCCGCCTGCGCTACGACATCCCCGCGCGCGGTGATATGCCCCCGCTCACGGCCTATTGGTATGAGGGCCTGAAAAAAGATGCCAACGCCGCCCCCTCCGGCCTCCTGCAATCGGCCAAACACGAGGACCAGAACGTGCCGCCCCTGTTCACCGAACTGCTCAAGAAGTATCCCGACGAAGAATTCGACTATGGCGGCGGCACCTTCTATGTCGGCCAAAAGGGCATTCTCTACACCGGCACCTATGGCCGGATGCACATCCTGCCCCGGGAGAGGATGTCCGAATTCTCCCAGGTCCCCAAGACCCTGCCGCGTCCCAAAAACATCATGACCGACTTCCTCGACGCCTGTCGCGAAGGCAGGAAAGAAACCGCCGCCAGCTTCGATTTCGGCGCCCAACTCACCGAGTTCGTCCTCCTGGGCAACCTCGCCCAATACGCCGGCGTCGGCAATAAGGTGGAATGGGACGGCCCCAGCATGAAGGTCACCAACCTCCCCGAACTCAACCAGTGGCTCAAACGTCCCGTCCGCCCAGGCTGGCCGAGCTGCTGACCACGATGCGGGAGCGCGCGGCCAGTTTTTTGGCAAAAATGGCCAATGTGGCCAATGCAGGCAATGTGGCCAATGGAGCACGCCAATGCAGTTGATGTGGCCAATGCGGCCAATCCAGGCAATGTGGCCAATGCAGCCAATGTGGCCAACGCAGTGTTCCGCGAGGTGGCGGGCCCGCCGCGGCGGGACGCCGCCGCGCTGGTCTGGCCTGCCTTATTTGCTGGTAATTCTCTTGCTTTAACCGCATCGGGAAAAGGGGTCTGGAGAGCAACAGCAGGGCCAGAAAACTTTCGAGATAATTGAGGGACCACGGCGGCCGTCCCTCACGAACCGTGAGGAAAATCGCCCCGCTCTCCCTCAACAACGCTGGCGGCGCTCATCAGGATGAAAAAGCGCATGGATGCGCTCGGGCTCGGAGTTGATTTCGATAGGGTGGCAGCCCAAACCATGAAGGGTCCCGGCCAGGCAGGCGTGGAGGTCGGGAGGAGCCCGCAGAAAACGCAGAAAACGCAGAAGTCCCGCCCACGTAGGCATGGAGGTCGGCCCGGATGTCATCGGTTAGGCGAGGCTCACGGTGTTTGGTGGAGAAGACGAGGTGTGGGTAGAGCTTGGCAAGCGATTGTGGCATGGCTTTGTGGTTTTGGCGCCCATTCAGGGCGCGCCTGGTTTTGTAAACGGCTCCCCAGGGCATCGGTCCCGCTAGGCGGGACCTCAGCCCTGGGCTGGGCTCTACCGGCCCGTCGGGCCGGAAACGCCGCTCATCCAATAACACGGACAGTACATCGCTTATTTCCGCAATCAAGCACCAGATATGGCTGCTCTGGTTTCTGAAATAAACGGCTGTTTTTCAGGGCTTTTCAGGATTTTGGCCTGCCCGGGCTGCCCATTGCCCCTGCCCGCCCTCGCCGGCCTCACGGCTTTTTTTCTTCCTGCCTCCCAGACGCCAGAATCGCTCCTGAGCCGGTTCACGCTTCAGGAGCGAGCTATTAAACGAAGGACCCGGCGCTGGCTCCATGCTCGCCATCACCACTGGCCCTGGCCGCTGCATCCGCCTGGCTTCCAACCTCTCGCTGCTCAGGACCACGCTTTTGGCACCAGCAGACGGCACCAAAAGCCTCGGTAAAGCCAGCGGTGCGCGAAATTCAGGGCTTGAGGACCAGGACTCGATGGGGCCGGCCAGTGCAGGTGAGCCCGCTGGTCATGCCGGCGTATCGGCAGGTTTGAGATTGACGCCCGGCCCGTGCCGAGTAAAATCCGGCAAGAGGTTGAACAGAATGAGCGGGGCCAGAAACGAATTCTCCATCACCCGTGCAGGGTCAATGAAAGGCGGCGCATCAAAAGCACTTTCTTATCAGTGAAAAGGACCTTCTTATCAGTTTCTTTGTTTGAGAATTGGAAATGGATCGAGTGAGAATGAGTTCAATGAATGCGGTGCCGACAATGATCAGGAAATCAATGCCGGGTTTTGTCTTGGGAGCGGCGATCGGGCTGCTTGGGGTGCATGCGGAGGCTTTCTCCCTTCTCGGGCCATGGGCTGACTGGATGCAACCGGACATCGGCTACCGGTTGGGGAGCGACATCGGCGGTCCTATGGACTTTGACGAGGGATACCGGTGGAATGTGCCCATCCTCACGTATGGTTTCGACCAGACGTTCCTGGATTACTTCGGCTCGGAGGGAGTCGCCGCGGTGGAAAGCGCGATCGATACCCTGAACGACCTCCCGCCAGCCTCCAGTATCGTGCTGTCGAATTATCCGCTGGCGTGCTTGCAACTGAACTATGGCGCGACCGCTCAGCACCTCCTCGACCTGAGGTCTTTCACACTGAGCCTGCTCCTGGAACATATGGGGCTGGCGCCGCCGAGTCAGAGTGTGTTTGTCTTGCGGCAGTGGGACACAAATTTCTTTTTGTCTTACCCTGCCCAAAGCGCTTGGCCGCCCGGAACCATCCCCAACATCATCCTGATGAGGAACTTCGACCCTGAGACTCTCGTCCCGACCACTGTCATCAACGGCGAATGGTACACCGCCTGGATTGAGTTCCTCGGCACGTATGCTGTCATAATCCCGACTCGAGTTGGCCCGTTCCCGTTCGGTGACGAAGCAGTAGCTGGGGGGGTGAACTTTGGTGAAAGCTATTATGGCGCTTTCTTTGACGGGCTGTCGCAGGATGATGTGGGCGGGTTGCGGTATCTGCTGAGCAGCAGTAACCAGAATTACGAGACCGTGCTGCCCGACGTGCAGGGGACGGACACGAACCCGGCGGAGTTCGTCAATGGAGCCTGGCGTCCGGGCGTGGAGAAAATCACGTTCGTGAGGCACCCGCCAGGCACGAATACGGGCGGATTTGGGTGTTTTGTCTATCAGTTCACGGACACCTACATCACCAACGGGGTGCTAAGGCGACAGCATCTGGAACGGGTGATCGAGCGACCCGACTTTCTTTTCTGCGCGGGCGATACCGGGGCGGGAATCCCTTGGACGCCTTGGTTCGCGCGGACGGACACGGCGGGCTGGTTTAATAACGCGGCGCTGAACTGGGATGATCCGACGAAGGCAGGGCCGGGGGTGATCCGGCCGCCCGTAACGATTACGTTTCAGAAGCTTGGCCCCGTTGTGGCAACGATCGATGAAAACCCCCCTGGGCCGGCCTGGATAGACCCCTCGGGGTGGGGTTCGTTTGACGGCTCAACGAACGCTCCGGTCGTTTATCCGGCTGGAGTTGCGCAGACCAACAGCCAACTGCTGTTGCGTTTGCGCCTGTCCAACAATCTCGGTCAGCCCGGCGCGTCGCTTCAGCTTGGTGCTTACACATGGCAATTGCCCGTGGCAGTGGGCAGAGCGGCGTCTTTGCAGGCCTCCACGAATCTGGTCGATTGGGTATCCCTCGTGGAGGTTACAAACACTGGCGGCCTCATCGAGTGGTACCAATTTGGAACGGACCGGTCGCAGCGGTTCTTTCGGGCGGTGCCACAGTGACACGAACCGAGCCGGACCGTTTGCTGGGGTCTGTCCTACAATCTTTGCCTATATGAAAGGATTATAGGGCGCCCCCCACTCAGTACGGCCAGCGACTGACGCCGGCGGCGCAGGGCAAGGAATGCTTCCTACCCGCTCTCGGGTTGGGTGAGGGGCTTTTTCTTGGGGGGCGGGGGCGGGGTGGGGGGCCTGGCGTCCACTTTCTTTTTCAGGTCGTCCAGCTCCTGGCGGAGGTCAGGAGGAGCCCGCAGAAAACGCAGAAAACGCAGAAGCGCCCCTTCAGGGCGCGCGTGGTCCCGCCGTGGCGGGATACCGGCCCGCGCGCCGCGGCCAGGCTGCCGGGCTGCGCCGGGCTCCGCCCCGGCGAGCGTCGGGCTCTCGCCGCGCTGTGCTATGCGCCAGCCCGGCGCAGCGGGCCGCCCCGGCGAGCAGGCGCTGGCGCCGCCGGGTCGGGCTCCCGCGGGGCGGGACTGTTTTTCAGGGCTTTTCAGGGTTTTGGCCTGCCTGGGCTGGCCATTGCCCCTGCCTGCGCTCGCCGGCCTCACGGCTTTCTCTCCTTCTGCCTCCCAGACGCCAGAATCGCTCCTGAGCCGGCTCACGCTTCAGGAGCAAGCCATTAAACGAGGGGCCCGGCGCTGGCTCCATCCTCGCCACCACCACCGGCCCCGGGCCGCTCCATCCGCCTGGCCACCAGGCTCTCGCTGGCCGAGACGACCTCCCCATGGGCACACCAGACGGCAACAAAAGCCGCCGTGGCGCCTTTTACCCACCTGCTGTAAACCTCGCCGAGAGGCTTGGGGCGCTGCGAAGGGGTTTTGCACTTGGGGCAATCCCCGAAACCTGCAGGGCTTTGAGAAAGCAATTTTGCTGGACGAGTCAGGAATGGAGCGTGATCCTTAGCCGTTTAAGAGTCAAACAAGCAGTCGAAAGGAAATTGGACATGAATGCAGAGCGTTTACATGCGATGGCGCTGGTTCTTCAAAAAGAGCATGCCTCGACCACAATCGTGCATAGATTCAATGCACTCCAGGAGGCTCTTCAAAACTTGGTGAATCAAAACATTCCCCAGTATCAACAAGAATTGGTGAACGCACGCGGGGCCGTTTTGAGCGCACTTACCGACACACGCAGCGATAGTTTTAGTCCGGCGTGGAGGCAGCTGCTCAAGGAGATGGGCATCGAAGGTCTGTGCGGGAGGGAACTTAAGGCAAAAGTCGTCGATATCTTTCAGAGAAACCAGATGACTCCGGCCGTCGCGTTAAAGGAGTTGGCCGGGGTCAAGAATGAGCTCAAGTCATTTGATGACGCCCTCAATCAACTTATTGCGGCCTTTAAGCTGTTCAAAATTGGCGATGAAACACTGGAACCGGGCCAGTGCGAAATCGGAATGCTTATTCCGAGAGCCGGGGTGCGGAACGAACTTCTGGAATTCGGCCACGAGTTGAGGGAACTCGCCTTCGTCTTGAATACATTTTCAGAGGTCACGACGGGAAAGCCGGATGCCCTTGAAATCAAAACAATCTCATCGACTGACCTGACTGTATATCTTAAAGCGGGAATTCGCATCGCGAGGTGCACCGCTCTGGCCATCGAGCGCATTGTGGCGCTTTACAAGCAACTTATGGAAATCAAGAAACTTCGCTCCGAGTTGATTACGCATGGAGTGCCGGAGAAGCAGGTGGCGGGTGTTGAAGTTCACGCCAATCAACTCATGGAGAAGGGCATTGAAGAATTAACCGTGGAAATCATGCAAGGGTTCCACGAAGGGAAAGACGGCGGTAGGAAAAATGAACTGACAACTGCTGTCCGCATTTCCCTTAATCGAATTGCGAACCGTGTAGACCGCGGCTACAACATCGAAGTCAGAGCCGAACCGCTGGGCAAGGTCGCTAAGGAGGATGAGGATGCAAAAAAGGTGGAGGCGCACATCCAGGCTATTCTGTCCACGTCTAAGGACATGCAGTTCATGAGAATAGAAGGCGCGCCAATCCTGTCCTTGCCGGAGGGCGAGCCGAAACCTAGGGCGAAAAAGGAGCCCACCCAGCAGTGAGGCACGCCAGCCCCACCTCAGTTTCGTTTGGGTGCTCCAACAAAGCAGCGACAGCTGAACGACAGGGCGTGTGTCTGTTCCCCGACCCCGCGGACGGCCCGGCCCCAGTCGCGGCCAGCGACGGACGCCGGCGGCGGGAAAGGCCAGGAAACGCCCATGCCTAGCCGCTCTTGGGTTGGGTGAGGGGCTTTTTCTTGGGCGGGGGCGGGGCGGGGGGCCTGGCGTCGAGTTTCTTTTTCAGGTCGTCGAGTTCCTGGCGGAGGTCGCGGTTGGCCTTTTGGAGGTCGAGGACTTCCTGGCGGAGGTTCTTGAAATCATCCACGGGCTTGCGGGCGGCGCGGAGCGCGGCCACGGCGCGCTCGGCGGCGGCCTGGCCCGGTCGGCCTTTGCCGGCGGTGGCGAAGGTATCGAGCGCGGCGATGGCCTTGGGGTCGCCCAAAGTGCCCAGGGCGTTGAGGCCGCCCAGTTGAACGGTTCGCTTCTGGTCATTCAAGCGCCGGAGCAGGAATTCGCGGACCTGGTCCTTCTTTTCCTCGTTGCGCGCCAGGTAGGCGAGGGCCTCGAGTCCCTGGGCAAAGCCGTGGCTGGTGAAGTCGGCCTCGCGTTGCGAGAGGGTCTCGAGCAGCGGCGCGACATACACGGGGTCGTCCTGGAGGCGCATCGCGGCAATGGCGGCGTCGGCCACCTCGTTGCGGTACGATTTGGAATTGAGGAGTTTGAGCAGCAGTTCCCGCGTCTCGGGCCGCGCGTAGCAGGCCAGGTTGCGGGCGGCGGTGGCCAGAATGTCCGGGTTTTTCTCACGGTCCAGCACCTGGCGGGCGGCGGCGCAGGCGGTTTCGCTGTAAAAACCGCCAAGGTCGGCGATGACCTGCTGGCGCACGCGGGCGTCGCTTTGCTTGGTGGCATCGAGCAAGGCGGCCAGGGAATCCTCGGAATGGATGGCGCGCAGGGCCTTGGAGGCCTCCAGGCGCACGCCGTAAAAAGCGTCGCCCTTGAGGGCCTGCTTCAGCAGAGCCACGGCTTCCTTGTCCCGCCGGCCGGCCAACTGCTCGATGGCCAGCAAGCGTCCAATCGTATCCTCCTTGTCCGCCAGTTGCGCGCGGAGCATCGGGTTCGGTGGGTTGAAGGTGAGCTTGGCCAGGAGCGTGTAGTCGGGGTCGAGCCGCACGCCCTCCGGGGCGGAATCCAGCGGGAAATAGAAATCTTCCTCCTGCCTGGACACCTGGATTGTCCGGTCAATGGCGCCGGAGGGGCCTTTGAAACGAAGAGTGAGCGGGAAGTTGAACAGCAAGATATTATCGCTGAGCTTCTGCACTTGCCGGAGGGAGACCTTGGCCAGCCTGGCGGTTTCGTCCCAACTGTAGTTGGCCTCCAGTTCGGGATGGTGGGCGTGATAAACCCACTGGTCGAAGAACTGGTCGAAGGAGCGGCCGGAAAGCTCTTCGATGACGGCGCGCAGGTCCTCGGTGACCACGCTGCCGTACTGGTGGCGTTCGAGGTAGGTCCGCACGCATTGGCGGTAAAGGTCCTTGCCGAGCTGGGCGCGGAGCATGTGCAAGACCCAAGCGCCCTTGGGGTAGGCCAGGTAGCCGAACATCTCGCTCGGGTTAGCGTAGGTCCGGCGGACGATGGCCTGGTTGTCGTCCGGGATGCTCGTGATCAGCCGGGCGTGCTGGTAAAGCTCGTAGAGCATCGCCGGGCGCCCGTGCTTGTGCGCGTCGTAGAGCGACTCGTAATAGGTGGCAAAACCCTCGTTGAGCCAGATATGGCTCCAGTCCTTGCAGGTGACGAGGTCGCCGAACCATTGATGGGCCAGTTCGTGGGCGATCAGCCCGTCGCTGTCGCGCAGATTCTCCGTCGCCTCCGTGAATAGCGTGTCGTCGGTGAGCGTGGTGGCGCTGGTGTTCTCCATCCCACCGGCGACAAAATCGTTCACGCACACCTGGTCATACTTGGCCCAGGGATAGGACACGCCGATCTCCTGCTCGAAGAACGCCAGCATGTCGGGCGTGTCGCGAAAGGAGGTCTCCGCCTCTTTGCTCTCGGAGGGCGGCGTGTAAAAGGCCAGCGGCACGTCCCGGTACTTGGCCTCCAATTTCTTGAAGTAACCGGCCACCAGGCTAATCAGGTAATTGGCGTGGGGCTGGTCCTGCGACCAATGGACCGCCACCAGGCCGGTGAGCGGGTCGCGTTCCTGACCCGCCAACCGGCCATTGGAAATCACCGTCATCCCGGCGGGCACGCGGCAGGTCACCTCGGAGGTGAATTTCACGTTGGGGGCATCCAGGCACGGATACCAGTGCCGGGCCTCGATTTCCTCGCCCTGCGTGAAGAGGTGCGCGTCGCCGGGCCGGTAGCCCTGCTCCGGCGTTCGGAAATAAAGCCCTTCGCTCGGCTCCGCCCGGTAAGCGACCGTCACCTTCGCTTCCCGGCCCGGGGCAATCGGCGCGGCGAAGGTCAGGACAAGCTTGTCGCTGGTCACCTGCCAGGCCCGGAGTTCGGCCGTGGCGGTGACCGAACGCACGTCCAGGTCCACGGCGTCCAGCTTCAGTTCGCCGAGCGGGCGCGCCAGCGGCTGGAACCGGAGCGTGGCTTTGCCCTCGATGGTGCGCCGCTTGAAGTCCGGCGTAACGTCCAGCGCCAGGTGCCTCAGTTCCACCTCGCGGTCGGGCGCATATTGGCGAGGGGCGGGCGAATCGGCCCGCGCCAGGCACCGGGCCCACGCGAAGCCTCCAAGCCTATTGGTTTCGCTTTCGGCGCGCGCGCCGGCCCCCAGGAGGCCAACGACCACGGCGGACAGGAGACAAAAGAACGCTCTGTTCATGTGCAGAATCACGCGCCGCTTGCTTTAGCACACAACCCGGACCGGTGGAAGCCCCAAAAAACTCAACGCCATGTAACCACCCGAGGGCTTGTGCAAAAATAAATTCCGAGATCTGGCGAGGCTGCGCCTCAGAATACTTCTGGAATCGAGCCTGCGGGGAGAGGCTCATTGAGAATTGAGTATTGAGTATTGGTCATCGGTCATTGAGTCCGCAGTCCGAAAGTTCATTCGGTCCCGCGTGGCGGGACGGGCATTCTTCAATAACCAACGATCGTTTTTCAATCCTCAATGCTCAATTGACCTAAAAGAAGCGCTGGCTCAGCGCACTTTCGCAATCGGAGCGAAGCTTGACCTGATTACAACGAGTCTTGCCGGTCAAGAACTTTAGCCCGGCCCCTCACTCGCCGGCCAGCTTGAGATGATGGCGGTCCATGGTGGTGCCCTCGGCGAAGGCAAGCTGGGCGAGGGCCTTGTTGTAAGCGACCAGGGCCTGGACCTCGGCCGTGCGCGCCGCGGTCAACGTCTCCTGCAACTGCAGCACCATGAAAGTGGTCGAGAGGCCGTTCTGCAGTTTCTTTTCCTCGGCCGCCAGGGCGGCCTCCGCGTAGGTGCGGGCCTGGCGCGTCGAACCCACCTGCGCGTAGCGCGATTCGGCCTGGTTGATGTAGTCGGCCACCTCCACGAGAATCGCTTGCTCGGCCTTCTTCAGTTGCAGTTCGGCGATCTGCTTGGCGGCCCGGCTGGCCCGGTAACTGTTGCGCTCCGCCACGTTGCTCAGCGGGAAACTGACCACCACCCCATAGTAATAGCTCGGGTGCTCAAAGTGGAGGGCGTCGCTCATGCTGGCGCCCAACTCCTGCTGACTGCCCAACCCGCCATAGCGCCCGATGAAATCGAGGCTCGGGAACAACTGGTTCTTCCGAAATTCCACGGTGACAGCGCTTTTCTCGATGGCCAGCCGCGCCTCCGCCAGGTCCGGGCGGTTCTTCATGGCGCTCTGAAAGCTCTCCTGGCGGTTGAGGTCGGCTTTAATGGCCAGCAGCACGCCGGCGGGCTGCAAATCCACCTCGGCCCATTCCTTGAAGTTGTCAGTGAACAGGCTTTTCAACCTGTTTTCCCCGTCCACGAAGGCCTCCCGCGCGGCCGTCAGGGCGGTCAGGGTGTTCTGTAGCTGGGTCTCCGCCTGTTCGCTGTCCAGGGGCGGCAAGTCGCCCACCTCCACCCGCCGGCGCGTTTCGGCCACGAGTTGCTGGCGCAATTCCACCGCCTTTTCCTCGACCCGGATGCGCTCCCGCCCCGCCAGGAGATCGTGGAAGCCCAACTCGACGGCCAGCACGGTCTTCATGACCAGGAACCTCAAGGCCTGCTCGGAAATCTTCAACTCCTTCCGCCGGACCAGCAGCGTCTCCCGGTACTGGTCAATCCAGAAATCCTTCAGCAAATGCTGTGTCACGCCCAACCCCAGGTCCGCAAAGTAGTCATTGGTGAGCCGAATCCCGCCCGGAAAAGCCCCGGCTGTGGCGGCATTGCCCCGGAAATCGGTCCGCACGTTTTGTCCCCCGGCGGTGGCGCTGAAATCATAGCTCAAGCCCAGCGGCAGCCGCCCGCTCAAACCCGGACCCACGGTGTCCGTGTCCAGCTCATAGGGATAATCCGGGTTCGGCTTCTTCGGGTCGAAAGCGCCCGGCGCCGACAGGAAATCGTGCCTGGCCCCGAACGACAAGGTGGGGACGTAGGCCCCGTAGGCGCCGGTCAAATTATAGCGGGCGATGTCCGTCGCGAGATGCTCGATCTGCAAATCCAGGTTCCGGCTCAAGGCCAGGTCGATGCACTGCTCCAAAGCCATGGACCGGGCGCCGGCCATGGGGGAATTGGTTTGGGCAGAGACAACAAGGGCACCGCTCAGGAGGATGCCCGCCAACAGTCGAGCATGCATGTTGGCCGCATGATGCCTGCTCCCGGCCGGTGCGTCAAACGTCTTTGGGAGATGCCGCCCGACCCCGCAAAAACAACAGGGCGCCCGGACCTGGCGGGGCAAGCGCTCCACCTGATGTTCGGATAGGACTTAAGTTTGCCCGCATCACGCGATTAACCCGGCACAAGCACGCCATCCGTCCACTGTTTTTTTCCTTTCTGCGGCAAGGCGCCTCTGGCCATAATGCCGGGCAAGTTGAACCCTTAAACGGGATGAATGGGATAAATTCGACCAAGCAGCCGGCGTTCTGGGCCGCCCAGGGCTGGCTGGGGCTGGTGCTCCTGGGTGTCTGCTGGCCACTGAACTGGACGATGCCGGGCATGCGCACCGCCTACCTGTTTTTCCCGCTCTGGCTGGGTTACATCCTCGTGGTGGATGGCCTCGTCCAGGGCCGGACCGGCTCCTCGCTCTGGACGCGCTCGCGGCGCGATTTCGTCCTGCTCTTCCTGGCCTCGGCCCCGGTCTGGTGGCTGTTCGAGCTGATCAACCAGCGGACCGGCAACTGGGAATACCAGGGCCGCCAGGTTTTCACCCAGCTCGAATATTTCCTGCTCTGCACCATTTGCTTCTCGACGGTGATGCCGGCGGTGTTCGAGACGGCGGAACTGGTGCGCAGTTTCCGGTGGGTGGGCCGTTTGGCCGCCGGCCCCCGCCTTCGGCCAACGCCGGCGCTCAGCCGGGGCCTGTTCCTGGGGGGCCTGGTCATGCTGGCCCTCACGCTCGCCTGGCCGAGGTATTTTTACCCGTTCGTCTGGACTTCGGTCCTGCTGCTCCTCGAACCGCTCAATCGCTGGCTGGGTCGGCACAGCCTGCTGGACGACCTGCAAGCGGGCGACTGGCGCCCGGTGCTTTCGCTTTCCCTGGGCGCCCTGATCTGCGGCTTCTTCTGGGAGATGTGGAACTACTACTCCTACCCGCGCTGGGTTTATCACACGCCGGGCGCGCAGTTTCTGCATCTGTTCGAGATGCCCTTGCTGGGCTACGCCGGTTATATTCCCTTTGCCTTGGAGCTCTTTGCGCTCAAAAACTTCCTCTGGCCCGGCTCCCCGCGTTTGCGGCTTTGACCGGGGCCGGGACGGACGTTGCCTTGAACACGAGTTTGGCCGGCAGCGTCTAAGCAAAGCTTGCGATCATAAGATGCGCCGTTGGATTTGGTTATTGATTTGTGCCCTCCTGGGCCTGGTGATGCTCATTGGCGGTTTGCTCATGCCAGTGCATCTCCGGGCAGTCGATGCCAGCGTCGTTCAAAAGGCCGGCGGGCGGACCCCGGCTTTGGTCGAGCAAGGCCTGGCGCTGGCGGCGGAGAACAACCTGGGCGCCGCCCAGTTGCTCTGGCAGGCGGCCCAGGTCGAACGATTGCCGGGCCGCGAAAAACTCGGTCTGGCGGTGGGCAATTTGGTCAGCCAGCACCCAGGCTGGATGCTTTTGGGCAGCCCAAACCCGCGCCTGGAAAAGCTCGCCCCCCGCCCCGCCACCCCGCCGGG
This sequence comes from Verrucomicrobiota bacterium, assembly GCA_049518415.1. Classification (GTDB taxonomy): domain Bacteria; phylum Verrucomicrobiota; class Verrucomicrobiia; order Limisphaerales; family UBA8199; genus CAVQND01. The sequence continues at coordinate 45,277 of JBEKRX010000011.1, forward strand.
TGAGGCCGGCCCCCAGGCGGCCGCCGCAGCCCCCAACCCTGACGATCTGCCGGAGCCGTTCACCAAGTTGCTGGTGCTGCTGGAAAGCCGGGACCGCGCCCTCGACCTCTTGGCCTCCTCCACCAATCCCGCTCTCCAGGAACTCCTCGGCTGCCGTGCCCTCACCAATACCGTCATCTTCTGGCCCTCCCCCTCCGCCGCCGGCCAGGCCTTCGACGCCGCCCTGCTGGTCTGCGGACTGCTCCTGGAAGAAAAGCAACTCACCCCGGCCCTGAGCAACGCCGTCTATGCGTTCGCCTGGGCGGCCAACCACGGAGCCAAAGGGCCGCTGCACTCGCCGACCAGCGCCCCCGGGCCTTCTGCCAATACCCAAGCCCTCGAACAGGTCCTGCTCGACTTCATGTCGCTCGGCCAGCGCTTTAACTGGGGCCAGTTGGTCCTCTTCACCCGTTCCCTCGAGGATGCCGAGACGCTCCGCCGGCTCGCTTTCCTGGTCCGCAAAACCGAAGGCCAACTGCCCCTGCTTTTCTCGGCCGTCCTGCTTTCCGGCCAGCCGGCCGCCGTCGCCGGCTACCTCTTGAACTTCAGCCAGAGCGGGCTGGCGGACCTGGGCTCGAGCCTGCAATTCGGCGCCGGTGGCGTGAAGGAGTTGCTGCAGCGCAACCAGCGCTGCTACGCCTCGGGCTTGGGCCGGCGGTTGGCGGCGCGTGCCCCCTTCCGCGCCCTGCTGGATGTGGCCTCGGATTACTGCTGGCTCATGCCGTGGGTGTCGCTGGGCATGAAATGGTTCTTCTATTTGGGCAGCGGCTTCCTCCTGGCGACGGCCCTGCACTTTGCCTGGCCCGCCGCCTCGACCCTCGAGCAACCGCTGCAAGTGCGCGGCTTTCATGTCGCCCGCGAGATCTTGTTTGCCCTCGGTTTTCTGCTGGTGGTCCTTCTCCTGACCGAGCCGTTTCTCTCTCAGGAAGGCCAGAAAGTGGAGCTCCCCTTTCCAGTGCGCCTGCCGATGCTCGGCCGCGCGCTCCCGGCTGCAATCAGCAACCTCAAGCCATCCTTTATGAACCAAGTCAGTCTATTTACACTATTGCTCTTCTTCGTCCTCCAGGCCCTCATCTACACGGCCTGCCTGCTCAAGCTGGCGGAAATCCGTCGCCAGCAACTGCCCGCCCGCATCAAGCTCAAGCTGCTCGAAAACGAAGACCACTTGTTTGATGCCGGCCTCTACCTGGGTTTCGTGGGCACCATCGTTTCCCTGATCCTGGTCTCGTTCGGCTATTTCAAGTTCAGCCTCATGGCCGCCTACTCGTCCACGTCCTTTGGCATCATCTTCTGCTCTTTCTTCAAAATCTTCCACCTGCGGCCCGTGCGCCGCCGCTATTTGCTCCAGGCCGAGGCCGCCGCCCTGGAGCCGGCACTGGCCGCCCCCGCCCCCACCCCCGCCCTCGCCACCCGCTCATGAACCGCTCCATCCTCATCGTCATCTGCGATTTCCTCCTGGTGAACCTGGTGGCGTTCTCCACCGTGGACATCAATAAGGTGGCCGACGAAGGCGCCCGGGGGCTCAAGCTCGAACTGGTGACCAACCAGGTCGACAGCAGCCGAGACCTCACGGCCGTCATGCGGCTGGCCCTGGACCAGGAGCGCCAGAACCGCGACCGGTTGCTGGGCGAACTCCTCAAGACCCGCGATACCCTGACCCGCCAGCAGTCGCTCCTAACCGAGCAGCAGGCCCGGTTGGGCGAGCGGGAAAGGCAGGTCCAGACCGTTCAGCAGGAACTGACCCAGCGCGAAGCCCAGCTCCAGGCCGCTCAGCAGGAACTGACCACCCGCGACCAGCGCCTCACCGCTTCCCAGCAGGCCCTGGCCGAGCGCGACCAGAAGGTCCAGGCCTTCCAGCAAGAACTGTCGGCGCGCGACCAACAGGCCCGGCGCCTGGCCCAGGATCAGCTCGCCTTGCTGCAGCAGTTGGCCGCCGCCCAGACCAATCTCAATAACCTCAACCGCCAACTGCACGACAGCACTGTGCAGTCAGTCATCTCCGAGGAAAAACTCGCCGCCCTCCAAGACCTGGTGCAAAGACAGACCATCCAATCCACCAACCTCCAACAGCAACTGGCCGAATTGGCCAGAAGCAACCAGGTGGTCGTGGCCGAGAAGCAGCGTCTGGGCACCCAACTCCAGTTGGCCGAAACCGAAAAGCGCTTTGCCGCCGAACAAGTCGCCTACATGCAGGATGAAGTCAGGCTCGAGCGCCAGGAAAAGGCCCGCTTGGCCGAGGGCGTCAAAGACCTGGCGGCCAAGTCGGGCGAACTGGCCCGGTCAGTGCGGGAGAGCCGCGGCCTGACCGCCAACGCCATCTTCTCGGCCTTTGTCACCAACCGCGTCCAGGCCCGCTTCTCCGCCATGCGGTCCATCCTCTTCGGCGAGACCTCCAAGAGCAAAGAGGCCGAAACCGTGCTCGTTTCCGACGGCGCCAACACCTACGCGCTCTGCCACGTGCAGGATACCCCCCTGACCATCTGGGAACCGGGCACCGATTGGGAGGGCCTCACCGGCACCCTCAACCGCAACACGGCCACCTGCCCCATCCGCTCCCTCTCCTTTTGCCTGGCCGACCCGCGCATCGTCCTGATGCCCCTCACCGCCGAAGAGGCCCGCCGCCTCGGCTGCGAAATCTATCGCGCCTCCACCGAACCGTACATGTTCCAGGATGCCGTCCTCATCGGCACGCGCGAAGATTATTACGGCGAGTGCCGCTTCCAGCTCGACTTGTCCACCCCGGATTACGTCAAGTTGGACCGCGGCTTCCTCAAAGGACTGCTCGGCAAGTTCAATCCCTCGCGCGGCGACCTGGTGTTCAGCAAGACCGGCGAGTTGCTCGGCATCATGGCCAACAGCACCTACTGCGTCATGCTGCGCAGCTTCGCCACCGAGGCCACCTTTCATTGCGGCGACGATGTCCGCGCCCAGCGCACCGGCGCCGTTCTCTCCGCCCTCTATTCCCACCTCGTTTCCCTGCCCTTCAAGCTCCGATGAGGGGCACGGGGCGGAAAGGCCTTTGGCCGGGAGAGCCAAGGCGTGACCGAGGTGGGCCACTTGACAAATCCGCTAAGGTATCGGGCGGTTCTTTTTTTGGAAAAAACAGCCAATGCAGCCAATGGGGCCAATGTGGCCAATGGAGAGTAGGATGGGCGCATCCCGACACTGCCACCGAGCGCGGGCGGAGGCCCTCCCCCCTTCCCCCCTCCCATGCGCTCGGAGCGCATGGGAGGGGGTGAACGGTTTTTCCACTTTACCCAGGGCCCCGGCGCGCCGGGGTCCCGCTGGGAGCGGGACGGGCCTTGCCCTGGGCTGGTATGAGTGACGCCTTTGGCGTCGCGCCTCCCGGGGGCCTTGCGCGGGCTGGTATGTTTCGGCCCCGACGGGGCGGAGGAATGCCGCGCTGGGCGCGGGTAGAGTGGAATTGGTGGCAGTGTCGGGACGCGCCCGGCCCTTGGCCCGTTACACGCCTTGGCAAGCTGCCGCCGATGCGACTTGCGCGGTGAGGGCAAGCGGGTGAGAATGCAGCGGCGTTGCCTTGGAACCTATGTTAGCAGGCCAGCCAGCCCGGAACGGACGGAGCGCGGAACTCCGGCCTTCCAGCTTTGCGCGGTGCCTCTGGTTCACGCAGGGCCGGACCTCTGCGCTCCGGCTCGGTTCGGCGCTGTTCTGCGGCGTGGCCTTGCTCGCCGGCGGCGCGCCTCCCACCCACAACGACCGCCTCCGCTACATCATCGAAACCGATGCCGGCGGCGACCCGGACGACGAGCAGTCGCTCGTGCGCTTTTTGCTTTATGCCAACGAATGGGATATTGAGGGCATCATTGCCAACCGGCCCAAAGCACGAGAGGGCGAGAACTTGAATCCCGAACGCAGCGGCCTGGGCATCGTCCGCCGGCTGATTAAGGCCTATGGGCAATGCTACACGAATCTGGCGCAACACGACCCGCGCTATCCCACCCCGGAGCTTCTGCTCAAGCGCACCGTCGCCGGCTACGAGGATACAGAGGAGGGCGTGGACCTCATTATTGCGGCCGTGGACCAAGAGGACCCGCGCCCGGTCTGGTTTTCCAACTGGGGCACCGACCACGGCTCGGCGGCCAGTTGCCTGAAGCGGGCGCTGGATCGGGTCTGGCGCCAGCGTGGTCCGCAGGGCTACGCCCGATTCAAAGAACGGCTCCGCCTCAGCTCCGCCGACGCATTTGGGGCGCACACCACCAATCTGGACCCGCCTTGGAAACTATGGGTGGACACCTTCCGGCCGGAATTGGACGGCAAACGCTGGTATCACCGCTTCTCCGCCCTGACGGCCGGAGCCGGGGGCTTCGACCTGCAGCGCGATGTGCGCTCCGGTCACGGCCCGCTCGGCGCTCTCTATCCCACCAACACTACCCATCCGCAGAAGGAAGGCGACTCCATGACCTTCCTGTATCTCATTCCGACCGGCCTCAATGAACCCGAGCAACCGGCGTGGGGCAGTTGGGCCGGGCGCTATGGCTGCCGCGACGGCTTTCCCGGCAAACGCTATTACTGGGCCAATCAGACCGACGAGTGGCAAGGCACGACCAACCGGGACAACATGCTCAGGCGCTGGGCGACTGACCTTCAGAACGATTTCAGGGCCCGGCTCGATTGGTGCGTGAAGCCCTTCAACCAGGCCAACCATCCGCCTTTCGTCGTGCTTAACGGCCTTGCGGGCACAGCCTGTCTTCGACTCTCGGCCGAGGCCGGTTCGGCCCTCAAGCTCGATGCCAGCGCTGCGCGTGACCCGGACGGAGACCACTTGACTTACCAATGGTTTGTCTATCCGGAGGCGGGAACCTATCGCGGACACGTCACCATCGAAGGAACAAATGCCGCCATCGCCACGGTGCGCATTCCCGGCGATGCCTCCGGCCAATCCATTCACGTGCTTGTGGCCGTCACCGACAGCGGCCAACCGCCGCTCACGCGCTATCGCCGCGCCGTCCTTGCAGCCAACAGCACCAATCCCTGGCAATTACTGGCCCCCTTTTCCCAGCCACCCCCCGACTTTGCCGGGCAGTTTGGCCCCTACCGCTCACCCCTGAAATTCGAGGATGGCAAGCCGGTCGAAACCGCCGCCGACTGGGCGCGGCGCCGCCAGGAGATTCTGCGGCAATGGCATGAATTGATGGGTCCCTGGCCGCCCATCCTCCAGGCGCCCAGAGTCGAATTCCTCTCGCAGAGCCGAAGCCAGGATTTCACGCAGCACCGTGTTCGCCTAGAGATCGCCCCGGGCCAGAACCAGGAAGGCTGGTTGCTGGTCCCGGAGGGCCAAGGCCCCTTTCCCGCCGTCCTCGTTTTGTATTATGAGCCGGAGACCAGCATTGGACTCGGCAAGGAGCCGCGGCGCGACTTCGGTCTGCAACTGGCGCGACGCGGCTTTGTGACGCTCTCCATCGGCACGCCCGGGGGCAATGCCTGGAAACCGGAAGTCGGCTCGGCCCAGTGCCAACCGCTGTCGTTTCATGCCTACGTAGCCGCCAACTGCTGGCGCGCGCTGGCCAACCTACCCCAAGTGGACCCTGCCCGCATCGGCGTGGTGGGCCATTCCTATGGCGGCAAGTGGGCGCTGTTCGCCGGCGCGCTGTGGGAGAAGTTCGCCGCGGTGGCGGTGAGCGATCCCGGCATCGTCTTCGATGAAACCCGCCCGAATGTGAATTATTGGGAGCCCTGGTATTTGGGTTGGGATTCCAACCAGCCACGTCCCAAAGCGGGCCTGCCCACGGCGCTAAACCCGCGGACCGGCGCCTATAAGCGCATGGTGGAGACAGGCCGGGACCTTCACGAACTGCACGCCCTAATCGCGCCGCGCCCCTTCCTGGTCTCGGGCGGCTCAGAAGACCCCCCCGCGCGCTGGCTGGCCCTGAACCATCTGCTGGCCCTCAACAAAATGCTCGGCTACAGCAACCGCGTGGCGCTCACCAGCCGTCCGGCGCACACGCCGACGGAGGAATCCAACCGCCAGCTCTATGCGTTTTTCGAGCACTTCTTGAAGAGGGGCGCGGCCAACCGGTAGTGTTTGCGAACGGCGAATGGCGAATGGCGAACGGCGAACGGCGAACGGCCCTTGCCCTCTCTCCCGTGCGCTCCGGGCGTATGGGAGGTTCGCGGGCGAGACGCCCGCGCCGCTTGCTGAGAGCATTGATAGGTTTTTCGACTTTACCCAGGCCCCGGCGCGCCGGGGTCCCGCCCGGAGCGGGACGGGCCTGGCCCTGGGCTACTATCTTGCTGCCCCTCCGGGGCGGAAGGATGCCGCGCTGCGCGCCGGTAGAGTGGAATTGGTGGCAGTGTCGGGACGCGCCCCCAGAGGACAAGCGGACTAATGCCGTCTTGAACGCGAATTGGAATCAAAGTTGCTCCCGTTCCGGCGGATGATGCAGAGCCCCGCTGGAAAGGTCGCCTGCTGCTGCTCGGGGCACTGGAAGGCCAGAATATCGCCCACCACGTCCGATGGGAACAGGTCCTTCGAGACCTTGAGGACCCACCCGTCCGCACCATCGATCCCGTCCATGATGTAAAGGTTCTGCCCCGCCGGGATTAGTTTCGGTTGACAGCGCAGGAATCACCATCGCCGCACCCGGAAGAACCGCTGCCGGGCAGCGGCGTTGGTATCCACGAGGTCAATCTCTCCGCCGGTCCCTGCAACCAGCGGGAGCAGGGTCCACTGGGCAGCGGACAGGGAATTCTTGTATTCCAGGGCATAGACCTTGCCTCGGTCCGTGGGGACCTTCGCGCTGAACCCACCGGCCCCAAAGGTCACGTTGGTCACAAGGACGTGGAGCGGCGGCATCCCCGTGCCTGTGACCGCAATGGAGCTGTAGCCCCCGGCGGCGATGCTCACCACATTGCTCAATAACGAAACCAAATTCGTCGGCCCGCTGGTGTCCCACGGTCTCTCATACGGGTTTCGGCCCCACTCAACCACCGTGCCGTCCGAGCGCAGCGCCAGGCAGTGAAGAGCGCCGGCCGCGATGGCCACCGCGTTCGTCAAGTCCGGCGGCACGTTGGTCTGGCCACAGCCGTTATCCCCCCAAGCTACCACCGTGCCATCCGCCTTCAATGCGGCGTTGAAGCAGGCGCCCGCCGCTACGCCCACCACGTTGGTCAACCCAGGCGGGATGTTCAGCACGCCGACGCCGCAGATGTCGTAGCCCCACGTGGCCACTGTGCCGTCGGCCCGCAGCGCCAGGCCGGAGAGCTGGCCCGCCGCAATGGCGACCGCGTTCGTTAGGACGGTTTCGTATGGGTACCACCCTGCCACGGTGGAATCGGCCCGCAGCACAACAGGGGCATTGCCGCAAACGACGGCAACCACGTTCGTCAGGTCCGCCGGGACGGGGTAGATTCCACCGCCCTGGCTTGAGCCCCAGAGCACCGGCACTCCATTGGTCACGGCTAAGCCGAATCCCGGCCCGGCCGCCACGGCCAAGGCGTTCGTGATGTGGGACGGAAAGTTCGGAGCGTCGGAGAAGGGATGCCAGATCACCAAAGCGCCATCGGCCCGGATGGCCGCAGCAGTACCACCCCCAGTTGACGCCACCACCACGTTAGTTGCGTCAGCCGGCACGCTCGTGAAACTGATGTCGCCCCATGCAACCACGTTCGGAAGAGGCTGGGCTTTGACAGGCTGCGCAAGCCAGGTCAGAACGCAGGCCAATACTGTCCAACGCTTGAGTTGCCGAAGTGCCACAACAAACCTTACTTTTCCCACTGGACGGGCGGCATGTCAAACGGCGCAAAGGCCCCTCGCTCCAGAAAGCTACCCGGGGGCAGCGGCGGCTGAATCTGAATGTCATCGAAGAGCAATGGCAACGTGTCAAAGCTGCTCCCGTTCCAGCGAACAGACGAAAGCGGGCCCCATTTGATGATAGTCGCCCTTCGTTCTGGCACTTGCTGAACGCTTGCGGTTTCCACTGCATAAAGATAGCTCCTTGAGCGTCAGCGAGCAAGAAACCACTTAGGGTTTCCAAGACCGAACGGCGTTACCAACCGACGCAATGGCTGGTGGCGAGGCGCGGGGCGGAGCCTTCCCTGGTGGTGACGCCATTGGCCCCCGTGTTGCGAGGGCAGCCCGGGCGCAATTCTGGGGACAATGACGACACGACCAGGCACTTGCCGGGGTGGCCTGTCCGCCGGCGGCGCCACTGGCTCACTCACTCACTCACTCAGCCACTTACGCCTACCCTTATGCTCAGTCTGATCGTCTGTCAGTCTGTTTGTTTTTAGGATAACACCCCGGGGCGTGTAATGCGCTCTGGGCCCCTGCGCTGTCGAGCCAAATCGGCTTTACGCCTTCCAGGTCGTTACGTAGTGCGCCCCCTCCCGATTGGGAATCGGGATTCAATGACAGATTACCATTTCTCAATACTCAGTTACCATTGAACCGCCACGCCTGACGCCGCTAGGGGCGGCGGGTCATTGAGAAATCCCGATTCCGAATCGGGATTGAGTAATGGTAATTTGTCATTCGAGTGAGGCGGCGGGCTGCGCCTTTGGGGGCGCAGGCAGCACCGCTAGCCGCCGCCTGGGGCCGCGGCTAAACCCAGGCCTTGCGAATCAGCCAGGTCTTAATGAGCTGTGTCAACCCGACGTAGCAGAGCAGCGTCAAGAGCAGCAGCGCCCAGTAGGGCGCCGGCAGCGGCACCAGGCCCAAGGCGGGCGCCAGCGGGGAATATGGCAGGCAAGCCCCGATGGCCATGACCAGCAGCGTGGTCATCGTCAGTTGCCAACTGGCGCGCGACTGGAGGAAAGGAACCAGGTTCGTCCGAATCACGTGGATGATGAGCGTCTGCGTCATCAACGACTCGACAAACCAGCCGGTATGGAAGAGCGCCGCCGCGTAGGATTGGTCGGCGCCCGCCTTGACAAAGCGGTCGGCCACCTCCGCCGGGGGCGCCAGGTGCAACTGGCTGCACTTGAACACAAACCACATCATCAAGTAGGTCGTGTAATCGAAAATGGAACTGATGGGGCCGATGCAGACGATGAACCTGGCGATCTCGCCCATCTGCCACGGACGCGGCTTGGCCGTCTGCTGCGCACCGACGTTGTCGGTGGGGATGGGCACCTGCGAGAAGTCATAGAGCAGATTGTTGGTGAGGACCTGGATGGGGGCCATCGGCACATACGGCAGCCACGCGCTCGCCCCAATCACGCTGAACATGTTGCCGAAATTCGAACTCGCGCCCATCCGAACGTACTTCAGGATGTTCACGAAGACCTTGCGCCCCTCCAGCACCCCCTCCACCAGCACCATCAGGCTCTTCTCCAGCAGAATGACATCCGCCGATTCCTTCGCGATGTCCACCGCGTTGTCCACCGAGATGCCCACGTCCGCCGCCCGCAAGGCGGGCGCGTCGTTGATGCCGTCGCCCATGAACCCCACCACGTGCCCCTTGCGCTGGAGGGCCTGCACAATCCGCTGCTTGTGCGCCGGGGACAGCCGGGCAAACACCTCCACGGTCTCCACCGCCTCCGCCAGTTGCGGGTCCGACAGCCCCTCGACCTGGCTGCCTAACAGCAGCTTCTCCGCGTTGAGGCCAACCTCGCTGCACACCTTGCGCGTGACCAGTTCGTTGTCGCCCGTCAACACCTTGACCGTGACGCCGTGCTGCCGCAGCGCCGTGATCGCCTTCCCCGCCGTGTCCTTGGGCGGGTCCAGAAACGCCAGGTAGCCGGTCAAGACCAGTTCGCACTCGTCCGCCTTCGCATACGCCGGCCGCCGGTCGAGTTTCCTGGTCGCCACCGCCAGCACCCGGAAACCGTCCTCGCTCAGGTCGTTCACTTGCTCGATCAGGTTGCCCACCAGGATCGGCTCCATGGGGAAAATCTCCCCCTCGCTCTCAAAGTGCGTGCACTGGCGGAACACCGCCTCGGGTGCCCCCTTGGTCAGCAGTTGGCGTTCCCCGTTCGGCCCCTCCACCGCCACCGACATCATCCGCCGCGAAAAATCGAACGGGATTTCGTCCACCTTCGTGTACTGGTCCAGGGACAACTCCCGGTGCAGTTCCTGGTGCCGCAGCACCGCCCGGTCGAGCACGTTCTTCAGCCCGGTCTGGAAGTGGCTGATCAAGTAGGCGTCCCGCAGCACTTCCTCGCTCTCGTTCTTGAAGACGTCGCAATAGATCTCCAGAATCACGTGGTCGATGGTCAGCGTGCCCGTCTTGTCCGTGCACAACACGTCCATCGCCCCGAAGTTCTGGATCGAGTTGAGCCGCTTGACGATGACTTGCTTGCGCGACATGGCCAGCGCCCCCTTGGACAGGCAGACCGAGACGATCATGGGCAGCATCTCCGGCGTCAGCCCCACCGCCACCGCCAGCGAAAACAAAAAGGCCTCGTGCCAATCCTGCTTGGTCAGCCCGTTGATCAGGAAAACCAGCGGCACCATCACCAGCATGAAGCGGATCATCAGCCAGGTGAACTTCTTGACCCCACGGTCGAAGGCCGTCTCGACCTGCTGGCCCGCCAGGCTGCGCGCCATCTTCCCAAAATAGGTCTGCGGACCCGTGGCGACGATGACGGCCGTGGCCGAGCCGCTCTCCACGCTCGTGCCCAGGAAACACGTGTTCGCCCGCTCAATCACCGATACCTTCTCCCGCGCGTCCCGCGCCTCGGTCTTCTCCACCGGCATTGATTCGCCTGTGAGCGTCGCCTGGATGACGAACAAGTCCTTCACGGCTATCAGCCGCACATCCCCAGGAATCATGTCCCCCGCCGAGAGCTTCACCAGGTCGCCCGGCACCAATTGCTGCAACGGGACCTCCCGCGCCTGCCCCGCCCGCACCACCGTCGCCGTCACGCTGATCATCGCCTTGAGTCGCGCCGCCGCCGTGTCTGCCCGCGTCTCCTGCACGAAGCGCAGCGACACCCCTAGCCCCACCATCAGCAGCATCACCGTCCCCGCCCGAAAATCCTGCGTCGCAAACGACAGGCACGCCAGCACCATCAGCAAGATTACCAGGGGGTTGCGCGCCGCCACGTAGAGCCGGCGCACCCACCCCTCCCGCTTTTCCCGGGCCACTTCATTGGGTCCGTATTGCGCCAGGCGCGCCGCCGCCTCTTCCTCGGTCAAACCCCCGGGCGACGTGCCCAAGTCTTGCAGCACCTCGCTGCTCTCACGCATCGCCGCCGCCTGGACGGCATCCGCCGTGCGTGGCTCGTTCGAATTCTTTGGACCCGGCATAAAATCTGTTCCACTGCGCCCCCTAGATTGTCCTGCCCGGCCCCGCTCGTCCATCGTCATTTTGCTCTTGTCATTCAACTTTAAGGTCTTATGCTCTGCGCCAGATCAATGCGCCCGGCTGCAATCTGCCAGGTCTTGGCCTGAGGGCAGTTTTGCCAACGATTTATGAAATTGCTCACGTTCACGGCGCCCGCAATCCTTTGCGCCGCGATTGCTTTTCCGGCCCTCTTGTTTTCGGCCTACAAAGGAAGCAACTGGCCGCAAGCCCTGCTCTGCGCCTTCCTGCCCGGCTGTTTCCTCCTGCTGGCCAACGTCCTGATCCGCATGAACCGCGATATCTCACGGTTGCGCCGCCGCGTGGCCAGGCTTGAAGGAAAGGTCCTGCCCGGTCCCCTGTCGCCCGACCACCCCGATGCCTCGGGAACTGCCCAGACGGACAACTCGGTCGCCCCATCCTCCGCCGCCCCCGCACCGTAACCGCTCGGGCGTATCCTCTCGCTGCCCCCGGCCAGTGGCGCAAGCCTTCGGCTTGCTAGCGCTTGATTGCGGAAATAAGCGATGTACTGTCCGTGTTATTGGATGGGCGGCGTTTCCGGCCCGACCCGGCGGCGCCAGCGCCTGCCGCGGCGCGCGGGCCGGTACATTCGGAATGAGCGTGAGCAGCATAGGCAGGTTTCTTACCAGGACGAATTCCGGGCGTTTTTGCGTGGTGATGAAATCCCGTACGACGAACGATAGGTGTGGGATTGAGGTCTGTAGCGCCCTTTCAGGGCGCGGGGCGGGCGGTGGGAATGAGGTCCCAGGGCATCGGCCTGCCGGCCTCAGCCCTGGGCTGGGTTCTCCCGACGCGTCGGGATTGGGCCGCGACGCAGACGGCGAACGGCGACGCATTCCATCGCTTATCATTGCAGTCTGACACCAGCCAACTTATTTCTTTGCGTTTTTGGCCGCTTGGGCCTTAATTAGACACCATGAAGATTGTCTTAGCTTACTCTGGCGGCCTCGACACCTCGGTCATCCTGTCCTGGCTCAAGGAAAAGTATGACGCGGAGTTGATCGCCTTCTGTGCGAACATTGGGCAGGAGGAGGAGCTCAAGGGCCTTGAAGCCAAGGCCAGGAAGACCGGCGCCTCCAAGTGTTACATCGTCGATTTGCAGGAAGAATTCGCGCGCGACTTCATCTTCCCGATGCTCCAGGCGGGCGCGATTTACGAGGGCCAGTATCTGCTGGGCACGAGCATCGCCCGCCCCCTTATTGCCAAGGGCATGATTGAAATCGCCCGCCGGGAAAAGGCCGAGGCCCTGGCCCATGGCGCCACCGGCAAAGGCAACGACCAGGTCCGTTTCGAACTCACCGCCGCCGCCCTGGCGCCCGACCTCCAGGTCATCGCCCCCTGGCGCGACCCTCGCTTCCGCGAGCAGTTCCCTGGCCGCGCCGAGATGATCGCCTATTGCGCCGAAAAGCACATCCCCGTCCAGGCCTCCGCCAAAAAACCCTACTCCATGGACCGCAACCTCCTCCACATCTCCTTCGAGGCCGGCATCCTCGAGGACCCGTCGCTGGACGCCTTCGCCCACAACAACAAAGACATGTTCAAGCTCAGCGTCGCCCCAGAGGACGCTCCGGACAAGCCCGAATACGTCACCCTCGATTTCCATAAGGGCAACTGCGTCGCCCTCAACGGCAAACCCCTCGGCCCGCTGGCCGTGATGAAGGCCCTCAACAAGCTCGGCGGCAAACACGGCGTCGGCCGCGTCGATATGGTCGAGAACCGCTACGTGGGCATGAAATCCCGCGGCGTCTATGAGACCCCAGGCGGCGCCATCCTCCATTTCGCCCATCGCCAGATGGAGACCCTCACCATGGACCGCGAAGTCATGCACCTGCGCGACTCCCTCATCCCCCGCTACGCGGAGCTGGTCTATTACGGCTATTGGTTCTCCCCAGAGCGCCTCGCCTTGCAGGCCCTCGTCACCGAAAGCCAGAAAAACATCACCGGCTCCGTCCGCCTCAAACTCTACAAGGGCAACCTCATGGTCGCCGGCCGCAAATCCCCGCTCAGCCTCTACAACCCCGCCATCGCCACCATGGAAGCCGACCCGACCAGGGCCTACGACCAGGGCGACGCCACGGGCTTCATTCGCTTGAATGCCCTGAGACTCAAAGTCGCGGCCAAGGTGCATGGGCAATGAGGCCTCTGCCCGCCGGTTTCGCTGCCCGGCGCGGCCGCAACCAAACCGGTGCGGACGCCTGTCTTTGATTTTGCTGCCCTGAATCCTCCAGTACGACGAACGATATGTGTGGGATTGAGGTCTGTAGCGCCCTTTCAGGGCGCGGGGCGGGCGGTGGGAATGAGGTCCCAGGGCATCGGCCTGCCGGCCTCAGCCCTGGGCTGGGTTCTGGCGGCCCGTTGGGCCGCGACGCAGACGGCGAACGGCGACGCATTCCATCGCTTATCATTGCAGTCTGACACTGGCTCTAAAGCCCCAATTTCCGGAGCGCTTTTGCGGTCCGGTCCCCTTGGTAGCCGTACCACGCGTCCACGATCTTGCCGTCGCGATCGATGACGTAAGTCATCGGCACGGCCGACATCCCTCCCAGAGTTTCATATCGGGCCACCGCCCGCCCGGCCGCCTCCGAAGTGTCGAGGATGTTCGGGAAGGTCACCTGGTTCGCCTTGAGATACTCCACCGCGATTTTGTGGTCGTCGGAAGGATTCACTCCCAGGACCACCAGCCCCTGGTCATGATATTTGGCGTAGAGTTTCTGGAGACTCCCTGTCTCCTCACGGCAGGCCGGTCAGCCACACCGCCATTTGTTGAGCCAGACGATTTGGCCGCGGAAATTGGAGAGTTTGAGCTTGTGGCCGTCCACGGCGGTCAGTTCGAAATCGGGCGCGGGGGTGCCGGGCTTGAGCAGGCCCTCCTCAATGTTCGGTTGGCGCCACTGCTTCCAGTCCTTCGGCGCGGACCAGGCGAACCGCTCGTTCGGAATATCCGCGTTAAGCGTCACCTCCGACCACGACTCTTCGGCGATGATGTCATAACTGACCCGCACCACCTGTTTCAGCTTGCGCGGCAGGTGGTCCTTCTTCGCCAACCACAGATACCAACTCCGCTGATGCTTCATGATGCTCACTTCGACCCCGTCGCACGTCTCCTCCCCAACCTTTTCGCTGCCCAGGCCCCGGACGCCATCAATGTAAGGCTGAAGCGAATCCGTGTAGCCGTGGAAAGTGCTGGGATCGATGATGGTCATCGCCAGGCCTGCCCCCAGATAGGCGCTCTCATGGGCAAGCGAATGCCCTCCCAGCGGAGTGCGCTTCTTCATGTAAAACGTGCGCCGGTACTTTTCATACTCCTCCGCATATTTCCCAGTAAACTCCCATCCGTACCGCGGCTTTTCCCGCGGCCAATAAATCCAGAAATAGTCGCCATCCCCCACCAGAATGCCGCTCGGTTCGGTGGTGCCGGCGGGCATGGCTTCCAGGCGGGCGTAGTTGGGCTTCTTAAGCCAGATCCTGTAAGTGGCGTGCCCCAGCGTGCTGCCTCGGGCTTCCCATCGGTAATCGCTGACCCAGGAGAGGGTGGTGGCTTTGCGCATCGCGTCCACCATCGCCGTGTAGAGGGCATGAGCCGCCGGCTCGTCCTGCAACGATTTCTCCACCGCATTGGTTTCCTGCGGCCAGGCCCGGCACAGGAGGAGACAACAGGCAACTGCCAACCCGGCCTGCACCAACCCGGCTCTGCGCGGCGCCTGCGCCCCGCCTGAGCCAACCAACCTGCATTCGCTTTTCATATCCTTAGGGTTCATGCAAAAACAAGTTCCGAAGGCGAGGCGTAATTCCAACATTATTCTCTGGCACCCCTCCGGGGTGCGACCGCCAAGGGGCGCCCTGCCCGGTGGTCGTTCCCCCTTTACCCTGAACGACCACCGGCTACTTTCTACCAACCCTCCGGGTTGGAGAAAATCGGAATTTGTTTTTGCACGGGCGCTTAGTTAGGGCTTTCGTGACACGGCGTCAATTTGGATTTCCTGGCGGTCGCCGACCAGTGCTTTGCCCCAAATGCGGCAGTCCGGCATTGGGGGCGAATTGGTGAGCTTGATGAGATTGCCGGTAAAGACGACTCTTTGATTCAGGCCGCGGTTGGTGCCGGCGACCCGGAAGAAATAGTACTGCGCGGCCAAGGGCCCCCCAACGGACGCAGCGGCGGGCCTTGGTTCGCGGGTTGATTCCGAGGCCTTTTCCCTTCTGAGCCGGGCCGGTTGTTCCGCGGCGGCCGGGCTCGGGCCGACCAGGCCGTTGGTCAACCGCAAGTAGCCGGCATAGACGGAGCCATCGCCGTCAGTAATCCGCATTTCCCCGCCCGATTGCTCCACTTGAAATGCAGCCAGGACCGGATTCGCCGGCGCGGGCTGGGCCGACAAGCCGTCCTGGACCCTGGCCCTGGCGCTGACGCGGGCGAAGCGCCGGACAACCGCGGTAGTTTTGTCTGGCTGAGAGGGGCCAAACACTGCTGCGGGCTCATTCTTGGCGTAGCCCAAAGACTGCGCCGTGGCGTCAGGTGCGGCGGGGGCGCCCACTGGGAGAGCGCTCTTGTCAACGGCGTTGTTCTTGAACTCGACGCCCTCACCGAGTGCGGCCGGCGCGACGATGACGGAGCCGGCCGCCGCCTGGTTAACCTGGGGTGCGGCTGGGGCGGCGGGCGAGGTGTTCCCGGGGCTGCTCCCGGCCGCCTGGCCGGCGAGACCGTACCGCCGCAAAAACGCCTGGCTGGGAGCCGGTCCGGACGACCGTGCGAGACCTTGCCCGAGCGCGCCGCGTATTGGCTCCGGCGCCGGCGCCTGGACCGGCCCTGGGGCTGCCGGCGCCGCCTTCAGGCTCTCTTTCCCGATGGATCGGGACTGGCCAGTCCCGACGCGTCGGGACTCCTTTTCAGCCGGTGGCGACCCTGCCAGCGACAAGGAAGGCGGCGGCGGCCTGGCCGCCTCGGCCGCCGGGGCGGCCGGGACCCGACTGTTCCTGGCCAGCATTTGGGGGCTCTTGGGACGATTCAGCCCTGGCAGCACCACCCTGGCTGCCCCGCCCAGCAGCGCCAACACGGCCAGGCCCCACGCCAGCCGGGGCCAGAACGGCCCCCGCCACCGCCAGAAGGCGGGCCTGGGACGTTCTGGTTCGCAGAACTGCCGCGCGACCTCGCTTTGGAGCCGACGCCGGGTGGCCGGGTGCAGTTCCAGGGCAGCGCCTGCCTCTTCGCCGCGTCTCTTGGCATAGGCACGCAACAGTTTTTCGATTGGACGTTCCGGTTCCATCGCGATGTCAGCTACAAGTTAGACGGCAAGGCGGCAGGTTTCTCCCCTGAAAAAATCTGTCGCGCGATGATTTCCAGCCGGTCCAGGCATTTGCTCAAGCGCGAGCTGACGGTCTTGGGATTCAGGCCCAGCGAGCGGCCGAGTTCCTCGTAGCTCAGTTCGGCGAAATAGCGCAGTTCGATGAGCTCGCGGCACGGTTGGCCCAGTTGTTCCAGGGCCTGGCGCACCAGCGCGCCCTGTTCGCGGTTGAGCAGGCTGGCATCCGGGGCCGGGGTGTTGCCGGGTGGGTCCAGCGCCAGGCCTGTCTCCGCGTCCTCGGCCTGCAGCGAGACCGTGGTTCGACCGCCGCCCCGTTTGGCCGCCTGCCGCCCCTCCCGGAAATCGCGCGCCTTGTTCGCCGCGATCCGGAACAGCCAGGTCTGAAACTGGCTTTGACCCCGGAAGGAGTCGAGGTTCCGGATGACCGAAAGGAAAGTTTCCTGGCAAATCTCCTGCACGTCCTCGCGCGTAAAGTCGTGCCCAAGCTGGAGAATGAACCGCCCGGCGGCGGCGTAGTGCCGGTCGAACAATTCGTCCCAGGCGCCGGCCTCGCCCCGGCGGCAGCGGGCCAGCAAATCAGCTTCGGCCTCCGAACCCATGTTGATTCATTCCAACGAGCGAGCAACCTAGCCAGCGGCCCAAACGACAAGCGAATTAGTGCCATCTCGAACCCGAATTGGAATCAGACTCTATTGCAGCACCCTCCGTTTGAACAGCGGCCACCGCTCTCAGCGCGCCTGCCGTCGTTCCCCCTCCGTTGGGTCGCGCCGACCAGCCGTCCGCACTCTCATGCTGGCTACGGGTGCTGCGAGAAGGCCATCGTGTTGAGGCGGGCCTGGGCTTGCCTGGACAGACCGGTAAGGACCATCGCCACGTGATACCCAGTGTGCTTGTTGCCGGTGCAGGCGATCACTACCCCGGTGCAGTGGATGCGCCCCCCGTCGCCCGGCGACCGCAGCGTCAGCGTCATCTCCGCCCAGGGGGAGAAAGGCCTCGGACTGCGGAATTCCATGCCGTTTTTGTGGAAGATGACGCAGTCAGGGGAGAGAGACAAGCGGGTTTGACGCGCTTGCACCGTCACGTGATGCAATGAACCGTTGCTATCAGCAATTCTCGCGCTCATAGAGCACCGTTAGCATAACACAGGCACCAGAAACGTCAAATTAGCAAATCCTAATGACAGGGTTAGAAACTCGAATATCAGGCCGCGCTACCATTCGATCACCGCCGCGCCCCAGGTGAGGCCCGCCCCAAAGACCAGCAGCAGGATCAGGTCGCCGTGCTGCACGCGGCCGGATTGCACGGCCTCGTCGAGCGCGATCGCCACGGAGGCAGCGGACGTGTTGCCGTATTTGTGGAGGTTGATGAAGAATTGCTCGGGTTTGGCGCCGAGGCGCTCGCGCACGGCGTCAATGATGCGGAGGTTGGCCTGGTGAGGGATAATGCACTTGATGCGCGAGATGTCGATTTCACACCGGCGGAGGGCTTCGCGGGCGGCCCTCTGCATGGCCTGGACGGCGTTCTTGAACGTTTCCTTGCCTTCCATGCGCAGGTAGTGCATCCGCGCGGCGACCGACTCGGCCGTGGCCGGACAACGGCTGCCCCCGCCCGCCATGAACAGCAAGTCGGCCTTTCGCCCGTCGGCCCCCATGACGGCCGTCAGCAGGCCGTGAGTATTGGGGCGGTTCTGGAGGATGGCCGCGCCGGCCCCGTCCCCAAAGAGGACGCAGGTGTTCCGGTCCTGCCAATCCACGATCGCCGAGAGCTTTTCCGCCCCGATGACCAGCACCGTGTCGTAAGTGCGCGACATAATGAACTGCTGGGCCACCTCCAGACCATAGATGAACCCGGAGCAGGCAGCCTCCAGGTCGAAGGCAGCGGCGCCAAAGGCGCCGATCTTCTCCTGCACCGCGCAGGCGGTCGAGGGGAAAGGCATGTCCGGCGTGATAGTGGCTACGATGATGAGGTCGATTTTGTCCGGGGCAACGCCGGCGCGTTGCATCGCCCGTTCGGCGGCCCGCGCGGCCAGGTCGGAAGTATATTCGTCTTTGGCGGCGATATGGCGTTCTTTGATCCCGGTGCGGGTCGTGATCCACTCATCCGAAGTGTTGACCATCTTCTCCAGGTCCGCGTTGGTGAGGACCCTGGCGGGGACATAGGAGCCGACGCCGGCGATGGAGCAGGTGCGGCCCTGGAAGTTGTACTTGGCCCGTGGGTTTCTGAATCTAGGGGTGGAGGTAGGGCTCATGCCGGCAAGGGCGTCATAGCCTTCAAGGGTGTTTCAGGGGGAGAGGTCGTTCGCGGCCACCGGCTCCAGGGCCGCCAGCCGCTCATTGGCGCGGGCGATTTCCCGGGCAATCGTCTGGTTGACCTGCAGGTGGATGTTCTCGGTCGCGACCCGGATGGCATTGGCAATGGCGCCCTCGCGGGCCGAGCCGTGGGCTTTCATAACGGCGCCGTTGAAGCCGAGCAGGGGCGCCCCGCCGGAGCCCTCGGGGTCCATGCGGCGGCGGAGGGCGCGGAAAGCGTTTCGCGCCAGCAACGCCCCGAGCTTCCGGCGCGGGTTGGCCCTCAGCTCGCGCTTGAGCAGGGAGTACATGGCCAGCGCCAGGCTCTCGCAGGTCTTCAGGACGATGTTGCCTACAAAGCCGTCGCAAACAACCACATCGACGCGGTCCTTGAACAGGTCATGGCCTTCGATGTTGCCGATGAAATTGAGGTCGAGTTGTTTGCAGAGTTGGAAGGCCTGGAGGGTCAGTTCGTTGCCCTTGGTGTCTTCGGTGCCGACGCTCAGGATGCCCACGCGGGGGTTGGGGCAGTGGAGGATGGCGCGGGAATAGATGCTGCCCATGATGGCGTAATGGGCCAGGTGCAGCGGCTTGCATTCGATGTTCGCGCCGGCGTCCAGCAGCACGAATTCCCGCTCCGCCCTGGGCATAATCGTGGCGATGCCGCCGCGGTCCACGCCGGCGATGCGCCCCAGCTTGAAGGTGGCGGCGGCGAAAATGCCCCCGGTGTTGCCCAGCGAGACCACCGCGTCGGCCTGCCCTTCCCCGACCAATTCCACCGCCCGCACAATCGAGCAGTCCTTTTTCCTCCGCACCGCGGCGGCCGGCTTGTCGTCCATGGTCAGGACTTCACTGGCGTGCATCACCCGCAGGCGGTGGTCGCGGAATCCGCCCCGGGGCAGGGCCCCCTGGATGGCGGACCGGTTGCCGACCAGGAACAGGGCGCTGATTCGTTGGTCCAACGCCAACGCCCGTTTGGCCCCTTCAATGACGACCCCGCAGCCGTAGTCGCCACCCATGACATCCACTGCGATTCGCATAAGCTGGGCAGCCCGCGCAAGGCTTTGTTCCGGCCGCTTGGGCGCCGCTCAGGCGCTGGCGGTGACGCTGATGATCTGGCGTCCCTTGTAATAGCCGCAAGCGGGGCAAACCCGGTGCGGCAGGCAAGGCGCCGCGCATTGCGGGCAGGTGCTCAGTTGAGGCAGAGTGAGAACGCTGTTGTAGGCGCGCCGCATGCGCTGCCGGCTGTGCGAAGGTTTACGCTTGGGAACACCCATATTTGCCTACCGATGTTGAAGAAATTTCTATGTCCATGACTCACTAAACGCAAAAAACGACCCACCCTGCAACCTTGCCGCGTTAGCACGTTAAAACGTCCAACCATCAAACCACGCCAGCATACGTTCAAACCAATCGAAGTTTCAACGTCAAAACTTCAGTTTGTTCAACTCCGCCCAGGCCGACGAACCGCCCGGTTCCGCCGCCTCAGGGTCGTTGGCCGGGGTCGCTTTGCGCAGCCATGTCCTTGGCAAGCCGCGGCATTCCGGGTCACACAACGGATGTTGCGGAAACTCCAGCAGAATATCCTCCCGCACAAAAGGCGTCAAGTCCACGCAGTCGTTGACCACCGTCACGTGGTCTTCGCCACGCAGGGGCAGATGGCAGGTCCAGGCCTTGAACTGCAGCGAGAACCGGAACGGCTTGAGGCAGCGGACGCACTGGCAGGCCAGCGCCAAATGGAGCCGGCCCTGGACGAGCAGCCACCCCTCCAACTGCTGCACCTCCAGGGCGTATTCCAGCGGTTGGTCCACCTGGATGACCTTGTCCATCGTGTCGATGTCCAGCTCGGGCACGGTCAATTGCCCTTCCAGCCGGACATTATGCGCCTGCAAATGGCGCAGATTCACTAGCAACGGCATAAGCCTCCCATCTAAGCCGGCCTCTGGCCCAACTTGGCCGCCAGGGCGCTGCCCACGTGCGCCGGCACAAACGCGCTGACATCACCCCCAAGCGAGGCGATTTCTTTCACGATTCGCGAACTGAGAAACGTGTAGGTGTCCTTCGGCATCATAAAAATGGTTTCGATGCGCTCGTTCAATTTACGATTCATCAGCGCCAACTGAAATTCAAACTCAAAGTCCGAGACCGCCCGCAAGCCCCGGATGACCGCCTGGGCCGAGCGCCCCTCGACGTACTTGACCAGCAGGCCCTGGAAGGAATCGGCCTCCACGTGGGGCAGGTGCCGCACCGCGCGCGCCACCATCTGGAGCCGCTCCTGCAGGGTGAACAACGGCTGTTTGCTCTCATTCCCGGCCACCGCCACGATCACTCGGTCAAACAGCTTGGTCGCTCGCTCCACCACATCCAGGTGCCCGTTGGTCACGGGGTCGAAACTCCCGGGGTAAATCGCCGTACGCATCCCCGGCATTGTAGCACCAACCGGCCCGATGACGAGAGGAGAATGAAAAAGCCCAAGCCGCATATCCGTCCCGACCTGTCGGGACAATGAGCGAGCAACGAAGCCAGCGGCCCAAAGGATGAGCGAGGCTGCGCCTCAGACCACCTCTGGAATCCCGATTCGGAATCGGGATTCAATTGACCTAAAAGTCCCGATTCAGAATCGGGATTGAAATCGGAGCGAAACTTGACCTGATTACAACGAGTTTTGCCGGTCAAGAACTCTAGCGAATTAGCGCCATCTTGAACGCGAATTGGAATCAATACTCCTGCCCGCCGCCGTAACCCTCGACCCCCGACCCTCCACCCTCGACGGCGTCCGGCGGGCGCCAGGGCACTTCATAGAATCTCACCGGCGAGCTGAAGCCTTTGAGTTTGAGGCGTTCCAGGGATTCGATGCAGGTGGCCGCCAGGCCGGGGTCGTCGCGGCGCAGGTGCTCGAACGTGGTCTCGCTGATGAAGATGCGGCCTCGGCCCGAGGCCCCCTCCAGCCGGCTGGCCAGGTTCACTTCGCGGCCAAAGACAGTGTAGTTGAGCGATTCGCCCTGGGCCGAACCTGAGCCCATGAGTCCGGCGGTGGCCAGGCCGGTGTTGATCCCACTGCCCAGCAGCAGGACGGGCAGCAACGGCTGGGCCGGCAGACCGCCCGCCAGGCGGCTTTGATTCTCCACCTCCCGCCGGGCATTTTCCTCCGCCCGCTGGCGGTTCAGGTCCCAGATGGCCCGTTGCGCTTGGATGGCAGCGCGGACGCAGGCCAGGGCATGTTGCGAATTGGGCGTCGGGGCGCCCCAGAAGGCCATGACGCAATCGCCGATGAATTTATCCAGGGTGCCGTCCTGGGCTTTGATGATGTCCGCCACCAGGCCAAGATAGAGGTTGACGGTATTGAGGGTTTCGCGCGCTTGCTGGGCGAAGCAGGACTCGGCCTGGGCGCCGGTCAGGTTGTGCTGCTTGACGAAGCTGGCAGCCCGCTCCTGGCTGGTGTCGGTCAGTTCCGTGAACCCCCGCACGTCGGCGAAGAACACCGTGATTTCCCGCCGGGCCCCGCCGAGGGAAAGGGTCTCGGCCGCCAGCAGTTCGTTGACGATCTTCGGCGAGACCATCTTCGAGAAGATGGACTTGACGCGCCGCCGCTCGGCCTGTTCGAAGACCACGCGCCAGACCAGCAGGCAGACGTGATTGGTGAAAATGGCCCCGCCTACCGGCGCCACGATGGGCAGCCAGTAACGGGTTTGCACATAAACCCCCACCGCCAAAGCCGTATAGGCGGCGGCCATCAGGACCACCAGGCCAAACGCCAGCAGGGCGCGCAATTCCCAGGTCACCACCGCCGTCACCGCCCCCAGCGCCACCAGCACCACCAGGTCCAGCGCCAGCGGCGCCCGCCGCACGAACCGCCCCGTGATCAGCGAGTTGGCCACGTTCCAGTATTGGCTCACCAGCCAGGTGTCCTCCCCTAGCGGCGTGGCGCCGCGGTCGCTCAAGTCGTGCCCCACCGCGCGCGAGCCGACCACGGCCAGTTTGCCCCGCCACCAGTTCTTGAGTTCGTTCGTCCGCCCATCCTCCCGGAGCCGCTCCTGGACCAGCAATTCCTGGATCGGTTGTTTGGTCAGGGCCCGATGCTCCGGCGGAACGCACCAGTCGATGTAGAAACAGCCCTCGCCGTCAGTGGGGATGACCCGCTTCAAACCGCCGCGCCCGCGCAGGGTGATCCGCCCATGCCGGAGGTCCACCTCCGCTTTGGCCAAATCGAGCTTCAGTTCCTGGGCCGCCAACACGATCCCCAGGTGCCAGATTCGCGCGTCCGAGAAGGGCTTGGCGTGCCGCGCCGTGCCGGGCGGCAGTTTCTCGCCCCCGAAGTCCGCCAGGTCGAAATTGCCCTCCCCGTCCAGCGGCACGTTAATGTCTTCACCCCCGCTGCGCGGCAGGACGATCCGCCCCGGCTCAATCCGGGCCTGGCTCAAATCGACCCCGTAAGCCGGGTCCGCCTCCACCTGCAGAAAAGCCCGGTGCCACTGCCGATACAGGCCGAAGGCCTTCGCCCGCCGGAGCTTCCCGTCTTTCTCCGTGACCGTCACGATGTCGCCCAGGGCCAGGGCGTTGGTCCGAAAAAGCGCCGGCGGCGGTTTGTCCGTCGTAATCCCAAGCAGGACATTGCCCGCCCGCCCCATCTGCCGGGCGAAGAAGTCGTCCGACTTGACTACGCTATCATCGGCCATGAGCACCCCGGGATGGTCGGGGCGCAATTCGCCGAAGATGACATCAAAGGCCACCGCCTTGGCCCCTTGGGCGGCCAGTTCGGAGACCAGCCGGCCATAGACCTGGCGCGGCCAATACAGGCCGAACCCGTAGCCCAGCGTTTGGTTGGTCCGTACGAAGTCGATGCTCCCCTCATCGATGCACACGAAACCCAGGTTGCCCGCCACCGCGGGATGGAACTTGAGCGCCTCGTGGGCGCGCATGTCATAGGTGTGGTCTTCGATGCTCTCCAAGAAATCAGGCCGCAACCACTGGACCAGGCATACGAGCCCGATCGCCCCGAGCGCAACCAATACGGGAATCAGTCTAAACGGCTTGAGTTTCACCTGGACAAGCAAAACAAAAAAACCAGGGCGATACAACGCGGCCCTGGTCTTGGAAAACTGTCGGGGTGTAATTCAGGTCTTGGAACGCGCGTTGGCTTATCGCCTTTGGCTCCCCCCCCGCTCCCTGCCTGCGCCGCGCCCCGCGCAGGCACAGCCCCTCAGACGCCGGTCAGCCATTGCCGACTGATGCCGGAAACTGACCTGCACCCAAATCCTCGGCAGACGCTCAGCCGCTCGCCCGAGGCACTACACACCTGTGGCGCTCGTGACTTCCTGCACGATGGTCTGGTTATGGGAGGAGCCCTACTTTGCGACCTCTGGCCCCCCACCTGGATTACCCGGCGGCTCACCACCGGTAGTGGTCGTGACTTCCTGCACGATGGTCAGGTCAGGGTTGAGCGCGCGTGCGATGGCTATCGGCGGGACAGAGAGTTGTGTCAGGACACGCTGGATCGCCTCCCACACCTCAGGGGGAATGGTCGAAGTGGTAGTGGGGGTCCCGCTGTCCCAGCCCTGCATCGTCTCGACGGTTTCCGTGATGGTCGTGCCATCCGGGAGCGTGAAGGTAATCACGGCTGTGCCCTCGCTCATCGAGAACGTGCAATGGACCACGTTCGTGCCAGCCGGCACGCCTTGCACGGGTTCTCGCCTCTGCTCCACCCTCATGTCGAACACCGAGCCACGGATGGCGGCAACCCCTTTGGGGTATCGGATATTAAATGTCGAGCCGGCGGTCAATTTCTTCACGTTGCCGAGGATATGGCCATTGCGCAGGTCCAATTCGGTTTCCATCACGGCCGCCGCGCCCGTCTCAGTCCTCAGCAGCTTGTCCACACCCAGGACGGTGTTTTCAAAGACGCGAACGACGGTCTGGCCGGTCCGGCCGGTGTACGTGGTGAGCTTGGTCGTGGTGACGGGGCCTATCTTTCTGTAGTCGCCAGAGCCGAAGCCCGGAACGAACCCCGTCCCGATGCCCAACACCACATCCACGTAAGACCCCTTCTCGATGTCGGTTTGCAGGACGCTGCCAGGCTTGAGGACGGTGCCGCGTTGGACGTCCTGCCAACCGCCGCCTGGCGGCATGTAGCGGGCAGTGCCTTGGACACGCACAACCTTGGCGAGTTCTTCTTTCGTGGTTTGCGCCGAGAGCGTCGACGCCGTCGCGAGGGCGACGCCGCACACCAGCAAGCTGCTAATTAAGCTTTGAGTCTCATTCATACATCTGCTCCTGCTCAATGGGCTGCAATCTATTCAGGCGCATTTTAGAAACTTCCCGAAGAATGTCAAATGATATTTTACCATTTTTTTCGGGGTAACCGGGGGGGGGGTCAGGGAGGGGGGACACCCTGCCGGAGTCCCCCCGTCCTCCGGCGCAGCCAGGTCCGCCCGCCCCAGCGTCCTCGAGTCCTCCGACCCGCAGACCCTTCGGACGTCGCTGCCTCCGGGCACGCTGCTCCTTGGGCAGAGCCTCGGGGTGAAGGGGAACGCACCGGCCAAAACCCCAACCAGGCCCGACCAAGGTGAGATGCCCCCTTGACTACTCCACCACCCAGAAGCTCCGAAAGGCCTGCCGGCGCGGGTCCGGGACCATTTTCCCCGGCACGCCGTCGATCAGGCGCGTGCCGTCGTCGCTCAGGATTTGCACCTCCCGCAAGCCCTTTTGCGGATAAATGATAATCGCCTCGGGCTGATAATCCTTGAGATGCTTCACCGTCAGCGCTATCGGCTCGCTGCCGGGTCCCGCCCACCGGTAGAGCCGAAACGGTCCCCCCCCATGCCACGAGCCGGCGATGATCAAGTAACTCCCCTCATGGTAAGCCATGTCGCGAATGCCCAATCCACCCAGCTCCAATAGCATCGGCGGGCCGAACCTGGCCCGATGGCCGGCGATGACCTCATTGGGATTGAGCAGCGGAACCAGCAGGGCTTTTCGCCGGGGAACAGGGTTGCGGAACCCGATCAGCAGATGCCCCTGGGGCGTGGCCGCAAGGCCCTCGATATTCAGCGCCTCCAACTCCTTGGGCGCGTAGCGCGCCGCTTCCTCCAGATGAAACGGCCCCAACCTCGGGTCGCTGATTAAATCATCCAGCAGTGTCTTGCACGGCTTGCCCACCGGCGTCAGCGTCACCTCCCCGCCCGCCACTTTGATGTCCGTCGCAAAAAAGCGGCAGCGATTGGGCCGCTGCTTGCCGATGCGGTTCCTCCCGTGCGAGCCAATCCAGAACGCCCGGTCGCCCAGCCGCGCGCCGGCCTCCAAATCCGCTTCCAGCGATTTGCCCTCCAGTTCCAGAAAGCCGTTGCAATCATACTCCTTCAGCGGCAGCCCGGCCTGGTCGGCGCGATAAAGCCGCAGGATATTATCTTCGTCGCTGGCGGCCACAAAGAGGTTTGAACTGATTGCCACCGCCCCCGAGGCATCGCACATCCCGAAGTATTGCAGGGGCCGCTCCAGCCGCAGCTTCTCGCCCCCCAGGGCGCTGACCGCCAAAGCCCCGAGAAAGCCGGACCTCGCAACCCGAAATGCCAGACCAATCCCAAAAAGCAACCCGCGAAAACAGCCTCGCCGCGCGCGCATGCAGCTACCCTGCCAGACACCCCCGGACCAGGCAACCCCAGCTTTTCACAATTGCCTTTTGCCTTTTTCCCCAAAACGCTATAGCCATTTCCCCGGCAGCAATCGAAACCCAAAGCGAAAGGAATAGCTATGCTGGTGGTTCATGTCCATGTCCAGGTGAAGCCTGAGTCTGTTGAGGCCTTCAAACGGGCGACCCTCGAAAACGCGCGCGCCAGCGTCCAGGAGCCGGGCATCGCCGGCTTCCAGGTCGTGCAGCAGCAAGACGACCCGACCCGCTTCGTGCTGGTCGAGGCCTACCGCAACCCCCAAGCCCCCGCGGCCCATAAAGAAACCAAACACTACCAGGCCTGGCGCGACGCCGCCGGACCGATGATGGCCCAACCGCGCGCCAGCGTGAAATACGAAAACTGCTTCCCGGACGATCAGAACTGGTGACGCCTTGCCAATTCCCCATTGGCAATTGGATATAGGTTATGACCAAATTCGAATTTGCGACCGCCACGCGGATTATCTTTGGCGCCGGCACGCTGCGCGAAGTGGGACCCCTGGCGCAAGCTCTCGGCCGCCGCGCCCTGGTAGTGACCGGCCGCGACTCGCGCCGGGCCGAACCACTCCTGGCCGCCCTGCGCCAGCACGGCGTCGAGCCCGCCACGGCCTCGGTTGCCGGCGAACCAGACCTCCAGACCGTCCAACTGGGCCTCGCCCTGGCCCGGCAAGCGGACTCCCAGTTCGTTGTCAGCCTGGGCGGCGGCAGCGCGATCGATGCCGGCAAGGCCATCGCCGCCATGCTCGCCAACCAAGGCGAGCTGCTCGATTATCTGGAAGTCGTCGGCCGCGGCAAAGCCTTGACCCGGCCCTCGGTCCCCTTCATCGCCATCCCGACCACGGCCGGCACCGGCTCCGAAGTCACCCGCAACGCCGTCCTCGCTTCGCCCCAGCATCGGCTCAAAGTCAGCCTCCGCAGCCTCGCCCTGCTCCCCAGCCTCGCCCTCATTGACCCGGAACTGACCTTTGATCTGCCCCCGGCCGTTACCGCCGCCACCGGCCTCGATGCCCTCACCCAGCTCATCGAGCCCTACGTCTGCTCCCGGCTCAACCCCATGACCGATGCCCTCTGCGCCGAGGGCCTCCGCCGCGCTGCCCGTTCCCTCCGCGCCGCCTTTGAAGACGGCCGCAACCCCGCCGCCCGCCAGGACATGGCCATCGCCGCCCTCTTCGGCGGACTCGCCCTCGCCAACGCCGGCCTGGGCGCCGTCCATGGCTTCGCCGCGCCCATCGGCGGCATGTTCCCCGCCCCGCATGGCGCCGTCTGCGCCGCCCTGCTGCCCCACGTCATCGAGGCCAACCTCCGCGCCCTCCGCCAACGCCAGCCTGCCAGCCACATCCTCAGCCGCTACGATGAAATCGCCCGCCTCCTCACCGGCGCCCCCACCGCCACCGCCGACCAGGCCGTTCTGTGGCTCCGCCGCCTGGTGGCCGACCTCCGCATCCCCAGCCTCGCCGCCTACGGTCTCACCCCCCAACACACCGCCGAGCTGGTGGACAAAGCCGCCCAGGCCAGCAGCATGAAAACCAACCCCATCCCCCTCACCGCCAACGAATTAACCACCATCCTCCAAGCCGCCCTCTGAAGCCCCGTCCCCGGTCCTGTGGCCCGTGGTCTGGTGACTACCACCCCGGGTCCGGTCGCACCGTCGCTTTCAATCCCCTGGGCCCGACCACATAGATAGGGCTTTCACCCAGCGGCACGGGCAGGTGCCCCGTGCGGACCTTATCGTAGGTCGCCACCCGCTTGGTTCCGTAGAGGTCATAGAAGACCAGCCCCCGCTCGGTGTTGTTGATGCGGACGTAAGCGAACGGTTTCGTGCTCCACAGCACCATGGTGTCTTGGCCGCTCGCCTCCTCACTGAACACGCACGCATAGACCTCCGGTCCAAACGAGTCATTGCGCACCCACCGTTTGCCCTCCAGCATCCGCGTCATGAAACCGTAGGCATAGTACGCGTACTTCGGCGCCAGCGTCTCCCGCATCAACCCGACCATCTCCGCCGCGTCAAACTGTTGCGCGCCGCCGTCCTTGAGCGTCCACCAAAAGACCTTCTCCACCTTCCGCGAGGCCAGGGCCAGCACATGGAACCGCACCAGCAAGTCGGCCGAACGCAACTCCGAGACGCCGTATGGGTGGATGTGCGTGTTGAAGCACATCTCGGTAATCCAAATCGGCTTGGGCGGGCCGAACTGCGCTATCGTCCGGAGCAGTTCGTCCGTCTGTTCCAGGAAGCTGCTGTGCGCCAGCGGGTAGTCTGCCGTCAGTTCCTGGTGGAACCGTTTCACGTATTGGTCCAGCACCCACCAGTCGAACTTGTCCTCGGGCGCATTGGGATTCCGATACGGATGGTAGCAGATGATGTCCAAGCAATCGTAGGGGACCAGCCGCAGCACTTTCTCGGCCCACAACACGTCGCAGAAAGCCATGTTCAGGCCCAGCACCTTGGCCTTGGCATTCGCCTCGTGGATGGCCTTGCCCGACGCCCCCAGCAGCCGCGCGTAGAGCGCCGGGTCGCCCCCCTGGTAGCCCAGGTTCGGCTCGTTCCAGATTTGCCAGTGCTCGATCTTCCCCGCGTAACGCCTGGCCGCGGCCCGCGCGAAGGCGCAGTAGGCCTCGATCCCGGCCTCCGTCCGCAGGTCGTGAAAAGCCGGGCCATAACTCAGATTACCCAAAAGCAGCACGCCGTAGCGCCGGAATCGCTCCACCAGCCCGTCGTAGGGTTCCCAGGTATATTCCCCTTTTCGCCGCTCGATGCGCTTCCAGGTGAAATCCTGACGGCCCCATTTGATCCCGGCCTCCTCCATGGCCTTGAGCCGCGCCTCCCGGTCGCGGCTGCCCGGCTCCAACGCCGTGTTGATGCCGAAAGGCGAATCGGGCAGCAGCGCCTCCCCGCCGGCCGGCGGCGGCAGGCTCACCGTGAAGCTGTTTTCGGCGGTCGGCGTCGTGGCCGGACTGGCCGCGGCGGGCAACATCAGGGTTGCCCCCAGTGCAATGAGCGCCAGCGTGCGCATCGGCGGGCCCTCAAGGCGTCAGGCTTCAGTGCCCAACCCCCTCGCCGGCAGCAGCTCGGCGGCCAAGCTGAGCCCCAAACCGTCGCCAGTCTTCTGAATCCGTGTTCGCATGCCGCCAAACTAACCTCACTCCGCCCGTGAAACAACGGCCTTTTGCCACCACAATCTCCGACCGCATTTCCATGCCAAAGACCGTCCTTTTTCCACTTATTTCCACCTATTTCCAGCTATCGGCTCGGCGCCCTGCGTCCTCTTAGGCCGCCCAGGCGCCGCCGCGGCTCGCCGATTTCAAATCTCAAATCTCAAATTTGAAATCCCTCGCCGAGTCCTGCTCGCGCCAACTGCGCGGCTGGGCCGAATCGTTACAGGAGAGCAGCATCAAAGGCCAGCGGCATTTGAGCGGCAAGACGCGCCAGCAGGAAGCGGAGAGGAAACGGGCGGAGGCCTTCCGAAAGGTCCTGCTGACCAGGCTCCCGCTCGGCCACCCCTTGCGCAAGGACGCCGAGGAACGCGGATTGCTCTGACCGCCAGGGCTCGGCAGGAGCCTCGTCCCCCCGCTCGCGCGAGCGCGGCGCGCAGTGAAACCTTTGAAATCTGAAATCTGAAATCTCAAATCCTATGGTCCCCCCGCTCGCGCGAGCGCGGCGCGCAGTGAAACGCCACCGCTGACTGACTGGCCTGCCCAGCCAACTCACTCACGCGTTTTGCCCGCCTGAGCCGTGGCTCCGGTTGAATTTAACCTGGGGGAAGCATGCTTTGCAGCCTGGCAGGTTTGCGGGCGGGCCGCACTGGCGTTGCGGGCGCGGCCTTCCGCCCAGGCGCGGAGGTGACTGATCTGCTCGGCCATAGTCCTGGCCAGCGGCACGGTTTGCCCCAGGGCGGTCAGGACGTGCCCGGTGGTGAGTTCCTCCTTCGCGTAAAAGGCGTCGTAGAGGCCGCTATTGATGGCTTCCTCGATCTCGGCGCCGCTGAAGTCGTGGCTGGCCTCGGCCAGGGCCTCCAGGTCGAAGCGGGCGGGGTCCCGCCCGCGTTTGTGCAGGTGAATGCGGAAGACCTCGAGACGCTCCTGGCCGGTGGGCAAATCGACAAAAAAGATTTCATCCAGGCGCCCCTTGCGCAGCAGCTCGGGCGGCAGTTGGGAGATGTCATTGGCGGTGGCGACCACGAACACCGGGGCTTGCTTTTCCGAGAGCCACGTCAGGAACGTGCCGAAGACCCGCGCGGTGGTGCCGCCGTCGGTCGCCCCGGAGCCTTGCGCGCCGGCAAAGGCCTTGTCCACCTCGTCCACCCAGAGGATAGCAGGGGCCACCGATTCGGCCACGGCAATGGCGCGGCGGACGTTCTCTTCGGAGGAGCCGATGAAGCTGTTGAACATGCGGCCCATGTCGAAGCGGAGCAGGGGCAGTTGCCATTGGGTGGAGACGGCTTTGGCGCAGAGGCTCTTGCCGCAGCCCTGCACGCCCAGCATGAGCACGCCTTTGGGGGCCGGCAGCCCGAAGGCGCGCGCCTCCGCCGAGAAGGCCAGGGCGCGCTTGTTGAGCCAGTCCTTGAGCACCCCCAGCCCGCCCACGCCGGCGAAACTCTCGCTCGTGGTGTAATACTCCAACAGCCCGCTCTTGCGGATGATCTGCTGCTTTTCGGCAAAAACTGCATGGATGTCCTCCCCGCTGAGCCGGCCGTCCTGGACGATGATCTTGGCGAAGACATTCTCCGCCTCGCCGAGCGTGAGGCCCAGGGCCGCCTGCAGGAGCCGCTCCCGCCCCGCCGGCTCCAGGTCAATGCTCACCTGCTTGAACTGCTTCAGGTCGGCCCCGATCCGGTCCAGCAACTCGGCCAGGTCTTCCCGCCCGGGCAAGGGATAGTTCAACACCGTCATCTCCTTCTCCAGCTCGGTGGGGATTTCCATCACCGGCGATATCAGGACGATCGTCTTGAAGCTGTTCTTGAGATGGAGGGCGATTTCCTTGAGCTTGCGGATGACGGCGAAATTGCTCTTGGTCAGGAAGGGGTGGAAGTCCTTGAAAATGAAGATCGCGGGCTCGACTTGCTCGATCACCTGGTCCAGGGCCTGGAGCGGGTCCTTGGTGGCAGCGTTGCGGACTTTTTGGGCCTGGATGGAAGTCCCGGCGGGCACGATGCCGGTGGTGCAGCTCCACTCGAAGGCCTTCTTCTGCCGTTTCCTGGCAATCTCGACCACCAGGTTCTGCACCCGCATCTCCTCGCTGCTGATGAGATAGAGCAGCGGGTAGCGCGCCCGGATCAGCGTCTCCAGTTCGCTTTGAAAGCTCATAACCCGCCAAAGAGCCGCCGCCACCAGCGCCGCCGCGGGGCCGACATATCGAGGAGCGATTCCTGCAGCCGCCGCCCGATGCTCGGCGGCACCGGCGTATGCAGCGCATCGTGCCGGAGCAGCTCTTCCACACTGCCAAACTCGAGGGGCGCCGACTGCTGGCGTTGCTGTTGGGCGCCCTGCTGCTGCTCCTGGGAATTGAATTGGCTCTGGCGTTTCATAGCTCAAGCGGTCTTTTCGAACAGGACGGCGAAGACCTTGCGGGCGCGGTGCAGTTTGCCCCGCACCGCGTCAGGCGACTGCTCGGTGAGCGCGCCGACCTGTTCGTAGCTCAACTGTTCATCGGCCACCAGCAAGAGCAGGAGCCGATATTCCGCGGGCAGTCCGTCCAGCGCCTTTTGGATGCGCTGGCCCAGTTCCTTGCTCTCCAGCACCCGCAGTGGCGAGTCGGTCCTGGCCGCCGCCGACTCCCAGACTGCGTCGTCCGCGTTCGTGAAGATGTGCCGCTCGTGCCAGGCCTGTTGCAGGTTGCGGCAGTGATTGATGGCAATGCGGTAGAGCCAGGTCCGCCAGGTCGATTCCCGCCGGAATTGCTCCATCTTCCGAAAGGCCTTGAGAAACACATCGTGCGTGGCATCCTCCGCCTTTTGGGGATCGCCCAACAGCCGCAGCGCCAGGTAGTAGATGGCGCGGCTGTGCTCCAGGTAAAGCTCGGCGAATTCCCCCTCCGCCAGCCCGGCAGGCGGTCCCCCCGCCGATGGGCCGGCGTCCCGCCCGGCCATTAGGGGGCCCGCCTCGTCCGCGCGCTCATTTTCTGCCAGCGGCTTGCTCACGACTATGCTCACCGCCCATTAGACCATACCTTGAGCCAAATGTCACGCGGCAACGGGATGGCAGGGTTCAAGCGTTCGAGCCTTGAGGCGCTGAACCTGGGCCGCTGAAACCCCGGTCGACGCGCTGGCGCGCATGGGCGCAGGCAAGCTCGTTGGGGTGCTGCTCGGGAAGTGGCCATCAGGCTCACCAGGCACGGCTCCAGCGCGGCGCTGGCCCTCCTGGGCGCTGGTCCGGGAGTCCGCTGCCGCGTCGACGATTAGACGGTACGGGACTGTCTATTTGCTCTACAAGAATTCCTCGATTTTAGCCTTGGCCTCGGCCAGGCCGACTCCTGGATTCTGCTCCCGATAAAGTTTGATGGCGGCAATCTTCCCACCTGGCGCGTTGGCGAGTCGCTCAACCTCTGAAGATAGGCCGGAAGGCGGTGGCGGCGGCAACTCAACGCCTTGATGTTTCAGGAGGGCATCCATCTTCTGGTGCAGCCAGTCCAACTGCCGTTTCAAGCCTCGCAGGTCAATCCGCTGCCGCAGTGCCCTGGCCGTGACCCGTTTGTAATATGCTCCGGTAAGGAGGACCACGATGGCTGCAATGATGGCGTAGTCGCGGAACTCCAGGACTCCAAGTATTGATGTCATAAGCAAATGAAATGAGAGTGATGCGGCCTAACCTAAGGCAACGTATCCGGGGGCGCAAGCGTTCAACCGTTGGCGCGGGAGACCGGAGCAAGTCCAAGGTCACCAGTCACCGATCACCACCCAAATTAAACTTAACCCAGGTATGCGAGCCGGTCTGGCGGTTGCGCATTTCCATCTCCTCCAATTGGCGCTGGCCGTTGACTTTCTTGAGGCCGGAGGGATCGAATTGCTTGAGCAGCCCGCCCGCGCCGTCGTAGGCATCGGCGTGCAGGAGGCCGCCATTGTCCGTATCCACCCAGGAGACGACTCGGGCGTAGCCGCTGGACCCAGGGTGCGGATTGACGCTCTCCAAAACGGCGCAAGGCCGGCCGTGGCGCATCTCCTTGCGCACCACTCGCTGCTTGGGCCAATGAAGGAATTCCAGCCCCAAATCCGCCACCCAAAAATCGGCCCCGGCAAACGGAACCATGGTTTGGTTGCCCGCTAAACTAATCGGGCCGGCGTTGGTGGCGCCGGGGCGGGGCGGCCGGATGAAGAGATATTCATTGGGCTGTTGGCCGTAGTGGATCACGGTCAGCTTCTCTGCGGCAACGCCCGGGGCCGGGAGCGTCTGATAGACACTCACCCAGTTGGTGGGCGTGGCATAGAGCTCGAACTTCACCGGGACCTGGCGCTCCTGGTCATTGGCCTCGCGGATTCTCACCACCCCAGTGATGGACGAATTGGTTTCGGGCTTTTGCGCCAGCAACTCGGCCACCAACTCGCGCCCCGCTCTCACGGACTCCTCGGGGCTGAGCGGCGGCGGGCGCGTCTCCATCGGCCGTTGAGCGCAAGCCAGCAGAGGCCAGAGCAGCAAGAGCACGAAAAACCCCTTGCAGACTCTAAATTGAGCCATCGCCGGCCCTGGTGAGGCTCCCAGCCCCTCCCATAACTCATCGGGTTTCATACGCGGACCCAATTCACTGTTTACAATTTGTGATTGGCTGGGTTGGCCCGGTTGCCGCCGGCCACGCCGGGAGGCTATTTCGTGTGCAATGCGAGGGGCAGCAGCTCCGATATATGCCTGATGAAATGGACCTTCAGCTTCTGGCGCACTTCTTCCGGCACTTCGGTCCAGTCGGCCCGGTTTTGTTCCGGCAGCACTACCTGCTTGAGGCCGAAACGGGCGGCGGCCAGGACCTTTTCCTTGATCCCGCCGACGCGCATGACGCGTCCCCGCAGGCTGATTTCCCCGGTCATGGCGACATCCGACCGCACCCGCCGGCGCGTGAGCAGCGAGGCCAGCGCCGCCACGACGGTCACCCCCGCGCTCGGCCCGTCCTTGGGGGTGGCGCCCGCCGGCACATGGATGTGAATGTCGAAATTGCCATGATCGGACAAATCCAAGCCGAGCGCGGGGGCCTGGCTGCGCAAGTAGCTCAGCGCCGTTTGCGCGCTCTCCTTCATGACCTCTCCCAGCGAACCGGTCAGCAGCAGATGGCCTTTGCCAGGCATCCGGGTCGCCTCGATGAACAGGACCTCGCCCCCGACCGGCGTCCACCCCAGGCCGGTGGCAATGCCATATTCCTTGATGGTCTCGGCGCTCTCGCTGACAAACCGGGCGGCGCCCAGGTAATTGGTCAAGGCCTCCGGCTTGAGCACCAGCGGCTTGGGCAGGTGGCCGTTGCCCACCAGACGGCGGGTCGCCTTCCGGGTGAGGGCGGCAATCTCGCGCTCCAACTGCCGCACCCCCGCCTCGCGCGTGTAATCGTGAATGAGGCGGCGCAATGTGGCGTCCGGGAACTTCACTTCCTGGCGCGTGAGCCCATGCTCCTCCAACTGTCGCGGCACCAGAAAGCGCTTGGCGATCTGGAGCTTCTCCGACGCCGTGTAACTGGGCAGTTCAATGACCTCCAGCCGGTCGCGCAGCGCCGGGTGGATCGGGTCCAGCCAGTTGGCGGTGGTAATGAACAGCACCCGCGACAGGTCGAAGGGCAGGTCCAGATAATAATCGGTGAAGGTGTTGTTCTGGGCTGGGTCGAGCACCTCCAGCAAGGCGGCGGCCGGGTCCCCGCGAAAATCGGCGCCCACCTTGTCCAGCTCGTCGAGCAGAATGACCGGGTTGCGGCTCTCCACCCGGCGCAACGTCTGGATGATCTGGCCGGGCAGCGCGCCGACGTAGGTGCGCCGGTGCCCGCGAATCTCCGCCTCGTCGCGCATGCCCCCAAGGGCAATCCGCGCAAACTTGCGCCCCAGGGCCTCCGCCACGCTCCGGCCCAGGGAGGTCTTGCCGACCCCGGGGGGACCGACCAGGCACAGAATGGGGCCCTTGATTTGTTTGCGCCGCTGGATGACGGCCAGAAACTCGAGCAGGCGGTCTTTGACTTTGCTCAACCCGAAATGCTGTTCGTTGAGAATCCGCTCGGCCTCGACCAGGTCGAGTTTGTCCTCGGTCTCCGTCGCCCAGGGCAGGGCCAGGAGCCAATCCAGGTAATGGCGGATCACGGCGTACTCCGCCGCCGCCGGCACCATCTGCTGGAGCCGGTCCAACTCCTGCGTCGCCACTTGCTTGGCCTCCGCAGGCAGCGGGGTTTGCTCGATCCGCTCCCGCAGCATCCGCGCTTCGCTCGCGTTGGGATCCAATTCCCCAAGTTCCCGCTGGATCGCCCGCAACTGCTCCCGCAGAAAAAAATCCTTCTGCGTCTTGGAGATCGCCGTGGCGACTTCGCTCTGGATTTTCGAGCTCAGCGTCAGCACTTCGTGCTCCCGGTTGAGCATCGGCAACAGCCGGGTCAGGCGCTCTTTGACCGAAATCGTCTCCAGCAACTTCTGCCGCTCGGCCAAATCGAGGTTCAGGTTGACCGCCACCAGGTCCGAGAATTGCCCGGGATCTTCCGTGTTGAGGGCGGCGATCCTGATTTGCTCGGACAGCGCCGGCGACAGCTTGATGATCTCCTGGAAGTGGCTCTGCGCGCTGCGCATCATCGCCGCCAACTCCACCGACTCCTCCTTCACATCGCGCAGCAACTCGAATTTCGCGCAGAGGTAAGGTTCGAGCTTGGT
The DNA here is from genome assembly GCA_049518415.1 of Verrucomicrobiota bacterium. Classification (GTDB taxonomy): domain Bacteria; phylum Verrucomicrobiota; class Verrucomicrobiia; order Limisphaerales; family UBA8199; genus CAVQND01. The sequence continues at coordinate 81,643 of JBEKRX010000011.1, forward strand.
GTACTCCCGGATGCGGATGCGCCACAGCCCCTCCACCACCACGCGGACGGTATTGTCCGGGAACTTGAGCATCTTGAGCACGCGCGCGGCGCACCCCACGTCGTGCATCTCGTCGGGCCTGGGGTTCTCGGCCTCGGCGTTGCGCTGCAAGACCGCTCCCACCAACCGGTCGCCCCCCACCACATCGTCGATCAGCTTGGTGCTCTGGGCCGTCTCGACCAGCAGCGGCGCCGGCATGGTGGGGAAAATGACGATGTCGGACAAACCCAGGATGGGCAGCACTTCCGGCAGCGAACTGGACGACACGCGCGAGGGCGTTTCCGCCCCGCTGGGAGTTCCCAGGATGCTGACAAACTCGGTGTCGGGCGAGGTCATGATCGCGCCTTTTAGCCATTAGATGCCCGCCCGGCGCAAAAGTTCAGATAACCGAGGCGTTTCCCTCCGCAATCGGCACTTTCGTGCTCTTGGACGGCTGTTGTGCCAGCGGCACATCAATCCGCAGAAAACCGTTTACATACACCGCCTTGGCCTGGGTCAAGTCGTAGCCGGGCGGCAATTCCAACACGCTCTCAAACGGCCCGTAGTTTATCTCCATCACCAGGAAATTGCATTTGGCCGCCCGGCAGCCGTCCGGCCGGTTGCCGCTGATGGACAACCGGTTCCCCTCCACCGTGATCTCCAAACAATCGCTCCGCATGCCGGCCAGTTCCACCTTCACCACCAGGCCGCTGTCCGTCGCATACACATCTGTGTCAGGGACCCAATGCGCCCGGGCCGAACCTTCCCGCCCACCCCCGGCAGAGCGGCTCACAAAATGCACCGACGAACTGACTTTGCACATGGCCATTTAGCGAACTAGAGTGTACCTCAGCCCCAGCGCCGGCGCAAGCGCTCACGGCTTCATTTTCACCAGCGCCTCCCCACGCCTGCCCTTGCGCGCGCGAAACACCAGCGAAGTCGCCCCACCCGCTCGACCGGCTCCCAGGCAACCGCAATCCGCGCATCGCTCGAAACTGAATCGACGGCGGCGGAGCTTGCTGCCTGCCAGCCAGACGCCGGCAGCGGCAACGATAAATAGCGACGCCAACTGCTGCCAATCCATGCTCTTAAAATAACCCCAAATTCACCCGGCGCAAGCAATCGTTAAACGCAGCCTGCTGGCCTTCTTTGGCCGGCAAAGGACAATCGCTGCCAAGCGCTCAGGATTCGAGGCCCAGGGGCGCAAATCAGGGCTCAAAGTCCTGACCCTCCTCCACCCGCCCCGCCCGCTGCCGCTCCAAGGTAGTCCTCCTCCAGGGCCGCATAGCAAACCACGTTGACCCATTGGCCGTTGAAGAGCTTGCTCTTCACCAATTCGCCCTCGCGCCTGAGGCCGGCCTTCTCGAAGAGCTTGCAGGCCGGGGCATTTCGGCTGTCGCACCAGGCGCTCACCCGGTGCAGCCTGATGCCCTCGAAACAAAAGCCCAGCACCGCCCGCACCGCCTCCAGGGCATAGCCTTTCCCCTGGAAGCTTCGGTTTAGCACCACGTCCAGCGTCGCCTGGGCGGCCTCGGTAAAATTCAAGACCAGGTAACCAATGAGCTTGCCGCCCTCCTGCTCCTGGATGCCCAGGTAAAACATCTGCTCCGGCGTGGTCAATCTCACATGGCTGTCCCTTTCCAGCCAACGCAGCACCTCCTCTTCCTCCAGGGGTCTGCCCCCCATGTAGCGGAACACCTCTTCATCCGCCAGGCATTCCAGCAAATCTTTCCAGTCGCCCCCCGTAAACCGTCGCAACACCAGCCGTGCCGTCGTTAGCGGCAGCGGCGGCTTGCGCCCCTCACCGCTGCCGTCCCCAGGCACAATTACGCTCTCCGTGCAAGTGGGGCAGGCCTGCGCGTAGCCCGCGCTCTCCCGCGGAAAGGAAATCGTCTCGCCGCAATAAGGGCACTTGAAATCGATGAAACTCTCTTCCGTGATCATAACTTTGTCGTGCGGCCCAGTCTAGGCGGCGCTTGCTCCATGCTCAAGCCTGCGCTGAGTCACGTGCCGGGACCCATTTTTGTTGACCATTTTCCTTGAATTGCCGGGCGGCCCTGCTAGAATTCGAGCGCGTGTTCGATGTCTCGGTTCAAAGCGAAGTTGGTTGGTTTGCGGCACGACCCTGCTGCCGGCGGTTAAGCTCTTTGCAACCTGCCCCCGCCTCCTGCCCCTGCGCCGGCCGGTGGCTCATCCCTCACCCCGGCGAAACCTGGCGGCTCGCAAGGCAGGGCCGCCGCGCCTTTGGCCGCGACTGCCCCTGGTAGGCTGAGTATGGCAGCCCCTGGTTCATGGGACATGAGTCTGAACCCGGCTGAACCGCTGGGGGACCCCGCCCGCAAAGGCACCCTCCTGGTGGTCGATGACGAGGAAGGGCCGCGCCAATCCCTGCACGTCATTTTCAAGGAGGAATACGAAGTCCTGCTGGCTGCCGACGGCGCCACCGCCATCGAACTCGCCCAGAACCGCAAGATCGACGTCGCCATCTTGGACATCCGCATGGCCGGCATGTCCGGCATCGAAGTCCTGGAACGTCTCAAGTACGTCGACCCCGGCATCGAGGTCGTCATGATGACCGCCTTCGAGACCGCCGAAACCATCCGGCAGGCCCTGCGGCTCCGCGCCTGCGATTACATCAACAAGCCTTTCGACATCTCCACCATGCGGGCGGCGGTGGCCAGCGCCATGCATCGACGCTCCCTCGAAAGCGAAATCCGCAGCAACGCCGAAAAGCTCCAGCTCCTGCTCGCCGAGTTGCAGAATCAGAAGCTCGACGAGCAGATCTCCCAAGCCCGCGGCGAGATTTACGCCAGCATTATCCATGACATCAACGGGCCGCTCACCATTATCTCCGGCTTCATTCAGCTCATCAGTCAGCGCATTGGCAATTTGACCCGCCTTGAACTGGACGACCTGCAGTTTATCAAAGACCGCCTCAAAGTCATCACCCGCCAGGTGACCAACTGCATCGAGATCTCGCGCCGCTACCTCAGCTTCCTCCGGCGCCAATCCGACGACGCCCCGCGCGTCGGCGTCAACCAGCTCCTGGCCGACCTCGGCCAACTGCTCCGCATCCATCCCAGCCTGCGCGACAACCAGCTCGCCCTCCCGCCGCTGCCCCAGGACGTGGCCGTGCAAATCCATGGCACCGATTTCGTCCAGATGCTGCTCAACCTGGCCGTCAATGCCTTCCAGTGCGCCCCGCAACCCCATTTGGTCGAGATCCAAGGCCGCCTCCTCTCCCAGCCCCTCGACCTCACTGCCTTCCAGGACGGGCCCCAGGCTCGCCTGCTCAATGCCGAACACTTCGACAACTCCGCCCCGCTCCTGGCGGTATCCGTCCGCGACACCGGACCCGGCATTCCGCCGGAGATCCTCCCTAAGATTTTCCAACCTTACTTCACGACCAAAGGTCCCCGCCAGGGCACCGGTCTGGGCCTGAACATTGTCCTGCGGCTGATTAAGACCGCCAAAGGCGCCTTGCAGGTTGACACCCGCCTCGGCGCCGGCACCACCTTTACCCTCTTCCTGCGCGCCCTCCCACTGCCGGGCAAGTGAGGCCCGCCGCCAAGCCTCCTGGCGAGCCCAGGTAGTGGGGCAGGCGTCCCGCCTGCCTCTCGTGAGACCCGCCGCCGAGCCTCGTGGCGAGCGCACGCGGCCCGCCGAAGACCCTCGCCCCGCTGACTTTGTGCCGTTTTTCCGTGCACAAAAGCGTGAAACAGGAAGCTGAACGCCGGGCGGCGTGCCCTCCCCGCCGCCACTGGCAAAGGCGCGGCTAAACCGGTTGCGTCGCCGCCTTGGCCGAGAGTCGTTCGCGCAGCTTTTGGGTCGTTCGCAGCGAAGCGGGCAGCAGCCAGGAGGAACGCTCGGCAAATTCCAGGGCGGCCACGTTGGGCAAGCCCGTAACCTCCACCGCAATTCGCCGCCCATAGACAAAGAGCCCCCGCAATCCAATGTTCTGAGAGCGGACCCGTCCGATCTGGCTGTATGGCAAACAGACCTTTACCGCGTCCCCCTCGAAAACCAGTTCCGCGGCCGTCAACCTCAGGTATCCGATGTCATCCGCATCCTCGACCACCGCCCAAAAGCCCGACCGGATTCGCGGCGAGAGCGTCAGTTGGACGATGAAACCATCCGCCTCCTTGCCCGCGGCGGCATGGCGCACGCGCACCAGCTTCGTCAAATACGCATTGCCCAGCCCAAACGGCAGGAAATACGCCGTCCCGCCCATCGCCGCCAGCGGCAGCAGCAAACTCCAGAGTTCAAACCGCCGCAAGCTCATCACTAACACGGACACCAGGATGGGCAGCACCAGCACCAGGCCATACGCGTGAACCGCCACCTCCGCCCACGCCCCGAACCGCCGGGGTGGGGCGATTTCTATCCGCGCCGCGCTCGAGCGCCTGGGGCCGCTGTCTTGCACGGCCCCAGTAAGTGGCCAAGACCCTGAAAAATCAAGCCCCTTTTGTCTTGCGAGCGGCCGGCGAGGATTTATCTTCTTGCGTCAGGCGCAGATGCACCGGCGCCCAGTGGCCGCTCAACCGATGCGACAGGGGCTTGCGGCCGGTCCCGAGAACCGGACTTGTGCCGAACTGAAACTCGGGGACCCGTCCAGCTTCGGTTTTCTGTCGAATGCGGCAGCCAATGCGGCGCGTTGCGCCAGGCGCCCGAACCGACAACCGCTATGTCACAGGAAAACACGGGCAACCTCGCACAGGGGCAGCCGGAGCCCGGCCTTGCCGACCCGTTGCGCGCTTGCTTTCGCTTCGGTGTCATCTTGATCGAGGCCGAAAAAGAGAGTGTCACCCTCACCGGCCAGGCCGCTCGCATACTCGGACTGGGCCCCGCTCCGGAACTCCGCTGCCCCCTGGCCACCCTGCCGGCGCCGCTCCAAAAAGTCATCCAGGAAATCCTCTCCTCGGGCCAACCGTTCGCCGACCGGCAGATCGAACTGGCCGGCCCTGGCGCCGGTGCGCTCAATGTCCGCCTGAGCGCCCTCACCATCCAAGCTGGCACAAGAAAGGCCGCAATGGCGCTCATCGTAAATGACCTGGCCCCGGCTGGAGAACTGGAACGCAAGTTGCGGCAACTCGAGCGCTTGGCCAATGTGGGCACTCTCTCGGCCAGCATGGCCCATGAAATCAGAAACGCCCTGGTGGCCGTCAGGACCTTCACCGAGCTGCTCCTGGAAAAGAACCAGCAGGCCGAACCGGCCCTTCTGGTCCGGCGCGAGATCGAGCGCATCGACTCCATCGTGAGCCGCATGCTCAGGTTTTCCGGGCCGAGCCGGCCGGGGGCCGCCCCGTTCAGCTTGCACGAAACCCTCGAACACTCGCTGCGGCTCGTCCAGCCGCCCCTGGAAGCCAAAGCCATCGTGGTCAACCGCCTCTTCCACGCCGCGCCGGACCTGGTGCAAGGAGACGACAACCAGTTGCAGCAGGCCTTCTTGAACTTGTTCCTAAACGCCCTGGAGGCGATGGAGCCGCAGGGGACCCTCACCGTGGCCACCGAAACCGCCCCGCCCTCCTCCCTGCCCGCTTCCTCGCGCGCCCCCCCCGGCTCATCCCCAATCGGCGTCACCATCCAGGACACCGGCGCCGGCGTACCGCCGGAAAACCTCGCCCGCTTGTTCGAACCGTTTTTCACCACCAAGCCCAACGGCACCGGCCTCGGCCTGGCCATCACCCGCCGTATTATCCTTGAGCATCAAGGCGCCATCTCCGTCCAGAGCCGGCCGGGACAAGGCACGGTCTTTAAAATCCTTTTGCCCGCAAAGACCACTTCACTTTAACCCGAAGGGTTGGCAGCAGGCTGCCGGAGGTCCAAACGCAGTGGGGACCTCCGGTAAAGGTTTGAGAAGCCTCCCGCACAGGAGTTCTTGGGCGGCAAAACTCGTTGTCATCAGGTCAAGTTTCGCTGCGATTGCAATCCCGATTCGGAATCGGGACTTTCAGGTGAATTGAAAATTGAGGATCGAAAAACGATCATTGGTTATTGAAGAATGCCCGCGGACGACGCCGAATGAACTTCCGGACTGCGGACTCAATGACCAATAACCAATACTCAATACTCAATGCTCAATGAACCTCTCCGGGCGGACTCGATTCCAGAGGTGGTCTGAGGCGCAGCCTCGCTAAGCATCTGTCCGGCGCCCCAGTTCCGCGGCAGCGTCACTTCAGTCTTGAATTTGGGGCCGAGGGGGTGTAGGAGAGCCGCCAAACAGAGCAGCCAGAGTGTGCGCTGTGGAATTGGACACCATGCCGTAACCGACCAAAGTATGAAACTCAATCGCCGAGAATTCCTGACCGTATCCGCTGTAACTGGCGTCCTGGGCGCCGTCGCGCCGGGGGCCAAAGCTTTCACCCTGCCGGACCCGCCCCAAAAGGCGCGCCTGCGCTTGTCCTGCCAGGAGGGCGTGGCGCCGGGCAAAACCCTGGCCGAGAAACTCGATTTCCTGGAGGCCAATGGTTTTGAGGGGTTCGAGCCGGGCGGCGGCGGCTTGGCCAGGCGGGTCGAGGAGCTGCAAAAGGCCCTGCAAGGGCGGGAGATCAAAATCAGCGCTATCTGCGGGGGGTATAAAGGAGTCATCATTTCCGATGAGGAGGAAAAGCGCCGCCTGGCCCTGCAGAGCATCGAGGAGATTCTCCCCGCCGCGGGCGCCCTCAAGTCCACCGGCATGATCATGGTCCCGGCTTTCCATAATCAAACGAAGCTGGGGCACGCCGAATCGCGCGAGTTGCTGCTCAAGCTGCTGCCGGAGCTGGGCGACCACGCGCGCGCCGCCGGCACACGCGTCCTGCTCGAGCCGCTCAACCGGCGGGAATGTTACTTTCTCCGCCAGGTGGCCGATGGCGCCGCGATTTGCCGCGATGCCAACAATCCCGGCGTCTGCCTGATGGGCGATTTCTGGCACATGACCTGGGAGGAGACCAGCGACATGGCCGCGTTCATCGCTGGCGGCAAGTTCCTCCACCATGTCCACATGGCCAGCCGCAAGGAGCGCAAAATGCCGGGCGAAGACGAAGGGGACAATTACGTGGAAGGCTTCCGCGGCCTCAAGCTCATCGGCTACCAGGATTTCGTCAGCTTCGAATGCGGCTGCAAAGGCGACCCCAAAAAGTCAATCCCTGCCGCCGTGCAGTTGCTGCGCCAGCAGTGGGAAGCCGCCTGATTCCAACTATAGCCCCGGCTTGCTCTCAGACGGCCAGCCAGTCCGACAGCGACGCGTTGCCCCGCCTCCCGCTTATTGGCCCGGCCGGCCCCAGGCACGCGGTCCCGATCGGTCGGGCTCCTATTCCACGGGCCCCTGCTGGTTCGGCTGCGGCTCCATTACCCTGAGACCATTGGATTCTCCGGGGCAAATGGCTTAAGCTGGAGTGGTGTTGACCGACATCCGAGCGCAGACTGCCGATGACTTGCAGGCCCGGTTTCATGCCTGGGGTCAGCCGCCGTATCGCCTGTCGCAGTTGCTCGAATGGCTCTATGTCCATCGGGTAACCCAGTGGGAGGCCATGACGAATCTGCCCAGGACGCTGCGGGAGCAACTGCGGCAGCATTTCACCCTGCAGACGCTCGAATTGGTCCGCCTGCAGCGTTCCCACGACACGGCCAAATTCCTCTGGCGGCTGGACGACCGCTCCTTGATCGAGAGCGTGCTCATCCCCGCCAACCCGGCCCTCTACGGGGAGCCCAGTGACCGGCACACGCTTTGCCTATCCACCCAGGTCGGTTGTGCCTATGGGTGCAAGTTCTGCGCCAGCGGACTGGCCGGCTGGAAACGCAACCTGCGCGTTGATGAGATCGTCAACCAGGTCCTGGCCGTCGAACGATGGAACGAGGGGCAAAAGTCCACGGCGCCGCCCAGCCCCAACCGGCCTGGCAGGGACGCCTGCAATGAGACCCCGACCGCTCGGACGCTTATTCCACGCCTCCCTAACGGAGAATCTCCTCAGCCTGCGAGCGTGCTGGACAATGGCAGCGCCCTCCACAGTCCTCCCCCGGAAGCTCGAAGTTCCTCCCAGGCCGACTCGCGCCTGGTCACCAACCTAGTCATCATGGGCATGGGGGAACCGTTGGCGAACTACGACAACCTCATGCAGGCCCTGAAGATTCTCAATGCCCCGTGGGGCGGCGGCATCGGGGCACGGAAAATCACCATCTCGACGAGCGGTCTTGCGCCACAAATCCGCAAGCTGGCCGATGAGCCGCTCCCATTCCGCCTGGCGATTTCGCTCCAGGGCGCGACCGACGCGCTCCGGGACCGGCTCATGCCGCTCAATCGGAAGTATCCCTTGCGGGAGCTGGCGGCGGCCGGGCAGTACTACCAGGAGAAAAAGGGCCGGAGGATTTCCTTCGAGTACGTTTTGATCGCGGGGGTGAATGACGGGCTGGACCAGGTCAAGCCACTGGCCGCCCTGGCGCGCCGGCTCAACGCCAAGGTGAATTTGATTCCTTATAATCGCGTCGAGGACCTGCCCTGGGCGCGCCCCCCGCAGGCCGCGCAGCAGGCCTTCCTGCAGGCCCTGGCCCGGGAGCAAATCGCCGTGACGCTGCGCCGGGAAAAAGGGCGCGACCTCGAGGCGGCCTGCGGCCAACTGAGGCTCAAGACCGAGCGCGACCTGGCAGAGCTTAGAAAAAGTACGACACCCCGAGCAGGGGGCCGTTGGCGTTGAGGCCGATGTTCCGGCGGTTGAGGTTGGCGTTGGAAATGTGTTGGAAACGGTACTCGAGGTTCAAACACCAATGCCGGGAGATGAGGTAGCGGAACCCAACGCCGAGATCCAGATTGAAATTGAAATCCTGTCCGGCCATCCGCCGGTCCAGGTCGGTCCAGGTAATCCCGGCCCCGCCCTGCGCATAAGGAATGAGCCGCCAGCCCGGTCGGGGCACGAAATTGTAGCGCAACCAGCCCGTGGCCCCGGCGACATAGCTGCCCTGGCTTTGAAATGACCCGCCGCCAAAGCCCTCGCCGGCCAGTTCCACGTTTCCCCGCAGCCAGCCGGGCCCCTTCAGGTCACGCAGCATGTAACCCACTTGCAACTCGGAAATGGTGTAGTCGATGGTGGGCCGGTTTCTCGTCGCCAGGAAGGGGGAAAAGAGCGCGCCATTGTTGAAGGCGGCCTCCAAACGCCCCCGTTCAAAAAGGGGTTCGGTGGAAAAGCGGCGGCTCGTAGGGTCTTCCTGGCCGGTGTCGCCGGCGACACCCAGTTGCAGGTTGGCCCAAAACACAGCGAGCCAGGCCGCTTTCAAGAGCTGCCGCAGGTCTGAGTTTCTCATCCGAGTCATCGTGCCCGAGCGCGCGGGCCCTTTAACACGCCCCGCTTGTCGAACAGTCTGCGCCATTCCAGCCTTTGGCGCAACTGGCGTCAAGGTGCCAGACGTTCGATCAGCCAGCGCTCGTCCGGTTGGCGGGTGTAGCGGAACCGGTCATGGAGGCGGTTGGGGCGGCCTTGCCAGAACTCCAGGCAGGTGGGCGCAAGCACATAGCCCCCCCAATACGGCGGCCGCGGAACCTCCTGGCCCGCGTACTGCCCCGCATACTGTTTCCAGCTCCCCTCCAGCGCAGCCCGATCCCGGACCACCTCGCTTTGATGCGAGGCCCAGGCGGCCAACCGGCTGCCGCGAGGCCGGGACCGGAAATAGGCCTCCGATTCGGCCTGGGGCAGTTTGCGGACTTCGCCCGCCACGCACACCTGGCGCTCCAGGTTCGCCCAGTAAAAAACCAGCGACGCCCGGGGGTTTTCCGCTAACTCCTGCCCTTTGCGGCTCTCATAGTTGGTGTAGAAGATGAAACCGCGCTCGTCCACGCCTTTGAGCAGGACCGCTCGCGCGGAAGGCCGGCCTTGTTTGTCCGCAGTGGCCAGGATCATCGCGTCGAGGTCCATTGGTTCGGCCCCCACGGCCAGGAAGACCGCTTTGTACAAGCGGACAAAAAACTTGCGCACACGCCCGCCGGCACGCGCGCCCGTTGCCTGGTCGAACCACTTCTTGAACTGGGCAATGGGGTCGGCTTCCAAATCGCCTCGCCGCAGCCCGCCCAGGGTGAATTCTTTTCGGAACCCCATAATGGCCATAGTTTGTGCCGGCAATGTATAACGATCCAACTGCCGCTGTCCACGCCCTCCATGCCCAGGGCCTAAGGGGCCGTTTCATAAATACGCTGACGTGCTCGGCGCTTGAACCAGTCGTCCAGGAGCGGCTCAGAGATGCGGAGGGATTGGCGAATGGCGACTGGCGAACGGCGAACAGCGAACGGAGAATGGCGAACGGCGAACGGAGAATGGAAGTCAGCCAGCCCTTTGTGGCAAGATGCGGCTCCCAACGCCTATGGCTATCGAATCCTATCGCGACCTGGAAGTCTGGCCCTGGAGCGCAGCCTGGAGCGACCCCAGAGCAAGTAGAGTCCCGATGCCGCATCGGGATTCGCCGTTCGCTATTCGCTGTTCGCAGCGGATTTACCGCAGCGAGGCCGGTTCGCTGACCATCCGCTCGACCGCCCGGCGCCAGTGGTTGGCGGTTTTCGCTTCCGTCAGCAAGAGCAGACTGACTGCCTGGTCGGGGCTGACATGGACGGCAAAGCCGCCGGAGGATTTTTGCAGGCGCGTGGTCTCATGGTTCCACCACTGGCCGTCGCGGAGGTCGCCGGTCAGGAGCATGGGGTTTTGCCAGTGGCGGTCGTTGGCGAGGCGGATCGTGCCGGTCTCCAAGGGCAGGAGCAGGAGCGCGCCCGAGCGGGCAAGGTCCAGGCCGTCCAGCGCCAGGACAATTCCGCGCGTGTCGTCCTGGACGAGGCAGCGGCCACCCACGGTGCAGTCCGCGAGAGCTTCCACTGCCCGCAGGTTTTGCCGGCCATCCCACCAGAGCAGGGCTGGATGCCCGCGCGCCACCGAAAGGGTAACCGCTGGCCGAGCATCGGTCAGCACGACTCGCTTGGTCGCTGCATTTGTGTCCGCATTGAAAACCAGCCAAACCCGCCCGCCATCCTGGAGCGGGAGGCAGAAGCTCAAGAGCGCCCCCTCATCCCCCTGCAAACCCAGGGGCCTTACCCCGGCCAGGACCAGCGCGCGGCGGTAAACTGCCACGTCATCCTGGCGCCGCGCGGCAACACTGTGCAACTCCAGAGGGTCGGCGCTGAAAAGAACCTGGCCGCGGCCCAGGCGGTTCTCCACCAGCAAGGGCGACCCATCCTTGGCCGCCTTGCGGACTGTGGCCCCGCACGGTTGCACGCGAATGCAGGGCTGGTCGGCGCCGTCCGGGCGCACGGAGATGTCCGGATAGTATTGCCCAAGGTACTTGACTCCACACAATTGCTCGAGGCGCCCAGTGCGCGTGCGCCGGCGAAACTCGTCATACGAAATGTCGCCCGACAGGTACAGCACGCCGCCTTGCTCCACCCAGTCGCGCACCTTTTCGTAGGTTTCGTCGGTGGGACAGAACGGTAGTGGGTAGAAGATCAGCCTGGCGGGCTTGGGAATGATGAGGCCGTCCTCATTCAACGTGCCGAGGTTGGGCACGTGCGTGGCCAGCGCCAGGTCGATGCTCTTGAGAATGCCCTCGACCACCTGCCATTTGCCGCCCCCAAGCCGGTGGCTGTCGGCCGTCAGCACATAGACCTCCGGCGGGCGATAGACCGGGGCGAATTGCCGGAATAGCAGGCTCTGGTTGCGGTGAGCATAAGCGACCTCCTTGGGCACTTCGTCACAGGGATAGACCATCCCCCACGGGAAGACGCGATGCGCGCTGTCTTTCCAGCACCAGTTATGGATGCGCGAGGCGCCCAGGCCCAGCGAATAATGGGCGATGTTGAGGAACAATTCGACGGCCTGCTCCCGCGTGCGCCGCGTATGGTAGCCGTAATCCTGCCCCCCGCCCCAGGCCGGGTGCGTCTTGACGCCGTATTCACCCGGTCCGACCGACTTGCCGCGCGCGCGCTGATCGTTGTATTTGCAGATGGCCGGGAAGCGGGCGATGTCCGCCCCCGGTTTGTCGAAGTAGCCGAAGTTGCACAAATCAGTGCCATTGATTGCCGCGAGAATATCCACGCCCTGGTGCGGGAGCTGATAGAACTCGCAGGTGGTGGGATGGGCGGAATCAAATTCGCGGATGGCATCAATCAAGGCCTGGCTCCAGCGCCGGATGAGCGCCGCCCGAAAACGATTCAAATCATAGACTCGCAGGTCGTCCCATGGGTGCCCCCAGTCGTTGAAATCCTCGGCTGGAATCTGGCCCAGCGGCTGCGGGGGCGCCTGCTGGCCCCAGGCCTGGCGCAGCCGCCCCTGGTCGCCGTAACGCTGGCCCAGGAACTGGTTGAGCTGCGGCGTGACCGCCCCCCCGAGCTGGCAGCGGAGGTCGCCGTTGAGGTAGTAAATCAGGCCGGGCACACGCGCATACCGCCGGGCGAATTCGCGGACATACGCCGCCTGCTGCCCCAATTCGGCGTCGCCCACCGCCACGTTGTAACCGACCAGCAGGCCGGCAAAATAGACTTGCTGGTATTTCTGGGCGAGCTGCACCAGGCCGTCGACTTTTCGGAGCAGCACTTCCCGCTCGTCCGCCTGGGGGATGCCGAACTGGAGGTTCTCGTAAATCTGCACGCCCAGGTCGCGCCGCAAACGCATGTCCCGGAGCCACGCCAGCGGTGTCTCGCGCCGGGTGGTGAAGGTGTAGGACCAATCGTCGGTGCCGAACAGGAACATCGGCCGCTTGCCCAGGCGCAGGTAGTTGTCGCCGAAGCTAAGCGCCGGGCCTCGGGCGATGGCCTTTTGGTCCCAGACCATGAAGGCGCTCTCGATCCGGTCGATTTCCTGGTCGCCATCCCGCAGCCGGCCCAGCAGGTAGTAGAAGTCGGCCCCAAATGCGCTCGGCTTCCATTCCAGCGTCACCGCTTGCGCCTGACCGGCGGGAACGGAGACCGCCGCCCCGAGCCGCGCCCGCAGTTTCTGCGCCGGCCTGGCCCCCGCCCGGCTCGGCTCCCCTTCGTAAACCTCCACGGTGAATTGCAGTCGCCGCTCACGGCGCCCGCCGTTGAAGAGCCGGGCCAGCAGTTTTACCTGCTCGCCCGGCCGATAGCACGCCAGGTCGCTGCCCAGCCAGGCGGTGTAGGTGTCCTGCGCCAGCGAGCGCACGGTGGCGACAAAGGCCTCGCCCATGCGGGGCTCGGATGCGGCGAAGAGGTCGCGGTTGGTGATGCCGAAAAAGGCCCAGCTCGACCCGGCATACGTCCCGGCGGAATGACGCAACATGGCCCCGACTGCCCCGCGCAAACGCCCGTAGCGGTCATAGCCATTGAGCAGCGGCAGCCAGCGCGCCGAGTCAAAGCCGGTGACGCCGGCGGCGGCCCAGCCGGCCAGGGGTCCCGCCAGCGCGACCTCCGGCGCAACCACGCTCTGGCCCGGGGCCGCGCGCGCTGACTCCGCGCGTTCCAGGGGGTAGTCGGCATCAAAGACCCCCAATTGAGTTGGGGCCACTTCCAGGCCGTCTTCAGGCCGGCCGTAATGCGTGTTCAGGCGCTCGACTTGCGGCGAGGGCGGCCGCCAGCCGGAGGCGGTCCGTTCCAGCAGGTTATCGAACGCGTAACCGCCCGTGGCCAGGAACTTGCCGCCGGCCCGGAGAAAACGCCGGAAGTTGTCCGCTGCCTTTACCGGGAAACTCGCCCCATAGGGCAGCACGAGCACGTCAAAATGAACCCGGCTCAGCGACTGCGCCTCCGCCAGTTGCCCCGCGTCCAGGAAGGCGACGCCAAAGCCCGCCGCCTCGAGCAGGCGCGCCAGATGCTCGGGCGATGAAGCCGCGCCCGCTGGCGGTATGTCGTCTTTGAAGATCGCGATTTGCCCTTCTGCCGGCGGAGCGCCCGCCGCCCGTGAGGCGACGGCACCCAAAGCGGTCGCCAACACAAGCAACCAGCGGAACACTCTACTGCTTAAGGACACGCGCAGGACATGGGTCACTGGGAAATTGAAAACTGAGAACGGCAAATTGTAAATCGCAAATCGGGGCGCAGCGCCGCAACCGGGCTGCAATAGTCCAACACGTTCGCGGGTTGTGAGGGTTTTGGGGCGCGACCGGAGCGCGGACAATCTTGTCCGCGAGTTCGCTGCCGGCGCCGCCGGGCGCACAGGATTGTCGGTGGCGCGGCCAGTTTTTTGGTAAAAATGGCCAATGTGGCCAATGCAGCCAATGTGGCCAATGCAGTTGGCCAATGCAGCCGCTGTGGCCAATGTGGCCAATGTGGCCAATCCACGCAATGTGGCCAATGGGGTGCTCCGCTAGGCTGCGGTCCCGCCGCGGCGGGACGCCGCGGTGGTTCTCTGGCCGGCTTGATTCGCTACTAATTCTGTCGCTCTAAAGGCGTCGGGAAAAGGGGTCTGGACAGCCAGGGCAAGGCCAGAGGGCGCTTTCCGGATAATTGAGGGACAACGGCGGCCGTGGCTCAGGAAGCGTGAGGAGAATCGCCCCGCTTTCCCTCAACTGCGCTGGGGGCGCTGAAATGCTCGTGCCATGCCGCAGTTCAACCGCCGGCAGACCAAAAAGTCAAGCCGCACTTGTCAATTTGTCAATTGTTGAGATGCGACCCGAATGGCAGTTAGTTAAGGCGCTGGCTTCGGCCAGCCCCTGGAGTTTGGACGTTTTCAAATGACCTCATTGGCCGACGCCAACGGCGTCAGGTCATACCAGCCTGGGGCAACGCCCCAGGACAGGTGCAAGAAAACAGAATAGAGCGCCAACGGCGCGATTCATGTGCGCCTGAAAGCGCGCTTGGACAGCAGGGTGAAAGTCCCTGACCTGGCCGACACTGTAAGGCCAGCAATTGAAAGTAACTGCGCCGGGGCAATAACCCCGGGTGGAGAGCAACTGGAAATGAACGAGCAGTCCGTAACGCCGTTTCCCTGGATGGGGAACAAAGTGAACTCGATTCGGTCGGCGGGAC
>JBEKRX010000012.1:0-104689 GCA_049518415.1 Verrucomicrobiota bacterium
CTGAGGCCCGAACGCAGGCCGCTCTGGTGGAAGCCATCGGTTCAGCCTTGAGGAGTGTCACGCGCCAGGACGCCATGAACTGGTTTGCGCATTGCGGCTATAGTTTTATTTAAAATGCTCTAATTCCGGGGCCAAGTGGGTAAATGTGTCGGAGCCGCAGGTTCTGGGCCTGACCACCGGCGCCCCGGTGGGCAACTGGAGGGCCATCGCCTGCTCGGCCGATGGGA
Source organism: Verrucomicrobiota bacterium (assembly GCA_049518415.1). Taxonomy (GTDB): domain Bacteria; phylum Verrucomicrobiota; class Verrucomicrobiia; order Limisphaerales; family UBA8199; genus CAVQND01. Next base: position 228 of record JBEKRX010000012.1, read on the forward strand.
CCAACCTGGTGACGTTTGAGGCCCCTGCCGCGGCTCGGGATGCGGCCCAAATCTACACCTCGCAAAACCGGGGAACGGATTGGACACTGACCAGCGCGCCCGTCGACCAGTGGGCCGCCCTGGCGTCGTCCGTTGACGGCAGCAAACTGGTGGCGGTGGCGGGCAGCGCGGACAGCACTTACAGCGGCCCGATCATCAGTTCGGCAGATTTCGGAGCGAGGTGGACGCAGACCAGCGCCCCGCTCCGCCCCTGGTCGTCAGTGGCGTCCTCGACCAACGGCAACTGGCTCGTGGCCGCGACGTACGACGGGGCGATCTATGTCTCGAGCGATTCCGCCGCGACCTGGACGCAGACCGGCGCGCCCAGCAACGATTGGTGGGCGGTGGCCATCTCGGCCGATGGCGCCCGCATGGCGGCGGCGCCCCGCAACGGCCCGGTTTATATATCCACCAACGGTGGCGGCGCCTGGACGCAGACCGGCCCGCCGCATCCGCCCGATTGGACCGCGTGGTCGACGAACCAGCCCCGCCTTACCTGGTGGATCGGCCTAGCCATGTCCGCGGACGGCATGAAACTCGTGGCGGCAGCGGGCGGTGAAGGGGGGATTTTCACCTCCGCCGATGGAGGAGTGAGCTGGCAGCAGGCCGGAGGGCCTTCCGGATGGTCGTCCGTCGCCTCCTCGGCGGACGGCACCAGGCTGGCGGCTGCGGGTCCTGGTCTTTACCTTTCCACGGATTCAGGAGCCACCTGGACTCGGGCCGGCATTACCGTCACCGCCGGCTGCGTTGCTCTGTCGGCGGACGGCACCAAGCTGACGGCAGGAACGTCGGCGCCCACAATCGCGGGCAGGGACAACGGCGTCATTTTCGTCGCTCAAACCTTCCCCCTCGAGCCGGCCCCTCGGCTGAACGTCATCTCGACGAACGGCTGCATCAGCCTTTCGTGGCGCGTTGCGCTCACGGGTTACGCTTTGCAGGAGAACTCGAGCCTCGACCCCGCAAGCTGGGTGGATGTTACCTGGCTCACCGAGGGGTTGGTATTCCTGGACGTAAGTCATCAAGCCGAGAGCCAGGCTGTCCTGGGCGAGATGGGCCCGCGGCGCTTCTTTCGCTTGAAGGAGGAGTAAGGTGCGGAATGCGGATTGGAAGAGCACGGCAGCGCGAGCCCCGCTGAGCGTTGGGGGTTGGGCATTTACTCTCATCGAACTGCTGGTGGTTATCGCCGTGATTGGCATTCTCGCCGCGCTGCTGCTCCCGGCCTTGAACCGGGCCAAGATTGCGGCGGACACAACGGGGTGCAGGAGCAATCTGCGCCAATACGCGGTGGCGCTGAATATGTACGTGAGCGATTTTGGCTACTACCCGCCGTGTTATTTAAACGAGACAAACATCGATTTTCGATATCAGATCTTCTGGCACATGCGCCTGGAGCCTTACACCAAGACCAAGTGGCGCAACTGGACCATAGGCGACGTCATTTTGGTCAAGAGTGGGAACCAAAGACCAAACACCATACAGGACTGCCCGAGTTATGCGCGGCTTCCGGGTGAGCTCGGTCCGAGCGGTGGCGCTTACGGTTACAGCGCTTGGGGTTTCACAGACACGCCGGGCCAGCAGCTCGGTTTGGGCGGCGTTGTGCAGCTTGGGGCGGACGAAATGGATCCGTGGCCGAGCCAGATTCGCTTGATCCGGGGCAGCGAAGTCGTGTGCCCGAGCGACATGGTCGCCTTCGGCGACTCCGACCTTTGGGATGCGGGCGCGGGCGTGGGTCCCCATGCCGCTGCCTTTGGCCTCCTGGAGGCCGGCCCGTACGATGGCACCTACTGCGATCTGGGTTACTCCTGGACGACCACGGACCCCTTAGCGGCCGATGGCCTCTACTGGATAAGGCGGCGGCACGGTTGGCGATGGAACGTGGCGTTCTGCGATGGCCACACGGAGAACCACCGCACCAGGGAGTTGTTTGACGGGAACCAGGACAATGTGGTGAAGCGTTGGAACCGGGACAACCAGCCCCATCCGGAACTCCTTGTCGGCTGGCCTAATTACCGTTGAGCCGGGCCTGCCGGAGGCGGAAAGCGGCTCCGCCGGAGCCACGGCGCTGAAACCACAAGGCTCAAGTGTCCCCGCCGCACGCCCTCATTGCTTTTCCGAGTTCGCCGCCCAGATGGAGCGGATCGCCTCTTCATCGCCAAAGCCGTCAGGGACCGCCGCGCTCGGCTTGTTGGCGTAATACCATCGTTTGCGGTCCAGCGGCGAAGACAGCGTCCGGCTGCCGGGCATCTGCAGATGGCCATTGGGGTCCGTTCGCCGCACCCAATCCCGCGCGTAGCGCAGCCAGTCAGCGCGATATGGTTGGCTCTGGTGCGCAAACCAGGTGATTTCATCGTAACCCCAAACCCAGATGCCTCCCGCCTTCGCCTGCCCCGGCTGCCTGCTGACGCCCCAGTTGTCGAGCTCAACCAGATAAGGCAGGTGCTCGCACTGCCAGCCGCTGAACGTCATCCCGCCCTTGCTCCGACCGTAAATGCCGTCGGAGAAGCCAACCTTTAAGATTGCTTCCTGCGGCTGGCCCGGCACCTCCATAATCCGCAACGGGAACGAATGAAAATCCATGAGCAGTTGGCCGTCACGCACCAGGCCGCCGCTGGGAACATGAGAATCGCACAGCACCATGTGCCGGCGGGCGTGCTGGGCCGCATAGGACCGGATCAGGGCCAGCACCTGAGAATAGTGACCCAGCTCCCGGTCGTTGCCGTTCATCAGCTCTGTCTGCCCAAAGTGGATTGCTTCACAGCCTGCGTCGATGAACGATGCGCCCAGAAAATAGAACCAGAGCCTGGTTTCTGGCCGGCTCACATCCGGGACCGACTGGCCCGCTCTCCAGTGATCCTTGAGCCGCCCGTTCGGATAGAGCATGTCCGCGTAACGGAAATTCCGTTTCTCCACGGGCTGCCTCAGGGCGGTAAAAACCCAATCCGGGACAGGAACCTGCTCCACCTGGGTCGTGACGATCTCGAAAATGCAGGCTTGCACAATCATTTCCGGATCGGCCGCGTGGACCCTTGGAAGCTGCCGTCTGGCCCGTTCGAGATTGCGCAACAGCTCGGCTTCGCCACCCCACAGGCAGAGGCTTCGCCCGATGAACTTGGCGCCGGTGCCTTTGAGCATTCGGATGTTGTCGTCGAGGTCGCCCCGGCCGTTGAGCAGACCCTCCATCGAAATGGAACGAGACAGATAGTTCTCCAACACCGCCCGGGAAATGGTCCCGTCGAAATGGTAGTTGCGGGGCTGTGAAGTGGGCTGAATTTCGGCAGCATAGGCCCACGGCCCGACGAGCAAGCAACCGGCCACGAGGCAGACCCTAACCAGGCCGCCGGGTCTCCTGGAGACTTTGACAAAATTGTTCATGCCTTCGCCATCGAAGTAAAAATGCTGCACGCCCTTTCGCGGCGCCTATTGGCCAGCCTCCTTCGCGGGCGCGGGCTCCGCCTGTCGGGAGAGCGAGAATTCCAGGACCGCGTAGCCGTCGATCTGGAAGTGCTCGACTACGATTTCCACGGTCTGGTCGGCCGCGAGCGCCAGTTTGCCCGCGTCACGCGTGGGCCCATGCCACGTCCAGTTCTCGATGACGGGCTTGCCGTCGACGCTGACGCGGACACCGTCGTCACTGAGCGTGCCGAATTCCCACGTCCCTTTCGCCAGGGGCAGGCGCGCCCGGGCGATCATGCCGAAGTGATCCCGGCCGAACTTGGCGGCGGTGACTTTATCCGAGATGCCCAACTCACTGGGCCCGCGCATCCCGTACCGCAACGAAAGCTCGTCGAGCTGCGCGGGGACCGCCGTGGGGCCTTGGGCCAGCTTGCGGTAGCCATCGAGGTCCTTGCGCGGGTCGATGTCCGCGGGCCACTTGAAGAAGGTCGCCTGCCATTTGGTGGCGAGCAGTGTCCCCTTCATCTCGGCCAGCGGCTTTCCCGCCGCCTGCACCCTGAGCACGTAGGGGCGCACGCCCGGTTCCACGGCGCTGACGGTGACCTGCGATTCGTCCGCCTTCCCGGGCACAACGGCCAGGACGCCGCGCACCTGGTCGCCCACGGTTTCCACCCGCACGTCCGCCGACGGCACTTTGAGAACCTCGAAGAGCGCCGTGCCGCCGGCGGACTTGACCAACTGCACCAGCGGTGTCGCATGGTCCCAGGGACCCCACTCGGTCATAATGATGTTTTGGCGGCCGCGGAGTTCCGGCCGCGCGCCCACCGGACGCTTCTTGCCGAAGACCTTATGCGCGGGCACCCGGAGCGGCTCGACGGTCCGCTGGTCGTCGCGCGTCACCTGGTAAGCGGGGTCGGCAATCATCTCTTTGTCCACTTCAACCAGCTTGTTCGGCCCGAGCACTACCTGGCCCGGCCCGCGGAAGTGAAACGCCACGCTGTCGCCCTCGAACGTGTTGTCGGCAATCACCGAGCCGGTCGAGGCGTAGCCGTTGGCCTTGGCCCAGTTTCGCTTGTCGAAGTCCGGGTTGGCTCCGCCCCAGAGGTGAACCCCGCACTTGTTCTTCACGAACGAATTGTGGACGATCAAGTTGTCGCCACCGTGATCGATGTTCACGCCGCCCCGTTCGAGCCCATAGCCCATCTCGCCGTTGTCCTCGAAGTCGTTGCCGGCAATGAGGGTCTCGCGCGAGTAGCCCGCCCAGACACCGCAGATGGCGTTGCCCACGATTCGATTCTTCAGGTACTTGTTGCCGAAAGAGAACGTATTCTCGATCCCGTGCGCCGGGGCATACGAGAAATCGTTCCCTATCAGCAGGTTGTCGGTGTTGCCGCGACGCTTGTACCATTCGACCGGGTGCTCGCCGATCTCGCCCAGGGCCTCACGGCCGGCAAAGCCGAAAAAGCCGTCGCCACCGTGCGTCACGGAGTTCTCCGCAAAGACATTCTCGTTATTCTGCTCGAACACAAAGACCCCCGCGGAGTCCTGCCCGCGGTTGTACACCCCATGACTGTAACCGCGGACGCAGAAGTCGACGGCGTTGCGGCTGATGACGTTGCGCGCGCACCGCCACAAGGCGATCCCCCAGCCGGAGTTGAACGAGAAGTCATTGTCATAGACTCTCGAGGCCGTGACGCGGTCCAGGCACAACGCATTTTGGCCGTGCCAGACCCGCGAGTCGCGCACGGTCACGCCGACGGAGTCCTCGACATACAGCGCCGCGCCGTAGGTCTGGAGCCACTCGTGCTCGTCGTTATTGTGGCCGAAGAGCCAGTCTCCGCCATCCTCGGCCACCGGCGTGGACTTCAGGCAAGCCCGCCGGTTGTCCGAAGCGTCGATGCCCTCGAGCACGAGGCTGTCGGCCTTCGCCGCCCAGAGGCCGCACCAGAACCCGCTGATCCGCGCCCCGCGGATCGTCACGCCGGCGTGTCCGTTCAGGCGGATGCCGTAACCTTTGTACTCGTCGGGCCGCGTGTCCGCCGGCGACCCGCGGAGGACAGAGCCCTGGGCAAAATCGATCTCGATGTTCGGCGCGCCGACCAGGATGACCCCCTGGCCGTCGACGTCCCGGATGACCGCGCCCGGCGGGATCACCACCCGGCAGGACTGGGTGATGACCGTATTGGGGGCCGTGACCTCGATGGTGGGCCGCTCCGCGCCCGCAGTGCCCAGGCCCAACACCCTGAACTCATGGCCGCTGCTCTCGCCGGTTTCGGCCGCCTGGGCCGCTTCGGCTCGGACATCGGTCCTGATGAACTGGCCAACCAACGTGAAAACCAACACCGGCAGGGCCAGCCGTTGAATCGGAGCGAAGAGTGAGATCATGCGTCCACCAGCCAACCAAGGATTGCACAGCGAATCAAATCGAAATTCGGCCCTGGAGCCTGCAACAGCCGGCAGCGAGTAAATTGGGCTCACACATGCCCCTGACCGAAGCCGAGCGGCCTGAAACGCTCCTGGCACGGAATCGCCGCCAGAAACAGAAGCAATGGACCTTCGACCATCAGTCGAGAAAGGCTGGACGCCCACGCGAGGTTCGCCTTGCGGGAATCATCCCTGAACCCTGCGTCAGGCTTTCATTGCATCCACCCGTACACTCGGCTAAAGTCGCCAGATGAGATTGCGCGCCACTGTGGCCATGCTGCTGTGGACCAGCTTGGCCGGGGCTGGCGATCAGCCGAGTCCGCCACGGAGTTGGTGGCTGGCCAGGAACCTCCGGGTTGTTACCTACGAATTCCTCGAGCGCGGACATCGCGCAAGCGACCTTTCGGCGGATGAAATCCTGACCTGCCTCGACCGTTTCGGCGACTGCGACCTCGTACTCAGCAAAGGCTTCCACTACTGGAAGGGCCAGTTCGACGACAGTTCCTGGGGCTATCCTCGATTCCGACACTTGGCTGAGACGCTGATTCCGAAACTCCACGCGCGCGGGATCAAGGCCGGCATCTTCGGCTTCACTGATCGGCGGCGCTCCTATGGGGACGGCCCCGACCATCGCCGGATCATGGAAATCTGGAAGGAGTACGTCCGCTTGGGTGCGGACATTTTGTTCGTCGATGAGGAGAGCGGCAGTGGCGGCTTGGATGTGCCGGCGTCATGTCTCAGCCATTGCGACGAACTGCGAACGACTTTCGCCCTGCCGGTGGGTTTGTTCCTCTACGGGTCCGCATCGCAGGCGAGCCAAGTGCGCGGGATCGCCCGGCACGTGGATGTGGTCGGCGAAATGGGCTACAACCTCTTCCTGGAGGCGCGCGGGGACTTCGGGTTGGAGGACGTCACGCGCAAGTGGACCGACGCGCTGAAGAGCCTGCCGAACCATCCGGTGGCTTATTGGAGCGGCACGCTGGTGGTGGCGGGGCAAAGCCAAGGTCCCGGCACTCCTTTTTGGCGCGAACGGTTTGGCGAGCGGACGCTGGCGGGCTACTTTGAAAGCTATCCAAGGCAGGCGCTGGCCTCGGGCGCGAACGGCGTGTTCTTTCATAGCCTGTGTCGTCTCGATGGGTTGCCTCCCAAAACGCGAGACGAGGTCACGGCGGTGATGAAGCAACTCTTCAAGGAGATGGGCGGCCGTTGATCTCCTGTTTGGTCATCAACAGCACGGGTTTGACGGTGCGGCCGCGCTTCGAGTCGGCGATGGCCCGGTTGATCTCGGTGAAATTGTAGAACTTCACCAGGCGGTCGAAAGGGAACCGCCCATTTTGGAACAGCTTGATCAGTTTCGGGATGAACTTCTGGGGCACAGCATCGCCTTGGATGACGCTCAGGACTTCGCGACCTCCAGGGAGCCTGCCCGAGGCGCTCACTCCGCTAAGCCGCGCCGCCTTGCCGCCCGAATTCAGTACTTCAACCGCAAGCCGCTCCAGGTCGCTGTCCGCGGTGCTCTCCACCACGTAATCCACGCCGCCGCCCGTTATGGCTGCAATGCTCCTGCCGAGGTCGCCCCGCCGGTTGTTGATGGAGTGAGTCGCACCCAATTCGCGGGCGAGTCGTAATCGGCGACTATTGATGTCCACCGCGATAATCGTTTTGGCCTTGACGATGCGCGCGGCCATCACCGCAGCGAGACCGACCGAGCCAGTGCCAAAAACGGCGACGCTGGATCCGGCACGAACTCCCAGTGAGTTCATCACCGTGCCGGCTCCCGTCTGCAGGCCGCAACCCAACGGCGCCAGCAATTTCAGCGGCAGCGTTGGCGGCACTTTCACCACATTTCGCACCGTTGCCAGGGTGTGGGTGGCAAACGAGGACTGGCCAAAAAAGTGACCGCGCACACCGCCTTGCAGTGCGTTGGTCCCGTCGAGACGGGCGAAACCAAAGTTTGCATCGTAAAACCGCTGGCAGTCCGCCGGATGCCCGTTCCGGCAAGGCCGGCACTGCCCGCAGGATTGGTAAGAGAGCACCACGTGGTCACCGGGCTTGAATCCGTTCACCCTTTTGCCGGCCTGCTCCACTACGCCGCAGCCCTCATGCCCCAGCACGACTGGGCCGAAAGTGGCGCCCTCGCAAAAATCGATGTCGGTGCGGCAGACCCCGCTGGCCACTATTCGCACCAGCATCTCGTCATCACGCGGACCTTCCATTTCCAGGCGCTCGATCTTCAGCGGAGCGCCTGGCTCGCGCAACACGGCCGCTCGGATCGGGATGAAGGATCGGACTGGCTGTTTCATGCATTGGCTTCAATCCAGTCCTGCTAAAGGCTCTCGCGGAAGTCCCAGCCGCCGTTCTGGTGATAGCGGTCGGTGATGTCGCTGGGACGCATCCAGACCACCCGGTCACCGAGGTGTTTGCGGATTCGTTCCACGACCGTGGTGAAGGCCCGCCAGCCAACGCCCTTGGCGGGATTGAGCCCTTGCCAGTGGGAATACCAAACGCAATACGGTGATTTTGCTTCGATATGACGGATAATGATGCCGGACTTGCCATCCGCGGTAACGTAGTAGTCCGGGTTCACCCGGTCCGGGTTGTTCTCCCATATACCGAAGTGATCCGTGGCATTGGGCATCAGGTCGAACACGGCCCACAGCCCATCGTTCGCCTTTCGATGCAGGCCATACTCGGTCTCACTGGAATCGAAAAAGCAGGGGACGGTTCGGCCGCGGAACTTTCCTTGCTTCGCCAAACTCAACAGGGCTTGCCAGAGGGCAGGGTTCGGCTTGGTATGACCGCTTGCCCGCAGCTCGGCATAGCGCTGCTGGCACGTCGTGCAACCGCAGCCCGGCCATGTCAACCCGGTAAATTTAATCCCTGCCCGTTCGCCCTCGGCGAGGATATTGCCGAGGTAACGCCCGTATTGTTCCTCGGTGACCGCCGGTTCGTAGAGCCACAAACCCTCGTGGACGGCGCCTTCCGGGTCGCGGTTCGCCTGGAAATCGAACAGACCGTGGTGGGTCATCAATTCCAGGTGCGTGCCGATGCCGCATTGCCAGGCGCGCTGAACCTGGTGCAGAAACACCTGCTCTTGTTCGTTCGGGTTGCGGGACATGCTGTGGCCGTTCATACCCAGGATACAGCTCGATTCGCCGGCAATTTTCTGCTCGGCGCAGAAGTCGAGGAAGGTGTGAAACGCCTCGGCTCCGGCCGCATAAGGACTCGTGTCGTCGCAGTAGAACGACAGGATGGTCTTGCGTCGCCGTGGATTCTCCAACCCATAGGCAAGCGGCCAGGGTAATCCGGATGATGCCATAGAGGCCGCCACGATTCCAAGGAAGCGGCGGCGGTTGAATCGTCGTCTTGTAGTTGTCATCGAATGTTCGCCTAAGATGCGCCGGCGCGATGATCCGCCGGCAAACGTTACGAGTTAAGTCTGTGAAAAGCCTCGACCCAGTCAAGGCAATTCATACTTCGAGCCCCTCAAGAATTTGGGCCTGCCGACGATGATGCGCCACGGCGTCGTCCGCAGAGAGCCGCGGACACTCGCTCTCAAGGCTGGCTGGCCGTCAGGCGTCCAGTTGGTTGAGCACCGCGGTCAGGTGGGCCAGCGACTTGACCGCCTGTTCCTCGGTGCCGCACTCGACCGAGAGGGTGCCGCGGTAGCCAGCCTGCTTGAGCCGGCCCGCCAGGCGCTTCCAGTCGATCACGCCGTCGCCGCAGGCGCAACCGACGGCCGTGCCCGTCACCTTGCCGCGTTCGGTCTCGGCCTGCTGCACCGAAATGTCTTTAGCGTGCACGTGCACGACCTTGTCGATCACGGCCTCGAGCATGGCGTAGGGATCTTCGCCGGAGAGGAACGTATTGCCGCAGTCGAAATTGCAGCGGACCCATGGTGAATCGACCAACTCGAGAATACGGGGCATGTGCTTGATTCTGGCGGTGAACGGCCCGTGCTGCTCGACGCCCAGGTAGATGCCGTTCTCCTCACAGGTCTCGGCGATGGCCCGGAGATTCATCTTCATGATGGCGAAGGCATCCTCTTCGGTCATCCATTTGGGCGGATACATGTTTTCGGTGATCTGCACGATCGGTGCGCCGACCGCTCGGGCGTAGCGAATGCCGCGCCGTGCATAGAGCACGCCGAACTCTGGGCTCAGCAGGTCCGAGTGCGAGGACAACGCGCTGAGCTTCACCCCCGCCTGCTGGCAGAGGTCTCTGATTTCGGCCGGGTCGGTATCCAAGCTGGTGACGTGGCAGTACTTCCCGATGGAGAGCAGGCACTGGCCCATGAGGAAGCACGGCTCGACGTACTGGTAGCCCATCTTCCCGGCGGTCTTGACGCCATATTCCAGGCTTTTGTCGGCATGCCGGACGTATTCGAGGTTGAGGCCCAGCGACATGCGCTTGGGCTGAGGTTCGGAGTGGACCGCTTGGGCAGCGGGCGCCGTGCGCTGGAGGATTGACGGGCTGAGCTCCCCGCCCGCCTCTCCGGCCGCCGCCGAATTCTTAAGCAAATCACGCCCGGGAATCGATGACCCGGCCGTGCAGGTTTGGTTGGGATTTTTTGCTGACATGTTTGCTGGAGGTTGTTCTTGAGGGTTCAGGCGGGAGAAACAGGTGGCCGCCGGTCTGGTTCATTGTTCACCATCGCGCCAACCACCTTACCGGCCGATTCCTCAGGATCAAGCCGAAAATAACAGATCACGCGGTTAACGCCGGCAATCCTCGGCCAGCCCAGCGGGCGCGCTGCATCAATCCAATCTTCCAATGGCGTCAAGCTGGATTTGCTGGCGCGGCAATCGGACAATGGCCTGTATCTGTTCGCGGTGAACTACGATGAGCGGGCGCGGGAGAGCCTGGCCACGATTCGGCTCGAAGGGTTGGCCGCTGGCACCACGGTGAGCGTGGTGGACGAAGAGCGCACGCTGCAGGCGCGGGACGGTTCGTTTACAGATACCTTTGCTCCTCTCGCTGTGCATATCTACCGCTTGGCCGCAGCGACAACCGCGCGCTGAAGGGCGCCTGCCAGGGCCATACTCTACCGCGACCACTAATTCCGGGTTGCGGTGTGGACTGTCCCGGGTTTGGTCGGGATAAACCTCGAACTGCTCCTCCTCGAAGCGCAGGCCGACGAATGCCTTGGCCAACTGCTGCCCTTCAGCGAGACCAGCAAGGTGGTCGTAGCGGAGGCGGCTATTGCGCGTCGATGACGAACTTCTGGGTGGCGGCGCCGACCCGCCCGATGGTCGTGGAGAGCACCTTCTCATTGCCCCAGGCGAGCACTTTCTCGTCGAGCTTCCGGACCTCCCGGTTAATCGTGGCGGTAACGGCCACTTCGACCTTGCCGATCGCATCGGGCGCGCCGGAGAGCACACCGGTGGCCTGATCGATCTTGAGCCAGGGGGGCCCTTCATCGAGCGTGAACACAGGTTTTTCGATGTCAAAGTAGCCGCTGACCTGCGCGTCTCCCTTCATGCGTGCGCTCAGGTCGCCCAGAGACCGGTTGGCGCGCGCCTGGTAGCGGTATTCGACGCCAACCCTGGCTGTCACCACGGGCTGGCTGTAGATCACAGGCCGGGGACCTTCCGCATAGTCAGACGGCCCGCTGCGCTTGCCCTGAGCGTCCACCGCTACCACGCGGTAGAAAGTCTTGTTGGCCGCGGGTGAGGTGGTGTCACAGCCCAGCACCGCCAGTTCCGTGGCCTCGGTTTCGGCGATGAAGTTGGCCGGGAACCAGGGATTCCAGGCCGCCATCTCCTCCTTGGTGACACCCACGGTGCTCTGAAAGTTCTGGTCGGAGATGGTGAACCCCTTTTCGTCGCTGCCGTAAAGCCGGTACTTGGTTGGCCGCCTGCCAATGGGATTGGCTTTCCAGCGGAGAATCCCCAGGCCCCGGCTGGTGTCGTAATCAAGGGTGACGTCCAGGGGACCAGCCGGCCCGCGCGGCGTGAACCGCCACGTCTTGCTCCAAGGCCCCCACACCCCGTGGTCGTTCATCGCCCGCACCCGCCAGTAATACTGCCGGTCAGGCGTGAGCAAGCCCGGCTGGAGCACGGCGTATTGGGGCTTCACGATGGTCTTGTCCTTGCCATCTTTACCCTTTTCCCTGACCACATCCGCAGTTCGGGAGATGAGCTTGTAAAAACACATAGACAACGGCCACCGCACGTCGGAGCGGCTGGACAGCTCGAAGTGGTAGTCGCTGATTGGCTCACCCTCGAGCCCCTGCGCCGACGTCCACTGGAAGGTGATGTCGGTGCCGTTGGCTTCCCCACCATCAGGCGGATAGATCGGGGCCTGGGGCGCCTGCGGCGGCCTCGAAGTGGACCGCTCCACCCACTGATGCGTAATCCGCACTTTGCGCGCCCCAGTGGACTGGTCAGAATAGGTGAAGAGGTTCTCGCCGACGACCATCTCGGGGAGGGTCATGGGGGCCATCTGCAGATCGTTGATGATCGCGAGGCGGCGCAGCCGGGCCGATCCTTCCAGTTGGCACTTGAGCTTATACTCGTAGCGGGCCGGCCCGACCGTCGGGAAGCACTTATCGAGGTTGTCTTTCACGGCCTGCCAGGTTTTGCTGTCCATCGAGATAGAGAAGCTGGCCTCCACGCCTTCCGCCTCAAGCCGGCCGCCCACAAACACGTAAGGGCTGCGCATCGTCCAGATGACCGTCCCCTGCTTGCCCTCCACCGCGGCTAAACCATCGGCGCCGGAGGTGATATTCTCCACGCTCGAGGCCCCCTGGCGCCAATCCTCATTGGAGAAGTCGGGACGATACTCCCATAGACCGTTGTAGATCAGCGATGGATACGCGGGCATTGTCCTCAACGCTCCGTGGTGCTTGACTGGGGCGAGTTGACCCCAGCGCCAGACGATGGCCTCGCCGGGGCGCAGGACCATGTTCATCGTTGTCCCGGCGTCACGGCCGCGTTCCCCGGTGACCGCCCCTTCGTAGAAATACATGGCGCACATCCCCTGCCCATCCCACCAGGTGTCCGGCATGAGAATCCCCTTGGAATGGGTGCGCTTGACCAGGTCATGGTCTCGCACGATGTCCTGTTCGCCGGCGACAGTCTCGTTGTCCCGCAAGAGATAGACGGAGTGCATGTCGCCATCATAGAAATGCCAGCGGTTGTCGTAGAAGACCTGGGAAATGCAATGGCCGAGGGCCCGGGCTGGCGCCGCCTTGAGGCCGGCCGCGCGCCACAGCGTGGCCAGACATATCGAGTCGTTGCCGCAAGTGTTGTATCCATAGACGTTGAAGACCTTCACCGGGTCGCCCAGTTCGTCGTTGTCCCCGCCAGAATGGTGACGATACCGGATTTCCTGGAACCACAACGCAAAGGCCTTCTCGGCGTCCGTCATGCCGGGTGTGATGGCTGAGGAAACTATCTCGGCGACGTTGCGGAAGTTGTTGCGACCGTTGGAGAGCCACGGGTTGGTGACGTCCGTCGCGCCTACGTTTTCCATCCGTACCGACCGGTTGGACTCCCAGCTCTGGACCAAGGCCCCCTCCCGCGCAATCCCGCACCCCATGGGGGACCGGCAATTCCGGCCATCCATGGTGCCGGCCTGCATGACCCTGTACTGGCAAGGGCCCGCCGTGATCTCCTCGACATGAGCCCTCTCTATGTCCGTGGGGTGAGTATTAGTCGCCCAGGGCGGCAAGGGCTCCTCTGCGCTGGCCACCAGCGCGGAGGACATCCCTATGAGAATACACATCCAGCGCATCGCAATGCCTCTGGTCGCGCACCCCGCGACGGGTCCGATCAGCGAGGTGCAACCGGCGGCGGGCCATTGGAGAAAAGTGCGGCGTTTCATGAATCTCAAATTCTCATACTGAGGAAGCTGCTCTGTTGAGGACAACCGAGTTGGCGGAATGCCTCGGCACAAGCGCGATAATTTTCCGCCGACATGCCCATCACGCCATATTCCTCCACATAGCCCACAAAACCGCCCGAGGGCGCGCCCAGCAGCTCATAAAGGCGCCGGGCCTCCGCGTGAATCTCTGCCGGCGTGCCACGGATGGACACGGTTTGATAGCTGATCGGCACCATGAAGCATTGCCGGCCGCGCAGCCGGCGGCCCACCGCCGCCACATCCACCACGTTGGGCTGCGAGATGTTGACGACGTCCGCGCCGATCTCGTGGAGATCGTCCAGGATCAAGTCGAAGTTGCCGCAGCAGTGATACCAAATGTGCAGACCCAAGTGGTGGGCAAGGGCAAACTGCCGGGCGTACCGAGGCTTGAACAGCCGCCGCCACAAATCCGGTGAAATCATCAAGCCGGTCTGCGTGCCCCAATCGTCGGCAAAGTGGATGCCATGGAATCCGTACCGCGCGGCCAAGCGCACCAACTCGCACTCGAAGGCGATGATCTGGTCCATCAGCGCCGCAAAACCTTCCGGGTTCAGGAGAAAATCCTGCATGGCATTCTCAAAGCCGCGCAGCAGCGTATAGACAGTGAAGCCGCTCAGGTCCAGACTGGCCAGGCGGTACCGGTCGCCGCAGGCCTGGAGAAACGCCGGCACGGCGGACATTCGCTCGACCTCGCGCAACCCCGGCACGCGAATGGCTTTGGGGACAGGCAACTCCGGATAGAATGGCGCTACGGGATGGCCCATAGTGCCATCCCCGAGCGATTCCAGCCGGTAGCCCCATTCGTTCTCCGACCAGTTCCAGGCGTTCGGAGTGCCATCGCCCGGCGCGCCGAGCGCCAGATGGTAAAGCATGATATCCCCCTTCTCCTGGTCGCGGTTCCAGAAGACCATCGGCACGCGTTCAGGAGAACCAAACCGGATCGCCTGCTCCACGAGTTTCTGGCGGGAAACAGTCATGGCTGAATCAGTCCTGATGCTAAATGGCTCGACCTTGCGCACGCAACGCTTTTCGGCCTGGTTTTTCGGCATGGCAGCGAGGCCAGCGCTGCTGAGAAATCCTTGCCCTCTTCTGTGAGGGCGTCCGCGCTCCCGGCGGATGCTCCCATTTCAGCGCAGGACGCCTTTAGCGTGCTTCTGTTCAGCGGCCATCCTTTTCCAGGCCGCCTCCAGCCCCTTTAGCAGCCGCAGCGTATTGGATTCCTCCTCGGCGAGCTTGCGGGCCACGTATTGGAACGGCGTCTCGCCCGGCAGGAGTTTGGGCGGGGCGAATGGATCGAACCGGGTGTCCAGCACGGCATTGACCTCAGGTGCGTTCAGCTTGCGCAGCACTTCGTCCAGGTTCGGCCACCACCAGGTGTTCTCGTAGCCGTGCTGGCGCCGCCACGCTGTTGCCGCGGCGACGAATTCGCCCAGCGGCTCAGCCGCCGGGGCGCCGCGCTCGACCGCCGCGCGCAGCGATTCAAACCCCGCGCGCACGCGCAGCATCAGTGCCAGGTCGTTGACAAAGCGGCGCGGGTTGCCGAAGAGCAGGCCCTTGAGCGGGCCGGGCTTGAGCCGCCGCGCCGGGAGTTGGGCCAACTCGGCAGCGCAGGCGCGCATGGCCGCCGGGTCGCCGCCGGCCAGGGCCTTCCAGGCGCGCACGACGGTTTCACCCAGGCCGGGAATCAAGTCTTCGCCGAAGGCAACATAGTCGGCGTCGGCGACCGGCTTTCCGGTGGCGCCGCGGGCAAAGGCGAATGTATTGGGGAGCTGGATACAGTGGGTCTGGGCATTGCCCATAACGCCGCGCGGCCCCGGCTGCGCTCCGCCCTCGTAGGCGTTGTTCCCGCCGAAGTTGGACATGGGAAAAGAGGGCTCGCCCTCGATCCGGCCGTAGTTGAAGCTGATGACCCGCTCGGCGATCCCTGCCTTCCGCGCAAAGTCCAGACCGTTAGCGATGCCCCAGGGCTCCGGATTCAAGGCTTTCAACCGCAACAGCACGTCCGTTTGCTCGGCTTCGGTGGAAAACGACAGCTTGCCCGTCTCGTAAAAGCGCCCGTACCCCAGCCAGCCGACATGCATCCAGTAGCACAGCTCGATCCCTGGCCGCAGCCGGTCCAGCAGCTTGCGGTGCGCCATCAGCAGGTTCGCAAATTGCTCGTTGGTGGAGCCCGGGTAGCCGCCCGGGTCGCTGTCAATAATCGCCACACCGTCCATGTTCTTAAGCGGGGCCAGCAGCCTGGCTCTCCTTTCGAGCAGGCCCCTCATCGCCGCCGGGTCGCCCGGGTCCACGCGGGCGTCACAGTAGAAGAAGTGCCTCTTCTGAAAGGAAGCTTTCGCGGCGGCATCGTCCTTGGCCATCACATTCGGGCAAAGCGCAATGTAAGCGCGCAGGCCGAACTGGTGGTGCAGCATATCGATGACCTGCGCGATCTTGCGAAGATTGGCGCCGTCGCTTGCCGTCAGCGGTTCCGGCATGGTCTCCAGGACTGGCCAGATGAGCACGGCATTGTAGCCGAGCCGCTTGAGACCGTCGGCATAACCGCGCCAGTCCTCCAACGTCCAGGTGCGTGCGGCGTAGGGGTGGTGATAGGGCCAGTGTTGATGCACGTACATTCCAACCAGTTTGCCGCGCGCCTCGCCTGCCTGGGCGGCGGCGCACAGGGTCAGGAGGCACACCGCCCCCAGCAGGCCAACGATCTCAGCAGCCAGCTTTTCCCAGGGGCACTCTGTTTTGTAGGCTTCTTTGGCGGTCGCTTGCATTGGTTCGGGCTGATTGAGTGTGATGAAAAAGGATCTCAAAAACAGCAGTTGCCGTCGAGGATAACCTTCCTCGGACCTGCGCAAGCGAAAGCTGGAGCAGCCTTTGCTTGCGCCTGTGCTCCATTCCTGTAACCTGCCGTCCGACAAAAATCCTATGTTCCATCCAATCCCCGAAAACGACGCCCGCAGGAGTCGGCGCCATTTCCTCCACGTGGCCGGCGCCCTCACAGTCGGGACGACTTGTGGGCGAAGCCTGCTGGCGGCAGCCAGGCCCGAAGCCCCGGCTGCTGCTCCCCAAGGCTCCGCGCTCAGCGAGACGGCCATGAACCAGGCCCCGCTCGTGCAGATCGGCATCCTGCTGGGAACGTTCGC
This sequence comes from Verrucomicrobiota bacterium, assembly GCA_049518415.1. Classification (GTDB taxonomy): domain Bacteria; phylum Verrucomicrobiota; class Verrucomicrobiia; order Limisphaerales; family UBA8199; genus CAVQND01. The sequence goes on from JBEKRX010000012.1 coordinate 17,084, forward strand.
CCGGCTGACGCTGGAGGCTCGGCTGGATGCGGTGAAAGCCTGCGGGCTCGACTGTGTGCAAGTGAGCCTGGACTGCGCCGGGCTGCCGGCGATGCCCGAGGAAATCTCCTCGGAGCTGGCCGGCCGGATTCGCCGCGACGCGGCGGCCCGCGGGATCACGATTGCCTCCGTGCAGGGCACCTTCAACATGAGCGACCCTGACGCGGAGCACCGCCGAACCGGACTGCGGCGGCTCCGGGTCCTGGCCGAGGCCTGTCCTCAGTTGGGCACGTCGAAGATTCACCTGTGTACCGGCACGCGCGACCGCGAGAACATGTGGCGGCGCCACCCCGACAACGATTTGCCGGCGGCCTGGCAGGACATGGCCGCCTGCGTGCGCGAGGCGGCCGACATCGCCCGGCAAGCGGGCGTGGTTTTGGGGTTCGAGCCCGAGGTGAACAACGTGGTGGATTCGGCCCAAAAGGCGCGGCGTCTGCTGGACGAGATTGGCTCCCCACACCTGAAAGTCACGATCGACCCGGCGAATATATTTCACACGGGCGAACTGCCCCGGATGAGGGAGATGCTCGACGAGGCCTTTGCGCTGGTGGGTAAGGACATCGTGATGGCGCACGCCAAGGACCTCGACCACGACGGCGACGCCGGCCACCTGGCCGCGGGCCAAGGCAAGCTCGACTACGACCGCTATCTTTCCTTGTTGCACACCTACGGGTTCAAGGGGCCGCTCCTGCTCCACGGGCTTAGCGAGGCGCAAGTGCCCGGCTGCGTGGCTTTCCTGCGGGAGAGGCTGGCCCGCTTGGCCTTGACACCTTCCCGGCCCAGGTAAAGCGCGTTCGCGCTCGATGACCTCCGGCTTGAGTTCGTGCCACCTCTGCACCTGGCTGGCGGCGTAGCCGGGGGTGTAGTTCGCGCCAACTCACTTCGCGGTGTCGTAAGGCAATCCCGCCTCGCGGGCCTCGCGGGGCATCCAGACCGCCATTGGGCCGGCGCCGCGGTGGTTCCAGGCGTAGTAAGGAATGAATCTCAGGGCCGCCGGCTCGACGCGGCGGGAACTTCCGCCGACAATGCGCTGGCCAGCCGCCTCCGTGGCGAGGGAGATCGCAGCGAGCCGGGAGGAAAGGCACGACTTTTCATTTTGCGTCCTGCGGCCGGCGCCAAATGCGTTGCGAGTCCTTATACACCTCTCGCACGCGGTGAAAAGGCACACGATGCGTCCGCCCCTCAGCATCCACGAACTGAAACCTTTGGGGGCTCTCCGGCGGAAAGCTCACCTCCTTCAACGGGACCAGGATTACCCGGTTCTCAGCTCGGTCGTAATAACCCAACTGAAAGCTCCCTCGGGCGAACTCGGGGTCCCACCGGATGCGGTCGAGCAGTTCGTGGATGGGAATCATTTGCGGAACAGGGTGCGCTTGTCGCAGAAAGATCGTCAGCGGCCATCGAGGCGGCTTTGGCCCCAGCGTAGCACTCGACTTGGGTCGGGATGAGTTTCATTAGCCCGCTGCAAACCTCTCCTCGGCGCCAAGGTCCACCACGTGTGCTGCCGGCATCCCGTCATCAATCACTTGGCGAGCGAGGTTAAACCACCTTTGGCAGCGGTCCAGGATGACGTGGTCTGAACTCGATACGATGTGGTCTGTTGCTGAAAGAACTCGGTCGGGGTTTGTCACCAGTTCAACTTGCCAGGGCCAACCGGCTTCGGTGGCCACCTCGCGGATGATTCCTTTCAGACGGCCGCTGTTATTGACGGGGCTGTCCAGCCACCACTGGCACTTGGTCACCGCCCATTGCGAAGTAAGCTGCCCTATCGCTCGCAGTGCCGGGACGGTTTCCTCCACTTTGTGGTAGTGAGAATAAATCCCGGCCACGTCCCGGCAGCAACCGTCCCGTCCGATCAGGATCACTCCGCCGCCCAAGGCAGTCTCGACCGCCGTCAACACGTTAAAACCATCCAGCCAAAGTTCCTCTCCCCGCAATTCAAGCGGGGCCACGCAATGGTCCTCACGCCGCTCCTTGGCCTCCCCGGAACAGGCGCACCGGGCAACGGCGATCCGCTGCCGCCGCGTCAGATGATAGCGGTCTCCAACCAATTCCGTCGCCGAGCCAATGCCATAGCCATGGTTTAGAAGCCAGCACAAATCGCTGGTTGCCTGCCGCAAGGCCGGCAGGCGGCCGGCGCCGAACGACCGCTCATCTTCAGGATCGGCGCCCCTATGTCGGGAGATTTTCTGCACGGCTTTGAACTCGTTTCACAAACTGCTCCGCCGTTCTGCTCGTGGCTCGCCGCGAGTTTTCGATTTGCTTGAGCACAAACTGGAGCACCGGCCTGGGATTGTTGAGCAGGTCAAAGAAGTCCCCCAGCCCGAGAATCGCATGGCCGATAGCGACGTTGCAGCACTCGGGAGTCTGATGGCAAGCCCGCGCCGCCTTCACCACCTCCGCAGCGATCCGGTCGGCCAGATGCGGCTTAGCCTGGGCAATTCGAGCACCGCCCCGGATAACATTCGCAGCCGTGATCATCACCGGGCCGACGATGGGAGAGAAGTGCTTGTCAACGATAGCAGTGAACTTGTCGTCGCTATCAATGCGTGCCAATTGCGACAGCACCAAAGCAGCTCCCCACTGAAGAATCTTGTTCTCGCGGTCCAGCCGGCGGACGAAAACATCGAACTGGGGATAAAGCCACTCGGCGCGTTCTTCGCTGACGCTGTGGAGCCCTTTGGCGCAGCCATACTTGATGCGGGCCTTGTCTGCATCCAGGCCCCTGGTGAGTTCCTCCGACCAGCGGGGATTCTTCATCGCCTTCCGGGCCAGTTGGCGCGGGTTCGAAGCCGCTTGGCCGAGTCTTGCAAGCGGAGTAGCCATGCCCGCGATTTTACCATCGGACGTTTGGTGGGTCAAATTCACACGGGTCGGGTCAACTCGTCTTGCCTGACTCCCCTTCGGCGGGTTATCGTGCTGCTGCAACAGGAAGCGCCATGAAAGCGGAAGTCCTTGGATTCGGAGAGATCGAAGTGGACGGCGAACGTTACGACCACGACATCGTGATCGAAGCCGGCGAGGTGAAGAAGCGGAAGAAGGGCGTCTCCAAGCGCTTTCGCGATGATTACGGACACACCCCGCTGTCGGCCGAGGAGGACATCCCCTGGGGAGGAAAGCAATTGATCGTGGGTACTGGCCTTTATGGAAAATTGCCGATAATGCCGGCCGTGGCGGCAGAGGCAAAGCGCCGGGGGATTAAACTCGTCGCACTGCCGACAGAGCAAGCCTGTCAACTCCTGGGTTCAGTAAAGCGCGGGGAGACGTTTGCCGTTTTGCACGTGACGTGTTAATCGCCGTTCTTCTGCCACCGTCAGCCACAACTCAGGACGACGACGGCTGGATTCCCAAGAGGAATTCCGGTACCTCGTGCTTCTCGACCACGTGCAAATGCGTCTTCTCGTCCCGGGTGGAGATTCCCTCGAATGTCTGGCCCATACTGCAGTCGCCAGTCGCCACCGCTTACAGATTGTGATCTTTGATCCTTGGGGAAAATCTCGCGGGCGCTCCAACTCCGGCAAACGCTCGAGCGACGCCAGCAACGCCTGGAGTTGGTAAGCGCGGCCACCTAAACAGCTACTATTGCTCCTGATACCAACGCCAGGGCCGCCTCAGAAGAATGGCTAATGTGGCGAAGTTTGGCAAGCGAAAATGCGCCCGCTCGTGCCGACGTGCTGAGTAGCAACCGCGGCAGGAGGGCGTCCCAGGTACTGCGAATGCCCGTGGTCGGCCAGCCGGATTACCGCAGCTCCACCAGTTCAATTCGCCAGGTCTTCCCCAGCGCGCGGGGGGGGGGGGGAGCGGCGCCGTGCCCAGGCACTTTGCTCTTGCCCTGGGCGATTGTCTTGAGACGGTCCGGACTTGTCGCTTTCCCTGCCGGTCGGCCTTCTGCGTGGCCATCGGACCCAGAATGTCCGGGGTCTTTCGGACAAAATACTCCAGCCAATCGAGCGTGATCGCATCGGCGATGCTGCCTTTCTCCCGCTTGTATTCAGCGATGGTCTTGCCCCAGTAAAAACCAATCCAACCGCAGGCCATGGGTTTCGATCCTTCGATGAATTGATCCATGTCCGCCACCGAGCAATTGAGTGGGAACATCTCCTCGATCACCATCGGCTTGCCGATATTGTAAACCGTTAGGGCCTTCAAAGCTTTGCCCACTTCGCCTTTCCGGGGATAGAAGTGAAGGCTGACGAAGTCGAGGTTCTTGCTCACCTCTTTCGAATAGAAAAGCGGCTTCGCGTTCGGCCAGGTCATGGCCCAGGGTATGGCCCCTACCGTGACGAGATGCTGTCGGTCGTGTCTGCGGATCGCTGCCACCAGTTTATCCACCCAAGCTTTGGCAATCTGCTTTTCACTCCGTCCCGCAAAATCCAGCGTCAGCCGCTGCACAAAATACCGATCGCCGAACGCCCCCGGCGTCCAGTCTCGGCTCTTTTTGTCCTCCGTCACCACTGGCTCATTCATGAGGTCGTAACAGAACACGGCCGGGCTGTGGTTACAGGTGGCGGCAACCGCTGCCCAGAAGCGAGCTTGCACGTCCCATCGTTGCGCCTCGCTCAGGTCATTATACCATCGCGGCACGTCCTTCTTGTCGTAGCAGCCCAGACCGGTGATATCGAGATAGAGCGCGGTCTTTTGGGCGAGCGCTAACAGGCGGGCAAGCAGCTCCAGCGACTCGCGGTTCGTTTCCTCAGCCGACTTCATGAACCTGGAGACTTGCAGGTGGACCCGCACGGTATTGGCCCCGAGCTGTTTCATTTCCTCGAAGTCCCCTGCGACCGCACTCCACTCCTCTTTCCAATAGGTTTCCAGGAGGCGATTGGCAGCATCGTGATCGTAGTTGAATCCCCAGGGCCTGAACTCAGAACCCGAACCGGAAAGGACGAAATGACCGCCATCCCTGCTGACCTGGATGAATTCAAGTTTAGGATTCCCTGCCTGAGCCTGCGGTTGCTCCAACGCCAATGCTGGCATCAGCCAACAAACGTTGACAACGATGAGCAAGGTCAAAGGCAATCTTCTCATGCCGCAGGATTGAACTCTTGACCTCGCCTGTCAACGGGGGAACAGCGCCAGTTTTTGAACGAGGAGGTCCGTCTGTTTGTAATTATTCTCCACCCGGAGCCAGTAAATCTCCTCCCGGCGCCCTTCGACCATGTCACGGAACGGCTGCAGCACGCGACGCTCGACAGGGCTGCGGAGCAGGCGCCTTGTGTCTGGCGAAAGCCGCTCGGCCAGCAGATAATCGGCGGCGCCGGTTCGAGCGTGAACTCCAGCGGTCCCTTTTCCAATGACCGCACCTTTTGCGGCGCCCGTTTGACGGGCAGGCCGATGCCCAGGCGCGAAATCCTCTGGTAAGTGAAGTTGGCCAGGAGCAGGGCCGCTCCCTCGGGCGATTCGAACACGCCGGCTTCCACCACCGGATGCGACAGTTCCACCAGTCGCGGCGCTCCGCTGGCGCGGGCGACGGTATTGATGAACCAGCGCCGGCGGGCGGGCCATTTTTCCCAGGCGAGTACGGCCGCCTCGCTGGAGAATGCTGCCAAGGCGCAATCGGGGCCGAAATGCCCGTAAGCCGCGGACGCATCGACCAGGGCCAGACGCTCGCCCACGCCCTTGCCTTCCGCGACCGGATTCTGTTGAATCCATTCGTATGACAGCTAGCTCCGCGCTCCTGGTCCTCCTGCTTGCCGCCGGCCTATTCACTCCGACTCGCGGGCAAGATCGAACGCAGACCCGCTCCATGGTTATCACGCGCCGGGGCATTGTCGCCACCGAGCATCCGATCGCCTCCCAGATCGGCGCGACGCTCCTGGCGCAAGGCGGCAATGCCGTCGATGCCGCGGTCGGGGCGAATGCTGCGCTGGGTGTCTTGGCCCCGATGGCCAACGGTATTGGCGGTGACCTCTTCGCGATTGTCTATGAGGCCAAGAGCGGCAAACTTTACGGATTGAATGCGAGCGGTTGGGCGCCCGCCGCGCTGACTCCGCAGTTGCTTGAAAGCAAGGGCCTCTCGGCCATGCCGCAGAGTGGGATTCACTCGGTCACGGTTCCGGGCGCGGTGGATGGCTGGGCCAAGCTGTTGGAGCGGTTCGGACGGAAGCGTTTCCGGGACGTCCTTGCCCCGGCCATTCGCTATGCCGAAGAGGGCTTCCCGGTGACCGAGATTTTTGCCAGCTATTGGGCCGACTGCGAAAAGAAACTGCGCCAGGACCCGGCGGCGGCTGGCACGTTTTTATTGTCGGGACGTGCGCCCCGCCCGGGTGAGATGCTCCGCAACCCGGATCTGGCCTGGTCCTACCGCCAAATCGCCACCCATGGCCGAAAGGCCTTTTACTCAGGGGAGATTGCCAAGCGGGTGCTGGCCTGTTCGCGGGCTCATGGCGGCACGATGACGGCGGAAGACCTAGCGGAGTTCTCCGGCGCCTGGGTGGAGCCGATTGCCACTGATTATCGCGGCTGGACGATCTACGAATTGCCCCCGAACGGGCAGGGGATTGCCGCCCTGATGATGCTCAATTTGATGGAGAATTTTCCGCTCGCCGATTTTGGACCCGGTTCGGCGGACGCCTTCCACGTGATGATCGAGGCCAAGAAGCTCGCTTATGCGGACCTGCTCCACTACGTGTGCGATCCCAAGTTCGGCCAGGTGCCGGTGGCGGGCCTGCTCTCAAAAGATTACGCGCGGCGGCGCGCCAAACTCATCAACCTGGCTAAGGCCAACGCCAACGTGGAAGCGGGCCAACCGCCGCCGATGGGCGCCGACACCACCTACCTGTGCGTGGTAGATGCCGAGGGCAATATGGTCTCTTACATCCAGAGCAATTACAACTCCTTCGGGTCCGGCCTGGCGGTAAGTGGCGCCGGCTTTGCCCTGCAGAATCGTGGGGCCTTATTCAGCCTGCAACCCGGCAGTCCGAACTTGCTTGCGGGCCGGAAACGCCCGCTCCACACGATCATTCCCGGCTTCATGAGCAAAGGGGAGGTGCGCGTCGCTTTCGGGATTATGGGCGGCTGGAACCAGGCGCAAGCCCATGCCCAATTTGTCGCCAACCTCGTGGACCACCACCTGAACATCCAGGCCGCGCTGGAAGCGCCGCGCTTCACGAAAATGACCTTTTCAGGCTGCGACGTGCAATTGGAAGGGCGCATCGCTCCTGCGGTTCGCACCGCCCTAGCCAGCAAGGGCCATCAGATTGAGTTGCGCGGAGACTTCGCCGGCTCGGTTGGCGGTGGCCAGGCCGTACTGCGCGATTTTGGTTCCGGCATCAACTACGGCGCCTCCGACCCTCGCAAAGACGGCGCGGCTATTCCTCAGCCATGACGCAGGTTGTCAGGCTATCCAACGGCGTCCGGAAATTCGCGTACACGGAATTCTCCCGCGGCTTCTCGGTATCGTAGCGGAGCAGTCCGGGGTTCACTTTCGGCATCATGTGAAGTCGGCTGCTACTGGGCCAGCGTTTCTCTGGCGCGCATGGAGAAATTCCTCTACCGCAACGGTTAGGCTGACCCGTTTTCTGCCCTCAAAGGCAGGCTCCGGACGACTCCGCCGCCAGGCGCCGGGCCAGCTCCCGGTAGTCCGCCTTCCCCGTGCCCAGAAGGGGGATCGCATCCACCGGGATCACCCGGTGGATATTGTGCAGGCCGGACAGCCCCGCCTCGCGGATCACGCGATTGACCGCCTCCCGGTCGGTCGCAAGCGTGGTGAAGAGCACCAGTTCGGGGTGGTCCTCGTTGGCCGTAGCCTGCACGGCCAGGACGGGGCCTTCCTCGGGGTGATCCTCGGCGAGAAAGTGTTTCTCCAGCTCGGTCTCCACGGCCGGCAGGGAGATCATCTCGCCGCCCAGCTTCACGAACCGTTTCAGCCGCCCGCGGAAGGTCAGCACGCCGTCGGCGTCCTCGCTGACGAGGTCGCCCGTGCGATACCAGCGCTTGCCTTCGAACTCCACGAAAGGCGGCTCGCCGTCGTAGTGGAGATATCCCTCGAACACGCTCGGCCCGCGGACCAGGAGCATCCCCTGCCGCCCAGGCCCGGCCCGTCCGCCGCTGTCCAGATCCATCACGACGTGCTCCACCGAAGGCAACGGCTTGCCGACTGTTCCCGGGCGCGGAGCGTTCTCGACGCTCAAAGAGAGGATCGCCGAGCATTCCGTCATGCCGTAGGCCTCCAGGATGACCATCCGCGGGCAGCGCCCGGCCAGGGCCCGGTAGACGCGTTCGGTGCACTTCTCGGCCCCGGTGACGCACAGGCGGAGCGTAGCGAGCTGTTGGCCGGTCGAGGCGCGGACAATCCCGGCCGCGAAGGTCGGTGTGCCGCCCAGGATCGTCACACGGTAGGCCTCGATCACCCTGCCCAGCAGACGGCCCTCGGTGGGATTGGGGTGATGCACGACCTTGACGCCGATGCACAGCGGCAGGACGAGCCCCGCCGTCAGCCCGCCCGAGTGGAACGGGGGCAGCATGCCCAGGAGCCGGTCGTTGCGGTACATGCGGGCTGCCGAGGCGAGGTCGCGCACGTTGGCCAGGAGGTTCCGGTGTGTCAGCGGCACGGCCTTGGGCAGTCTCTCCGAGCCGCTGGTGAACAGGATCACGGCGCCGGAGGCGAGCTTCGCGCGCCGAAGCGGCGCCCAGCTCAGCCGGGCCATCAGCGCCGCTTTGCTCTTGGTCCACAGAGATATCTCTTTGCCCACGTCCTCAAGGAGCACCAGGCGTTCCGACAGATCGCTCAAGTCGATGCCCTGGGTTTTGAGTCGCGAGACCAGGGCGCGGGCCGTCAGCACGCGCCGACAGTCCACCAGGTCCAGGGAATGCCTGACGTTTCTTGCCCCGGTCGTCCAGTTCACCATCACGGGTGTCTTGCCGGCGAACAGCGTCGCGAGGAACAGGATATCGGCGCCCACGCTGGCCGGCAACATGATGCCCACGCGCTCGCCCGGCAGCGCCTCAATGACAGGACGGAGCGCATAGACGGCCGTGATGACGTCCCGGTAGGAGACCGCCCCGCGCGCCTGGTCGGCCGCGACGATGCGCGCCGCCCCGCGACCGGCCTGCCGGAGGAACAGATCCGTGATGGTCTCCCCCTCCGGGATGCTGACCGGCGGGTGGCCCGGGATGTCATCGAACCAGGCGCGCGGGATGGGTCGCAGCTCGCCCGCCTCGGCGGCCATGGCCTCGCCGCAGGCCGCCAGCATCACGTCGCCGACGGTCCGCAGCGACTCCACGTTGCCCTGGGTAAAGCCGAACTCGCGCTCCAGCCAGACCGTCACCTCCGCCACGGCGAGGCTGTCGAGCCCCAGGTCCACCGCGAGCGACTGCTCGTCCCGGAGGTCCGATAGGCCGGTCAACTCCCGGAGGTGCTCCGTAACGATTCGTCGGGTGGCGGCCGGCACGTGGCTGGGGTCGTCTTCGAAGCGCTGCTCGGCCGGCTCAGGCAGTTGCCGGACCCCGCCACGCTCCCAGCATCTGTAGGGGACGTACGTGTTGCCGGGGGCGTCGGCGTTGTAGAAGTCCTCGATGAAGCGGTTCAGCTCGGCCCGCCCGGCCCGGCGGGGCAGGCCGTCGGGCTCGTGCAACTCCACCGTCACCTGTCGCCGCGGCATGAAGAAAAGCAGGCCGGCCAGGAGGTCCTTGACCGCCTGGCCAAGGATGGGCCCAACCCTCGGCTGGCGTCCCCAGGCCCAACTGAAGCGGCTGCCCCACAACCCCCGCGTGCGAACCAGCACGACCCGCACGTCCGGCACGGCCCGGAGAATCTGCTCCGCGGCGCTGGCGCCGCGGAGGGTTTCCAGGCGGCCCCGGCATAACCGGCCCGCGGGAGACAGCAGCACATTCTCCCCGCGCCGCAACGACTTGACGATCTCGTCAAGGGCGGCTTCGATGCGGTCCCGCCCGGCGGTCCCGACCTTGGCCGGATCGGGAATGAGCAGGACGTTGATGCGCCTGGCCAGCCAGCGAATGAAGAACCGATCGAGCGGGGTCTCGTCCCCCAACGGCCTCGGGTGGAATGTCCCCAGCAACTGGGAGGTGACGATCACGGGGTCGATCAGGGCGGGGTGGTTCTGCAGGAACAGGATGCCCGTCCGGCCGCGCTCGACGACTTCCTTCAGGCCCATCACGCGCACGCGGTAGCGGAGCCACAGCACCGACCGGACGAACCCGGCCAGACAGCGGTTACCGAGAGGCACTTGCTTTTTGGGCACGGATGGGAGGGTAGCCGTCCAGAGGACTTGGGACAAGCACAAAGCCGGCGGCAGCGGTTACTGATAGGGGTTTGCTTTTTCGGATGGTGTGAGCGGCCCGGAACGGAACTGGGGCCTCCCGAAGAACGCCAAAACAGCTAAGTGAATTACCTAAAGTTTTGGCAAGAAAGCGCGCAGCCAAAACTTCTTCGAGAGAACGCCCGCTTTGTGCAGCGCCTCGGTTTTGCTGAGGAAAAAGATCCATCGCTGAGCAAAATCCGCATGTTGTTCGATGCTCCGATACTGGAAATTGGCCGAGATGTTCTTCTTGAGTTCTTTCCACAGATGGTCCACGCCGTTGAGTTCCGACCACTGCTTGGGCAACCAGATGAACACGATGTCCAGCGACTCGGCCACGGCCTGGGTGGTGGGAGTCGTGTGACAGGAGGCTTTATCCAGCACCAACCAGATTTGCCGCCCGGGGTAAGACCGGCGCAGCAGCCGAAGAAAGCGCTGGAAGTATTGCTGCCCCATGTTCTGGCCGCGCGCCACGATGCGGTGGCCGGTCCGCGGGTTGAGGATGCCAAAGAGCACGCATTTGGCGTTTTCACCACTGGTCCGGATCTGGGCCTGCACCCCTCGCAAGGACCAGGCGCGGCGGATCTCCCGTAGCAGTCGCAGGATGGTCTCATCTTCAAAGAGCCACACGGCGTTGGCTGGCATGCCCTTCATTTTCCGCACGATGGCCGCCTTTTTTTGCGCCACGTGGGCGGCCCTCTGGTAGTAGAAGTAACAGAGTCGTTTGCAGACCAAGCCGATTTGTTTCATCCGGTTGTGCAACGCCCGAGGTCCAATGCCACAGTGGCAGCGCTGGTTGAGGCGATGGGCCAGGATAGCCACCGTCCACACGTTGGTGCGATAGCCCAGCCCTAGGGGCGAACGCCGCAGTTCTCGCAATATCTGAGCGCGGGTCAATCCCGTGGCCTTCGGTGGCCGCCCCTCACGCGGCTTATCGGCCAAGTCCTCCACCCGGTGAGCCTTCAAATACCGCCTGACCAGCCGATAGACCGATCGTAGGCCCAGCGCAGTAGTCTGCGCTACCTCGGCAAAGGTCTTGCCTTCGGCTGCCAGCCAAACGGCGTGAATGCGACGGAAAAACCGGACGTCGGTGGCCGCACCCACGGCTTTGCTCAGGCGAAGCCGATCTCGTGCTCCGAACCCCGAGAGCGTGTGCGCTCAGTGCCTTCCTCATGCGGCCAGTTTGGCCTCACCATTCATTCTCGCCAAAGTTCTAAGCATTTCACCTAATGGAGCTTAAAATGAAACCCTTGATCTTCGCTTTCTGTGTTGTGTTCGCGTTTGGCCGCCTGAGCGCTCAGACGAATGTCTGGGAGCCTTCGCCGGGCCATACGCAAGTGCCGATATGGCCGGGGGCAGTGCCTGATGCGCAGCCGGTTCCGGCTCCGGAGTACGTCAAAACGTTTCCAGATCTGGTTGCCGGCAAGCCGTGCCTTGCTGTGGTCAACGTCTCGAAGCCTACGATGACGGTCTATTCGCCAAAGGGAGCCAATACGGGCGTTGCGGTCGCCGTGTTTCCTGGCGGAGGCTACCAATGTCTGGCCATCGATCTGGAAGGCACGGAGATCTGCGACTGGCTGACGTCCAAAGGGATCACCGCGGTGCTGTTGAAGTACCGCGCGCCAACTCCGAGAGTGGGGCGTTATAGGGAGTCACCGCTGGCGTTGGAAGATGCGCAGAGAACGGTGGGGCTGCTGCGCTTTCACGCCCCCAAGTGGCATATTAATCCGCACAAGATTGGAGTGATCGGGTTTTCGGCAGGGGGGCATATGGTGACAGCGATAAGCACGCATTTTGAAAACCGATTATATGCGCCTGTAGATGCGGCGGACAAAGAAAGCTGCCGACCGGATTTCGCGATAGCTCTTTATCCGGGGCATCTGTGGGAACGCGATCAAAATCTTCGGTTGAATCCGAACGTTCCCGTCACCAGCAATACGCCGCCTGCCTTTTTGTTGCAGGCGCAAAATGACCCGGTGGACAATGTAAACAACTCGCTGGCTTACTACATTGCCCTGAAGAAAGCCAAGGTTCCCGTGGAGATGCATTTGTATGCGCAGGGCGGACATGCCTATGGGCTGCGACGCACGACATTTCCGATTACCGAATGGCCTCAGTTGGTGGAGAGGTGGCTCGGAACAATCGGGATGACTTCGGAATGAGTGCTCGGGGAGCGTAGTAATGCCGTGGCGAAACGTATGTGCCACCCCTGCAAATGAGGCAGGTGTCGAGCGACAGTGACCTCCTCCTGACGCATCGTGACGTCGGAAATCATTTTTGCCAAGACTTTGCGCACTTCACTTAGACCTTCGCCCCAATACCTTCCCGGAACCACCAGGGCTGAGTTTTCCGGCCCCACGGGATCGTCAATGTCCGGAAACCTCTCCTCGGTTTCACCTCAAAATCGGCCATTCGAGTTTTTTGACCATCCGGCTCTGGGCAAACGGAATACCAACTCGATATGGGCGAGTTGCTCTCGAAGCCGTTCGAAGGTCTTCCAGTCCAAGAGGTCGGTGTCGGCCAGGCCGGTGACGGTTTGCACGATATTCGGCGAATCCAGAAACGGGCTGAGTGTGAGCGGGGCATGGCCTTTGGCTTCGGCCCGCAGGCGGACGGTAGCCGGCACGGAGATTTGTCCCTGGCCTGTGTTCAAGGGGTGACGTTTGCCGTCCCGGCCAACGGGTCCTGCGAGAGTAACTTCGGTCAGGAAGCCGGGGAGGCACTCGCCGGATTGAGCATCCAGAATCCGGGCACGGACTTGCGCCCGAACGGGTGGGGGAGGCCGATAGTTTTTGGCCGCGAAGTAAAAGGCGCCGCTCAGGGCGACTTGTCTTTGGGCATCGCTGCCCAGCACGCGCACACAGTACCAGGCGCTCTCGGTTTCCTGGAGCGGAAAGTTGGTGCGGATGGAGTTGAGCGGGGCGTCGAAGGCGGCCTGCTGGAACGGTTGCCCGTTGCGCAGCAACTCGAGGCGGGCGATTCCGCCGGGAGCGCTGCCGCAGGCCCAGGCCTCGACGGCCAGAAGATGTTTTTGTCCGTTGGCGGCCAGGGCGCAGCCCGGGGGCGCCCCGTCCATCGTGGCGAGGAGCAGAGGGCCGGTGGTGGCAAAGGTTTTCCCGGCGGCCGTTGCCTGGGCAACTTTGGACAGAGAGAATTGACCCGGCACGAAGGTGTAAGTGCGGACAATGCCAGGCACCCCGCCGCCGGGCCGATCGAAGCAGGCGTCTGACGAGGCGGTGGCCGCCAAACGGTAGCCATGGTTAAGCAGCAACGACCACAATTCGAAGGCCTTCGCATTGGCAGCGTATTCGCCGGCAGTGGTGATCACGTCCAAGCCATCGTAGGTCGGCCCTGCCAGCGTGTCCAAAGGCAGTTCGACGGCCATATTCGAGACCCGCATCCGGTCCACCTTCGGGTAGCCGCCCTGTCCGCCCCAGGACCCCAGCCACCATCGCGCCGGGTGAGAATAAAAGACCGCTCCGCCCTGGGAGTGGATCAGGTGATGCGACTCGAAGTTGGCGTAGGTCGGCTTGCTCGACTCGTAATCCCAGGCGCTGGCCTCGAGCAGGAGCTGAATGACGTCCAGGCCCTTGGCGGTTCGCCCCCGCATGCCGAGGTTCCAGCAGTGCCCCAGGCATCGGCCCGCATCGCCCTGGTAATAATTTTTGGGGGCCTCGAGGTTCCAGGTCAGCAGGCAATCCCGGGTCGAGCGCGGTTGCAGTTCCGCCTCCAGGGCTTCCGGTGTGGCGGGCTCGACTATCCAGCTCTGGGCCAGGGATAGATACTGGAGGTCCTCGGCCCGTGCAGTGAGGGCTACGAAATCGAAACCGACGGGCACAGTCCGTTCTCCGTGCAGCATATGCACGTGGCTGTCGCCGGCATACCACCCGCGTTTGCGCAGGTCGACCCGGCGCCGCAGTTCAAAGGCCACTTCCGTTTCCCGACCGGCCGGCAGATCGAGGTCCCGGTCAACCGCCTGGGTCTCGAACCCGCGCGTGACGCGGATGCGCGTTCGGCCAGGGGGCAGGCGCTTGGTGAACTGGCCCGAACAACGAAAGCCGGATTTGAAAGAGTCGTTCTCGACCCATACCTTTCCATTGGCGTCGGTGATTGTGACGGTGCAGGGCGTCAGCGCGCCGGTCGCTTGGTCTTCAATGGTCCCCCGCAGGGTGGCGTCCTGGGCCATCGAGGCGGGAAGGCCGGCTTGCAGAATGACTGCCGCGAGCAAGCCTGGGATCGTGTTTGGAAAGCCCGCCGGAGCGCCGTGTGGAGTCACGCAGCCTGCCAGAAGAGGCCCGAAATCCGCCGGACCGCAGGCCCGGTCCCCTGGCCGGGCGGCTTTCCAAAGCCGCGCTGAGATGGGTTTCATGACCGGAGCATGACCAAACCGGCTGGGTCTGTCAGCGAAAAGATTTGTGCAAGCCCTAAGAACGCGCAGAGCTGGAGTTCTGCGCTGCGGCTGGGCGCGCCGGCGGACGCAGGGAATTTGCGCCCCACTCCTTTTGTCCTGAAGTTCGTGCCCGGGAGCAGTCACCGCGCCGGTGAGATTTCGATGGCGTCCGCCGGCAGCGGCAGGATGATGCGGTTGCCGTCGGCCTGCGCGCCGGGTGCTTTCGTCTGCCAATTTCCCTTGGGCAGCTCGATGATCACCGGCAAATCGGACGGGCGATCGGCGCGGATGACGATCTTCCCGTCCGCCCTGGCTGCCAGGTCCAGCACCACGTCGTGCAGATGCACGCGCGTGATCATCGCCTCCGGCCAATCCTTGGGGAGCCGTGGGTGGATCTTGAATCCGGACGGCGTGGGCTCGAAGCCGAAGAACCCGTAGAGCATCACTTGCGGGACGAGGATGCTCTCGAAGAATTCGCGGTCCAGCCCCAGCCCGCCCGGAACGTTCCCGCCCTGCATCGTGCCGCGCGCCGGGTCTTTGCCATAGTAGGCGCGGTAGCCGCCTTCGGCCTGCGTCTCGTCGAACCAGACGAGGATTTCCTGCAGGCGCCTCCAGGTGTCGTCGGGTCCGTCCACTTTGAGGCGGCACATCAGGTCATGGTAGGAAAAGCCCAACACCGCGCCGCCGTCCTGCACCTGGTAACCCCACGGGACGCTCTCGGGGTTTGACCAGGCCCAGAAGTAGTAATCCAGATTGCGCCGGGTCGTCGCCCGCGGGCCGAAGCGCCAGTGATAGATGTCCGCGCCGGTGGAAGTGTCCCCTTGGACAACCCGGCGGCCGCTGATCCAATCGCGGATGCTTCGGGCCTGGTCGGGGGTGGCGAAGTCGTAATAGACCGCCTCGTTGTTGAGGAACGTCCAGCCGTAGTCGTGCAGGAGGCCATCGAGGTCCACCGTGCCGAATCGTCCGGTCTGCGGGTTCCAGAACCGTTTGGTGCCGTAGTCCTTCACCGCCTGCGCGTGCTGGCGTAGGTCGGCCGGGTCGAACGCATCGGCGCCGGTGGCGACGCCCCATTCGGGGTGAGCGGCGATGCGCTCCTCCAGCTCGGCCAGGTCCAGCAGGGCGTCGTAATAGTAAATGGTCGCCAAGGCATCTTCGCCGCCGAACGGGAGCAGGTCCCAGTAGTTACCGCCGATGCCTTGGCCGGTGACAATTTCTTTCTGTCCGCCCGCCGTGCGGCGGACCCCGCTGCGTCCCTCGTGGCCGGGCCAGGTCGTGTAAATGCACTTGCGCTTGCGGGTGTCGAACTCGCGCATCGTGAATCGCATCGCGGCGCGCCCGCGGGCGATTTGGCCGCGGAGGAAAGTCAGGTCCCGCGACCACGCGAAATAGTCATGGAGGCCGCGAATGAAGTTCGGGTTGTTGATCGAATGACGCGTGTCGCAGGCGGTGTGGAACGACTTGATCACGACCTTGGCCGGACCCGGGTTGTCGAAGCCAATACGCAGGCCGGTGATCGTGCCCGTCCACCCGGGCAGGCGGAAGACGGGGATCATCGTGCGCGTCTCGACGCGCTCCAAGTCGAGCCTCCCGCCGTTGCCGCCCATGGGCAGAGAACTGCGCCCCTGGCCTTCGCGCGTGGCGGGGGAGAAGTAAAATCTTCGCTCCGGGCCGAACTCACGTTTCTCCCGGGTGGTCCATTCGACATAGCAGTTCGCCCGTTCGAGACCCTCGGCCCACCAGTTCAATCGCAGCCAGGGGCCGTTGCGCGCGGGCATCTCGAAGGCCGGGCTTTGCGCCAGGGCTTTAGACTCCGTCAACTCGATGACCCAGCCTTTGTCGTTGACCTCGCCCGGCTTGGCGCCGGTGACCACCCACCGCTCAGGCGTGGCGCGGGGCGCGTCGTAGCCCGCGACGCCCGTCCCGCGAAAGTGCCACCCGACGCCGCCGGCCTGCGTCCACAGCGGGAAAGGCCACCCCTCCGCGTGGGCCAGGCCATCGTGCTGATGAGTGTTGACGTAGCCCTCGGCGTTGATGACGCGGCCCGCCAGCGCCGTGGCCCACCGCCCGCGCATTTTCCCCAACTCGGCCCCGGAGCCGCGCGCCGGCCAGAGGGTGGACATGGGCATCCACTCATCCCATAGCGGGATCAACGGCCCGGCGGGCTGGTAGTGCAGCCAGTACAGCTCGCGCAGGGATTGCATCTGCCGCTCGTGCCCGGCTACGATGAAGCGGGGGAAATCCTCCGGCACGTCCATTCGTTGGGGGGCCGCATCCTGCCGCGCCAAAGAAGGGCAGACTGCAACCAGCATCAGGGTGAGGGAGGCGAGTGCGGTGCGGGTGGGGATTTTGCGGTTCACGGCGAGGCGGAGCGTAATCCGGACGCGTCCCCACGCGCAAGCGCAACCCGCCAGCCGGGCGGTTCGACTGCGCGCCGGCGCGTTGGCGTGGACCCCAATCGCGAGAAAGGAACCGGGACAGAGGAATACCAGATCCTCTGCCAGTGTGCAGCCGCGCCGACGTTGAGCGTTGCGCTGGCCGGGACCCGCACGTCCGCGGCCCGGCCAGTTTTTTGGACAAAATGGCCAATGTGGCCAATCCAGCCAATGTAGCCAACGCAGTGTCCCGCCAGGTTGCGGCATTCCCTGCGCCACCGGTCTCTTTCGCGTGGGGGGCGCTTGCCAAGCAGCGCCGTGCACAAACCGCTGGCCTTTTCCCAAGATCAGTGGCGTAATGTGAAGGCGACGATATGAGAAACGTGCTGCATCTGTTTGCGGTCATCCTGCTGCCTTTGCCCTGGTCTCGGGTAAAGGCTTGGAGCGGCGACAAGGGAGGGAACAATTTCTACGTGGAGCCGGCCTCAAGGGGCATCGCCCTCCACAGCTTTCGGGATGGGCTGCTGGGGACCTCGGGGAAGCCATCAGCACGCCTCAACCACGCCCTCCGCGTCCAGTGCCAGGCCCTGGGCATTGATCCCCCAACTCTCTCGCTCCCGGACAAGTCCGAGAGCGTATTCACGCTGTTAACCAACCAACGCAGGCAAAAATATGAAGCAAACAACGCGTAGAAACTTCTTGAAAAGTTCGATGACGGCCGGGCTGGCGCTTGGGTTGCCGAGAATGGTAATCGGCGGCGAACGCCCGTCCAAAGCTATCGGACCCAATGATGCGGTCCGGGTGGCGGTGGTGGGGCTCGGCGCAACCACAGCCGTCGGGGGTGTGGGCGGGCGAGGGCATCAGCTCATCCCCCGCTTGCGCGAGGTGCCGAGCGTCCGGATCGTCGCTTTGTGCGATGTGGACCAGGCGTTCCTGGAGCGCGAAGTCCAGCCATTCAAGGATCGGGGCGAAGCGGTCGCCGCTCACCTTGACCTCCGCCGAGTTCTGGACGACAAAACCATCGACGCGGTGGTCATCGCCACGCCCAATCACTGGCATGCACTGGCGACAGTCTGGGCCTGTCAGGCCGGCAAGGATGTTTATGTCGAAAAGCCGTTTTCGTACAACATTTGGGAAGGCCGTCAAATGGTCGCCGCGGCCCGGAAATATGGCCGCATGGTCCAGGTGGGCACGCAAAATCGTTCGAGTTCACTCCTGCGCCAGGCTTTTGACTCCCTGCGCGGGGGCGAGCTTGGTCCCGTCCGCTTTGCCCATGCGCTGGTCTATCGGGCGCGTGACGGCATCGGCAAGGTCAGCACGCCAACGCCCTTGCCCGCCACGGTGGACTACGACCTCTGGTGCGGTCCCGCGCTCAAGGGGCCGCTCATGCGCAAGCAACTGCACTACGAATGGCATTGGTTCTGGGCCACCGGCAACGGCGAGATCGGCAACAATGGAGTCCATGTCATGGATCTTTGCCGGTGGGCTTTGGGACAGAACGGGCCGCCGCCGCGGGCCATGAGCATCGGTGGCCGGTTTGCTTTCAACGATTGCGGCGAGACGGCCAACACCCACATTGCGCTCTTGGATTATCAACCCGCCCCGCTCATCTGTGAAGTCCGCAACGTGCGCGTGGGCAAAAGTGCAGACGCCATGGGCAAGTTCCGGAACCGAAACAGCGGCCTGGTGATTGACTGCGAAGGCGGTTACTTCGCGGGCGACGCTTCCGGCGGAGCGGTCTTCGATAACCAGGGCAAGAAGATCAAGGACATTCCAGACGACGGCAGCGCCGGGCGACTGGAAGCCTCCCACCTGGCCAACTTCGTGGCCGCGGTTCGCAGCCGGAAAGCCGGCGACCTGGCCGCCGAGGCCTTGCAGGGACACCTCTCTGCTGCCTGCTGCCATGTAGCTAACATTTCCTACCGGCTCGGCAAACAGTCAGCGCCCGAGGCCATCCGGGAAAAAGTCCAGGCGAACCGGGAGCTATTGGATGCTTTTGAGCGTTGCCGCGAGTATCTGCGGGAAAATGGCGTTGACCTGAGCGCTACGCCGGCCGTTCTTGGCCCCTGGGTGACTTACGACCCCAAGCGCGAGCGGTTTGTTAACGACTTCGCGGACCAAGCCAATGAGCTTTCTCAGCGCCACTACCGCGCGCCCTTCGTGGTGCCCAAGGTCGCGTGACCAAGATCATGATGGCGGGCGCTCTTGGCGCTCCGGGCGATCGCCTTGCCGCCAAACCGTGTTGCGGGCGCCGAACCAGACCCCGGCCGCGGTCTCTTTCGCGTGCGGGCACCGCCTGCTTGATGGTGGTGCGGCCTTGCGGATGGCCGATCACACCAGGGGTCACGAACAACCAGTAGTGCAGGCCCTCAGCGTGATGTCCGCAACCGGTCCGGAGTCGGGACCTGGCTCTCCTGCCACCACGGGCCCAAAGCGCCCTGTTCCTCTCCCTCAATCCAGGCGCCCAAGTTGCCCCGCCAAAAATCGTAAAGCCGTGTGCCCCACACCAGCGCTCCCGCTCTGCCCGGAAAAAATCTGAAGCATTCTTCTTGCATTAAATCTGATACTCCGACCCCTCACCAAGCTACAAAACCGTACCACTCAACGCACCAACTCTATTGCCTGGTTCCTCTCACGATGTAGTTGGCCGTCGAACCCGTCCACAATACAAGACCCTGTGTCGTGATCGCGACCATTCCCGGCTCTGCAAAACGCTCATCACTGATCGCAAACATACAGCCATAATTCGTCCCGCCCACTTGCACAACATTCGTAAATACGAAAGGCCTGTTCCGCCCATACTCAGAGAGTAGGGAAGCCAACGCCGACCCCGTGGGTCGTCCGTAACGTGTCCAATCAGCCCTCAACTGAGTTAGCACACCGGCGTCGCGGATCACGGCCGCCCTATGGTGCCCTCGTCGCGCGAAATGCGCATACGTGACGAGGAGCACCACAAAAATTGCCGCCGAGGCGATGAGTCCGGCGCCGTGTTTCGGTTGCATAGGGTGGCCTTTCAGTCTCACCGTCCGGGATGGATAGGAAGCGGATAGCGGGGAACTATCATTGAGGCTATGTCAGGAGGTCTGGATTCTTTGGAGGAGGCCGATTTTACAGGTTAATGGCCGCCACATCGTTACTTCTGCCCGCTGGGGAGGAGCGTAGAGTGGTTATGGCGCAGCCATTCCAGAACCCCCTTCCGCAACTCTTTCGTGAACTCGACCAACTCGGTGACATCATCGCCAGTGGCGCCGCCCACGCGATCATATTCAACCGTGTTCCGCTTTATTCGGCAGGCGTCGAGGTAATCAACATCCGGCTTGCGGTGGTCGCCGAGGATCAGCGGCAAGGCTGTGATCGTTCGATAGTGCTGGAGAGTTTTCTCGGGCCGGTAACCTGACGCGTACAAGAGGACGGTGCAGAGCCTCAGCGAGGCGTTATAGGCGATTGCGAATCTCCAGTCGTTCGAGATGTCACCCTGGGCGTCGGCCAAATCGCGATCCACCATCGCCAAGAGTTCCCCAATCTCCTGGGGGCTGGTTTCGTGGGCACGCAGCCAACCGTTACTGGCCCATTGCTGCAAGCTCATGTTCGGAGCCTTTGGCAAACAATTTTGGGGTGGCCAGGACGGACGACACGAAATGGTCGCCGCTCCGTTTCCGCCTGCTGAATTCCTCCCGCGCCATGACGTGCGGGTTGATTTCCCGGCCCAGCTTTTCGCCGATGCCTGAAAGCAGGTGGGCGATTCGGCGGAGGCCCAGATGGGTGATGACCATTAGGTCCACATCGCTTTCCGGGCCGGCGTGGCCCCTGGCAATTGAGCCAAATACGAAAGCCAACTCGATATCTTTAGCTGCCAGCGCCTGGCGCAGAACATTGACCAAGCCGTTGGTCTTGAGCACCACGTTGCGCAGGTCGTCACAGAGCGGATGCTCCTGGTTGGCCTGATAATAAACCCGGTTCCCGTCCTTGCGGGCCGTCACCAATCCGATCCGGGTCAGCCGCCTCAATTCCTGCTGGACGGTGCCCAGAGAGAGCCCGGATTGCCGGACGAGTTCGCGCAGGTGCAGTTCCGGTCGGCCCAAGCCGAAGAGCAGCCGGAGGAGTTCGGCTTTGACGCGCGAGGAAACGATGTCCACCAAATCGGTCATAACGATTGGCTAAACCATACAATTGATTGCTTATACCAGTCAATCAAGGATAGCTCGGCCTCCGCCAGTTGGCACGTGTTCGCTTTTGGAGTCTTCCCACTTGGCCGATTTCTCCCCAGTTGGAGCGAGCCGCAGGCCGCGGGCGCAACGCTGGTCTATCCGACGGCTTACCAGGCCCTGACGATGTGGGGGCGGCTGCCGGCGCCCGGTGCCAGCGCCCCCAGGCTCATCCCCGATAGGGATGTTTCCAGGGCGGACGGTAGTCGCGCTTGAGCAAGGCGGCCGCGGCGGGGTTGCCGACAATCTGTTCCTGGCGGGCATCCCAGGTGAGCTTCGAGCCGGTGTCGTAGGCGATCATGGCGAGCTTGACCGCCGCAGTCGAGGCATAGGCATCTTCGGCCAGACAACCGGGCTGCTGGCGGGTGCGCACCGCTTTGAGGAAATCGGCCATGTGCAATGCGCCGGCATCGGCCTCGGCCTTATGGACCTGGCGTTCCTTGCCCTTGCCCCGAGGGATGGTCTCCCAACGGTCGTCGGTGACGAAAATGGTCTGCTTGTCGCCAAAGAAGAAAATGCCATTGGAGACTTCCGGGGTGTATTCCTCGGCGCCCCAGATGCGGTGCCGCCAGGTGAGGGGGCAGGCAGCAAACTCGAAGTGGGCCGCCAGCACGTCCGGGGTGGTAATCTTGTCCTTGAGCCCGTAGAGGCCGCCGGCGGCGGCGACGGTCACGGGCATGGTCTCACCGAGGATCACCCGGGCGGCATCGATGAGGTGGATGCCCCAATCGACCAGGTGGCCCTGGCCGATGGTTTTCTCGAGCCGCCAGTTAACGTGGCCGACTTGCGGGCTGTAGGGGATCTTGGGGGCCGGACCGCACCAGAGGTCCCAGTCGAGGGAGGGGGGCGGGGGCTGCGGGGTGGCATCCTTGGTGCCGGCGGTGTAGTGGATGTTGGCCTCGGCGCAGACGATGCGGCCGGCGTTGCCGGCCTGGAGGTGCTGGCGGACGGCCTGGATGGCGGGGGATTGCCGGCGCTGGAAGCCGATCTGGACGACGCGACCGCTCTGCTTGACGGCATCCACCATCGCGCGCCCCTCGCGCACGTCGTAACTGAGAGGCTTTTCGCAATAGACATCCAGGCCGCGTTGGAGCGCGGCGATGAGCTGGAGGGCGTGCCAATGCGGCGGCGTGGCGATAATGACGGCCTCGAGGCCGGGCGCCTGCAAGAGGTCCTGGTAGAGCTTGAAAGTCCGCGGGCGCTTGCCCTGGAGCTTCTCGACCTCCGCCGCGCTCTGGTCCAGGTGCTCGCTATCAACGTCGCAAAGGCCGACGAGCTCGACGCCGCCCAGCTTGAGGGCGGCTTTGGCATCAACCATGCCGTACCAACCGCACCCGATCAGGCCAAGCCTGAGTTTGGCGTCGGGGTCGGCCCCCTCGAGTGCGGCGGGGAACTGGGTGAGAGCCAAGGCGCCGGTCGCGGCGCCCTGCAGGAAATGACGACGGGTGATGGTGTTCATAGGGGCGAGAATGCCGCAACCCGCCCCGGCCCGCAACTGGTTTGTCGGGCGAGGTCCCGGGGTGCGGTTAAAAATGCCGGTCAGCGTAAGCCGGCCACCTGCCGGCGCTCTGACCCAGTTCGATTATTACCGGCGCTACCAGCCGCTTTTGGCGCGTCTGGACGCCCGGCCCGAGCTGGCCGAACTCCATATCCTCAACGCGGCGAAGCTCCCCGCGCCCGATTCCATCCGCCCGCTGCAAAAAGCGGTCCAGCACATCGCCTGGCCCCCCGTGGTGGCAACGGGGGCGTGGGGGCAGCCGCCCGGCGCGGTCAGGCCGGCATCGGCCCCAGCCGCCCGGGATCAGCGAAACAATCGTTGGGCAAGAAAGTACAGGTCGTTTTTCCATACCGGCCAAGTGTGCCCGCCGGAATCGACTTGCCAATGGTGGCGCACTTGCTTCCGGCCGAGGGCGTCGTGGAAGGATTGGCTGATGTTCATCAGCCCGTCCTGGTCGCCGCAGGAGAGCCAGAGCAGCTTCAACCTGGCCGAGGCCTCGCTCGGGTCAGGGACGAGTTCCGCCGCCGGCTTGGTGTTCGGAGCCGAGGAGAACCCGCCGACCCAGGCAAAGGTGTCCAGGTGTTTGAGGCCGATGTTCAGCGATTGTCCGCCGCCCATCGACAGACCCGCGAGCGCGCGGTGTTCCCGGTCCGCCTTCACCGAGTAATGGGCTTCGATATAGGGGATGAGGTCACCCAGCAAATCCTGCTCGAAAGCTTCGAACGCCGGGGCCTGCCGGTCCCAAGGGCTCGTGATCGTAAGACCCGCCGCGGCGCGACCGTTGGGCATCACCACCACCATCGGCACCAGCTTCTGGTCGGCGAACAGATTGTCCAGGATAACGCCGGCCGCGCCCTTCTCCTGCCAGCCGGTCTCGTCGTCGCCGATGCCGTGCAGCAAGTAGAGCGCAGGATATTTCTTGTCCTTCGAGTAGCCGGGCGGAGTATAGACCAGCATCCGGCGTCTCAGCCCGACGCTCTTCGAGTCGTATTCCACCGGCTCGACCTTGCCCGGCGCGACGCCTTCGCGCCGCGCGTCGAAACCCGCCGGCGCAGCCGGCGCTTTCGTCGGCGACTCCCCGGCCGCCGGCGCCGTCGAAGCTGCCGCGGCGGGGACGCGTTTGCCGGTAAATTCTTCCGTGGCGAAATCGCCCACCTTGCGCGTGAACTTGATTTCGTCCTTGGCGATCTTCCCCCGGTATTCGATGCGAAGGGAGTTTCCTTGAAAATCCATCACTTCCACGAAACCAAGTTCGTCACCGCTCACCCGCCCGTCCCGGATCTCGACGGGCGGCCGCTCCGCCTCGCCGCCGATGCGGGCGGTCGCCTTGCCGGTGAGCTTCTCCCCGTCAACCTTGAACTCATAGATGTACTTCTGGCGGCCGACCTGCGTATCGAATTCCGCCTGCCACTTGCCGCTAACATCAACCGTCCCCGCGGCGAGGACAGAACCACAACCCGTGATCGCCATAACGATTATGCTCGACAATGTCTTCATTTGCCAATGGAACATTAATACCGTTGACGACGTTTGCCGTCTATGTTTTAAATGGGCGCCAGCAGGTGTCATTTGTCTCCGTCGTTGAACCAGATGCAGCGTCTGTTGGCAAGCTGGAGTCTTCCGCTTTCACCCCGGCAGAGATCGGTTAGTCCCGGCCCACCGGCCAAATTGCCTTCACGAGCAACGGCGCGTGGCGCAGGACGACGACCAACCAACACCCAACAAGAACAGGCGCGTTTCGAGATGAAGGTCGCAGTGAGCCACAGCTCGGGTTTCCACCGTCCTCTGCTGCTGTTCGTCGAGCCCCTTCGGCCGTTCTGGAAACGAAATACTGTCGAGAGAACTCTGGGGTGGATCGCGCAAGAACTGCACCTGGGGACCAAGACGCACGTTTCG
Source organism: Verrucomicrobiota bacterium (assembly GCA_049518415.1). Classification (GTDB taxonomy): domain Bacteria; phylum Verrucomicrobiota; class Verrucomicrobiia; order Limisphaerales; family UBA8199; genus CAVQND01. The sequence goes on from JBEKRX010000012.1 coordinate 41,746, forward strand.
AACGCTGTTCCACGTGTGGACGGAGGTTTCACGAACAATTCAGCCAAGCCATCCAAGCCAAAAGACAAACGGGAAAAGTGAGCATGATCGGCATCAGCAAGTACCGAATCATGTCGAGGCACAGCCGGTGAAATTAGATAAGCGGAGCCGCCGAAAATGAAAGCCTGGAACAGCGATCCCCGCCCAGCACTCTTTTTCCGCAAGCAAAACCATGTTCGAGGGGTGGCGCTGATCGTTGCGGCGTTGATTGCCAGCATCCCGAACACGACGCGGGCCTCTTCCCGGATCCCCTTTAGCTTCAAGCCCTACCTGGATAAGACGCCCAGCCTTCAGGTTGCCGTTCCGCAAATCAGCGGCGCGGAGGCGACTGTCGACGGCGGCGATTCCAGGCGGCCAAGCATACCCTTCACCTTCGGCTGGGGTGACGGCTCGCGCTCGGAATCCTTCTTCCCCGCCAGGCACCGGTATGCAGAAACGCGGCGCAATTACACCGTCACGGTCATCGCACATTATCAAGACGGCGAGGCGCAGGAGACCGAAACCGTTCGGTTCATGCCGCTGGAGCTGTCGTTCCGGCGAGACACGGCCATACCCGCGCGCGTGCGCGTCGCTTCGGCGCCGGTGGAGCTGTGGGCGACCCTGCCGGGTTACTCGCCGCCCGGCCACCTAACCGGTTTCCAGGATTCCGAGCTTGGGGTGCCGCGCCCGCTCCTCGAATATATCCTGGACGTCGGCTGTATGCTGGAGACGGACTTCTGCAACCGGGATATCGATCCGGCTGCCGGCGCCGGGCAGGTGGTTCTGAAAGCGGCGGATGCGGGAGGCGCCTTCTCCCTCTGGTTCACAAGACCGATGGCCATGGGCGCGGATCCGTCTTACCTCGCGAACCTCTCCGGCGTGAGCAGCCTGTTCCACGAGCTGGGACACAACCTGACGCTTAACTCACCCGCGAAGTACCGATTCGGCGGAAAGACCGACGGTCCCATGAACACGATCGTCTCGGAGACGCTCGCGCAGATCATGCAGCACGCAACGGCCTGGGAGCTTCTGAATACACCGGGGCGGTATGGACTTTCCGCCGACGCCTGCGCCGAGCTCCGGCACGGCGCAGTCGTTGCCTTCGCCATCACCAGCCGCGCCTACCACGATTACATCGCCGCCGGCTGCCCTTACTGCACCATCCAGTCCGGAAAGAGCGATCCCACGTTCGGCACCTTCATGACCGTGGCTTATGTATTCGTAAAGAAAGCTGAAGCGAAAGGCGCCTACCGGAAACCGCTCAAGCGGATGCTGGCGCTGCTCCAGACCTTCGACCGACGCGATCACGAGCGCTTTCTGGACCGCGGCAGCGAAGGCTTCCGGGCGACGCTGATGACGGCGGCTCTTGCCTACGGCTTCAACGAGGACCTGCGCCCCTGGTTCCGCAAGCTCCGGTTTCCCGTGGATGATGCGATCTACACGGAGTTGATGGGGAGGATGAAACCGAGGTGATCGACGAGAAGTGCCGAGATCGGATACGGGCTGCGGAATCGCGGCGGCACGGGCCCCGCCGCCGGTCGAGGGCGGATGCTTGCCGTCCTAACTCCCGGGCCGCTCCGAGCCGTCATCGGCCGGGGCCAGGCTGACGGCCGGCCCGGCCTGGTCCGGCAGCGCGATGCGCAGGTCGAAGGGCGCGCTTTGGATAGTGTCCAGCACCTCCAATCCGGCGCAATCGAAGAAGCGCTGGTTGCGGATGCGGTATTGAACGTAGCGCGTCGTCACAGGTTGGTCCGGGATGAGGCGGAAGGTCCCGGAGGTCAGGGTTTCCTCGTCCGTCCACATATAGTTTGCCGGGAGGTCTTTCCAGAAGAGGTTGAGTTTGAGAAACCCCTGGGAGCGATACTCCTGGCCATTGGGGGAAGTCAGAACCTCCACCTGGTCCTGGACCTCGCCTTTGAGGGAGTCCCACCAGGGATAGCCGTGGAGATTCATGCCGAAACTGGCGCAGGCCGTCGGCGTCCCCAAATCCAGGGTGATGACCGGGTTGACATTTTGGTTCCACAGCGCGCCCGATCGGTAGGAAGAACCGCCGGCGTAGGAAGGGCCGCCTGCGCCACGGGTCAATTTCTTGCCGTCCGGGTCGCCCGCGCCCCAATTGTCGCCCGATGGAGCAGAGAGGGTGTACGGCTTGCCAATGGCGATGTTCTTCCCGCAGGTCAGCCATTGTGGTGTGAATTTTGCCCCGCCAACGTCCCGGCCGTCAGAATAACCCTCCTTGGCGCCGGACACCGCGCCTGGCAGGTTGACTCGCAGCCAGTTGACAACCGGGCGATCCTCTCCGCCCACGTTGATCGTGTACTTGAACGGCAGGCGGGGGACGGTTTGTGTGTGGCTGCGCTCGACCAGGGTGCGGTCCTTTTGCCGCTCCGACCAGTTGAACGTCACCTCGAGCGGCTTGAATGTGGCGTCGGCGGGGAGGTAATTAGCCTCCATCCGCACGGCATAGATGCTGCACCCGGAGGGCGCCGCTTCGGTGGTGTTCATCAAGTATTTCAGCCAGACCGAGCGGTGTCCCCCGGGGACCTCGATCGTTTCGTAATGGATGACATCCCAGGGCGGCGAGGTGCGCCGGAGCGACCAGGACTTCGTCCAGGTCCGGCCGGCATCCAGGGAGTAGAGGAGGTCCACGTGGCTCTTGGGGGCGCGGTTGTAGAATCGGCCGCCGTAATTGACCCGGGTGATATCCGCCGGGGCGTCCAGGCGATAGACCAGCCAGGCATCCTCCCCGGCGGCCGCCGGATAGACGGTCCCCTGGTAGCCGATATGTTTCGGCGTCGAAGCCATGTTCTTCTCCTCCACAACCTGTTCTTTGTATTTAGCCCCTTGCAACTCGGGCCACAGGACAATCGATTCGGTTGGGTCCCCGGCGCCGACATAGACGGTATTTCCTCCCAGGTTCAGCTTTGGCTGTGTCTTGGCGTTGAGCATGGTGGTGGTTTGAATCTCCAGGTCGCGCAGGCAGGCATCCGCCGGGGATTGCTTCGCCTGCAGGCTCATCCGGATCAGCGCCTCGTAGGCCCCGTTGACTTCGTTCACCAGATTGACCCCGGCGACCGTCTCGCCTGTGGCGCCGTCCTGCCAGACCTCGGTCCAATGCAGGCCGTTATCCGTGCTCACAGCGATGCTCGCGGCATCCTCCCGGCTGGCGCGCGTGAACGAGGCGCGGATGATTTGACTCGAGATGACGTTGGCCGCCTGCACCTTGAAGACGACTTCGGCGGTTTGGCCGGCCGCGGCGGGATGGAGGCCGTCCGGCCCCGCGGTGATGTTGGTGGCGCTGTGGATTTGCCTCATGTAATCCGCGGCGGCCAGGCTCGGCTTGAAGCGCCAGGTCCCGTTGCCGCGGAGGCCGTAGCGATCATCCGGGTCCTTGCCTTCATTGGGCACGTAATAGGCGGGAGTTTTCCCCAGGCGATGGTAGTACCGGGTGTAGGACTCGTTCTCCTTCAGGTCGAGGATATAACGATGGCCGTAGTCCCAGTTGAAATAGTAATTGCGGTATTTCAGGGCGTTGGGATTGAAGCAGCGCGACTCCTCGTCGAGCGAGCGTTGCGTGTCGGCGCCGGTGAGAAAGCCCTTGGGGCCGGTGGCATAGAGGCAATGGTATTGGGCAACGTGTCCGCGCTCCGATTCGCCCCCGGAAGCCGCGCAAGCGCCATCCCGGCCGATATCCTCGACTCCGGCAATCGTCACGCCATCGCACAGGGTATAGAGCGCGCTCATCGAGTTATCGTACATGTGCCAACGTCCCCCATAAAAGACCTCGGGCACCGTGTGAAGCGAAATGTCCCAGAACCGGACCGGCAACCCCAGGTTGTGCCAAAGGGCGCAATTCACCCCGGAGATGGTGCTGCACATGGTGTAGCCGTAGTCATTGCATTGCCGGATGGGATCGGTCAACTCGAGCCCGTGCAGAATCATCGGTGCCGTTTGGCGGCGCGCGAGGTGGTTCCAGTAGAACAACGCCCAGCATTTCTCCTCGGGACTCGCCCACTTGGCCGTCGCGCTGTGGAGAAAGGAGGGCAAATCCGAGTAATCGGGAGAAGCGTCCGTGACGATCTTGAGGTTGCACACCTCCGCGGTGGCTGCGCCGGCGGCCAGGAGAGCGGCGAGGGAAAAAGCTAAGGCCAGGCGGCCCGAAAGACATTTCTCAATCTGCATGACCCACGGGTATAGAGCCGGGCAGAGCCCGGTTCAAGCTTGGATGCAGCGCCCCGGGGGCCATCCATCGGAGCGCCGAACTCCGGTTGGGCGGGGCCAAGTTCAACTCCCAGGTCTGGCTCAACGGCACGTCCATCGGCACCTATCTCAACGGCTACGAACCGTTTGAGTTCGACATCGCCAGTTGGCGGGACACTGGCGGCCTGTCGAATGCGCCGCCCCTGACCGTCGCAGCTCCGCGCCGCTTCTACCGCATTCGGCAGATCGGGCCGTGAACGGGGCGGATCAGTTCTTGCACACAGGGAGAACTTCGGCCGTCTGGTTTCCCCTCACCCCGGCCCCGCTGCCAAGGAGTTTGGGTGATAATGGCTTTCCCCGGCGGCTGTTGGCTGCACTGAGCTTGTTCGGCGCAGTTTCTACGGTTATCATGGACAATCTTGGGAGACAACACGATAGAACCGTTGTGGCTGTCCCACCGAGTCAAAGTCAATGAATACGTAGGGCGTGACCGGAAGGCTCACGATGTTCGTGAGCGCGATCCACTGCACCGGCGTCGCCAGGCTTTCGGTGTATTCGATGCGGTAAGTGCCACCCACCCGGCCTTTGATGCTCACGCCTGCATACATGTGCAAGTCCAGGAAGCTGAATGCCAGCCATGCGGAGGCGGTCAGATGGAACCCGCTGGGGTTGCCGACCACGACCGTGTAAATGCCAGCGTCCTGGGAGTGGGCGTTGGTCAGTGTGAGCCAGGCGTTGGTGGCGCCGGCAATGTTGGTTCCGTTAAACTGCCATTGGTACAGGCTCGTGTTAGTGGCCACGACTGAAAATGTGACGTTCGAGCCGCAAGTAACAATTTGGTCACTTGGGGGATCCAGTATTTGAGGTTTGCACATGCCCGCGCTGCCGGCGGCGTAGTTCGAGGCCACCTCCGTGGGAGTCAACGCGCGGTTGTAGATGGCCACTTCGTCAATTAGACCCTGAAAATACCCGGTGGTGCCGACCTGGTAACGGCCGATTTTCAGAACATTGGAGGAGTTGGTCAGTAGGGGCGGCCGCCCTGCCGCTTGTGCAAATTGGGTTCCGTTCCGATAGATGAAGACGTTGCCCGCCTCGTAAGTGACAACTCCATGCACCCACACGCCAGCGCCAAAGAAACCCGGGGCGCTCACTTGCTGCCAGCCGCCATTATAGTATTGCAGGTCGAGGGTTCCATTCGCGTTCGCAACACAGTAGTTCTCGTTCAAAGTCCCCTCTTGGGCCATGTCCACGATCGCGCTAAGTCCGGATATTGAACTCGGTTTGGCCCAGAACGCGACGGACAGGCTTCCGGTAAGGTTCAGACTAGGGCTGTTCGAGATCTCGACAAAAGCACTGGTGCCGTTGAGACTGAACGCCTGCCCGACCATGCCCGGTGCGAAGGTCGCGCCGTTTATGAGCGTGCCATTCTGTCCATCAACATAGTCATGAGCGTCGCCATCTCCAGGCCACCATCCAACCATGCCCGATGGCGGCGGGACACATTGCGCGGTCGCGGAGGGCGCGAGGAGGAGGCTCAGAACAGACGACACTGCTAACCCAACGAACATTGCAGAACACTTGGTTTTCATTGTGTAATCATGGTTGATCAACTGTGGCGTGGCGGGCGGCCGAACTGTGATTATTCGATCAGCGGTTCGTATATTGAACCGCAGAATCGCGATCTAGTGGAACTCCTGCCCTTATTTCAAAAGGGCCAACAACACGGCAAAACTTCCACAAGCGCATGAGGCAAGCTTAAGATTCCGCCCTGAAAAGTCAAGGGCCGAGGCTGCGACTTCCGGAGCACGCCTAGGCTCCCCATTTTCAGTCACCCCCTCTCCTCAGCGCTCCGCTTCCCAGTTCCTGATGGCCCGACGAATGATGGCCCGGAAGTTGTGGCCTTCCCTGTCGCAGAAATGCCAAAGCCCGTGATGAGGTCGGCGATGTTGAAGTCGTCCGGATTGCAGACGGCGGAATAATCGCAGATGGTGATGGCCCCTCGTTCAGCATATTCACCGTTGGTCACCCGTTTGGCCTGAGGGTCAAATTGACGGACCTGTGTGGGTAGCGAAAACTCCATAATCCTTCGAGAACGTTGACCACCCATCGCGTCCGCGAAGATCACCAGTTGGTTGCCCCATCGCCGGCAGGTCGTCTCCCAGGTTCCAAAGTCCACTTTCCGTCGCACCGATCGCCCTGCAATTTCGTGGAGGACATCCTGTTGCGCCGGTATGGAGATTTCGCTGCCCCAGCCAGGTTTTCGAGCAGAAGCCGAGGATGGGATTGGAAGCCTGAGAGCAGGGACCGCAAAAGCGCCCAAATGACATCGACCATGAGGCGCCTAGCGTTGGTCCGGAACCCCGAGCAATCAAGGCTTTTGAAGGCTCGCGAGGTTTTCGCTACCCGCCGGCATCGAAGTTGCCGCATGTTGACGATCCGAAGCCAGCCCAAGACAAGAACAGGACCGCCGCCGAGACGGAATCGCCCCGCGTGGCCGTCGCCGGCGACAACGCCCTCGTGGGGCCTTTGGCTCAATGGCTTAAGCAATACAGGCTGGACGATTATCCCGTGAAGGTTTATCAGGACGGCGTGCAGGCATTGATTGACACGGTCAACCAGTAACCCGAACCGATTCCAACTCTCGCTATGAACCGGCTTTCACAGAATGGCCCGGCAAAACTTATGAGCATCCAGCTTTCCGCCCGATTACTGCGAAAATGCCGTGTTATTGTGGTGGCGGCTGTTACCCTCGCCGGCACGGTGTCCGCGTCTGAATTCTTCGTTGCTCCGGGCGGAAAAGATGCGAATCCTGGAACGCGGGCGGACCCGTTTGCATCGTTCGAGCGGGCTCAGGAGGCCGTTCGCGCCGAAAGAAAAGCGCACTCGGACGAGGCGATCGTGGTCACCTTTGGCGGTGGCGTTTACCGGCTGGAACATCCGTTGGAGTTCACACCAGCCGATTCCGGCGTGTCAGCACAACGCCCGGTGCAGTATCGGGCGCGACCAGGCGAATCCGTAGTGATCAGCGGTGGGCGGCTCCTCACGGGCTGGCAGCTCGCTCCGGAACGCCCGGGGACCTGGAAGACGCGGGCGGTTGTTCCAGGCGCCGGCAGCCCGCCCGGTCAGCGCTTCGAGCAGCTCTGGGTAAACGGCCGGCGGGCGGTGCGGGCGCGGACACCCAACTACTGGGATTTTGCAACCCTGGGCAGCGTCACGGAGGAAGCCGACGGTGGCCGGGGCGCAAAACACACGTTCGCCGTCCGTCCAGAGTACCTGGCCGCGTTGCGCGGCCTGGACCAGGAGGCCCTCCAGGACGCGCAGATCGTCGTTTTTCATAAGTGGGATACGACCCGCGAATGGCTCGAGACGGCTTCGCCGGCCGAGGGTACGCTGAGGACGCGTGGGCTGAAAATGCAGTCGTGGAACCGGATGGAGCGTGACTGCCTCTTCTATCTGGAGAACTGCCTGGCCGCCTTGGATGCGCCCGGCGAATGGTTCCTGGCTCGCGATGGCTGGCTCTACTACCGGCCGCGACCCGAAGAAGACCTCAAGCGGGCCGAGGTCGTGGCGCCGGTGGTCGAGCAATTCCTGTCGATCCGGGGCAACGCCGAAAAGCCCGAGGCCTGGGTGGGACACCTGCGTTTTGAAGGGCTGAAGTTTCGGCACGCTGAGTTTCGGATTCCGGCCGCCGGATTGCCCCCAGCGCAGGCGGTGATGAACGTGGACGCCGCGGCTATCCAGATCGATGGCGCGCAGGACATCCGGTTCAGGGACTGCGCGGTCGAAAACATCGGTTCGACGGCGTTCTGGTTCCGGCATGCCTGCCGGGATTGCCGCGTGGAGAAGAGCCGGATGTACGACCTGGGCATCGGCGGCGTGCGCATCGGCGAACCTGGCATTGTTCCAGAGTCGGTCCGGACGGGTGGCATCAGCATCGACAATTGCATCATCCAGAGCGGAGGCCGCATTGCGCCCCATACTGTGGGAGTCTGGATCGGGCAAAGCGCCGATAATGCCATCACGCACTGCGACATCGGCGACTTCTTTTATACAGCCATCTCGGCGGGCTGGCGCTGGGGTTACGGCGAGAGCGTCGCCAAACGCAACCGCATCGAATACAACCACCTTCACCACCTCGGCTATCGCATCCTGAGCGATATGGGCGGCGTCTATACCCTGGGACCGTCCGAAGGCACAACGGTGCGCCACAATGTCATTCACGACGTCTATGCCACGCGCTATGGCGGTTGGGGGCTCTACCCGGACGAAGGCAGCACGGGCATTCTGTACGAAAACAACCTGGTGTACGATGTCCGGGACGGCTGCGTCCACCAGCACTACGGCAAGGAGAACATTTTCCGAAACAATATCCTCGCCTTCAGCGAGGAGGGCCAGATCGCCATCACCCGCGCCGAACCGCACCTGTCCTTCACCTTCGAACACAACCTGGTCTATTGGGATGAAGGCCGCCTGCTCGGGTATGGCGGCTGGAAAAGCGGCGCGAAGGTCGTGCTCCGGAACAACCTATACTGGCGGGCTGGCGGCAAACCGTTTGATTTCGAAGGTCAGAGCTGGGAGCAGTGGCGCGCGCAGGGCCGAGACGAGGGCTCGCTAATCGCCGACCCGCTCTTCCGTGACCCTGCTCGGCGCGACTTCCGGCTCCGCCCCGGTTCCCCTGCCGAAAAGATCGGGTTCCGGCCCTTTGATCCCGCCGAGGCCGGCGTCCAGGGAGAGGTCGTCTGGAAAACACTGGCCGCCGCGATTGTCTGGCCGAAGCCGTATGTGGTCCCCCCGCCCCAACCGATCGAGTTGCGGGACGATTTCGAGGGTGGGAAAACCACCCCTTTGCTTGCAGTGGCCGTCCTCGTCCACGAAGGTCATCCTGACCTGATCGCCCTCACCGACACGCTCGCCGCCAGCGGCAAGCACTGCCTTAAAATCCAGGACCGCCCCGACCTGAAGGCGGCGTACAACCCCCACTTTTTTTTGGACCCGCACTACATCAAGGGACCTGCGCGCCTGGCCTGCCAGATGCGGCTGGAACCCGGAGCCGACGCAGTGTGCGAGTGGCGCGACCAAGCCAACCCGTACCATACCGGTCCCAGTGTCCAGTTGCGGCCGGGGGCCGTGCTGGTCCGCGGCCAGAAGCTCATGGACATCCCGGCGAACACCTGGGTCTCCGTCGAAATGCGCGCCGACCTCGGCCAATCCGACAGCCGTTGGAGCCTGACCATCAAGCTGCCCGAGGGGACGTCCAAGGAGTTCAAGGACCTGGCCTGCGATGCTGCCTGGAAGGAAGCCCGCTGGGTCGGCTTCAGCTCCCCGGCGACCTCCAACGTCGCGTTTTATCTCGATGACTTCGTGCTGGAAAACCATTGAGTGCGACCGCCAATGATTACCAAGCCCTGCAGGGCTATGATGTCGGACACAGGAAAATTACTAGCCAGTCTGAACAGGTCCAGCGACCTGCTCTTGGAAAATCTGTAACACTTAATTAAGATCCTCCAATTATGAACCTAACTCGAAATAGACAGCGTATTCCCTTTGTGGCGTTGCTGGCCACAGGCTTCCTGGCGGGTTGCGCCCCCCAGCGGCGTCCGGAATCCCTCCGGCGTCCCTGGGACGGAAATGCGGCCGGAGGAGCGGGGCTTCGTGGCGGGAGACGTGGTGCTCTCATAACAATCACTGAGCGCAATCGAAGGATTGGGAGGGTTTTCATGTTGCTCAATAAACTGAGCGCGGCGCTCACTTCGGCTCCGCTGCTGGTCTTGACAGCGGCGGCCCTGGCGCAACCCGGCGGCAAGACGCCCGTTTATCAGGACCCGACTCAACCCATTCGGGCGCGAGTCGATGACCTGATGTCACGCATGACGTTGAAAGAGAAAGTGGGGCAGCTCAATATGCCCTGCGTGTATGTCGAAGAACTCGGCAAGGATATTCCGGCCAAATTGGAAGCTTGCCGGCGTTTCGCAGAAGGAACGTACACCGACGAAATCGGGCCCGGCGGCGGGTTTTTCACTCTGGCCGATCAGACCTTGCACAAAGGCGCCAGGCAACAGGCCGAGTACTTCAACGAGCTGCAGTCCATCGCCCTGAAGAAGACGCGGCTGCAGATTCCTCTGTTGCAGACGGAAGAGGGGACGCACGGAGGGATGTTCCCCGGAGCCACGATCTTTCCCGAGGGCCTCGGGATCGGCAGCAGCTTCGATATTGACCTGGTGAAGTCGATCTATGCAACGGCCGCTGCGGAAGCCCGGTCGGTCGGCATCCATCAGCTTTGCACCCTGGTCCTCGAGCCGAACCGCGACCCCCGGATGGGGAGAAACGCCGAAGGATACAGTGAGGACCCGTACCTGGTGTCGCGCATCGCGGAGGCCATTGTGCACGGAGCTCAGGGCACGAACCTCGCAGCCGATGACAAGGTCGTCACCGTGTTCACCGACTTCCCGGGCCAGAGCGAGCCGGCTAGCGGCCTCGAGCGCGGTGCGGTCGAAGTCTCCGAACGGCGGCTTCGTGAAATTTTTCTCCCGCCGTGGATTGCCGGGCTCACAAAGGCCGGAGGTCTCGGAGTCATGGCAGGATATCCGGAGGTGGACGAGGTCGTTACTCACGGATCCGAGAAGCTCCTGACCAAGATGCTCCGGGAGGAACTTGGTTTCGAGGGGCTGGTGCTCAGCGAGGGCGGCGGATTCAGCACCCTGACCTACGAAAACATCGTGGCCACGCAGAAAGAGGCCGGCGCGCTCGGGTTGAAGGCGGGCGTGGATCTCAACATCACCTATGAGCCCGCCTACATGAAGCCGCTCATTGAGAACGTGGAGGAGGGCAAGGTCTCGATGGCGCTGATCGACCGGGCGGTCCGTCGCGTGCTGACGCAGAAATTCAAGCTCGGCCTTTTTGAGCACCCCTACGTCGATCCGGAGCGGGGGGCCAAGGTCATCCACACGAAGGAGCATCAGGACCTGGCTCTGCGCACCGCGCGAGAAGGCATGGTGCTTCTGAAGAACGACAAGAATCTGCTTCCCCTGAAAAAGGATCTTAAATCGCTCGCGGTCATCGGCCCGAATGCCGATGCGGTGCACAGTCAATTGGGCGACTACACGACCCAGGCGATTCTCCAGCACGTTGTGACCGTTCTCGAAGGCATCAAGGGGAAAGTCCCGCAGGCGACGGAAGTGGAGTACGCCAAGGGGTGCGACGTCATCGGCGGCGACAAGAACGGCTTTGCGGCGGCGACGCGGGCGGCGAAGAACGCGCAGATTGCCGTGGTCGTCGTCGGAGAACGCATGGGTCAATTGGGCCATGGGGAGGGCCAAGCCCGGACCGACGGCGAAGGCTCGGACATCGCCAACCTGGACTTGACCGGCTATCAGGAAGACCTGGTCAAGGCCGTCTATGAAACCGGCACCCCGACCGTGGTGGTCCTCATCAACGGAAGGCCGTTGTCGACGCGTTGGACCTCCGAGCACGTCCCGGCGATCCTGGAGGCCTGGTTGCCGGGTGAACGCGGCGGCGAAGCAGTCGCCGACATCCTCTTCGGCGACTACAATCCCGGCGGCTGTCTCGCGATTAGCGTTCCCCGCCATTCGGGCCAGTTACCCGTTTACTACGATTACAAGCCGTCGAAAGCGTACGTGATGAGGCGTGGCTACGCCGACATGCCGGCCACGCCGCTCTATGAGTTCGGATACGGCCTGAGCTACACGAAGTTCAATTACAGCGATCTGCGGATTACGCCCGGACAGATCAGGTCCGAAGGCCAACTGCAGGTCAGCGTCGACGTGAAGAACACGGGCGAGCGGGAAGGCGATGAGGTCGTCCAACTGTATATCCACCACGTGACCGGGTCGGTCGCCACTCCGGTAAAGCAGTTGAAAGGCTTCGAGCGTATCTCGCTTCGGCCGGGTGACGTGAAGACCGTAACCTTCACCCTGACTCCGGAAGAGCTGGCGCTGTTGAACCAGGACATGCATTGGGTGGTGGAACCCGGCGCTCTCGACATCATGGTGGGAGCTTCTTCCAAAGATATCCGCCTGAAGGGAAGCGTGCAGGTCCTGAACTGATCAACCCCGCCAGGGCTTTTCCCTGCCCGCCGAGAGGAGCTATGCGAAATGCGGAGAGCTCACGGCATGCACGGATGGGCGACGCCTTCGCGGCCCTCTTTTACGAGCATTTCTGGATGGTAAAACCGTTTGGGGGCCGCTCGAAATCCAACCAGGCGCTGCCGGTGAATAGAACAATGGCGTTGAAAGCCGAAGGAAGAAAATGTGAAACGACCCAGATTCCTCACAGAGATCGGGGCCATTTCTTCAGCCATTGCCCTGCGGCCAATCTGGGTGTTCGGGCAGGAGCCGCCCGTGGACGAAACAGTTGAGAAGGATGACGGCCTGGCGCAAGTCGGCGCGAAAGGCCTCGGCGTCACGGTTAATCCGCGACGAAATCCAATTGTCTTTTACTTCTGAATCTGCTAAAATCCAACCCAACATGAAGCGCCGAGCAGAGCAGTTCTTGTCCGAATGGCGGGGTGGCCCGGGTCGCAAGCCATTGGTGCTGGGGGGCGCGCGCCAAGTGGGCAAGACGTATCTGGTCGAGAACTGGGTCGCCGTCGACGGAGGGTCTTCCCCCGCGGGCCCGGGATTTCCAGCGCCAGAACAGGCGAAAGCCAAGGCGATGCCAAGCGATGACGCTTTGGGGTTGGAAGAGGAGCAGGGCCTGTTGTCACCGTGGCCAGAAGCGCAGCAGGCCAACCCAAAGCAGTCGATCGGCGGGGCGGAGTTTGGGTTTGCGGGCCTGCCGTTTGAGCACGGCGAGTTGATGTCGGAGCGCCAGATTCTCAAGCGCGAGCCGGGAATGGGATTGGAAGCCGGAAAGCAGGGAGCGTAAAAGCGCCAAAATGACCTCGAGCATGACGGGGCCAACTTTGGCCGACCATATTGAAAAATCAACGTTTTCGAAAGATTATGGAGTTTTCGCTACCCACACCGGCTTTGCCGGAGGTCGCTGACGATGCGCCACAGCTTTTGCTGGTGGGAGCGTCGGCGTGCTGGCGCTTTCCTCTTGGACATTCCCCGGCGCGAGGCCCCAGTACCGCGTGACGTCCGCATCCCGCACGAGGGCGCGGTAGTGCTTGATGATCACTTCGGGCGAATTGCCCATCTCTGAGGCGGTGAGGTTTTCGTCCTTGGTTTTGCCAAGGAAGTAGCTGCCAAAACTGTGGCGCATCGCGTTGTGCGGCCAGGGGCTGGTCTCCGCCTTGACCGCCAATTCGTGCAAACGCTCCGAGAACACATCAATGTTGCGCGCGGGGCTGATGGCACCGCTCGTCTTCCGATGCGGATTCAGCCACGCGAGCAGGTTGGCGGCGACACTCACGAGGCGGCGCTGGCGCGTCTTCGCCTTGATCCCCTTCACTTCAATCGTGCGGTGTTCATGGTCGATCTCCGACCAGTCGAGGGCGAAGAACTCGGAGCGTCGAAGTCCCGCAAACAGTCCGATCGCCAGCGCCGGGAGCATCTCGGGATCGAACTCCTTCGCCACGCGCAGCAACCTCCTCACCTGCTCCACAGCCAGGATGCCAACGGGCCGGTCATCAAGAATGGGCCGCTCGATGCTGGCTGCCGGGTTGTCCGCGCGATACCCCTTCCCCACCGCAAAGCTCAGGATCGTGGTCAGGGTCACGAGGTAGTTCTTGCGCGTCCGCGGCGACCATTCGGACTCCTCCAGCCAGTCCTCGATGTCCTGCCGAAGGAGGCTGGTGACATCGACCTTCCCGAAGTCCGTACGGATAACCCTGAGATAACTCTCGTATTGCACGATGGTCCGCGGTCGGCAGTTCATGGCCTTCCGGGACTTGAGAAACTCCCCGTTCAGTTCCTCGATGGATTTGGCGGATTCGGCCCGCGGCGCGTTGCGAATGAAGAACTCGACAGCCTGCGTCAACGTGGCGTTCAACGGCTTTAATCGCTGCGAGCACGCCATTGCCTCCGCGCGCAGGCCCATCGGCAGAATGAACGCCTCGCAGCCCAGTCTATGGCGGGCCTCCTCCGACTGCGCAACGAACGCCTTCGCCTCCTTGCGGCTGCCGAAGTAGCGACGCTGGCGGCATCCGCCCGTGTACTTTCGCCCCAGCGAGACGACCCAGTAGACACCGTTCGACCGGCGCTCCTTCCTGGGTTTGATTCGCAGGGGCATAATTCAGTGAGTTCTTGACGCGGGAATCAGTCGCCGTGTTACTGCGCTGCCTTGTTGCGGCGCGGCAGCGGAAGTTCCCCGGCCTCAATCCGCCGCATACAGGTCAAGACGTCAGCAAGCCGATAAATCGTGCGCCGCTTGCCCTGCACGACAGGCCTGAGCCAACCACTTCTCGTGCAGCGATATGCGAGGTCCCAACTGCAAAACAAATCGGGCAACTGCGCGGCACGGACCCAGGGCCCACGATGGTGCTGAATCATCATCGCGATGTCGTTTTGGCCAACCTCCACGAGGGGTTGGGCTGCGGACGAGGCTTCGCTGCGCGCGGGAGGAGCATTGCCTTTTGTCCCGCAGTCCCGCGGGCGACCTCTGCATTTGCCGCTTTCCTTTTCGTCTTCCAGGTTGTACATGTGTACGGAAACCGTAGCTCTGGATTCCATATTATGCAAGAAAATATTCTGGCGTCCATATCAGCGCGGTTGAGGCAGGCACGAGAACAGGCCGGCGTGACCCTTGCCCAATTGGCGGAGCGCACGGGCTATGCTCTCACGACTCTCAGCGGAGTTGAGAACGGCCATGACCAGCCCAGCAAACGCCTGCTTTCGAGATGGATTCAAGCTCTTGCCGTTAACGAATCTTGGTTGAAGACTGGTGAGGGTGAAATCTTCGCCAAGGCAGTGCCCAAGCAGGTTCGAGAGCAACGGAGCGATCTCGCTGCGCCGATTCGCTTTCGAATTCAGAAAGCCCGCCAGCATGCCACGGATCTTCTCCAAGAACTTGATCAGATCGAGCGGGGCCTATCAGGCTCCAAGCCCTTGCGGAGCCCAAGGAAACGCCCCTGAATTGACATGATCATGCCCCCGCCCAATTCCTCCCATTCCCGTCGGACGTGAACGGACGCAAGCCGGCAGCCGTCGGATATCACGAACGTTCGTCTTCCTGGCTGTTTTGGGCAGTTTTCGAAGCGTCGGTTCGATTCCGACCCTCGCCTCCATTCGTAAGTGCCTTTGCACCAGTCGCTTAGGAGGAGAGAGAAAGCCAACTGTGCCTGGATTTGTGCCTAGATTCAGTACTCAGGCAGTACGCCGGAAGAACCCAGGCGTACTCGTCCAGTACACAGTAAAAGGCGATTTCGGAACGTGGCATCCTTGCGTTCATGAACGAAATCATGAAGCCAAGATACCGCATCTATCGCCGCCAGGGCGGCGTCGCAAACCCGATCACCCCGACCAGCGGCCCCAGCGCGATTATGCCTCGACGACTTACCTGGCGGCCATCACCTCTGCCGAGCAGTTCGGTCCCCTCCTGCGCGCCGAAGCCCTTCGGCGGGGGATAGCCAAAGCCAAGGTGGTGGTCTTTTTGGGGGGACGGAGCTGTTTGGGTTTGGAAGTTGGCCCGCATCAACTTTCCCAACGCCGTCTGTATCCTCGATTACTATCACGCCTGTGAGCATCTGAACCTGCTGAGCGCCCTCCTCTGCGGCGAAGGTTCAGAGTTGGCCAAAAAACGCTTCCGCCAGTGGCGCAAGGCACTTCTCAAAGATAAAATCGCCCAGGTGATCGCCCAAGCTAAAGCCGACCTGCCCACCCGAGTTCAACCTCGCAAACTGGCCAGAAAACAAATCGCCTACTTTGAACGCAACCGGTTCCGGATGCGGTATCAGACCTTTCGCCAAGCCGGCTATTTCATCGGCTCAGGCGTGGTCGAAGCGGGCTGCAAGATGGTGGTGGGACAGCGTGTCAAGCAATCCGGAATGCTCTGGAGTCGCAAAGGAGCTTCTCACCTGCTGGCCGTGCGCTGCGCTCTGCTGAGCGGCTGGTTTGACGACTTCTGGAAACACTACAACCGCGCCGGTCAGGGATTGGCCTTCGCCGCATGATCAATTTGAAACCTTCCTCAACAGGTTTGCCCTGCACCCGGTTCCGATGCTTAGAATCTGCTTTCAGATTCTCCTTGCGCTCGCAGCCGCACTTACGCAATACTGACGCAAGGTAGCAACGTCCACCACCGGGTGGCCGCTGTTTTCGAGCAATGAGCCGCCAGTTTCCATTTTGGCGAGCGAAGCGTGAAGGGTCCGAGGACACTTGGATGCCCTCGGAGGTTAACCGGGTGGTCGGGCCGCCACTCGATGGGCTGCCAGTGTGACAACACTGGGTCGAATTGCGGATCGTCATGGGTCGCTCAATAGAAGAGCTTGAGAGTCGCGTTGGATTTTTCTTCGGCGAGTTACTGCGGTTGCGCAGGTATGCCCGACACGTGCCGCGTGGGTCCGCGGTCGGGCGGGCTTTGGCTTTTTTGGCAGTTGGGTTGGCGGCCGCCTTAGGGCTGGCCGGGTGCGGACAGTCTGAGAAAGAGGGCGCCTTGCCGTCCAATGCTCTGGCGGTCGTGGAGGGCCGCATTATCACAGTCGAAGCGTTCCAAAACGAGCTCGCACGCCGCGCCCGCGTGAATTCTGGCCGGGAGGCCGAAACAAAGGAGAAATACGCGCTGCTGGAAGAGATGATCCGGTTTGAGGCGGCGTATCAAACGGCCCTGGCCGCGGGTTACGACCGGGACCCGCAGATCAGCGCTAATCTCAAACGGATGATCGTGGACAAATACAAGGCGGACCAGCTAGCCAAACTGCCGCCACCGCAAGTGGGCGCGCAGGAAATCGCCGAGTACTACCGTCAGAACCCACGACGCTTTGGCAGCCCGGCAACGGTTCGCGTGGCGCTCATCGAGTTCAAAGTCAGCCGCACCGCGTCGGCCGAGAAGCGCGCCGAAACGGCGCGGCGGGCTGCCGCCGTTCTGGCGCAGGCAAAGGCCGGCTCCCCGGCCGATGGCACCTTCGGGCTGCTGGCGCAGAACCACTCCGAGGACCAGTCCAGCAGGTACCGGGGCGGGGATATCGGCTGGTTGACCACGGGCGACACCAATGCCCCCTGGCCGCCGGCAGTGCTCGAGGCCATTTACGAACTCAAACAACCCGGCGACTGTGGTCCCGTGATCGAGACGCCGAAGGCGTTCTACCTGGTGAAACTTATCGAACGGCGGCCCGACCGATTGAGGCCGCTCGACGAGGTGAAGGAGGGGATCAAGTACCTGGTAGCCCGTGAAAAGGAAGAACATCAGGCACAAGCGCTCTACAACCGGTTCAGACAAGGACTGGAGATCCGGACCAACGCCGCGCTCTTGGAGTCCATTCGAAAGCCAGTCAACGAAAACCGACCGCCGGGTACGCCCGGCACTTTCAACCCTGAAACGAGGGCACCATGAACATCGAACTAATGCAAACCACTGCTGAAGCGATCTCGGCCCGGCGGCGTAAGCGCCGCTGCGCTGCCGCCGGGCGCGACTTATCCGGGAAGGATGAACCCCGCGCGCGCCACCTTGGGGCCGCGTTCGCGCGCACGCTGCCACTGCTGGCGGCTACGACCATGTGGCTGCTGGCCAGCTCTGTCGCCTGCGCGCAGACACTCACGCGCACCTTCACGCTCCAAAACGGCTGGAACGCCATCTACCTCGACGTGACGCCGCCGGACGGCAATCCGGCGACCTTGTTCCAGGGCCTCCCGGTAGCCAGCGTCTGGGCGCGGGCGGACAAGCTCTCTTCGGTGGATTTCATCCAAGACCCGGCGGAAGCCACTTTCAATGAAGCGGATTGGCGGAGATGGTATCCTCCGCCGCAACCGGACTTTCTCAGCGACTTGCGACAACTCCTGGGGCGCCAGGCTTGTCTGATCAACCTCACCAACGGTCCGGTGATGTGGCAGGTCGCAGGTCAGCCGGAGGTCCGAGCGATTTCATGGGTCCCCAACGCCTGGAATCTGCGCGGCTTCCCCGTGGATTCGGACCACTCACCCACATTCCGAGCCTATTTCCAATCGTCCGCCAACCACTACGATGCCGGGCAAAACCGGCTGCGGGGAGTCTATCGGCTGGGGGCCAACGGCGCCTGGGCGGTGGCGGATCCGGACTCCCCGATGAAAGCGGGGGAGGCCTATTGGGTCTATTGCCAGGATGCTTCCAGCTTTACTGGTCCACTGGAACTAAAGCTTGATTCGGGTGTGGCGCTGGATTTTGGCCAGACGCTTGACCGATTGAGCCTGCAGTTTAACAACCTGTCCGCCGGTTTCCGCACGGTCACCATCAGCCAAGCGGACTCGGTACCCGGATTGCTGGCCTACCAGCGCTTCAACAGCACCAACGGATTTGAGTGGGCCGATCTGCCGAATCCCTTCAGTTTCGCCGTGACCAACGGCAATCCGAAAACGTTCACGTTCGCCCTCCGCCGGAGCCGCATGCCGGGCACAAATTATGCCTCGATCCTCGACATCTCCGACGGCCAGGGAACCCGCTACGCCCTGCCGGTCACAGCGGAGGCTCCTGGCCACGGTTATGCCGGACTCTGGATCGGGAGCGTGACGGTGAATGCCGTGAGCGAACCGCACTTCGGCTCGCTGGTTACCAACCTCTACGCCGTGTTGAACGGCCAGGCCACGCCCCTCACCGACCCTACGCTAATCGTGAGCACCAACCCGGTTGTGACAACGAATGCAGACCTGGCCGTGACGACCAACCAGGTCCTGGTGGTTCAGACTACCGACGGCGTGCAGGTGCCGGTTTACACCAAAATCGAGCGCGATGTGGGGGCGCAGGCGCCCACTCCGACCAAGAGCGAGTTCACCATGCGCCTGATGATGCACGTGGATGCCGGAGGTCAGGCCCGCCTGCTGAAGGAAGTGGTCCAGATGTGGCGCGATGGAACCTATACTAATGACAACCTGGGCCGCCGGGTGGTGGACAAGCCCGGCACTTACGTGCTGGTGACCAGGGACGCGCTCTTGAGCCAGTTCAAGGGCGCCACTCTGCGGAATGGTGTGTCCGTGGGGCGGCGGCTTAGCGCGATCGGCTTTGTCTTTGACGGCCAAGGCACGAACCACCTGGACCTTTCCGGCACATTCGCCCCCGCCCAGTCGTTGACAGGTGCCATCCAGATTGGCTCGGACTACGCCCTCAATCCGTTCTTGCATAAGTACCATCCGGACCATGACAACCTGGACGCGTATTTCAGACCCATTACCGATCCTGCGAAAAAGGAGGCCTACGCCGTAACGCGGCAACTCCAGTTCGACTTCGGGACCAATCCGCCCAGCAACGCCGCCAATCCCGACCCTGACTACTCGGTCATGGCGGGCATTTATCGCGAGACCCTCACCGGCCTCCACAAACAGCCCCTGCTCGTGCAGGGCACCTTCCAGTTGTCTCGCGCTTCGTTCATCGCGGAACTGAATCCCAGCCCTACACCCTAACTTAGCTCGAAACCTCAAACATTTTTACGACTATGAAGACCCTCTTCCAATCAACGGTTGTCGGCAGCGTACTGCTCGGGACTGCGGCGGCCGCCTGCGCCGGTTGCCTGATGTTCGACGGGGTGAATGATTACGTCGAGTTCAACCGGCCGGTTTCGGGTGATTTCACCGTCGAGTGCTGGTTCCGGTCCACCCAGCTTTCAGGCAGCGACGCGCAGTGGTACCAAGGCACGGGCCTCGTGGACGGCAAAGTCAACGGCGTGGCGAATGACTTCGGCCTGACTCTTGGGAACGGGAAGGTTCTCTTTGGCACCGGCAACCCGGATACAACGATCCGCAGCACCGCTGCCCTGAACGATGGCCACTGGCACCATGTGGCGGCCACACGGCAAAAGGCCAGCGGCACGCTGAAGCTGTTTGTGGACGGCCTCCTGAATGCCACCGGCACCGGCAGCACGGCGGATTTGACTGCCCCCGTCAAGCTGCGTCTCGGCAGCCTGGCCACGGGACTTAACTTCTTCCAAGGCGACCTCGACGAGGTTCGCGTCTGGAATGTGGCGCGGGCTGACATCGAAATCGCCGGCTCCCTGAACCGCCGCCTCACCGGCAATGAACCTGGCCTGGTGGCTTACTATCCCATGGAGGAAGGCACCGGTACGACGACCGCCGACATGAGTGGTCACGGGCTGACCGGGTCCCTGTTCAATGGCGTGGTTTGGAACATCATTGAAGATGCGGTCGCGCCTGCGGCGCTCACCGGCCCGGCGGCGCTCCTCACGGGCAGCAATGCCTCTCTCAACGGCTGGATCAACACCAACAGCCTCCCGACCTCGAGCTACTTCCAATGGTGGTCGGGCACCACGACTAACGAGACTCCTCACCAAGTGGTCGCCGGGAGTAACTCCGTTCTAAGCCTCGGTGGCTTCAATGATTACGTCCTGGTGCCGACAAACCTCTGGTTCACCAACGACTTCACCATCGAAACCTGGGTCTTCGAGCGGAGCTATAACAACTGGTCGCGGGTGATCGATTTCGGCAACGGCGCACCTATGGACAATGTAATCCTCGCGCTTAATGCTGGAACTTCCGGACAGCCGAACTTTACGGTTTACCGCGGAAGCACGGCACAAGGCTTGACTATCCCCTACTCCGTCCCACTCAACCAATGGGTCCACCTGGCTGCCACTCTGGCAGGAGGTACAGCCACGGTTTACATCAACGGAGCGGCAGTCGCGTCCGGTCCGGTATGGGCTCCCAATCTGGTAAACCGGCTCAACGACTACATCGGGCGCAGCAATTGGGCTGGCGATGGTTACGCCAACGCCTTGTTCGATGACTTGCGGATTTGGAACGTGGCCCGCACCGCCGACCAGATCCGGCGGTTCATGACACAACCGGTGGCCTCCAATGACCCCAATCTCGTCTTGAACTACCTTTTTGACGCGCCGTCCGGGAACGGCACGCTGACCAACGGCGCCTCGTTGCTCGCCAGCATCCCGATCTCGACGGCTGTCTCCAATCTCCTCCCCGGCACGATCTATAGCTTTCGGGCCGTCGCGGAAACCACCAACGGCATTTCGCTCGGCAATGTCGAGCGGCTGGCGACCCCGCTGCCCGGTGGCGGCACGGCGCTGGAGTTCGACGGCACGAACGACTTCGTTGCCGTGCCGGACGCCCCCTCACTGGATCTGACCACCAGCCTGACCTTTGAGGCCTGGGTCGAGTTCAGGCAGGTGACACGGACCACTGGTGGTTATGATTGGCAGTGCCTCTTCGCAAAGTCTGCCTACAGCAGCAGCTACGCCCTGATGCTCTGCACTGGAGGCGCCGACAAAACCCTCCGGTTCTACCACGCCGGCGCCTCTCCCGCCCAGAGTGATTATGCTTGGAGGGATGTGACCACCAATCGGTGGTATCATGTCGCCGCCACCTTGGGCGGCGGGGCGGCAAAGCTCTACATCGACGGTGTGTTAAAAGCTTCCAACTCCGTTTCGGGCACCATCACCGCCAATGCCCTGCCCCTCCAGCTCGGTTATTCCAGCGTCGGTCCTTACCCGTTCGACGGGCAGATGGATGAAGTCCGCCTTTGGAGGCAAGCGCGAGCCGAAAGCGATATCCGCCTGGGCCTGAACGAACGGCTGACGGGCGCCGAACCGGGCCTGGTCGCCTATTACCGCATGGACGAGGGAGCGGGCCGAACGCTGGTGGACGCCACCACCAACGCCAACGATGGGTTGGTGCTCTCCGGCCCGCTCTGGGTCCCATCGACCGCGCCGGTCGGTATCCCGATCGCCACGACGCAACGGGCGACTTACCTGGCCCGCGACCGGGTTCTGGTGAACGGCATCGCTAACCCCGCCGGATCGAACAACTTCGCCTGGTTCGAGTGGGGCACCAGCACCAACTATGGCCAGACCACCGCGAGCACCAGCGTGGACAGCACCGCGCCGGAAGTCGCGGTCAGCGCGGAATTGAGCGGGCTGATCTTGGGAACTGTTTACCATTACCGGCTGGCGGTCTCGAACAATGTAGGATTTGCGTTCGGCGCCGACGCTACCTTCGTCATCACGGCAGCCAGCAGCTTGGCCGACAGCGGGCCCGGCTCCTTGCGCCAGGCGCTTGCCGATGCGCAGCCAGGGGCCATCCTGCTCCTCACCAACGCCGGGACGATCACTCTGACCAACGGGGAACTCCTGATCAACAAGGACCTGACCCTCGTCGGTCTGGGCGCGACCAACCTGGCCATCGGCGGCTATAGCCGCAGCCGCGTGTTCAATATCGCCAGCAATGTGACGGTGAGCATTTCCGGACTCACTATTCGGGACGGCCGCGCCGGCAACGGACTCGATGGGGCATACGATGGGTATGCGGGCGGAGCTGGGAACGCGGGTGGAGGTGTTTACAACGCCGGAATCCTCACGCTGCAGGATTGTATCCTCACGAATAACGCGGCGGGCAACGGCGGCGCCGGACACGTAGGAGCTTACACGGGTGGTGTTGGCGGCGCGGGTGGAAATGGAGGCGGCGGCGGCGGCGGCGGGGCCATTTATAATGATACCTCCGGGGTGCTTACGCTCGAGCGATGCACTGTTGCGGGCAATTTTAGCGGCCCTGGTGGCGGCGCCGGGGCTGGCGGGGAGGGCAAGAGCCATAGTGGTTGGGCGGGCGCCGGCTCGGACGGAGGACCTGGGGGCGCCGGGGGCGCGGGCGGAGCGGGCGCGGGGATTTGCAGCCTGGGCAGTCTTACCCTGAACGCTGGCTTGATTGCTTCCAACCTATGTGGTTCCGGCAGTTGGGGCGGTACCGGCGGCAAGGGGGGAAACAGCGGCGACTTCTGGTACGGTCGTTGGGGCGGCGGCGGGGGGCCCGGCGGTCGCGGTGGGAACGGTGGGGCCGTGTATGCCTCGGGCGGAGCGAGCCTGGTCAACTGCACCCTTAGCGGCAACAGCGACGGCGCCGGCGGCAACGGGGGCTCCGGTGGGGAGAAAGGCTACGGAGGTTGGGGCGACGGCGGTAATGGGGGCCCGGGAAATGGCGGCGACGGTGGCAGCGGCGGCGGGCTCTACACGGCAGGCTTTCTCCAGTTGAGCAGTTGCACGATCGTGTATAATCGCTCGGGCGCCGCAGGTCTCGGCGGCACCTGGCCTTTGTCTGGAGCCGCCGGGGCCGCGGGGCGCGGCGCCGGCGTCATAAACCAGGCATCCGCTCAGTCGGCGCAAATGGCGAATACCATCGTGGCCCTGAACCTCAACTCGGCTAGCTCACCGGATGATGCTTTCGGCGCCTACCTTTCTGTGGGCGGTAACCTCATCGGCAATGCGAACGGCAGTACCGGTTTCAGCGGCGCGAGCGGCGATCTGCTAAACGTGCCGCCCCTGCTGGCGCCGCTCGCGGATAACGGGGGCCCCACCCGAACCCACGCGCTGTGGCCGGAGAGTCCGGCCATTAATGCCGGCACCAACCTCACGGTCGGGCTCACCACGGACCAGAGAGGTTTCCCTCGGGTCGGCTGCGCGGGGATTGATATCGGCGCTTTCGAGTACGAGGGCTGCCCATTTCTCCTTCAGCCGGCCGCCAAGCGAGCGCTCTATTTTGACGGCCTCGATGACTACGTCCAGGGCGGCACGGTGGTTCTTGCCAATACATCCTTTACGATTGAGGCCTGGGCGAAGCGGGCTCTGATTGGCACCTCCGATTGCATCCTCGGCCAAGGAACAGCGACTACGGACCATGGCTTGTTCTTCGGGTTCTTGCCAAACAATACGTTCTGTTTCGCGTTTTACAGCGATGACCTGAACACCGCCGCGGCTTACACGGATACTGACTGGCATCATTGGGCGGGAACCTACGATACGAACAGCCATGTGCGGCTGATCTACCGGGACGGTGTCCTGGTCGCTTCTAACACGGCGTCCGTTTACCTGGGCTCCGGCGCCTTGCGCATCGGCGCCGTTCCGTGGGGCGTCGCTCCCTTTGACGGCGAGATTGATGAAGTGCGCGTCTGGAACGTGGCTCGGACGGCGGAGGAAATCTCCCTGAATCTCAGCCGGACGGTGAGTCCCGACGAACCCGGGCTGGTCGCTTATTACCGCTTTGACGAAGGCAACGGCACGCAGACGCATGACGAGAAGGGGAGTATGTTGGCCAACCTGGTCAATGGACCGTTCTGGGTGCTGTCCAGCGCGCCGTTGTGGAAGCCCATCGTGGTAACCTTGCCGGCGGAATCGGTCCGCTCGACGGAGGCGACCCTGGAAGGCGCAGTCACGCCCCTGGGGACAAATATTACCCGATGCTGGTTTGAGTATGGCACCAGCCGCGATTTGGGCAATCAGAGCGACGTCCGGTATCTATACCCCGCCTTGCTCGCTTCGAATGTTTGGTTTGAGGTCACGAATCTGATGTCCGGCACCCGCTATTACTTCCGTCTGGTCGCTGATAACCGGGGGGCTTCGACCAATGACAACCTCGCGGGCACGGTCTATGGAGATATCGTGCAGTTTGACACCCTGGTGGTTGGGAGCGGATACCCCATCTCAACGCGAGCCAACGACGGCCAAAACAGCACAGCGCCCCGGCACATTACCGATGCCGAGGGCAACGTCTATCTGGCCGGCCTCTTCTCCGGCTCCATCTCCTTCGGCAAAAGCCAATCGCTCGCGGCGAGCGGCTCCTCGACCAACGCCTTCCTGGCCATGCTCGCTCGCAAGGGTGATTGGCGGTGGGCCGCGAGCATCCCCGTTTCGACCGACGGCCAAGTACAAATCGAAGGGCTGGCCCTGGACCAACAAACCAATGTGCTGGCGGTGGGAACGTTTAGCGGCACTGCGACCTTCGGCACCAACAGCCTCATCAGCGCGAGCGGAACCCGGGCCTTCCTGGCTCGCTTCGAGCCCGCCGCGACCAACTGGACCTGGGCTATGGCGCTGGGAGCCGGGACGAACAACAGCGCCAACGCTGTGGCCGTGGGCAGCGACGGCCACTTTTTCGTCGCTGGCCAGTTCAGCGGCAACACGAGCTTTGGGACCAACATCTATGGCACCAACGCCACCCTCTCAGCCCTGGGCAGTTCCGACGCGTTCGTGGCGGGTTTCGACGCTGCCCGCCGACTGCAGTGGGCGATTCAGGCTGGCAGCGCGGGAGCGACGAATGAGGCCGCGGCTACCGCCGTGGCCGTAGGCCCGCTCGGTGATGTTTACGCAGCCGGCTCCTTCATGGGTCGAGGCAGCTTCGGAGTGATTTCCCTGACCAACGCTGGAGTCTCGGATTTGTTCCTGGCTTCCCTCAACCCAACTAATGGCCTCATCCAATGGGCCACCCGGGCAGGTGGCGCCGGCGGGGATAAGGGCACCGCCTTGGCCGTTGATCCTGCCGGCAGTGTTTATTTGGTGGCTCAACTGAGCGGCGCGGCCGATTTTAACGGCGCGCCCCTGCCAGAACTGGATCGCAGCGGCATGAACCTGGTCGTGGCTCAACTCAGCCGCCAAGGGGTCCTGTCACGATACGCGGCGGCAAGGGCCGCCTACGCCGATTCGATTGCCATAGCTGCTCCGGGCCAGGTGTATCTATTGGGCGATTTCGTGGGCCTGATGCAGTATGGTCCCAACCTCACCCCGGTGGGCTCCGGCACCAACTCGAGCAGCGACGTCTTCCTGGCCCGTCTGGTAGCGGGAACCAACACCCTGGACTGGGCGGACTTCAAACAGATCGGCGGCATCGGCACCGAAACCCGAGGCTGCGTCTCGGTGGACCCGTCCGGCAGTGTGGCCGTTTCGGGCACCTATTCGCAAACCCTCCACATCGGTTACGTGGAACTGAGCACTCCGAACGCACAGGAGATTTTCGTGGCCCGGTTGGACCCGGACGGCACCTATGAGCACAACCGGTGGGAGATTGGTCAGGCCATTATCCCACCCGACCAGGCGCTGGCGTCGGTGCCCGAAAGCCGGGCCAAAGGCCTCCTCAGCATCGAGATCCTGGCCGCACCTGCCGGTCTCACGGACAGCGATGAGGGCAATTCCTTCTTGTGGAACAACGAGGAGATGAAGCTCTACGCGGTTCGCCCGGTGACGGCGCGCCTTAAGTGGCGTTTGGATGAAAACGTTACTAACCTGGTCAACGTGGCCACGATGGTGGGCCGGTGCTTCTGGCCCGATCACCCGCAGACCGACGTGTCCGGGGTGCCGGTCGAGGTCCAAGGTCCGGGCTTGGGGCAGGGTTATTACTTCGCCGGTATTCTCTTCAACACCAACGGCGCCGAGATCTTCCCGATAACCCGGTCCGGCGCACAGCAGTTTCAGATCTTCCAGACGGCCACCAACGCCTCCGGCTACAATGTACTCCACTACACGACCCAGCCCGGCGCCGGCAAGTCTGTGCTCGAAGTCGTGTACTCTCGGCCATACGTCGCCGGGGCCTTCGGCGAAACCGTAGAAGTGGAGGCCGGCAAAGCGCTAACGCGCGGGGAACACCAGGATTCGACCGGAAAGAACGGGTATGTCTTCTTCGAACGCTCGTTCTACGACGGCGCGGCTCACGATCGGACCAACCGCATCGGGCCGATTATCCCCGTCAATCGGAACCTCCGGAACGACCCCAACCGGGAGTTGGTCGTCGTCTGGTACCGCACCAATGAAGTGACCGGAGTGGCCTGGGGAAGCGACCCGGTGCACTATACGGTGAACTGGCCGGCGGACGCTACCAAACTTGTCATCGCCGCCGCCCAAGGAGCGCCGATTGACAACACCTTATACCCTCAAGCGAGCGTGTACCAGCAATCAGACGCCAACGCTCCTGGTTTCAACCCGAATGAGGAGCACGCTCTGCTGCTCGGTGGTCAGCTTTTCGCCCTCCGCTGCGACCTGAACAACACCATTAATCCTCAAGCTTCTGAGCCCTACGTCCTCTTGAAGTATCTCGGGCCTGGCGGGACGAACGATTGGCGGATGAGAGTTTTCGCGGTCGTAGCCGAGGATGCCACCCACACATTCGCTAATTTCACGAGTGGCGTGGCCGGGTTGGAAATCCAAGCCCCGGAACCGCTGAGTCTGCTCCCGCAGTGTGCCAGTTCCAACCGGATTGCCTTTGGCCAGGCGCAAGGCCATCAGGCGTGGAATGGCAAGCTGTTCGCCAAATCGGCTGGCTACCTTCAAGTCCAATACTGGTACCCGACTCAGCCGGACTTCTATTTCGGCGTGAGCAATCCGCCGGTCGGCGCCTGCGTACCTTGGATGAGCCAGTATGCTCAAACCACCGTGACGCCAGGCACCAACCATGTCCTGGGTGAACCCGTCCTGGTGGGTTATAGTATTTCCTGGCCGTCCGACGCTCCCGAGCTCGCATTCGCCCAAACGCTCACCCAGCCCACCCATGGACTGCCCGACCTGCTCCACTTTGCCTCGGCGCGCGTGATCTACGACGATGGCGACCCCCAGGCCGCCAATTGGACCAATTCCCTGGTCCGCATTTACGATCCGTTGAGTGAGCGGACGGTCCAGCTTGCCGAGACCTTCAAGCTGCCCGCCGGTATCGCCACCGCCACCGATCGCGGCCGGCTGGTGTTTATGGACCTGCCTTATCCGCTGCGCATCCGGCTCTTTTATGACGACTTGAACCACCGGCTGAGCTTCGGCGGCTGGTACGATCCGAACTTCGGAACCGGAGAGCCGCTCCTGCTGCCGAACATTCTCAGCCCCCGCGAACGCGATCGGATCCTTCGTTTGGCCGATAACGCCGACCCCGGGCCGCAGATCGCCGCCTTCACCAATGCCATTTGCAGGCTCTATGACCTCACGCGGAACCCAAACCAGGTCGATGCTGAACCGAAGGACGGCGAGGCAGATACAGAATTGCGCGTGGGCTTGATCACGCAGATCCGGGACGGCTACAACGAAATCCTGATGGGACCCGTCATCCTGGGACCCGAAACGAATTTCGTGACCTGGAGGACCAACCTCCTCGCTGAACCGGTCAACCCGCGCGTCACCAATGTCATCCAGGAACCGTTCGGCGACCTGCCTAAGGCCCTCACGGCAGGCCTCCGCCCCGGCTCGGGCTATGTGACCGTCGTGGAGAACGATGATCCCAGCCTGCCGGGCCAGCCCATTACCCTGCATGTGCTGTATGTCACCAACTGGCCGTTCGTCGGCGATCTCAAGGTGCTGCCTTCGGATAATGTATTCGACCAGCGCCTGACGCTGCGGCATAGCAGCGACTTCGGCGGCGAACCGCAGAATTACGAGTTCGAGTGGTACTACCAGCCGGACCAGAACGGCGTCTCCCCGCCGCTGCCGGTCCTGGCGCCCGGGCAGACCAACTGGAATGGCTGGATTCGATTCCCCACCCCGCCGTCCGGCACCGACAATGGCTACAATGACCTCACGCTCGGTGAGGGCGACACTCTCTCCGACCTTCTTATCCTGTGCGATAACTGGGTGCTCTGCCGGTATCGTGGCTTCACCAACGGCGTGCCGACCCAATGGAGCGATTGGGTCGGGGCGCCCGGCGGCAACGCTGGTATGCTGGCCGAAGGCTGGATTAAACGCGTGATCGCAGGCCTCAACGAGTTCGATTCGCGTACCAAGGACTTCCACACAGCGGAGGCCGCTACTTACGCCAGCATGATCCTGCAGGCCGGCCCGCGCTACGAGGGCCCGGTCGCCTTCAACCCGGACCCTAATTACCTGAATTCGATCGGTCTGGTCGAGGCTTACGAAACCGTGCTCGACCGCGGGCGCAAGCTGAGCATCGACGCGGCGCCGCCGGTCAACTTCGGTCCGGCCAACGACGCCTTGCTGCGCGCTGCCGGTAAGATCGCTGACCTCTATGTGCTGCTCGGCAATGAGGCCTATGCGGATGCCAGCGATCCGACCATCGGATTCACCACGTCGAGCGGCGAGTATGGCAACCTCGCCCCCTCGATCTTCTGCTTCCAGAACCAGCTTGACTCCCCACTCGAAGAGGAGCTCGCCTTGTTGCGCGGGCGAGACGACTCGGCCATGACCGTTCGCGCGGCGCCAGTTTATAACCGGCTGGTCTGGAACTTCACTCAGGGCGAGGGCGAAGTCGCCTACAAACTGACCTACAACATCTCCGACCAGAACGGCGATGGCTTTATCGACGAAAAAGACGCCCGCATCCTGTACCCCCAGGGCCACGGCGATGCCTGGGGCCATTATCTGACCGCCCTCACGAAATATTACGAACTGCTCCGCGATCCCTACTATGAGTGGGTGCCCCGGCCGGAGGCGGTCACGGTCGGCGGCTCGCCCGTGCAGGTCGATTACCTCGATGAGCGCAAGTTCGCCCAGGCCGCCGCCGCGAAAGCCAAGACCGGCGCCGAGATTGTTAACCTCACCTACCGCCAGAAGTACGTCGAGGACCCCGCCGGTCAGTGGCAGGGCTACAAGGACACGCAAACCGACCGCGCCTGGGGCGTCTCCGAGTGGGCCGCTCGCGCCGGCACCGGGGCTTACTTCGACTGGGTCGTGGCCAATGCCATCTTGCCCGCCACTGACCCGGACACCAACCACGTGGGCATCCAAAAAATCGATCGCACCACGGTCACGGACCTGACCGAGATCCCGGCGCAATTCGCCGCCATCGAAGCGCAGCTCGATACCGTGGACCGCGGCCTCAATCCACTCGGGCTGGCGGCCGGCGCCATGCCGTTCGACATTGACCCCAGCAAGGTCACTGCCGGCCAAACGCACTTCGATCAAATCTACAATCGCGCGCTCAAAGCCATGGCAAACACACTCGCCCTCTTTGATCATGTAAACTCGCTCAGCCAGAGCCTCCGGCGGAACCAGGACGACGTGGATCATTTCAACCAGAATGTTCAGGATCAGGAACGGGACTACCGGAATCGAATGATCGAGATTTTCGGCTATCCTTATGCAGGCGACCTCGGGCCGGCGGGAACCTACCCGTCCGGCTATGATGGGCCAGACATTTATCATTACATGTACGTCAATGCCAGCGACCTCACCGGCAACCAGACGGAACCGGACCAGGTCATCACGGGATATTACCAGCCGCTTCAATTCCCTGGAATCAGTACCGCGGGGATGCCCTCCTTTTACTTCCCGGATGATGTCAAGGATTTGACGGTGCCCGGGCCGGCTGAGGACGGCACTTTTCATGTCCACTTCCCCATGGTCGAGAATGGCGCCTACCAGTTCGCGGCGCCGGCGGCGTGGGGAAGCCGGCGGGCCCCTGGAAAGATCCAAGAGGCGCTCGGTGAGATGCTCAAGGCCAGAGCCCAGTTGAACCAGGGCCTGATTGCGTACGACGATCTCCGAAACGAGATTCTCGACGAACTCCAACTGCTGCAAGCGCAAGTGGACATGGATTCCTTTCAGATCGCGGCCAGAACGCGGGAGGTTGTCGAAGTCGGGATCTTAAGCCTCGTTGAACTTTTTACCGCGAAGTCAAAGGAGGCGGTTGAGCAGGCTGGAGAAAAGATCAAGGACGCGACGCAAACCGCTACGACAGCGCTGCCCACGGAGGTAGGGCTTTCCACCGACGCCTTCTCTACGCTGCGCGGCACGCTTCACGCCTTGGGGGCGATTGGTTGGCAAGGACTGAAAGCGGTAGGGGCCGTCTTGGGTATGGCTGAAAAGCAGGATGAAAACGCGAAGCTGGTCATTGAATCCCAAACCGAGCTGGCGATCGAGTGCGCCTCCACGAAGTATGAAATCCTCGAGCGGGTCAAGGCCATCGAGCAACTCTGCCGGGAGGAGGCCGCCAAACGCGTCGAACTCTATTCCCTGCAAGAAGACGTCGAGCAGGCTTTTGGCGCCTACCTAAGCGTCCTGGCCGAAGGCCAGCGCCTCGAGGAAGAGCGGTATAACTTCCGCGTCAAGACCGCCGCCCAGGTCGAGGAATATCGCTACCAGGACATGGCCTTCCGCGTCTTTCAAAATGACGCCCTCCAGAAGTACCGCGCGCAGTTCGATTTGGCCGCGCGCTATGTCTATCTCGCCGCCAAGGCTTACGACTACGAGACCTGCCTCCTGAACACCGACACCGGGGCCGGCATCCGGCTCCTCACCGACATTGTCCGCCAGCGCACGTTAGGCGAGTTGGTCAACGGCCTGCCCGTTTCCGGCCGCCAGGGCCTCGCCGATCCGCTGGCACGCCTGGGCCAAAATTTCGAGGTCTATCGCGGCCAACTCGGTTTTAGCACGCCCGAGACGGAAACGGGCCGCTTTTCGCTCCGCAGCGAACTCTTCCGCGTGCGCCCGGGCGACCTCGAGACCAACGCCCTCAACAGTCTGGTGAGCACGAACCAGGATTGGAGGGCGCTGTTGCAACAGTGCCGCGTGCCGGACCTCTGGCAGGTGCCTGAGTTCCGCCGGTTCTGCCGTCCCTTCGCCCCGGAATCCGCCGGCCCGCAGCCCGGGCTGGTCATTCGCATTCCTACTACGGTCACTTTTGGACTGAACTATTTTGGCTGGCCGCTAGGGCCGGGCGACAGCGCCTACGATTCCTCCCGTTTCGCCACCAAAGTCCGCTCGGCGGGGGTCTGGTTCTCTGGTTACAACCTCGCCGGCCTGTCCATGACCCCGCGCGTCTATCTCGTGCCTGCCGGCACGGATGTTCTCCGCTCGCCGTCCAGTTACAACCTGGAGACCCGCGAGTTCAACGTGGTGGATCAAAAACTGCCGGTGCCGTTTCCCATCGGCGCGTCCGACCTGGGCAATCCAAGCTGGATTCCTGTCAACGACTCGCTGAGCGAAGCCTTCGGCGACATCCGCCGCTTCTCCAGCTTCCGCGCCTACCATGACAGAGGCTATTTCGACGAGACTGAAGCCACCCAGGATACACGGCTCATCGGCCGCTCGGTCTGGAACACCGAGTGGCTCCTCATCATCCCCGGCGGCACCTTCCTTTACGATCCGAACCGGGGCCTGGACACCTTCATCGCCACGATAGGGGACATCAAAATCTTCTTCCAGACTTACTCCTACTCAGGGGACTGACTACCACGATGACCCTCAATTTTTAACCCTCATCGCCATCACACCATGAAAACGAATTCTACCGGTGCCAGATATGACCAATCGCTCCGCCGCCGGCGCGCCTCGCTGATACTTTGGTCACTGGCCTTTGGCCTCAATGTCCTGCCATCAGTGCGTGCCGACCTCTCTGCGCCGGATAACGTTCTCTACGGCATTATCGTCCTGGGCACGAACCAGGTCACCGCGGGCGACACCGAGTTCCTGGTTGAAGCGCACCGCGCCAACGGCGTGCCGGTGGCCCGCTACCAAATGGGCGACCTACCCGAGGCGGGCAATTTCTACAAACTGCAGATCAAGGTGGAGGAAATCGCCCCGTGCCGCGACGTCGTAGCCGTCTTGCCTGGCGAGGTTCTCGAGGTCCTCGTGGTCAGCAATGGCGTCGCCCAGGCCCGGCAGACCTTCACCGTCACCCAGCGCGGCCAGGCGACGCGGCTGGACTTTGGCACGGCGACCACCAACTCCCCCCTCGCCGGCTACGCAGCCTGGGCCTCGGCCCTGGGCCTGGCGCTCGATTCCCAGAACCTGGATGCGGATGGCGACGGCATTTCGAATCTCGACGAATACATTGCCGGGACCAATCCGACCAACGCCGCCAGCCGCTTCGTACTTATGATTGCCGTGGGCCGGACCAATACTCTCATCGCGTTTCAGGCCCTGCAGGCCGAAGGCGTTGGCTATGAGGGCAGCAACCGCCACTATGCCCTCGAACAGCGGGGGGATTTGCGCTCTGGCTCCTGGCAGGCCGTGCCTGGCTATTCGGATCTGCTGGGCGCGAACCAGGCGGTTTCGTATAACGTGCCCGCCACGAATGCCCCGCTGTTTTTCCGAGGCAAGGTGTGGCTCGACCCTCTGCCGGGCGAACAGCGATAAGGCCCGCCCATCCTCTAACTGAACGGGCGCCGTTGTGCCTCGACAGAATTCGGTCCGCCGTTGATTTGGGGTTGACTGATGACCGCGCTCGGTTCACCCGCTGGTTCGTGAAACCGGCTCCGCACGGAATTCGATGGTCTCCGAGTAATGAAGCGCCCAATCGCCCCATCCGGAAAGCACACAAGCCGTGCCCAGAGGACTATGTTACCAGCCGGTGGGTGCACCCTGCGGACTTTTGGTCTTCGGCCTGAAAGCTGGCTCACGCCGCTTGGCGCCGCTCGTATCGGTGCTGCAAACCTCCCACCCTCGGCTGCGCTACTACCCGAGCGCACGGCGACGGCCGTGGCGTGACCACCCGCGGATCAGGCGCATCCTTCTCTAGCCCCAAATGACAGCGATCCTCGTGATAATAGGCAACGAATTCGCGCACCAATCGCTGAAGCTGCGTTTGGTTAAAGACAATGATCTTGTCCAACAACTCTCGGCGTAAGGTTCCTCCGAACCGCTCCACATACGGATTTTGCCACGGAGACCGCCGAGCCGTCCGCACAGGCTTCACGCCCATGTTCTGGAGTGCCGCAGGAACTGCGTGACCGTACTTGCCATCCCGGTCCAGGATCGCATAGCGCGGTGCCGTGTCGAACGGAAAGGCTTCGCGCAGTTGTTGAGTGATCCAGGACGCGTCCGGATGCTCAGTGACCGCGAAGTGCAAGATCCGCCGCCGTTCATGGTGCAGCACCACGAAGACCCACAAGAGACCAAAGGTCACGGTCGGCACGCTAAAGAAGTCCATCCCGGCCAAGCCGTCCCGATGGTTGCGGAGAAAGATTAACCAGCGCTGGAGCTGGTCCGGTGAGATGCGACCCCTTGGCAGATATCGGGACACTGTCCGCTCGTCGACCCTGAGGCCCAACTTCAGCAGTTCCCCGTGAATCCGAGGCGCTCCCCAACCATTCTCCCGCGCCATCCTGCCGATGAGCTCTCGGAGCTCCCGTGGGATCCGGGGACGGCCGACCCGTTTGGCTCTCGATCTCAGCCGCCAGAACAACCGGAAGCCTTTCCGTTGCCAGCCGACCACCGTGTCGGGCTTCACGACGATGAGAGCGTTGGTCCAGTTGCGCCAGGCGCGGCGGAGGAACACCCAGAATATCCGATCGGCAGGTCGCAGTCTGGGGCGGCAGTGCTGGTGCTTGAACACGGCCAGTTGCTGGCGCAGGGCCAGGTTCTCGACCATTAATTCCAGCCGGGACCGGAGCAATACCCGGGCAAAAGCAACCGTCAGTGTCAGAGCGAGGCGAATCATGCTGCGAGCATTGCCGGCGGGCGGTCAATGGGCAAGTCAAACGCCTTCCCTGATGGGCCCGAAGACCCACGAAATCAGCCACCACGGAATAATGTCGAGGGACAACCGGGTAGGGCCGCCCGGCGTAGAGGCAATTGCGGCGCAAACTCATCACGATCATTTGGATCTCGTCGCAGTCGCCCCACATCCGGGACTTCATGTCGGGCATCGCGTTGTCGGTGATGATGCCGGTGCCTCCGCGTATCCAGATCCACCGGCACAGGTTCAGGGTGTCCTCGCCCAGGTCGTCGAAGAGGAAGGTATTGTCGTAGAGTTCGAAATGGCGCAACCCCTTGGGACTTGTCTCGGCCCCGTGGGTGGCGAGATTCGAGTTATTGAAGAGACAATGGCGGACCACCGTGCGCGAATTGTCGTCGAAATCGAAGCACTGGGCTCCGGCAAAATAGGTGTCTTCAATGTAGAAGTTGTTCAGGCCGGTCGTGTCTTTCGCCCCCATGGTGTCCGGGATTGTCCAGGACCGGTCGGCCTCCTCCCCATTCCACTTGAGCGTGATCCCGGTGTGGTGGAGAACCGGCACACCATCCTCCAGGCCGCTGTCGAAGGAGCACCGGCAGAGGAGGCCGCGGTTGTTGTACACCAGGATGCCCCGGCCGATGCTCCCGCCGTGGGTGAACCAGCAATCGTGGATCCGCACGGGCCTGCCGCCGGACGTGCGGTGGAGGTTGAGGTGCTCGCCGTGGGTGGCCGTGCCGCTCTTGAAGCGGATCCCACTGATGTCCACGCTGGCGGCCGGGTCCTCGGAGATGTCGATCATGGCCCGGTTCCAGTCGTTGGCCGCGTTGTTGATGAGGGTGGTCTGCGCCGGCACGGCGAAGACCCAGGCCCCGCACGTCCCGCTGCCGCCGGTCCGTGTGACGCTGAGCTGCAACGAAGTCCCGCTGTAGCTGGTCACGGTCCCCTCGAGGAAACGGGCCCCGTTCGCGATGAACAGCGCCCGGACCGTCTGGCCCGCCTGGAGATCCAATCCGGCCTGGGTAACGAACGTCCTGGCGCCCGTCCCGATCGCCAGCGACGTCCGGCTCGACCCTTTGAAGCCGCCCGCCCCGGCGCCTTCGAGCCGGATTCCCTTCGAAATGGAGAGGCCGCTCGACCAGGCGGCTGTGCCGGCCGGCAGCCGCACGATATCGCCCGGGCTCGCGGCGTTGACGGCCGCCTGAACGTCGGCCTGCGAACAACTCGCCGCCGTGTGGGTGTCCGCCAGAACCGAGCAAGAGACGACCGCGATGGCGATGGCGGCCAGGCCGACAGCCGGAAGTCCTCTCAAGCGAAGTGTCCCACGTGCATGAACCATGTTGGAATTCATCTGATAGAAATTGCTTTTTAAGCCTGACGCCGGCTAGTGAGAATTGCTTTTGCGCCGCATTGGTTTTCAAGAAAATAGGCTTGCGCGGGCGGGAGGCAAGCTCATTGTGAGGCTCCGATGGCGCGTGTTTAGCACGAACCGGTGGCTGCGTTGGTTTGGGTCGAGGGGTTGCGGCGACTCGATCCGTGGAATGCAAAAATCGTGAAAACAAAAACTATTATTACAACTGCGTGCAGCCTCATTCCCCTGGTACTGGCGGCGGAGCCCGCGGCGCCAGGCAAACCGCCGCCAAACACCGCCAGTGTGACGATCGCGGTAAACTCACAACCCCGGCAAACTTTCGCGGGGTTTGGAACGAGCTGTTGGGACGGTGAAAACTACGTGCGGCTTGCGCCCGAACGGCGGGCGAAACTCAATAATATGGTTTGGCGTGAAGGGCGGTTCAACACCATGCGACTTTGGTTCCATCTCAAACGGTATGCTCCCGCGCCCGGCGAACGCCATTTCAAGAATGCATTTCCCGACGGAGACGCAACGCTTATCCGCGATGCGCAGGCTGCTGGCGTCAGGCATATTGCGCTCGGCCCCTGCGGGGTGCCAACCTATTTGCTCGAGCGATTGCCCACGGCAGGCAAGGACGGAAAGGAAAAACTCGGAGCTCCTCATCTGAGGCCGGACGAGTTTGACGAGCACGCGGCCATCATCGGGGATTTCATTCGTGATTTGCGGGAGAGGGACCACATCGCCATTCAAGCAACCGGCATTCAGAACGAACCGAACGATGTCAATGATTGTCAGTTCACGCCCGAAGGGATGGTTCGAAGCGTCAAGCTGCTACGGGCCGCGCTCGATTCCCGCGGCCTGCAGCAGGTGAAGATCATCGCCCCGGAAACGGTCGGTTGCGGTGGCGGCTGGCGCTGGGCCGGCAACCGCGTGGCCTTGGTGAACGACCTCACCCCGGAAACGGCCGGCGAGCCTCTCGATTACGCCATGGTGGACGCGCTCAGGGCCGATAGAGCCGCTTGGAACGCCCTCGGGGGCATTGCCACGCACTCCTACGACGGGGGCGCCACCGAACGGATGGCCGGCACGATTGTCGGTACCGGCAAGGACTATTGGATGACGGAATTCTGTGTGCCCGGGCCTGAGGAACCCGGCGATTTCTTCCGCGCCTCGGCGGAGGCCACCACGTTCCTCTCCGACATGAACCACCGCGTCAGTTACTGGATTCATTTCATTGGCTACCTCAGTAACGATCCACGCGACAACGGAACCCGTCTCATCGCTTATTATAACGGCAACATCGCTGGCGACGGATGGCTCAAGGTCTTCGAGCCGTATTACTACCTTCAGCAACTCGCCCAAACATTCGACGCGGGCGCTGTCTTCCGGCAGTCAATCAGCTCACTGGAGAACGAAATGACATGGAGGCGCGACCATACGCCGCGTCTCACCGTTGCGGCTGCCCTGAATCCCGATGGCTCGTGGGGCATTGGGATTTCAGACTACACATCGAACGATTTTCCGCAGAATAACTGGTTCGTGAAAAGCATCAGCGGCAAGGCCGCGCAGAGCTTCACGGTTACGGTCAACGTCGAGGAGCTCGCCAAAGCCGGCGAACTCCGTTTCGCGACCCGCCGCCGCGGCCCGCAGTTCCAGAACTCCCCTCAGGAACACGTGACCATGCGCGACGGTCAACTGACGGTCACGATCAACCCGTTCGAACTCGTCACCCTGCGGTCTAACAGTCAATAAGACTGTTTCGCTGCCCAACCCGATCAACCGCTCGTCAGTGTGGACGGCCACCAAGGTTTGAACGCAATCCTCCGGCCGCAACTCGTTGCTCCAGCCGCCTTCGGGGGTGGCCCCGCGCAGTCCCGCGCATTTGATCTGAGTGATTTTCATTTGGCTGGTGTCCGTGGTCTATGGTACTCGGGCGCGTGCGTGGTTTCTCAGGACGGCTTGGGCGGCGTCATCCAGACCAATTGCTGGGCGATGTTGTCGGCGAGCTTGTAGCGCCGGATGTGTTTGGCAATGGGTTCACCGACAACCTCGATTTTCTGCAAATCGCCCTCCCCCAGGCCCGCCTGAGCGCAGTAGTTCAGGTAGCCCACCTTGGCGAAGTCGATTCCCATCAACTCCAACGCCACCCGGTCGGCCGCCAGCCAATCAGGACTGGCCACGCAGACGCGATGCTCCACCAGCGTGCCGCGCGTCGGGCCGTTGCCCTCCATCCCGTCGTAACCGTCGATCACGGCCAGGTGCGGGTGGAGCCGCCGTGACAAGTCGAAGAGGTTATAGTTGAGGCCGCGGAAGCCGCTGCCGTGGACGATGCGTTTGTCGCTTATCGCGCCAGGCTTCGCGCCCCGGCCCCCATAGCCAGCGTCTTTGACGGGGGCGCCGAGAACGATGTTCTTCAGCGAGAGAGTGGCCACGATCAAGTCGTGCGTCTTCATCTTGGCGGCGGAAATGACAAAGGTGTTCGGGTCGAGCAGCAGCTTCGACATCCGAACGGGGTGCGGGCGAAAGTCCTTTTCGTCGAAGACATGGACTCGTTCGACTTCCTGGTCATCGAGGTCGATGAGCCTGACCGAATACTTCTTTGCCAAGTCGGTATAGTGATAATTCTCGAAGCCATCGAGGGTCGGCCCGTTGGCGGCGGATTCGGCGATGACCGTGTTTTGGAGTTTGCCGATGGACTTGAGGAATTCGAGGATGCCCTCCAGACAGCCGGCGTGGGTGGCAGACAGTTGAATGTCGATGGCGACATTGTTGGGTTTGATGACCACGCGCCGGTTGCCGATGGCGCGGCTGACCGCCTGCTCGTGAACCTTCAGAGCGCGGAAGGCGATGTCTGCACGGTCGTCGCCGTGGAAGAGCGCAACCCGGCTGGTGGGTTTGAGGGTGGTTGGGCCATCGGCAGCCTGGACGAATCTGGCAAAGCGTGGTGTGCCGACAGCGGTCAACCCGCCAAGCAATGAAGCTCTGAGGAAGTCACGACGATTTGAGAAGTGCGTCATAATCTGCTTTTAAGTGTGTTTGTCACCGTAATGCCCTCGACCTTCACGTCCTTCTTGCCGGCCAAGACGATGCCCTGCTCCCGCACGAGAGTCTCGAAGAGGCGGAGCCTTGGGTCGCCGCCGCTCTTCACCGAAATTCGCCTGGCCGCCTGGTCATAGCTGAACTCGCTCCACAGTTGGCCGTCGCGCAGGACCTTCTTCGGTTCGACCGCCAGAGGCGCCGACCAGCTTCCATCTGCCTCGCGCTTCCAGCCTTCGATCAGGTCCGCCC
Organism: Verrucomicrobiota bacterium; assembly: GCA_049518415.1. Taxonomy (GTDB): domain Bacteria; phylum Verrucomicrobiota; class Verrucomicrobiia; order Limisphaerales; family UBA8199; genus CAVQND01. The sequence goes on from JBEKRX010000012.1 coordinate 80,797, forward strand.
CGCTGATCGTCACCTTCTCGCCCTTCATGGCGCGGACCGTCACACCATCGTTTGCCGGGGCCAGGACCTCGCGATACACGCCGCCCCGCAGCACGATCGTTTCCCCGGGCTGGGCGATCGCACACGCCTTGGCCAGGCTCGCCAGCGGCACGCCCGGATAGCCCCACGCCGGTTCGTCCGCGGCAGCCGGGTGACGAGGATCCACGTAGTACACGTTGGGATACTCCAGAGCGCCGATCGTCACGCCGTCCTTGCCCGCCCCGGCGGCCGGGCTGCCCTGCCGCAAACGGAAATCCCGCTTCTCCGCATCCACCAACAACGGGTCCTTGTCGTTGATGTTCTTGTCCATCGCCAGCGGCGCGGTCTTGAACGCCAGGTTGTACTCGATCACCGGATTGGCCGGGGTGAAGTCGTCCTTGTTGCCATCCAGAACGGCCTGCTGCATATCGTAGAAAAGGTTGTTGCGGATTTGCCCGTTGCTCGATTCCTTGCCCCGCAGGCCCACCCCGCACCAGGGGATCCCGGCGAAGGTGTTGTTCTCAATCGTCACGTCGAGCGTCTGGATGACGTCCAGCCCCCACGCTCCCCGATAGGTGGGCAGTTTGGAGGAATAGATGTTATGCCGCCAGGTCCAGTTCCGCACGCTGCCGATATTCGGTTTGCTCTCGATCATCGCCCCCTGGCCCCAGTCGAAACAGGTGTTGTGCTCGAAGAGCACGTCCTGCGCCATCGAGTCCTGGCCCATGAACGTCTGGATGCAGTCCACGTGGGCGACCTTGATCTCCGACGTGACCGTGCCATGATAGTAGTTGTAGCGCTGCACGCAGCCCTTGCCGAAGAACCGGGTGTAGTCGCAGTCGTCGTTCCGGTTGCCCGGGGAGTACATGAACAGCCGCCTCACCTCGTTGTTCTCCACCAGCCAGTCCTCCCCGCCCACCACGAAGCCGTACTCGCTGTGATAGACCTTGTTATAGGCGACGCGGATATGCGCCACCGCCGAGTAGTCGCGTGGGCCCCCGGCGACGGACCGGCCGTACGTCCCGTTGACGCCCATCAGCATCTCGTGGATGTAATTATCCAGCACCTCGCAGTGGCTCCCGCCCAGTTGCACCGCCACCGCCGGCCTGGCCGCCGTGATGTCGAAGCCTTCGATGTGGAGGTAGCTGGCCTGGAGGTCGAAGCCGGAGACCGTCGCAGAGCGGCGCGGCATCGCCCGGAAGGTGATGGGCTGGCCCTCCGCCCCGCCGGCCTTGACCCTGACGCGCTCGTCGTACTTGCCCGCCATGACGCAGACGGTGTCGCCCGGCTTGGCCACGTCGGCCGCGTGCTGAATTGTCTTGAACGGCTTCTGCTCCGTGCCGGCGTTGGTGTCGGCCGCCCCGGGCGCCGCCTGGTCAACCACGTACGTGGCCGCCCGAGCTTGCCCCGCCATGCCAGCCAACACCCCCACGCACGCCAACACGCAGCGCGCGACCAAAACCACGTGTTCTCGCGGAATAATGCTCGTTCTCATAATCTTGCTTTCGTCACGCCATCGCCAACCTCGGCCGCCGTTCCGGGCGGCCTGCCGCCGCCAGCAATCATCCACTGCGGCGCCGAAGTTTTCCAGCATTTTCCGGTCAGAGGATTCAGCCAGCCCGTGAAGGGCCGGTCAAGTGTTTGGTCTTGTTTCTTGGGTCCGGCACCCCCATCGCCATTCGCAAAAGACGAGTCAACTCTTGATCGCCCCCTGTATGTCAATAGCGAGCACCCGTTTACGTTTCAAACTTGAAGTTCATGTCCCAGGGGTCGGCGTAGTCGAAGCGGAACATGGGCGGCGGGGCGTCGTTGCCGAAGGCGATCTGGTACTGGACGGTGGAGAGGTAGAGGCCCCAGCCCTGGTTGATGTAGTTATGGGAAGAATTTGCATTTGACGCTGCACGGGTGATTATGCGATAGAACAAGCGACTTAGCCAACTCAAAACCAATTCTCATTACTCACATGAAAACTCGAGCAGAATTAAATCGCCGCCAGTTTCTCCAAACCACCGCCCTTGCTGCATCGGCGTTGCCCTTCATGTCCCAGGGCGCCGAGCCGGCCTCCGGCAGCGCCGGAACGATCAAAGTCGGCTGTCTGAGCTGGTGTTTCCATAGTTTGGGTCCCGCCGCCGACCCCGAGCCGGCAATCGACATCATCGGCGAGATGGGTTTTGACGGCATCGAATTGATCGTCACCGCCCGCAAGGATCTCCAGACGTTTTGGACCGACGCCCGGGTCGACCGCCTCAAACAGAAACTCGACGGGCACAAGCTGCGGGTGTCGCAGTTCGCCATGTTCCAGCCGGTGGTCGAAGGGCTGTCCAGCACCCAGCGGGACGTGCGCGACCAGGCACTCGATTATTTCGAGGGCGGCTGCCGCATCGCCCGGAAATTTGAGTCACCCCTGATCAATATCGTGGCGCCCTGGGCGCTGGAGTTGAAGGGGCCGACGAATTATCTGCCGCGCTATTACGAGGTTGAAAACCCCAAGCCGGGCCAAAAATTTCATATCGACATCGCCAGCGGTTTTGACTGGGAGCGGGTGTGGAACGGTTTTGTGGAAACGACCCGCGCCTGCCTGGCCCGGGCCAAAGCACATGGCCTGAAGTTCTCGATCGAGAACCACACCCACACTTTGATCCCGGAGGCCGCCTCCTTCCTGCGCTTATCGGACGCCATTCAAGACCCCGATCTAGGCTGCAACCTTGACGTTGGCTGGGCCATGCTGCAGAAGGAATATCCCCCCGTGGCCATCCACAAACTCAAAGGGCGCCTGCTGAATGTGCACATGCGCGACATCGACGGCATGATGCGGCTGTTCCCGCCGATCGGCGACGGAGTGATGGACTGCCAGGCCATCGTTGCGACACTGAAGGAGGTTGGCTTTAACGGTTTTGCCTCCATCGAGCAGGACACGCACCCTGGCGATCCTGATATTCGGGTAATCTGCCGGCGTTATCTCAAGATGATGCGGGAGTATATCGGATAGAACGGACCTCCTGGGAGAACTCTGGTCCCTACTTCTTCCGCTGCTTTTCGACGGCGTTGAGGTAGTAGCTGTCGTCGTGCTTCTGCTTCCAGCCGTCGGTCGGAGCGGGGCAGAGCGGGCGGTACTTGGTCCATAGTTGCTTGACCCAGGGTTGGTCGGCATAGCCCTCGTGGAACCAGTCCTTGCTGTCGTCGAGGTAGGTGTCCTTGCTGTAGGGCGGCCGGCAGTACTTGGCGATCTCAATGCGGAAGGGCTTGTCGTCCTCGAACATCCAGCGGTCAACGTAGTCGAAGAAGGCGTCGTGGTTCCAGGGTTTTTCGAGCTTCATGGCGCGCAGGACGAGGGCTTGGGCGACGAAGCAGGTGGAGGTATTGGCGCGGCGGTAGGCGTCGCTGCGGAACTCTTCGGGGAGCCATTTATCGGGTGACAGGTGTTCGTAGGGGCCCCAGGGATTGCCGGCGCGGACGTAGTCGCGCCCGATGCCGGTGGCCGCGTCGATGCCGGAGTGTCCGGTGAAGACGACCTTGGCGCCGGTCCAGCAATCGCCGTAGGCGGTCTGCTCGTCCTCACCGAACTGGGCCTTGGGGAAGGTCTTGTTGATGTTGGCCATGGTTTCGTCGCCGAGCAGGGCGCCAGCGAAGACGATGGGGAACTTGCGGCCCGAGCCGTGGCCACCGTGGGCGGGCCAGCCGGGATGGCCGTTGCGGATCAGCCCGTAATGGTCGATGCCGATTTGGATGATGTCGATGACCAACCGCTCCCTCTCCTCGGGCTTGGTGCCGTCGCAGCAGGCCAGGAGGACGGCATCGGCGACGCACTGGGCGTACGCCTGGGCGTAGTTGGGCATGCTGTCCTGCGGCACGTCGAAGGAGAAGAAACCCGCGTCGCACCAGGGGCGCTGGACGCGCTCGGCGAACTTGACGGGGTTCGGGGCGTCGGCGGGCTGGGCAAAGTGCGGCAGCAGGTCGCGTTTGAGGTCGCGGGCCAGGTAGATCTTGGGGTCGTGGCCGCTGTAGCCCGGGCGGAAGGCATCGGCCGGCAACGGGCCGGCGACGCAGGTGAGCACGGCGACGGTCTTAACGGGGCTATTGTCGCCTTCGCCGCGCACAGTGCCGGGATGATAGGGATAGGTGACTTTCTCGCCTTGGCGGAGACTGATGCTGGAGGCCAGGCTGTCGCCGGGGTTCATGGCGATGGGCAGCTTGGCGCGATGTTCTGGGTGATAGTAGTTCATGATGCCGGAGTCCCAGGCCGCTTGCATCCGGGCGGGGGCATTGAGCACGGAGCCGTTGCGACAGCGCTGCTCCACGGGGACTTTCTCGCGGCCGTCGAGTTCGTCGTCGGCGACCTCGTTGCCATAGCGCGGGGCGGGGTCAATCTTGACGACGGTGACGGGGCCGACGACGTAGAAATCGCCGTTGATGAACTGCCCGACGCGGGCCGGCTTCTCGAAGGTCCAGGTGATGCCGTACTCGCTGACGCTCTCTTTGAGCGGGAGGGCGTCGAGCTTGGGCGTGGCCGGGGCGTTGTCCTTGGTATAGACAACCACCGCGCCGCTGGACGGGGTGGCCGCGTCGGCCTCCGGGGCCGGACTCGCGGCCAGCGGCGCCAGGGTCAGGACTACGAACTGCACAGTCAAAAGTCGCATGGTCTTACTGAACTGATAAACTGATAGAATTTGCTTTTCACGCGCCGCCATTTACTTGACGCTGCGCGGGTGAGGGAGAATTGGTTTCTGGTCCCACTCATCATGGCGGGATGATGCCAGAGCGGCACGCGCCCGTCCACGAGCAAATTCTGCCGGTTTTTTGAGCGGTCTTGGCGGCGGTGCCGGAACCGACGGCCAGGCCCGGAACCTGTGCAAAAACGAGTCTGGCTATTCCCGGCCGGGCCGTCCAGGGGACCCCTGCCGTAAACGTAAACGGGTCAGATCTCGATATTGCCTCTTCATTCCTATTCGCCCTTCCGCCGACGGGACGATACAGCAGATGATTCACCTATCCCCCACAGGGAGGCCGTCAATGGCGCCGGCTTCTCCGCCACCGGCCGGACGCTTGCGGCCGGTGAAGTCGTAAAGGAACGGCCCGTTGAACTCCCACGCGTAAAGTTCCCCGATCGTCGTCTTCGAGTCGGCCAGCGTGCCGCGGGCGATGCGCATGAAGTCGATCACTCCGTTCAGGTAATGACCGTTTGGCGCGCCGCCCACGTAGAGGTCGGCGTCATTGGCCAGGGAAGCGTCCGCCTCGAGACCAGGCCCACCGGCGTCTTGCTTTCCGTCGATGTAGATGGTGAACGTTCCTGCCTTGCGGTCGGCCTCCGCGATAACGTGGTGCCACTGGCCGTCGTTGACGGCACTCCGGCTGGCCAGCCAGGAGGTGGCGCCGCCCGAAGTCGCCGCCAGGGTCACGCCTCCCGCTTGGTTGACTCCCAGAACGTAGCCGGCGCCGTCGATCTTCTGAATCAGTACCGCGTCCTTCTGTCCCTGCGCTGTCTTGAAATACGCCTCGATCAGGAAGTTCGAGGTGTAGATCTGCGGGTTCCTCAGGTCCGCGCCGCTGACGGTGCGCTGCTCGACGACCCTCTCGCCACTCAGGGTGACGGTGCGGGTCTGGCCCTCTGCGGCGCCGACGGGCACGCCAACGGTGGCCAAGAGCGTCTTGTCCTTCCAGTCCCCCGTGGTCGAGAGGTAAATCGTCAGAACGAAGGAGCCCAGGTCGGGCTTGTCCTGGGGGACGAGCGTGAACTTGTAGGGTCCGAGCCCCTTGACTTCCTTGGGCGGCCCGCCCCAGGTGTTCACCCCGCCGAACGCCTCGGTCTTCTTGCTCCAATTCAGGTCGCAATGGAGCTTCAGGCCGTCCTTCACGTCGTGCAGCCGGAGCTGGACCTCGCAACTCTGTCCGACCGTCATCGCCTTCGGGTAGGTGACGGTCACCCAGTCGGGCGGCTGGTAGCTGGCGCTGTAATCCACCGTGCGGTTGATGTCCTTGTTAGGGAGGACGGCGTACTGGTCGCGCCCGTTGAAGCGCAGGGCGCCGTCGGTCCAGGTCTCCAGCGGCCCGCGCTCGTAGTCGGCGGCGGCTACGTTGACCGCCTTGAGGGGATACGTCGGGCGCGTGTAATAGCCGTCACGCTCGACGTAGTAAGGGGCCATGTTCCAGTGTTCGTCGATGAGATGGGTGGGGTCGCCGGGGGCGCGGTAGAAGTTCCACTCGGCCACCTCTCCGTAGAGCGACCAGGGCACGAACACCTTGACGCCGTGGTTCAGGGCCGGGGAGTCCGGCGCCGGGCGGAAGTCGTGGGCCGCCGCGTCCTGCAGCGGGGCCTTGTCCGTCAGAATGCCTGGCGCGGCGGCCAGGGCGTTGTTCTTCCCCAGGACGTCCTGGAACTTGCCGAGATTGTCAAGCCAGCGGCCGGACGGCTCCAGCACACCGAACCCGTTCGAGAGGTCGTGGAAGACGTTCTGCGCGTACGCGTCGGACGCGATGTCATAGTGGCCGCGGCGGGGGCCGGCGTCGGCCGCATTCCCGGCGGCGGCGGTGCGAGCCGGGTCGGCGTGGCGGAACACCCACGAGCTGAGGCCGTCCCAGATGTTGCCCAGGAACTTGTCCCGGCCGGCCTGGGGCGCCTGCCGGCGCGAGCCGACGACGAAGTTATAGATGGTGTTGTTGAAGAACGTGTTCTGGTAGCTGATTATCTCCTGGATGGCCGCCGTGTTGCCCAGCGGGCTCAGGGGGTCCTTGGACTTGCCCCAAGCGATGTTGTTGAAGTGGTAGTTCTTGAACCCGCCGTCCAGGTAATAGGCATGGCCGAAGCGCGAGCTGCCCGGATCATTCGGACTGAGCATGTGTCCCCACTTCAGGTAGCCGCCGGGGTTGCCGGATATGTTGTCGTAAACGTAGCTCGGCCCGCCCTGCCAGGTCTCGATGCCGCCCCAATCGCAGGTGTTCAGCAGCGAGTCGGTCACCTTATTGTGATGCACGATCATGCGGGAGAACGGCCTGTCCGTGATGGCCCCGCTGGGCTTGCCGCCGAAGACGAAGATGCCGGCGCCCCAGCAGCGGTCCAGGATGTTACCGGCCACCTCGAGCGTCTGGGCGTAGTCAACCTCCAGCGCGTGGCCCTGATCGAAGCGGTTTGGCCGGAGGCCAGTCTCGTAGAAGCTGTTCCGCAGGACCTTCACGTCGTAGAGCCGGCCCATCGGCGGAGCCACATCGCCGTAGGTCGTGCTGTCCGCGATCAGCACGGCCCCGTTGTCGGTGTAGCGGATAACGTTGTCGCTGACCACAACGTCACCGATGGCGTCCTGCCGGCCAACGGCCTTGAGGCGAATCGCCTGGTGGACGTGCTCGAAGACGCACTCGGTGATCTGGATGTCCGTGCCGCTGCCCAGCAGCCGCACGCAGCCGGGGTCCACGTCGATGCTCTCATGGGAGGCCCAATAAGGCGCGACGGTAAGGTTGTAAACGTTCGGGAACCGAAACGTGAGACCGCTGATGTGGACGTGGCTCATGCCCGAGCTTTCGATCATGTGAATGCGGCGGGCCACTTCCACGTCGGCCGTGTTGGGGTCCTGGTCCTCGGGCAGGCGGAGGTAGAGCCGGCCGCCGTCGCCCTTCTTGCCAAACCAGAACTCGCCGGGGCTGTCCAGGTACTGCGGCTTGTCCTCAAGGAAGTATCGGCAGTAGCGAATGAACTTGTAACTGCCCGGTGTATCCCCCCACTGGCCGGTGAACCCGAGCGCGTGCTTCTGGGTGTTGACGACCTCAACGGGAGTGGGATAAGGCGTGCCCATCACCCAGCCGTACTCGGTCCAGAGAGTGGCGCCCTCGTAGTAGCTGGCCGGCTGCTTCAGGTGCTCCGTGTCGATGCCCAGGTTCAGTTTGCGGCCGCTGGCCGTCGTGACGTAGTTGTCGAACGGCTTGTCGGGGTTGTTCCACTCCCACCACTCGCTCTTCACGTCGTCCGGATCGGAGACCTTCCAGTTCGGCGTGCGGGCCAGGGCGATGCGCGTCACGGCGCCTTTCTTGCGGACCATCCAGACGTTGCGCGGCATCCAGTTGAGGTCCGCGTACCAGACCTTCTCCGGCTCCGGGATGAGGTTGTTGTCGGCGCCCTTCTTCCAGCCCGTCACCGCCTCCGAACCGCAGATGACAGCCGGCCCTTGGCCCCAGGACGGGTCCCGGGTCAGGATGATCGGGGCCGCCTCGGTGCCCGACTCGTTCGCGTTCAGCTCGCCGCGGTAGTCTACGCCCTGCTTAAAGACGTAGGTCTGCATGCCCATGCAGGCCTTCGCCTTGCCGGCGGCGTTGGGATCCCAGGGATGGTGCTTCCAGGGCGTCTGCTTCGAGAGGCCGTCATTGGCGTCGTTGCCGGACTCGAAGTCGATGTAGCGGACCGACTCGCCTGCCTTGAACTCGAAGGCTTTCGGCGCCCACTCCAGATCGCCGGTTGGCAACACCTTCGCCTGCGGCTCCTGCCAGGACCACTTGGCCACGTTCTGAGCATTCACCACACCGTGCGCTGCGACCAACAGGGCCAGGGTCGCAATGCAACGATCCAGCTTATTAAGTGGGCTCACATTCATTGTGGGGGCAGTCTGCCGAGCGCTAAAGGCGGGGTCGAGCCGCAATGTTTCAAATGTGAGGTTGCGATGGAGCCACTCATGGGTTAGAAACCGACCCTCGCCTCCAAACCTAAGCGGCTGTTCCACAATGGATTGCGTTCCTTCCACGGGCGAGTGCTAGCAAAAATGCCAGCAATTCGCAAGGCCGGCGCAATTCTACAAAACGGTTCGTAACTCGCCCACTACTCTCTAACGGAGTCGAAATCAAACGTCGTAACCTCATCGCTGCGGACAACAGCTATGCGAAACCGGTTCCGACTCTACCGCCGCAAAAAAGGCGGACGGTACTATATCCATGACGATGTCACCGGCAAACAGGAAAGCCTGGGCACCACCGACCGCGCCGCCGCGGTCCGGTTGCTGCACTCCCGCAACGAGGCCGAGCAGCAGCCGGCCGAAAACCTGCAGATCGCCCGCGCGCATCTGGCGGCCAGCGATCCGCAACTCGGCATCCGCACCTCCGGGGTGAGGAGTGCTGCATTAGTGCCGGTCGGTTTTTCTGGGCGATGTCTGGACCGCAAGCGTGATCGCCAGTGCTGGGAGCGGGAAGAAGAGCGGCGCAAGTGGGGCTGAAAGATGACATCGAGCATGACGGGGCCAACTTTGGCGCACGACGCTGAGAAATCAAGGTTTTCGAAGGACTACGGGGTTTTCGCTACCCACAGGCGGATTTTGTCCCGCAGCCTTGCCAATTATCCAATGACCCTTTACTCTTGAGCAGCTCACGAAAGACAGACTCAGCAACGAATCCCGGAGCTGCCCAATTTCGGGAGTTCTCCGGCAAAGCCGGAGATTTGCTATTGGACTGACAAATGAATAGAAGAAGATTCCTGGCAACGATAAGCAGTTTCGCGGCTGTTGACGCTCTTCCGGTGCTGGCCGCCAGCAGTGCCGGAAGCGTCAGAACCACCTCCAATACTCCACCGCGAAAGGTCATCGTGGGCACAGCCATGCAATCGTTTTGGGGGCAGTATCCTGGCCTGCGCAGTCGGCTTGATCAACTGGCGGGAATCGTGGACCAAATGGCCGCGCAGGCCAAAAAGAATTATGGACGCGGCCTCGATCTCGCAATCCTGCCCGAAGTGGCGATCACTGGCGAAGCCGGTGACGATGCCGTGGCCCATTCGGTCTCGTTCGAGGGAGAGGTCAAGGACGCGTTCACTCGGAAGGCCCGCGAGCACAGTTGCTACATTGTAGTTCCCACCTACCTGTTGGATTCGAAAGCAAAGAAATTGTGCTCGAATGCGGCGCTCCTGGTCGGGCGCAAAGGTGAAGTGCTGGGAATCTACCGTAAAGTTCATTTGGTCGTTTCGCTCGAGCGCGGAACCATGGAGGGCGGCGCCACTCCCGGCGACGCACTGCCCGTGTTCGAGTGCGATTTCGGCAAACTGGGAATACAAATCTGTTATGATATGGAATTCGGGGACGGCTGGGCGGAACTGGCACGCCGCGGAGCCGAACTGGTCGCTTGGCCCACGCAGTCGCCGCAGACGTCTCAACCTGGGTCCCGGGCAAGGGAGCAGCGCTGCTACATTGTCTCCAGCACCTGGCGGCATAACGCCTCGATCTTCGAGCCCACGGGCAAGATTGTGGCCCAGATCAAGCCGCCGCAAAGCATCCTGGTACATGAACTCGACCTCAGTTACGCTCTGCTTCCGTGGAGCTCGAAGCTGCGGAACGGAGAAGCCCTCCGGCAAGCCTACGGCGACAAAGTCGGCTTCCACTATTACGAGGATGAGGATTGCGGCATCTTCTGGTCCAACGACCCCAAGATGACGATCGGCGAAATGGAATGGCGCGCGTCCGGCAGTTCTACCGGGCAGCGGGGGTGCGGAGATAGCGGGGCGTTTGGCTCTGGCTCTGGCTTGGGGCAAGCCCGGATAGCGCCGACGAGGGTTCCGAGCCGGTGCAGCCGTGGCCGTTGTTGTTCGGCCCGTTGAGAGGCGTGAGGTGTTCCTTCACGCCAATGCGTTACCTGATCCATAAACGGCGGCAGGGCGCCGGGGCGCTCTCGGGGTTTTACCGCACCGTGAGACAGGAGGCCGCAGCCGCCGGCAAGCCGACATCCGCGCTTTCGAGAAGTTGATGCAGCGCCTCAAGGAGAAGGACTCCCGGAACTACACGGTTATCATGGTTCAACCGGAGCATGAAACCGGCGGCCAGGAGTTTGATAATGACCGCGATCATTCGCCGGCGGCTGACCGTGCCTGGAACGCTCAGGTCCCGGAGAACCTGATGCAGCACCTGATCGCCAATGACGGGCATCTCGTCAAATGGCTGCCCGTGAGCCTGCTGCGCAGTTGATCTGGACATTTGGAAAATTGCCGGTAACCATTTGGCTCGTCGTGCCATCAACTGCCTAAAGGCAAATGAACATTATGCAAACTTCCCGGCGAAACTTCCTCAAGACCTCTGCAATATCGCGCCCCGTGGAAGCAGCCGGAAGTGAGAGTGTAATCTATGAAAGCAAAACCAAACCTTACTGCCATGTCACGCCGTGACTTTGTCAAGACGAGCGCTATTGGGCTGACCGCCCTTTCTGCCGGCCGCGTGACGGGCGCCAATGAGCGCATCAACGTCGGACTGATTGGCTTCGGCCTGGTCGGCCGGTTCCACATGGCCGCGCTGAAGGAACAACCGGATGTGCAGGTCAGTGCCGTGTGCGATGCGCACCGGGGCAGGGTGGATGCGGCCGCCGTCATGGCGGGCGGCAATGTGGCCAAGTACGCTGACTTCCGAAAGCTGTTGGCCGACAAGAACGTGGATGCGGTCTATGTCGCCACTCCGGACCACTGGCACGCTCTGATGACCATGATGGCCTGCGACGCCGGCAAGGATGTCTATGTGGAGAAGCCCACCACCTTATTCGTGAAGGAAGGCGGGTGGATGCTGGAGGTGGCGCGCCGCACCAAACGGGTGATCCAGGTCGGCACCCAGAACCGCTCGGGCCCGCCTTTCCAGCGCGCGCGCGAACTCATCCGCCAGGGCAAACTCGGCCAGATCGTGTCCGCGTCCAACAACAACTCCCGCAACATCAGGCCGGGCTTCGGTAATCCCCCCGACCAGGCGCCGCCGCCGGATCTCGATTACGACGCGTTCCTGGGACCCGCCCCAAAGCGGCCTTACAACCCCAACCGCTCCATTTACCACTTCCGCTGGTTCTGGGACTACTCGGGGGGACAAGGAACCAATCTCGGCCAGCACTCGCTGGACCTGGTGCATTGGATCCTCGGTGTGAAGGCTCCGAAATCGGTTTACAGCACCGGAGGCCGCTGGTTCTTGAAGGACAACTGCGAAGTGCCTGATACCCAGGACGTCCTTATGGAATACCCGGGCTTTACCGTCACCTGCCAATACCGCGAGGCCACCGCCGGCAAGGGCGGATTGGGCATGGGCGGCCTGACCTTTTATGGCACCTTTGGCTGCCTGCCTATTTCCCGAGGCGGTTTCGAGTTGCACGCCGACCCCAAGATCAACCCGAACAACGCCGTCGCCGGCATCCTGGGCGTCAAAGGCCACCCAGTCGGCGGACCCCAGCTTGAGCCTGAGGAAAAGGCCGAATTATGGACTACGCCCGAAAAAGATGACAGCGGCAATGCCATCAAGGATTACTCACGCCATACGCGGAATTTCCTGGATTGCGTGAAGTCCCGTCAGCAGCCCTTCTCTGATTTGCAGAGCGGCCATGAAGTGGCCACGGCTTGCCACCTCTCCAATATTTCCCTTCGGCTTGGGGGCCGCAAGCTGGTCTGGGATGCCGAAAAGGAGGAAGTGGTGGGTGACCGCGCGGCCAATGCGATGCTGGTGCGGGCCTATCGGGCGCCGTGGGATGCCGAACTCCGCGCCCTGCGCATCAAAGCATGAGGGCAATGAATCGCCGGGAAGCTTTGGCCGCGCTGGCGGGCAGTTGTTCCGCGCTGCTGCTGGGCGGCGGGTGTTCCGCAACCGGGGCAAAGAGCGCTCAAACCAGGCCGCCTTCCGGGCACAGCAGCCTGGGCATCGTCATCTACACCCTCCAAGTCAGCCAAAAGAATGGCTGGGGCGGGCGTCACAAGGAATTGTCCCCCGCTTTGGCCTTCCTGGAGGAGAGCCATGTCCTTGGGGCCGGGGGAATCCAGTGCCCATTGGGCCCCCAGGATTCATCCCGCGCAGCCGAGGTGCGCCGGCAGGCGGAGAAGTATGGGATGTTCGTGGAAGGGATTCTGAATTTCCCGAGCGAGCCTGAAGAGGTGGACCGATTCGAACAGCAGGTGAAAATTGCCAAGGCGGCCGGGGCCAGCCTCGCGCGGACGGCCGTCCTGCCCGGGCGGCGCTACGAACAGTTCAAATCGTTCGCCGAATTCCGCCAGGCCGAGAAGCGCGCCGTGCAGGTCCTGCAAGCGATTGAGCCGGTCCTGGCGCGCCACCAGGTTCGTCTGGCAGTCGAGAACCACAAAGACCAGCGCGTGCCCGAGAAGCTTGCCTTGCTCAAGAGCTTGAGCAGCGAGTGGGTCGGCCTCTGCGCGGATTTCATCAACAACCTCGCGCTGCTCGAAGATCCGGTGGAGACCCTGCGGGCCCTGGCGCCCTGGGCGATTACCGCGCATATCAAAGACGCGGCGGTGCGCGAATACGAGGACGGCTTCCTGCTGGCCGACGTGGCGCTGGGGGAAGGTTTTCTCGACCTGCCGGCGATGGTCCGGCTCCTGCGCCAGGCCAATCCCTCGATTCGCTTCGGCCTGGAAATCATCACCCGTGACGCGCTTAAGGTGCCGGTCAAAACCGAGGCGTATTGGTCCACCTTCGAGGGTGTGCCGCGCAGCGCGGTCAATCCCATCCTCCAGTTGGTCCGCGCCAAAAGCAGCCCGGCGCCCTGGGCGGAGATTTCGAAATTGCCGGTGGCAGAGCAAATGGCGTTGGAACACCGGACCGTCGAGCGAAGTTTGAGTTACGCTCGCGAAAAACTGAGTTTATAATGCCGAACGAGAATTATCTCTCCTGGGTATCGAAATCCACGCGGACCTGCTGGTGGCATGACTCGGCAGACCCCCGCGAGTTGGAGCGCGGACTCGAGCGCGGGGCAATCGGGGCGACCACCAATCCGTTCTTGTCGCACCTTGCCTTGGCAGCCAACCGCCAGCTTTGGGCGGCGGAAATCCGGGAAGCCACGGCGGCGGCCACGAACGCCGAAGACCGCGCCGAGCGGTTGATGCGCATTCCCGTCACGAACGCGGCCCGGAAGCTGTTGCCGCAGTTCCAGGGGACTGAGGGGCGGCAGGGCTGGGTTTGCGCGCAGGTGAACCCGGCTCGGGCGGGAGACCGCGAGGGCATGCTGGCGATGGCGCGGCGATTTCACGCCTGGTCGCCCAACATCACGGTCAAGCTGCCGGCTACCAGCGCGGGCCTGGATGTGCTGGAGCAATGCGTTGCCGAGGGCATTTCCGTCACCATGACCGTGAGCTTCACCGTGCCGCAGGTGCTGGCCGTTGCCGAGCGGCGCCGGAGAGGGATCGAGCGGGCCAAAGCCCGGGAGATGGCTCCCGGAACCTGCTTTGCTGTCCTCATGATCGGCAGACTGGACGATTACCTGCGAGACGTGGCGCTGGATAGCCGGGCCAATGTGCCCGAGGGCGATATCCAGCAAGCCGGTCTGGCCGTCGCCAAGCGAGCCTACACGCTCCTTGAGGCGCGCGGCGAGGGAATGGAGATCATTGTCGCCGCCCTGCGCGGCCTTTATCACGCCACCGAGTTGGCCGGCGCCAAAATGATCTTTTCAATTTCCCCAAGCTGGCAAGAGCCCTTGATGTCCGGCCCATTGCCGTGCGAGGAGCGAATTGACCGCGAAGTTCCTCCGGCGGTCATCGAGAGATTGTCGCGGATGAGAGAGTTTGTGCGGGCCTATGAGCCGGAGGGGATGAAGCCCGAGGAGTTTATCAGCTTTGGGGCGACGCAGAGAACGCTGGCGCAATTCTACGACGCAGGTTGGAAATCAATGGAAACCTTCAAGCTCTAATCACCAATGAAACGAATCGGATTTATCGGCCTTGGCATCATGGGCAAGCCCGAAGTCGTCTTCCGGACCCCTTTCGACAAGATTGACGTCAGGATAAACGCCAGTATCATTACCCCATGATAACGCGGCTCTATGCCAACAATTTCCGTTGTCTCGGTGCCTTCAAGACTGAATTCGACTCCTTCGGCGTGCTGTGCGGTCCCAACGGAGCGGGGAAGAGCTCTGTCTTTGATGTCCTGAGGCTGATCCGAAACCTAGCCACCGGTGACGCTTCCCTCGGAGGTCCGGGCGAACAGGACATCCCACGTCTTGAGTTCACTAAATGGCTGACGAGCACCGTCCAGGAGTTCGAGCTGGGGGTGACGGCGGATGGGCATTCCTTCGAATACCTTGTTCATGTCGAACAAGTCGCCAGCGACAAGAAACCCCGGATCGTGCGGGAGCGGGCGATGTGCGACAAAAGGAGCCTCTTTGAGCGAGATCTCGAAGGGGTACGGTTTCAAAAGGCGGACGGGACTCAAACGGGTTTTCCCCTGGACTGGCGGCAAGCCGCGCTGGCATCCATCCAGCCGGCCGGAGACCGCCGCGAAATCGCAGTCCTCCAGGAGGCGCTCTCTAAACTATTGATTCTGCGGCCAAACCCGCGTGGCATGGAGAGGGAAAGCAAGGGGGAATCCGCGCGTCCCGACCTTTACCTGGGCAATCTCATCTCGTGGTATCGCTCGTTGTCCCAAGAGCAGGAATGGACGGATGCCCTGCGTGATTCTCTGCGCGAAGTGTGGCCCGACTTCAGGTCGTTTCGTCTCGTGGACGTGGGCTTAAACGTCAAGGCCCTGCTGCTCCGATTCGAAGGCATGAACGACCCCGATGCGGGCGGTCTGTTCTTTGATCAACTCTCGGACGGCGAGAAGGCACTCGTGGGCCTCTATATGGTCCGGGCCGCCCTGGCCACGGGGGCGGCACAAACTGTCTTGATTGATGAGCCAGACAACTATGTGGGCCTCCAGGAGCTTCAGCCTTGGGTGTTATCCCTGAGGGAGCTGCTCGATGAGAGCCATCAAGCCATTATCATCTCTCATCATCCCGAGATCCTGGGCAACGCCGGAGAGGAGTTCGGCCGCTACCTGTGGCGCGACAGTCATACGTCGCCTACCCGCATCGGGCCCTTGAAGATTCCGGCGGGACTGACCGCTGGCGAGGCTGTTGCAAGGGGGTGGGTCCATGCCTAGCCGCACGCAAATCGTGTGTCTCCACGAGGGCAAGAAGGAGCGCAGCATCGACCCGGTCTTCATCCGCACCCTCTTGAAGGCGCTTCATCCCGCCTGGATCCGTCCATGGGAGGGAAACAACATAATTCGCCCGATCGATTGCGGGGGACGAGATGATCTGATCGCGAGGACCCCCACCGAGTTACGGAGCTGCCTGGAGGTGGGGGGCGACACGACTTTGATGGTCTGGGCTGATCTCGACGACGACATGGATGACGGAGACAAGTTAAGGGAAAAATTCTGGACGACCGCGAAGCAAGCTGGAATCACGAAGGAGCAGTTTGACCAGGTGGTGTTCGTGTTCGCCAAGGACCGCCTTGAGAATTGGGTTGAGTTCCTGCTGACTGGAACCACCGATGAGTCGAAGGAAGGCCCCAGGCAACGGCACTCCAGACCGGTGGCGGATGCCGCAAGAAAGCTGGCCCAAAGGTGCAAGGGGCAGACAGCGGGACCTCCGAACCCTCCGTCGCTTGATTGGTCGTGTCAGAACTGGCACAGCTTGGTCGAGAGGATGCGGCGCTAGGCACGCGAAAGAAGGTGGAGTGAGCTAAATTGCCGTGAGCACGAAATCACCAATGAAACGAATCGGATTTATCGGCCTTGGCATCATGGGCAAGCCCATGGCCCGGAACCTTTCAAAAAGGGGCTATGCACTGACCGTTTACGACGTTCTCCCCGGACCCGTTGCCGAGCTGGCGGGGGCCGGGGCCGCAGCCGCTG
This sequence comes from Verrucomicrobiota bacterium, assembly GCA_049518415.1. Taxonomy (GTDB): domain Bacteria; phylum Verrucomicrobiota; class Verrucomicrobiia; order Limisphaerales; family UBA8199; genus CAVQND01. The sequence goes on from JBEKRX010000012.1 coordinate 97,407, forward strand.
GCTCGGCGCGGGAGGTCGCCGAATCCAGCGATATTGTCATCACCATGCTTCCCAACACGCCCGAGGTGAAGCAGGCCGTGCTCGGTCCTGCCGGGGTGTTGGAGGGCGGGCGGCCGGGTTTGCTGCTGATTGACATGAGTTCCATCGCGCCCCTAGCCAGCCAGGAGATCTCCGCCCGGGTGAGCAAGAAGGGCATCGTCATGCTTGACGCCCCCGTGAGCGGTGGCGAGCCCAAGGCTATCGAGGGCACGCTGGCGATCATGGTCGGCGGTCCGGAAAATGCCTTCGAAGAGGCCAAGCCGATTCTCAGCGCCCTGGGAAACTCAGTGACCCACGTCGGGGAGATCGGCAGTGGCAATGTGGCCAAGCTGGCCAACCAAATTATCGTGGCGCTGAACATCGCGGCGATGTCCGAGGCCATGGTCCTGGCCGTCAAGGCGGGGGTCAGTCCCGAGAGAGTCTATCAGGCCATCCGGGGCGGGCTGGCCGGCAGCGCCGTGCTGGACGCCAAAATGCCGCTGGTGCTCAAAGGCAATTTCAAGCCCGGTTTCCGCATTGAGCTTCACATCAAGGACCTCAGGAACGCGCTGGACACCGCCCACGACCTGGGTGTCCCGCTGCCGCTCTCCAGCGGCGTGATGGAAATCCTGCAAGCCCTGCGGACCGGCGGCCACCAGAAGGAAGACCACGGCGGCATCATCCAGTTCTACGAACAGCTTGCCCGCGTGCAAGTCCGCGCCTAGAGGCTGCCAACCTCTTAGCCGCGAATTCTCCGCGAGTTTTGGGTTTCAATCATGGACCTAACCTGGTAGGCTCCTGGGAGCGCAGTCATTAACTGATTATCTGACCAACTGTATGCAACGCCATCTTCAGACCACTCGTCGTTCTTTCCTCAAACAACTCAGCGCGGCCGGGGCCGGCGCCTGGACGCTGTCCTACGTTGGTCCGGGGAGCGCCTTCGGAGCTGCGGCCAACAATAAGCTCAACATCGCATTGCTCGGTTGCGGGGGCCGTATGCGTCAACTATTGCCCTCGATTCTGGACCCGGGCGAAAACGTGGTGGCGCTGTGTGAAGTGAATTCCAGCCGGGTCACGCAGCTAAAGAAAGAGGCTGCCAACCATGGGGCCGCGGGCGCGGCCGTGGAGAAGGCCAACGTCTATGAAGACTACCGCAAGCTGCTGGCCGCGGAAAAATCGGTGGACGCCGTGGTCATCGCCGCCGGCCAGCGCTGGCACGTGCCAATGAGCAAGGCCGCCTTGCACGCAGGCAAACACGTCTTTTGCGAGAAGCCGTTGGCCCATAGCGTGGCCGAGGCGCGCGAGATTCGCGAGATCGCCCGGCGCTCCAAATTAGTGACGCAGGTTGGGACGCAAGGGGGGTCCAGCGCGACTTTCCGGCGGAGCATGGAAGTCATTCAGGCCGGAGTGCTGGGACAAATCCGGGAGGTGCATTGCTGGATTAATCGCAGTTTCCCGCCGAGCGCTCCCATCGCGACCGATGCGGACCCGGTTCCGGAGGGCTTGAACTGGGATTTCTGGTGCGGTCCCTCGCCGGTCTTGCCGTTCAAGAAGTATTACCTGGGGGGCTGCCTGGCCTGGGGTCGGTGGCTCGCGTTCGGAGACGGCCATCTTGCCGACATGGGAGCGCACGCGATCAATTTGCCCTGGCGAGCTCTGCAATTGGGCGCTCCCCAGCGCATCACGGTCCAAATAGCCGAACCGCTGAAAGACAGTTATCCCTCCGCCACGGATTTTCGCTGGGAATTCGCTGCTCGCGGCCCGTTTGCTCCCGTGACGGTCTGGTGGCATGATGGCGTCAAAGCCGGCCCGCCAGAGGAATTGGGCAAAGAACTGGTTTCCACCTTCGACAAAGTACCCACGGATGGAGTGTTGTTCGCCGGCGAAAAGGGCCTGCTTTTCTCCGACGCCTGGGGCGTGGGGGGCATGGTGAAGCTGAAGGGAGAGCCCGAATCCCGCCGGGTGCTGGACCACGGCTCCTGCAAGGGGGTTCCGGCGACGCTCCCCCGCGCGCCGAAAAACCACATGCAGGAATGGCTCGACGCCTGCAAAGGCGGACCCGGGACCTTCCAGGGTTTCGTCTCCAGCGCCGACATTGCGGAGGTGGCGATGGTGGGCATGGTGGCGCTCCGCTTCGGCAAACCCATCGAGTGGGACAGCCAAGACATGAAAGCCAAAGGTGAGCCAGGAGCCGATTCGCTGATCCATCTGGAGCAACGCAAAAAGTGGCTATAACTTGCATCCGGCGTGACTTTTGCACTTTCTCATCAAGAACGGCCTGAATCGCAGGATCCAGCGCACGTTTTGTGCAGCAGTGTCAAGGAAACCACCTCAGCAAAGCAGCAGCAACCAGTTCATGACCGGCGCGGTTTGGGTGGTTGACCTGCGACATCAGGTTGGTCAGCGATTCTCCCGCGCGCAGGCGTTCCTGAAACAACGCGAGGCTGTCCACCAACCCGACTCGGCATTCGCGAGCCAGACGACGGATTTGCTCGGCGTGCTGGTTGAGCGGGTCCGAGGGATCGTCGAGCTTGGCGCGCATGTCGGGCGTCGGTGTCAGGAGAATCACCTTCGCGCCAGCGGACTGCGCCTGGCGGATCATCGCGCGCCACGCCGCCTCGGCGGGCTCAAGACCGATCCTGCGGTCGTTCCCGGCGTAATCAATCGTCACCACGTCGGGCCGGAACGCCAGCACGTCGCGTTCGAATCGCCGCACCCCGCTCACCGAGTCTTCGCCGCCGATGGCCGTGACGATGACGTTGAGCACGGCGTAAGGGAAACGTTCCTTCAAGCCGCGATGGAGCAGGTGCGGATAGGCATTGAAGGTGTCCACCGTCGGCGTTTTGAAATAACCCGCCGGCACGCTGTGCCCATGGCAAACAATGTTTACCGTGCGGTTCGTCGGCCATTGACGGTTGAGTTCCTCGCTGATCGCCGCGAGGTAATTCGTGCGGTTGGCAATTTCGCGGAATGACGGCGGACACGGCTCCGAAAACGGACCGGGCTTGGCGGGATGGAGGGGAAGCTCCACATCGGCAGCGGGCACCACAGGGATGGCAGCCAGCAGGAGAATAGCGATTACCGTCGCGAGTAGAATTCTCCTGAGGGTAACGACTCCTTGGGATTGGAGCAGGCGTCCAGCACCAGGCAGGCGAGCCCGCTCCCTGGGCCGAGGCATTTGCATGCAATCAGATTCTGACGAATTCACGCCTTCAAACCTTTCAGGTTCAGTTCCAGCCGCCGATTGTCGCTGATGATCTCGTCCAGCGTGAGTTGGACACGGCGCATCGTGGCTTCACGGCTCAGGATAGTCGTCAATGCGCCATCGACGGCGCGCGAGACCGTCGCGTTTTCAAAATGCCCTTGGGTGATCCGGCGGTAAAAATCCGCGATATTCCGAACCGCGCCCGCTTCGTACAAGTTGGTTACCTCGCCCGAATACGCACTCTCCGGACCTTGGAGCCGAACATGGCCGTCGTAGGACACCTGGGCGTAACCCGTGGTCCCGTGGATCAGGGCACCGCACTCGAACGGGTAGAGGTTGTTGAGGTGCCGTCCGCAATGATCCCACACTGTCCCATCCGCGAAGGCGTAACTGACGGCCAGGACATCGTGGCTGTCGCTGTGGGGGTTATCCCGGGCAATCCGCGAGAAACCCGCCGCGGTCACGGGCCGCTGACCCAATACCCAAAGCACGGCGTCAATCGTGTGAATGCAGGCGTTGACGTGATGGCTGCCGCCCAGGGCGACGTCATTGCACCAAATCAAGTGCTGGAAACGGCTTTCCTCGGTCGCCGTCCGCGGTGGGTCCGGCCAGCCTCCGCCAAAATACCGGCTGGTGACGACCGCGGGTTTGCCGATTTGTCCGGCGGCGATTTGTTTGGCGATCTCAAGGTTGTGGAGATCGGTGGGCAGTTGGTAGTCCACCAGGAAACACCGCTGCTTCTCCGTCGCCCGCCGGCCAGCGGCCAGGATGGCCAGCGCGCCGGGGACATCCACCGCCACCGGCTTGGCCATGTACACGTGAAGCCCCGCCTCCAGCGCCGCGCGGGCGTGTTCCGGGAAGAAATACGGAGGGGTCTCGAGCGCCACGGCCTCGACCCCGCTTTCCATCAGCTTCCTATAGCCTGACAAGGTCGAGAACCGCCGGGCCTTGTCCACGCCCAGCTCACCGCCGCATTGGTCGGCCACTTCCTGGAAGTAATCCGCCACAGCATGCAGCTCATAGCCGCCGTGTCTTTGGAAGAGCTTGGCAATCCAGGCGCCGCGCCCACCATTGCCGATGACGCCCAACTTGATCTTCTGCTTGAACTCCACCGGCTTCGGTTCCGGATGGGAGCTTGCCGCGGTCAGGGCGGATCCAGTGCCCAAGGAGGACGCTGATGCGGCCACGGTCAACGCTCCGCCGAGAAATTGACGGCGATTCAACCCACCTCGGAGGAGCCGGGGGTAGCACTTGGCTTCTGATTCTCGATTTCTCATAGTCTATCGGATCACGTTCGGAATATTGTCCGGGCGCAGCACCGATTTCGGCTGCACCACCCGGTCGTCGTCGAGCACCCATGCTTCGCCCCGTATCGCCAAGTGCCGGATCATCTTTTGACGCCACTCCTTGGCCAGCGGCCCTGAGGTGGGATCGGAGGCGAGGTCGCGGCAATACCGGGGAGGATGCTTGAAAAGTTTCTGGGCCGGCCTCGAGTCCGAGGCGGCGCTTGATCCCGGCGCCAGCAAGGCGCCGAATAATACATCCGACACCAGCCAGAGGCGCAATGCAGGGTTCGAGAGTCTCAAGGGGTTTTGTGGGTGAGGTGTCATCACAGCAAGGTGAGCGTAGAGTGCCACAACCAACATGTCAAGGCACCGAAATAGAATTCGGGAGATTTGCTGATCAAAGGGCCTCGATGGGAATCCCACTTCCGTCGCGATCTGGAAACGAGGCCTTGCTGATGAGCGTCAGCGCGGTAATTGATGGCGGCCGTTTCAGGGTAATTGATGGAATTGCACCGAAGCCAGGAAAGGGGGCGGAGGGCGGGTTGGGTTGCTCGCGAATGCCCCTCGGCCTCGACGGTTTGGGAGCGGCTATTGCAGGGAGCAGCCCTCGGCGGGACCAGGGAAGCCCTTGGCAGCGCCGAGGAGACGGACAAAGCGTTGTGCTGAGCTGTGCCATTCTTCTTGAGCCGCGGCCGGGCCAGTTTTTTGGCAAAAATGGCCAATGTAGCCAATGCAGCCAATGTGGCCAATGCAGTGTTCCGTCAAGTTGCGGTCCCGCCGCGGCGGGACGCCGCCGTGCTTCTCTGGCCTGGCTTATTTGCTACTGATTCTCTTGCTAAATCAGCGGGCAAAAGAAGAGTATCACCTGCCAAGGAGAAAGGGAGGTCAACAATGGCAACTGGAACTGCTACCCAGCCGGGTAACCCTACATTCTCGCCTCCTTTCGCCACGACCGCACCGTCCAGGCGCGTTGCTGGGTACGGGCCGACCAGAGCCGTTGGCCGGCAGGAGGGATAAACACGACTGCCCAATGTCCCCACACATCCGCACACCGGGCAGGTTGGAATCAACACGACCAGGCTTTTAGCGATGAAGTGCCTCGAACGCTCCAGATGAGCGACCGGAGCGCCAGGAGAGCACAGAGCCGGCCTTTGAGCGAAATAAAGAGTGCATTTCCTTCACGGTACCCACGGTAAGAGTCTATGAGGTGGCTGTTGTGGGGTTAGTGATGGCTATTTCCCAATCTGCATCAGCAGCCACGCGGACAGGATCAGCAGGCCGACCGCGGCCCAGGCCAGGAGAAAGCCGAACAGGTCTTCGCGGTAGCGACGGAAGAAGCCGCGCCAGCGCGCGGCGGTAAACCAGGCGCCGACATCGAGCAGGAGCAACTCCTGGCCACGGTCGGCGGCCAGCGGTTTGGATTGGCCGTTGGGCAGGTTTTCCCGATCGGTCGAGCGCCGCATCCGGTCGAAGAATGCCTCCAGCCGCACGCTGTCCTCGGGTTTGGTCAGCAGGCTGACAATGACCAGGGTTGAGAAGCTCAACAGCATGGCGAATCCGAACGGCCCCGGCAGCCACTTATAGACCAGCATCCCTTGGCCGGTTTGGAGATGGGCCCACCAATCGCCGGAGGCGAAGAGGCGGGCGAAGGCGAGGGAAAGATCGACCGGCCGGGCCGCGGTGCCCGGCGCGCAGGTGGTGAGGTAAAGCGCCGCATAGTAGCTGAGGAACGCAACGATGGTGGCTGCGCCGGCGCCGAAGCGATTGGCGCGCCGCCAAAGGATGCCCCCGAGGAACATCACGCCAAAGAGAGCGGCAAGGGTTTCCATGAAGAGGAAGGCCTGCAAGACGTTCCCGACCATCAACGCGAAGAGGATGGCAGCGGTGGTCAGGACCAGGCCACTGAGCCGGCCGGCCCAGAGCAACTGCCGGTCGTTGGCGGAAGGGTTGCCGTAGGTGAGCCAGATGTTGCGGGTGAAGAGCGCGCCGCTGTTGACCATCAGGTTCGAGCAGGCAGACATGTTGGCAGCCAACACGCACGCGACCATCAACCCCACCCACCCGGGCCCGAGCAGTTCGCGGCTGGCGTAACCGAAGGCATGCTCGGCGTCGGGCAACTTCACGCCGCGCTGGAAGACGAGCGTGGCGGCGATGAGGCCGGTGAGGGCCCAGCCGATGGTGCAGACGCGTTTGGTCATCGAGCCGTAGGTCTGGCCGATGCGGCCGGCGCGCTCAGTCGAGCCGGTGGCGCACATCGAGAGGATGTGCGGCTGGGCGGTGATGCCGACGAACCCGTTAATGGCGAGCATGGCGATGGTGAAGGCGTTCATGCCGCTGACGCTGCTGTAGAGGTTAAAGAAATCTGCCGGCAAGGCCTTGCGCATGCCTGCAAATCCGCCCACCTCGCGCAAGCCGAGCGGGATGAGCATGAACGACAGGATGATGATGAGAAAACTCTGGACGAAGTCCGTGTAAGCCGAGGCGATCAGTCCGCCGAAGAAACTGTAGAGGAGAAAGGCCACGGTCATGACCAGGACGACGCCGTTGGCGGAGATCATCTGTCCCCCAGTGGCGACTGAGATGACCTTGCCGGCACCCTTGAGCATGACGCCCTGGCTGAGGACGAAAGAGGCGATTCCGAAGAGGGTGTAGGCGAAGGCGAGTTTGCGGCCATAGCGGTCCTCGACGATCTCCGCGACGGTCGTGCGCTCGCTGCGGCGATACCACGGGGCCATCAGCCAGTAAAGGGGCGTGATGAGCATGTTCTTCCACTG
>JBEKRX010000013.1:0-88809 GCA_049518415.1 Verrucomicrobiota bacterium
CGCCGGGGGCGGGACGGGCCGCCGCCCTGGGCTACTATCTTGCTGCCCCTCCGGGGCAGAAGAGAGCCGCGCTGCGCGCGGGTAGGGTGGAGTTGGTGGCAGTGTCGGGATGCGCCCGGCGGCTTGCCCGTGGTCTCCATCGGCGTTGGTTGGCCGTCGTTCATGGTCCGGTCAGCTCAGCGACGCGTTCCCGCTGCGTCGGCCTTTCCGGCTGTGTCAGTTTCTGCAAAAGACGGTGCGCGCCAAACAAACAGAGTCCCATCGTCGCTCGCCCCCACGAGCGTACTTCCGTCCCACGAGAATCTAATCAGCCTCAGAACCACTTCGGCTTCCAGGCTCGTCACTTCACGGAAAGTGGCGACGTCCCAGAGCTTGACGGCTTCCAAGCCGACGCTCCCCGTGGCGAGCCGCTGACCTCCAGGCGAGAAAGTCAGGGAGTGTACCCCGAGCAGGCTGGCCAGGGAGACGAGCGGCCGGCGCTGTCTGACATCCCAAATCTTGGCGGAGCCCTCTCGGCTCGCCGAGGCCAGAAGCAGGCCGGTTGGTGAGAAACCAATGCTATCGACGCTGAAGGTGTACACCGACGCCTCGATCGCCAGGCGCTTCCTCAAGCGGTCCCACATCCGGATGGATCCGCCGCTGAGCGACCCCCAGGCCACGTGGCGTCCATCCGGCGAAACAGCGATCTTTCCCATCCCGGGGAGTCGAAAGACGTTTTCTTTTCGTTTCCAAGTGGCCACCTCCCATTCGGCGACCGCGCAGGTATGGTCCTCGTTCGAAACCTCAATTAGCAGCGCCCTGCCTTCCTCGTCGAAGCAGCACTCCAGCACAGGGAGCGTGCTGGCCTGAAACTCGGTGACGAGTTGAGCCGATTGCCTATCCCAAATTCTCATGAGGCCTGAGCGGTCGCCCACGGCCAGCCACCGGTCGTTGGGGCTCAAAGCCAGACTGGTGTTATTCGTACCCAGCTTGTCCAACGTCTGTCGTGGGGCCAGCGTGTCGGTGTTCCACAAAACCACCTGCCCATGAGGCGTGACCGTGAGCAAAGCGCCGTCCCTGCGACTGAAGGCGAGGGCGGAATAGATGAACTCTCCGAGCCCCAGCACGGCTTCCGGCGCCGTGCGGTAGGCGGGAGGCGGCGGCTGGACGGTGCTGTCCCATGCTCGGATTGAGCCTTCCTTGCCGCAGGTATAAAGCCGGCGTCCGTCAGCGCTCAGACACAAATGCCAGACCTCGCTGGGGTGCCCACGCAGGAACCGAATCGGCTTGCCCAACGCCAGGCTCCAGACGCCGATGGTCTGGTCTGCGCTGGCCGAGAACAACCGATCTCCCGGTTCAGCAAAAGTCAGTGAGCTAATCCAACCCGTGTGCCCGACCAGGATTTGGCGCAACTCACCCGTGGGCGTGCCCAACACAAAAACCCGCGCCTCGGTATAGCCTTGGCCAGAGGCGAGAGTTTGGCCATCGGGGGAGAAGGCTAGTGCGGTGACACCGTCACTGGTGGGCAGACGGGTTTGCCACCGTTCCTTGCCGCTGCGCCAATCCACCAGACGAATCCGTCCGTCCACTTCCCCGATCGCGAGGGACTGGCCGTCCGGAGAAAAGCATGCCGCCCCTTTATGGATGTGGGCCCCGGAAACCGGGATGCTGGCCGCACAGGACTGCGTCTTGAGGTCCCACACCCGCACGAATCCATCTGAAGACACGGAGGCCAGGTAACGCGAATCGCGTGTGAACTCCACCAGGGCCAGCGACGCCGTGTTGGTCAAATGCCCGACCGCCGCCCGCTGGCGGGGATCCCATAGCGTAATCTCTGGCTCCTGGCGGGAATCCACCCCCCCGTATGCCAGTACGCTCCCGTCCGGGGAGAAGGCGAGTGCGCGATTCCAGCCCGTGTTCGGGAGGCGGGCCATTTCACGGCGCGATTCCAGGTCCAGAAGCACGATGCTGCGATACTGGTGCACAGCCAGGTGCCTGCCGTCCAACGAAAGAGCGATAGATGGCACTGGCGCAAGATTCTCCAGCACCACGGACAACTCGTCGCTCTTGCACTGCGCCCACCAATACCGCCATTCCCACTGCCGCAGATCCGAGTCCTTCCCCCGTGGCCGGTGCCGCTCCAGAAGCCCTCGGGCCCGTCCGAGGTCGTGCCCCTTCCAGGCCTGTTGAACGAGGTTCATGTCCGCGGCATAGCCTTCTCGCCGGGCCAGCTCCCTCTCCGCGATGGCGCGCCTTGACTGCCGGACGGCCGACAATGACAGCACCAGCAGCGCCGCGGCGATGAGCACGCCGATCGTGGCGGCACGCACCACCCCGCGCCGATAGGCCGCTCGTTCACGGGCGGCCAGCTCGAGCTGCTGCGCGGCCAGCACGGCCTGACGCTGCGGGAGCGACCGGAGATTCTTCGCCAAGAGACCGGCAGCGGCAAACCGGTCCCGCGGGTTGCCGGCAAAACATTGATGCAGACCATCGCGCAGCAATGGATCGGAAATGTCGTCCGCCCAGTCGGTTGCCACCGGTCGCGTGAAATCGCTCACCAGGAGTTGATAGAGCACCACTCCCAGCGAGTAGATGTCCGAACGCGTCGAAGCTGGTTTGCCGGCGAGCAGTTCCGGCGCCATGTAGAGTTGGGTGCCGGTCTTTGACGAAGAGGAATCGGCCAGGATCGTCTGCGTAAACCCGGTGCGCGTGATCCCCGCCAGGTAATCCTCCGATACCACCTGCCCGATCCCAAAGTCGGTGAGTTTGGCCTGCACCCGTAGCGCCGAACTGGCGTTCACTGCGGACTTTTCTTCCTGGGGCACCTCCTCGGACAGAGTAGGCGAGGCCAATCCCGAAACCGAAGACTGCGGCGAAGGCTGGTTCGCAGCTAGGCCCGAAATGAGGATGTTGGCCGGCTTCACGTCCCGGTGAATCACCCCGGCGTCGTGGGCGGCTTGGAGCGCGTCGGCTACCTGCGCGACGATCTCCAGCTTCACCGCCAAGGGCACTTTCGCCGGCCCACCCTGCGCCTCGCACCAGCTTCGCAAGTCCTGGCCAGCGACATAATCCTCCTCCACGTAGTATGGCGGCTGGTCGAAATAGACCTCGCGCAAACTGACAATATTGGGATGATCGCCAATGCGCTCCTTGATCAGCCGAAAGAGCGTCATCTCCCGTTTCAGGCTGCGCACCCGGTCAGCCCGGAAACAGAACTTGAACACGCGCCGCTCCTTCATCGCCTGGTGCCGCCCCAGCCAGACCTCACCAAAACCGCCCTCGCCCAGCTTCTGCTCCAGCACCCACTGCGTGTTCGGCACCGCCTGGCCGACCGCTGGCCGCCAGCCCAGCACCGCCTCGCCCTCGGCAGCCTCCACCCGTCGCGCCTTCTCCGTCGTGGCCGGGGAACGCAACAGACCTGCCCCCACCTCGCCGACCTCACAGATCTCCACCGCCGCCTCGATCCCCTTGAGTTGATAGAGGCCGTGGTTGAGCCAGTTCAGTGGCCCAACCCCTGGAATGTCCTCCCCCTTCAAGGCCTGCCGCGCGCTGTCAAACACCGCCCGCGTCAACAGGATCTGTCCCCCTTGGGCCAAACCCATCACCCGCGCCCCCAGGTCCACATTCAAGCCGATCAAATCCTTGGTCCGTTGCTGCTCGGCCTCCTGAATCAGCACCTCGCCCAGGTGCAGCCCCATCCGGTCCTGCACGGGCACGGGCGCCTGGCGGCTCAGCTCCCGCAGCCGCTGCTGGAGCATCAGGGCAAACTTCACCCCCGCCGACGGCGTGGCAAACACCAGGAAAAACGAATCGCCGGTCGTGCTCAGTTCTTGCCCCTCGGCAAGCTCCGCCAGCGTCGAACGCACCAGGGTATGATGCCGTTCCAGGAGCTGCGCGCCGGCGTGGTCCCCCATCTGCTGCTTCAGCGCCGTGGACCCGACCATGTCGGTGAACACCAACGTGACCAGACTCGTCCGGTGTCGGCGGCCGAACGCCTCGACTTGCACCTGACTGGCCGATGCGTCCCGGGGATTCATTGTCCCGCGAGCCTACCAAAACCGGACTCCAAGGGAAGCGCAAACGTAGTGGGCTGTCGTGCATCTTTCAAAATTGCAATTGTTTGCCGGATCCCCAGACCACCTGGCGACTCTCCACGCGCTGGACATCGAGCAGCACTCGGGTGCCGGTTACCGCAAGTAGAGAATCATAGAATCATAACGTCCTTTAATTCTCTCCTTGCGCACGCTTTCCGCATCGTGGTAAGGTTCTAAAAACGCCGTTTACCGAAAGGCGCCTATGGAAATCACACTTGAAGTCCCTGAGACCGTGGCCAAGGCGCTGGGCTACGCCCGAGAGACACTCCCCAGGCGCGCCCTGGAGGCGCTCCTTGTAGATGAATGCGCTCGCGGGCGCCTCTCGCGCGGAAAGGTCGCGGAGCTTTTGGGCTTGAGTTTTCACGAAACAGAAGAACTGTTTCGCGCCCACCGCGTGCCGTATCCCATCAAGACCAGCGCCGACGACGCCCTCGACAACGCATCCCTGCCGAGGCGCCGATGATGGTGGTCGCGGACACGGGGCCGGTGAACTATCTGGTCTTGAGCGGCCAGATTGACCTGGCTCACCACCTTTACGGAACCTTGCTCCTGGACGCACGATATGTGTGGTATTGAGGTCAGTAGCGCCCTTTCAGGGCGCGGGGCGGGCGGTGGGAATGAGGCCCCAGGGCATTGGTCCCGCCAAGCGGGACCTCAGCCCTGGGCTGGGTTCTGGCGGCCCGTTGGGCCGCGAGGCAGACCGCGAACGGCGACGTATTCCATCGCTTATCATTGCAGTCTGACACTGGCTCTCCATGAACCGCGGGGTAGTGGGGCAGGCGTCCCGCCTGCCATGATGGCGTCTCGCCCTTGAAACCAACGCGGGCGAGATGCCCGCGCCGGCAGGCGGGACGCCTGCCCCACTGGCGCTGCCGCCCCGGTTCACCACTGGTGCAACCGGTAAAAAGCCTGGCTTTGGTTGGTGAGTGCGCCCGCATCGACGAACGGCCCGGCGGGATCAATCGGGCTGACCGGCAGATAGGGTCCGCCCGCGTCGGCGGCTCGCTCCAATTGAAAGAGGCGGCCGCCGCCGCTCCATTGGAAGGCGAGGCTGGCGGGCGGCTGGTTGGTCAATTGCGGCAGGCCCAGCTTGCTGGCGCCGGTGACCGGGGTGACATCCGAAACGACGAACAGGGCGTTGAGGCCAAGGCCGGCGGCGCCGCCCGAGCCGCCGAAGGCCGACACCAGTTCCGCGTTGCCATAGACCACGTAGCCGTGGTCGCTGAGCAAGTCGCCCGCCGCGTAGTAAGTCGATTGTGCATCGTAAAAGCCCTTGGCGGTGGCAAACCAGATTTCGCCGCTGGGCCAGACGTAGAGCGCGCGCAGGCCGTAGTCGCTCGTCGTGTTGGTTGGGTTGAAGCCGGCCAGCAATTCCGCGCCGGTCCGGACTACCACGCCGCTGTCGGAGAGCAAATCGCCCGTCTGAATCGCGCGCCCCAGCTTGCCCGAAAAGAAACCGGTCGCCACGGAGAAGTAGGTCTCGCCCGAGTCCATGACCTGCACGGCCTCCAGGCCGGCGCCTGAGGATGGCAGCGGGCCGGGCGCGAAGGCGGCGATCAGTTCCGAATTAAGGCGCACGATCCGGCCCTGGTCCGAGAGCAGGTCGCCGGTCGTCAACTGGCCGAGGCGCTCGCTGAAGACGCCATGCGCAATCGAAAAAGCGATCTCGCCGCCGGGCAAAATGTCCACGTCTTTGAGGCCCAGGTCGGGGACGATCGGCATGATGCCGAGCCGGGCGGTCAACTGCTGGTTGCGCCTGACGACGCGGCCGGCGGAGGAGAGCAAGTCGCCCGCGCTGATGGTGTTGGTCGGGGGGTTCCAGCCGCCCGCCTGGAAGAGCTGGGCGGTGGCAAACCAAATCTCCCGGAACGGCGCGGCGCTCAGGTCCAGGTGATACTGCTGCAAGGGCGTGCCGTTGGTTTGGTCCACCCCCGTCTGGAGCATCGGCCAGAGCCGTGGGAGGAGGCCCAGCGCGTTGGTGAGATAGCAGAGCTTGTTGGTGGTCCCGTTGTCGATCCAGACGGTCAGCGACAGCGTCTGTTGGGCCACTAGCTCGCCCCCCACAACATAGACACCCTGGCCGGATACCTTGTAGCTCGGGCCGTTGCTCCTGCCGGCCGTGAAAGAAATGTTCTCCACCCCATACGTGGTGAAGAGTGGGTTCTGGCCCAGGTAACGCAACTCGAACGTCCCCCGCATCGGCACCGGGATCGTCAGTCGGTTGCAGATCGGGCAGTCCTCAATGAGTTGGCTGCCCTCGGTCAGCGTATAGACCCAGTTCGATCCTGCCCCCAGCACTTGAGCGCCTGCCCGCTGGGAAAAGCAGAGGTTCGCCAGGACCAACCCTCCAACACTGAAGATTCGGAAAGCAATCGTTTTCATAACGCACCTGTGGTTTGCCTGCTTTGGTCTTATGTCCGGGCGGCATTCTACCTGGTGGCTGGGCGGGTGGCAAGCTCAAAGAAAAAGCCGGACGAAAATCCTTCGGTTTGGCATTTCCAAACCAGCCGCAAAACGCTATCCAGGAGCGCATGAACTATCTCCGCCGCCTCCTCCTGGTCCTGCTTTTCGCCTTGGGTCCCCTGGGCGCTCGGGCCCAAACCGCCCAGGTCCAGGTGGCCTTCGCCCAGCCGCTGGGTCCCTTGGCCATTGACTGCATGGCCCTGGGGCAGGGCGGCCTATCGGCCGAACCGATGTGGGCCGAGCGCATTGCCGAAATCCGCGCCCTGCGGCCCCGGCTGATCCGGCTGTTCATCCAGGAATATTTTGATTTGCTGCCCGAGCCCGGGCGCTATCACTTCCAGGACCTCGACCGTTCCGTGGACACCATTGTCCGGGCCGGGGCGCAACCCCTCATGTGCCTTTGCTGCAAGCCCCGCCTCCTGTTCCCGACCGTCGACCAGGACGTCGTCGAACCCAACGATTACGCCCAGTGGGAGGCACTGGTGCGCAACCTGGTCCAACACTGCCAGGCGCGGGGCGCGGGCATTCGTTATTGGGAGATCGCCAATGAACCGGACATCGGTGAAGACGGCGGCTGTCCTTATCGTTTCAAACCGGACAGCTACGCCCGCTATTACCAGCATACGGCAGCGGCGGTCCGGCAGGCGGACCCGGCGGCCCGCGTGGGCGGGCCGGCGCTGGCCAATCCGCGCTCCCCAATCCTGCCGGCACTGCTGGACTTTTGCCGGACCAACCCGGCCCCGCTCCATTTTGTCTCCTGGCACATCTATAGCAGCCAACCCAAAGCCATCCGGGGGACCATCGACTACATTAAAGACCTGCTCAAGAATTACCCGGAGCCCAAGCCGGAGACGTTCCTCGACGAATGGAACATGGACCTGATGAACCCCCAGTTGGACCCTCGTTTCCAGCCCTGTTTTGTGGCCGAGGTCATCTGGCAGATGAAAGAGGCCGCCCTGGATTACTCCTGTTATTACCACATCCGCGATTGGCAGGTCTCCTTCGAGCAGTTTGCCCCCTTCATGTCCGGGCCGGGCACGGCTTTCATGACCCGCTGGTGGAACCGGATGCCGCAGTTTGACGGCCTCTTTGACTACCAGAACAACGTCCGGCCGGCTTATTTCACTTTCAAACTGCTCTCGCGCCTGGCCGGCGAGCGGCTGCGCTTGACCTCCACCCGTGCGGCGGTGCATGGCCTGGCTGCCCGCGATGACCAGTTGCGCATGTGGAACCTGGTGCTCTGGAACTTCTCAGCCTCCCCGGTCCAGGCCGACCTTTCCCTGGCAGGGCTCCCCAAAGACATGCGCGTCCGCCATATCGTTTTGGACGCCACCGCTCCTGGCAGCGATGAGAACACCCGCTTGCGTCCAGAACCCTACACCAGCTTGCAGGCTGGCGACCACCGCCTGGCCGTGCCCCTCGAGCCCTGGGCCGTCCACTACTGGTCTTTCGAATAGACTCAGTTGCCAATTGCCAATCGCCAATTGCCAATTGCCAATTGCCAATCGCCAATTCACCATTGCTATGATAATGAAGATCCAGCCACATTCCCTTTCCCTGGCAGCCGGCCTGAGCCTTGTCCTGGCTGCGGCCGGGTTGGCGCGCGCGGCGGAAAACGCCGCCCCAACCGGCAGCGCCCCCGGCCAACTCACCTTCAATGTCCGCGACTTCGGCGCCAGGGGCGACGGCACGACGCTCGACACCGAGGCCCTCAACCAGGCCATCGCCACGTGTGCGCAGGCCGGGGGCGGGCAGGTGCTCTTGCCGCCGGGACGTTACCTCTCCGGCACGGTCCATCTCCGCAGCCAGGTCACCCTCTTCCTGGCGGCGGGCGCCACCTTGCTCGGCACCACCAACCTGGCCCTCTACCAGCCCCCGGCGGTCCCCTCCTTCATGCCGGAGGCCAGGTGGGGCAATTGGCACCGGGGACTGCTGGTGGGCCAGGACGCGCAAGACGTCACCATCGCCGGCCCGGGGGTGATCGACGGCCACAAGGTCTTTGACCCCGCGGGCGAAGAACACATGCGCGGCCCGCACGCCATCGTCTTTGTCAACTGCCGCCGCTTCACCTTGCGCGATCTGTCCATCCAGGACGCTGCCAATTACGCCATCTTTTTCCAGGCCAGCGACGAGGTGGACATCCACAATGTGACGGTCACCGGCGGTTGGGACGGCGTGCATTTTCGCGGCGCGCCCCAACGCTGGTGCCACCAGGTCAACATCACCGGCTGCCGGTTCTACACCGGCGACGACGCGATCGCCGGCCGTTACTGGGACAACGTGGTCATCGCCGGCTGCCTCGTGAACTCCTCCTGCAACGGCCTGCGGCTGATCGGCCCGGCGACCCGCCTGGTGGTCAACCACTGCCTCTTTTACGGCCCCGGCCTCCAGCCCCATCGCACCTCCAACCGCACCAATATGCTCAGCGGCATCATCCTCCAGCCGGGGGCCTGGGACCGCACCCAGGGATTGCTCGATGAAGTGCTCCTGGCCGACAACACCATGCTCAACGTCGCTTCGCCGGTGACCATCTGGACCAAACCCGGCAACCCCGTCAATCGCATCACCGTGGCGGGCCTGACTGCCACCGGCGTTTATCGCTCCGCCCTCTCGGTCGAGAGTTGGGCGGACGCGCCGATTACAAACGTGGTCCTCCGTGGCGCCAGCATCGAATTCACCGGCGGCGGCAAAGCCGAGCAGGCCACTCAACTGGTCAAAGGCCCCGGCGTCGATTGCCGCCCGCTGCCCGCCTGGGGCGTCTATGCCCGCAACGTGGAACAACTCACCCTCGAAGATGTCCGCCTGAGCCTGGCCAGCGACGACCTCCGCCCCGTCCTCCTGGCCGACCAGGTCCAACGGCTCAACCTCGACGCCCTCAGGTTCACCCATCTGCCCGCCGTCACCCATCCCCTGGTCACCACCAATGTCGGCAAACTGCTCCTGCGCCAAACTGACCTGGGACCAGACCAGTAAGGTTGCATCCGGCGCAGGCCTTCGTTTCGCCCGGCACGAGCGTCCGCCCCTGCGATGTGGGCGGGATCGGCAGCGCCTGCCAACCGGACGGTGTGGATCCCGCTCCCCCGCCTAAGACCCGGCAGATCCCAGCCGAACCAGCCGTCCCCCCGAAATTCAGAATGGTTGATTTTCCACTGTGAGAATCTTCCATGCCGAGGTATAAATCTCTGATGAACTGGAAAGAGCGCATTACTGTGGACCCGAACGTTTGCAAAGGCCGCGCCTGCGTGGCCGGCACGCGCATCATGGTTTCGGTGGTCCTCGACAACCTCGCCGCCGGGGCCGCCCCGGAAGAACTCATCCGCAGCTATCCGCCCTTGACGCCTGAGGACATACAGGCTTGCCTGGCCTACGCTGCCGCGCTGGCCCAGGAACAGGTACTCCCCCTGGCCGAACCCACGCCGGCATGAAGTTCAAGATCGACCAGAACCTGCCCGTCGAGTTCAGCACAATCCTTCAGGGCAAAGTCCGCATTCGGGGAGGACCGACTGCCTAACGGGCAGGCTAATCGAGCCCGCCGCAGCGCCTCGGCCAAATTACCTTCGACCACGAACGTCTTCTCCCGTGGCCTGCCCGGCTTGCCCTTGCCGCGCAGACCCGAAAATGAGCCTTCCAATCACGCAGCAACTGCCGCTGGCACGCGGGCAGGTTTTCGTCCAGCACCAACATGGAACCCCCGGAACGGCTCGTGTTTGACGACCAGGCCAGCTATGGCAATGGCCTCGCCGATGGCCTCTTCTGAAACCCGGCCGTCCCACTCGCGCACGACCTCCTGCCAGGTCAGACCGCGATCGAGTTGTTCGAGCACAATCCACACCATGATGCGCGTGCCCTTGAACGTGGGCTGGCCCCCGCAAATCTCCGGGTCGGCCACAATGTGCCGGCCCAGTTCGATTCGGTGGCGCTGCCTGTTTTGTTTCTCTTTCATGCCGATGCGCCACACTATGCGGCCGCCCAGACTCGACTGCAAGCCTGCGGCTTTCCCAAGCGCCGCCAACCCTCCGGGTTGGCGAAACGCGGTGTCGCCGGGTGGAACCGGCTGGCCGGGGGCTGGCCGGGACTGGGGCAAGCCTGGAACCTCAAAGCTTGCGTCCAGTGCGTTGGCTTCACTTTCCGCTTGCGCCTCTGCCGCCAGTTGGTAGAATTACCCCCGCCTTTAGCTCCACCCGTGCGCGTGCGGTGGATTTTTGCCTTTAACGATCGCAACGAGCCAATCGTGAAGATTTTCAGCGGCACTTCGAATCCGCCCCTGGCGCGGGCTATTTGCGCCTATATCGGCATTGCACTGGGCAAATCGACCGTCAAGCCGTTCCCGGACGGCGAGACCTTCGTCAAGATCGAAGAGAACGTCCGGGGCGAGGACGTCTTCCTGGTCCAATCCACCTCTCCGCCGACGAACCATCATTTGATGGAAATGTTCATCATGATGGACGCGCTGCGCCGGGCGAGCGCGGCGCGGATTACGGCGGTGATGCCCTTTTACGGTTATGCCCGCCAGGACCGCAAGGACCAGCCGCGGGTGCCGATTACGGCCAAGCTCGTGGCCAACCTGGTGGTGGCGGCGGGGGCCAACCGGGTGCTGACCATGGACCTGCACGCCCAGCAGATCCAGGGCTTCTTTGACATCCCGGTGGATCATCTTTACGCGGCGCCGGTGATGTATGAGTATTTGAGAAAGAAACACTTGCGCGACCTGGTGGTGGTCAGCCCGGACGTGGGCGGTTTGAAGATGGCTTATGCCTACTCCCAGGTGCTGGAGGCCGGCCTGGCCATCGTCGCCAAACGGCGCAAGAACGCCAGCGAGGTGGAATCCATGGCGCTCATTGGGGAAGTCCGCGGCAAGAACACCCTGCTGGTGGATGACTTGACGGAAACGGCGGGCACGCTGGCCGCGGCGGCCGAGTGGCTCAAGCGCAAGGGCGCCCGGAAGATTCTCGCCTGCGTCTCCCATGCCATCCTCAACGGCATCGGCATCGAGCGCTTGCGAAAATCGACTATTGACGAATTGATAACAACTGATACTGTCCTGCGCCCGGCTATTAGCGGCGTGAAGATAACCACGTTGCCCGTGGCGGGGCTTTTGGGCGAAGCCATCAAGCGAATTCACAGCAATTCCTCGGTCACTTCGCTGTTTGAGTTTAAGGGTTGGCGCACCAGTTGAGGGGCGCCGCCCAGCCCGCCCGCCGAGCCGGGCGGGCCCTGGAACGATTTAAAGCAAATGAAACCCGTGTCACTAAACGCCTTTCCCCGGCTGCTGCGCCGGCGCGCCGGGGCCAAGAAGCTCCGCACCAGCGGACGGCTGCCGGCGGTCATTTATGGCCGGCACGCCCAACCCCAAAACCTCGAAGTCAACTCCAGGCAGATGGAGGACCTCATCCACCACTCGGCCTCGGAAAACCTCCTGGTGGACCTCACGGTCGACCAGGACGCCCGGCCCAGGCGCCTGGCCCTGGTCCAGGCCATCCAACACCATCCCCTGAGCCGCAAAGTCCTGCACGTGGACTTCCACGAAGTGGCCGAAAACGAGAAGGTCACTATCAGCGTGCCGGTCGAAACGGCCGGCGAGGCCGAGGGGGTGAAGACCGGCGGCGGGGTGCTGGAACACGTCTTGTTCAGGGTCCGTGCTCGCGGCCTGCCCAGGGACTTGCCGGAAATGATTACGGTGGACGTCAGCCATCTCAAGCTGGGCGAGGCGATCCACCTGGGCGACATCAAAGCGCCGCCCGGGGTGGAAATCCTGGGCGACAAGCAGATCCCGGTCCTCGCGGTCGCCGCGCCGCGCACCGAGGAAGAGGAGGCGGCGGCGACAGAGGCGGCCGCCACGGCGCCGGGCGAAGTGGAGATGATCAAAGAGAAGAAGGAAGAGGGCGAAGAAGCGGCTCCGGCAGCCAAAGGCGCCGAGAAAGCCGCTGCCAAGGGCGCCGAGAAAGCACCGGCCAAAGGCGCCGAGAAAGCACCGGCCAAAGGGGCTGAGAAACCCGCCGCCAAGGGCGCCGAGAAAGCACCGGCCAAAGGGGCCGAGTCTGCCGCCAAGGCCTCCGAAAAGGGCGCCGAGAAAGGCCCCGCCCCGGCGGCCAGGAAGAAGTAATTGGGGCGGCGGCCCGGTTTGGGCCGGGCGGCCGGCTTCGCCCCGCCTATGGCAAAGCTGTATCTCATCGTCGGCTTGGGCAATCCCGGCGCCGAATACGCCCGCACCCGCCACAATGCCGGTTTTCAGGTGGCCGAGCGCCTGGCCGAACGCTGGCGGGCGGCTTGGACTTACGAAAAAAAGTTCAACGCCTGCCTGGCGCGGGCGGAGCGCGGCGGGCGCCAGGTGCTGTGCTGCAAACCGCAGACCTACATGAATGCCAGCGGGGCGGCCGTGGGGGCGGTGCGGGCGTTCTACCGGGTGCCGCTGCCCCAGTTGCTGATCTTGGTGGACGATGCCGATTTGCCCCTGGGCCAGCTCCGGCTGCGGCCGGGCGGCAGCAGCGGCGGCCATCATGGCCTGGCCTCCGTCGAGCAGCACCTGGCCACGCGCGACTATGCCCGGCTGCGCATTGGCATTGGCCGCCAGGCCGGCGCCCGCGAGATCACCGGCCATGTGCTCGGGCGATTTCATTCGACGGAACTGGCCCTGGTGGCTAGAGTCTTAAGCGTGGCGTCGGACCAGGCGGAATGCTGGCTGGACGCCGGCCTGCAAAAGGCAATGAGTCAATTTAACGGCGTCCCGCTCGCGCGGGTCCCGGCCAACGAAAGCACAGCGCAGTGAAACGATACGAAGGCTTGTTCATACTGGAAACCGCAGCCAAAGAAGAAGGGCTCAAGGACACGATCGACAAGATCGCCGCGGAGATCACTTCCCTGGGCGGCAAAGTGGAAACCGTCCAGAAAATGGAGAAGCGGAACTTCAGCCGCGTGGCCAACAAGAAGCACAGCGCCGGCTTCTACGTGAACATCATCTTCGAAGGCCAACCCACAATCCTCGACCAACTCAAGCGCCGGTTTGCCATGAACACGGAAGTCTTTCGGGTCCTGTTCACCAACTCGCCGGCCCCCAAACCGCCTGAACCAACCAACTAAACTCCTCCTATGGCCAACTTCAACAAAGTCATCCTCGCGGGCAACCTGACCCGCGACCCCGAATTGCGTTACACCCCCAAAGGCACAGCCATCGCCCGCATCGGCTTGGCCATCAACCGCTCCTGGAAGAACGAGAGCGGGGAAACCAAAGAAGAGGCGACCTTTGTGGAGATCGAGGCCTTTGGCCGTCAGGCTGAGGTCATCGCCCAGTACATGAAAAAGGGGCGGCCCTTCCTGGTCGAAGGCCGGCTCCGGCTCGACCAGTGGGAGGACAAAAACACCCACCAAAAGCAGAGCAAGCTCAAAGTCGTGTTGGAGGGCTTTTCTTTCATCGACACCAAAGCCCCGGACACCGGCCAGCCGCCGGAAGCCCCGCGCCCCCGCCCCCCCGCGAGCCAGGCCGCCCCGACCCCGACCGACGTTCCCCCGCCGGCCGAGCCCGAGGGCCCGCCCCACGAAGAAGACGACGTGCCCTTCTGACCGGCTAACTGAGAGCGAGGGTTTGCGTTTCCACCCCCTCAACCCTCAACTCTCAATCCTCCTATGGCAAAAACCGAAGTCATTCTGACCCACAATATCGTTGGCTTGGGCGCGGAGTCCGACCAGGTGAAAGTCGCCGCCGGTTACGCCCGCAATTACCTGTTTCCGCAGGGACTGGCCATTCCGCTGACTGCCGCCAATAAGCGCCGGCTGGAAGTCCTCAAGCAGCGCCGGGCCGAGCGCGAAGCCCACGACCTGAACTCCATGACCGATCTGGCCAAGAGCCTCTCCAAACTAACCTGCCTGCTCACGGTCAAAACCGGCGAGGACGGCAAGATGTTCGGCACGGTCACTTCCGGCATGATTGCCGACCAACTCAAGACTCAGTTCGACGTCACCCTCGACAAGCGCAAGATCCATCTCGAACACCCCATCCGCGCCTTGGGCGAGCATGACGTGGAATTGCGCCTGCATCAGGACGTGAACACCACCCTGAAAGTCCGCGTCGAAAGCAGCACACCCCTGCCGGCACCAGTGCCCGCCCCTGCCGCCGAGGCCAGGAAGGAAGAGCCCAAGACCGAAAAACGCGGCAAGCGCCCCGAAACCGCTCCCGAAAAAGGGGCCGAAGCCGGTGCCAGGAAGCCTCGCCCGCCCAAGGACGACAGAGCGCCCAAGGGCGAGCGAGCGCCCAAGGACGGGAGAGCGCCCAAAGGCGAGAGAGCGCCAAAGGACGAGAGAGCACCCAAGGACGAGAGAGCGCCAAAGGACGAGAGAGCACCCAAGGACGAGAGAGCACCCAAGGACGAGAGAGCGCCCAAAACCGCGCCGGCGCCCAAGGCTCAAAAACCTGAGTAGCGGCGCAAGCCTCCGGCTTGCCGGCGGCGGATGCCAGCCCGTCGCCACGTTGGGTGTGCTTGAAAAGGGGGGCTGCCTGTGGCAAAGAAAAGGCGTGAAAGCGGACGATTTGAGACGACTGCTCCAGGCAGCGCCCATCCAACCCATGAAGGTCTGCCTCGGGAGCAGCAAGACCTACTCGATTCCTCACCCGGAGTTTGCCGCCCTGTCGCCTGACGGGGCCACCCTGGTCGTCTTCCTGCCGGGCGGCAAAGGCCTCGATCTGCTGGACGTGCCGTTGATCGAACGGGTGGAGGTCCGCCGGCGCCGAAGGCCTCGTTCCTGAAAGCACCAGGGCGTGGCGATTACTTGAGCTTGGTGACCGGTTGGTCGGGGTGGGCGGGATTGGGCACCAGACGACATCCTTGGCAATCCACCAGCAGGTCCATCGTCTCAAGCACCGTCTGGCCAATGAGGACCTCGTCGCCGAGCACGGAGGCATCTTCTTGGGCTTCCCGCGTAAGGATCTCAAAAATGACGCCACTGACTACGCCGACCTCTTCCCTCCGGCCGTCGGCATATTGGACGACCCGTGTGCGCCGCGGCTTGAGCCCCAGCCGACGCACCACATGGGGAGGTAAAACGCAGCGCACCGCCCCAGTGTCCACCATGGCCTGGGTCGTGACCGTGCGCACGCGGCTCGGTTTGAGTTTGCCCTCTTGGGCCTTCTCCCAATCGAAGAGGTTGGTCAGCTTCACTTCGGTCCGCACTTCGCCCATAGCTTGGTCCATCGTCCGCTTCTGCTTCATATTGAAGTCATGGTCGCTCAGCAAGAGAAAAAGTCCAGTGATTCCAACGCGGATTGGAATTACCAATCGCGAATAGGCCGGCGGCGGTCCGCCGGTTTGCCTTTGGGATTGGCGGGCAGCATCAGCTCTTCACCCTTCTGTGAGTCCAACAACTGCTGGGCCTGTTGGGGCGTCATCTGGCCGGCGGGCGTGGTCCCGGCTGGTCGGGACTCCTCTTTTTGGTCTGAGGCCTTGGGCTGAGCGGAAGATGGTTTGGCCTGCGGCTCCTGTTCCTGGGATTGGCCGGCCTGCTGCTGCGGTTGCTTTTGGTCGTCTTGCTTTTGCGGCTGTGACTGCTGCTGCTGCTCAGCCTGGTCTGGCTGCTGCTGCTGCGGCGGTTGCTGCTGGTCCTGGTTTTGTTGCTGATCCGACTTATTCTGCCGGGATTGCTGTTGTTGTTGCTTGAGTTCCTCGAGCTTCTTCTTCACGAATTCGAGATTGTACTTGGCGTCCTGGTCCTGCGGATTGAGCTTGAGGCTGCTCTGGAAATCCTGGACCGATTTCTGCCAGGCCTCGCCTCGCTTCGCCGGGTCCGGGTTCCGTTCGCCCAGGTAATAGAGCGCATTGCCGCGGTTGTAGTAAGCCATTTCCTGCAGCCTCAGATCGGAGGCGTTCAGGGCCTCGTCGAACTGTTTGGCGGCGGCCTCCAGTTGCTGGCTCCGATAAGCGGCGGCGCCGGCGTTGAAATGCAGGCGCGCGTCATCCCCCTGGCGCTGGAGCAACTGCTCATATTCCTTGAGCGCCTGTTCGTACTGGCCATGCTTGTATTCGCGCCACGCGCTCCCCGCCGAGCCGAAAACCAACCCCGGCCACAATAGCAATGCCAGGGCGATGGCACTGGCGCGCAAGCGTGGAAGCGTGGCAGCGTGGCAGCGTTGAGGCGCTGAAGCGCCGAAAATGTCCCCGGCCTGGGCAGATTCCCCAGGGCGCCTCTGGCCCCGGATGTAAGGCATGTGACGGGCGCATCCTGACACTGCTCCCGAGCGCGGGCGGAAGCCCTCCCCCCTTCCCCCCTCCCATGCGCTCGGAGCGCATGGGAGGGGGGTGATCCGTTTTTCCACCTTACCCAGGGCGGCGGCCCCTCCCGCTCGGAGCGGGACGGGCCTTGCCCTGGGCTGGTATGTTTCCGCCCCTACAGGGCGGAAGGATGCCACGCTGCGCGCGGGCAGAGTGGAATTGGTGGCAGTGTCGGGATGCGCCGGGGCAGATTCCCCAGGGCGCCTCTGCCCCCGGATGTAGGGCATGTGACTGAGGCAGCTCATTTTAGTTGTTTGACTTGTTTAACGGCTCAACGCTTCAACGCCTCCCGCTTCCGTTCCGGGAGGAGGGTTTCCATCAGCAACAGCCCCAGGGCCAGGGCCAGCGGCCACTGATAGCGTTCGTGATACCGTTTGATGAACTTCTCCAGGTGTTCGGACTTGGGCAGCTTGGCCAGCCCCTGTTCGTAGAGGGTGTCCACGGTCTTGGCCCCGCGCAACGGCAGATAGAAGCCGCCCTCGGTCGCGCTGGCGATTTGCCGCAACAACTCCTCGTTCAGATGCGACTTCACCGCGTTGCCCTGTTCATCGCGGACGTAATCGCTGTTGCCGTGCGCGTCCTTGAGGCGCAGGATCTCCCCGGCGGTGGTGCCGACGCCGATGGTGTAGATGCGCAACCCGGCCGCGGCCGCCCTTTTGGCCGCCTCCAGCGCGCCCGAATCATGGTCCTCCCCGTCGCTGAAGAGCGCCAGCACCTTGTAATTATCTCCCTCCTTGAAGGCCGTTAGCGCCGTGTCGATGGCCTCGGCCAGGGCGGTGCCGCCCTGGGGAATGGTGTTCACGTCCAGCATTTCCACACTCTGCCGGAAGGCCGCGTCGTCGATGGTCAGCGGGCATTGCAGGAAGGCGGAGCCGGCGAAGGCCACCAGGCCGAGCCGGTCCGATTTGGCCCGCTGCATCAGGTCCAGGGCGGCCAGTTTCGCGCGTCCCAGGCGGTTCGGGGCAATGTCCTCGGCCAGCATGCTCTTGGAAGTGTCGATCGCCACCACGATGTCCAGCCCCCGCACTTTGGCCTCTTCCCAGTCGAATCCCCATTGCGGCCTGGCCAGCGCCAGCACCAGGCACACGACGGCCAGCAGCAAACCACCCAGGCGCGCCTTTTGCCGCGTGGCCGAGATGCCCGCGGTCAGGCCCGGCAGCAGCCGCGCCTGGATGAATTGGGTCATCAGCCCCTGGCGCTTCCGCCAGGACCACCAGAAAAACACCAGCATCGCCGGCGGAAACACCAGCAACAGCCCGAGTATCTGGGGGTGGGCGAAGGTCATGTCGTTGGCTCCGAAACCCGAAAGCCGAAACCCGAAGCGCAGGCGGGCGAGCTCCCAGCGCCAGCAGGCCGGCCGTTGCAGCCCAACCCGTCAGGTGATAACCAGCCGCCCAGCCCGCCGGGTTCAGATTTTGGATTTCCCACTCTCATGGCAGCCTCCGGAAAAGTGTATGCCGCAAAAGGGTCTCCAACAGCAGCAGGCCCAGTCCGGGCGCGATCAACCAGCCAAAGAGTTCCTCGTGATGCGCGTACTTCCGGATGTCCGCCTCGGTCTTTTCCAATTGGTCGATCTCGGCGTAGATGGCCTGGAATCTTTGGGAGTTGTCGGCGCGATAATATTTTCCGCCGGTCAGCCGCGCGATGTGTTGCAGGGTTTCTTCATCGATGTCCACCGGCTCGGGTTGGTAGCCGATTTTCCGGTGAAACCGGTCATAGCGCGGCATGGGCGCCAGGCCGCGCATCCCGACGCCGATGGTATAGACCTTGACCTTGAGGGCCTTGGCCGCCTCGGCGGCGGTGAGCGGGGCGATCTTGCCGGCATTGTTCTGGCCATCGGTCATGAGGATGACGAGCTTGGTTTTGGACTTGAGTTCGCGCAGGCGGTTGATGGCCGTGCTCAGCGCCGAGCCGATGGCCGTCGAGCGGTCGTCAATGGCGCCCAACTCCAGGCGCTCGAGGTTCTCCAGCAGGAAGTCATGGTCCAGGGTCAGCGGCGAGGCGATGTAAGTCTGGGTCGCAAACACCACCAGGCCGATGCGGTCGCTGGGCCGCTGGCCGATGAACTTCTTCAACACCTCTTTGGCCATCGCCAGCCGGCTCAGCCGGTCGCGTCCGACCTTGAAATCTTCCGAGGCCATGGTGCCCGACATATCCAGGGCCACCACTATGTCCACGCCGCTGGCGCTGACCCTGGTCTCGCTCCTGGTCAGGCGCGGCTGGGCCAGCGCCGCAATGCACAGCCCCAGCGTGAGCCAGCGCAGCGCCGCCACAAAAGCCCCGGCACGGCTTTGGGTCACGTTGAGAATCCCCCGCACCAGTTGCGCCGAGGAATAAACGAACGCCGGCGGCCGCCCGCGCCTGCCCTTGAGCCACGCCACCAGCGGCAGCAGCGGCAGGAGCAGGAGAAAGTATGGATGGGCGAAGGTCATTCGAGGGCGGAGGGCGCCGTGCGCCGTGCGGCGTGCAGGCCGAGGGCCGGGGGCGGAGTGCCCGGCCTCGAATCCGACTCGGCATTTGCGGCGCCGACTCCGGGTTCGACCGGCGCAGTCTCTTCCACGAGCCGGAGGGCGGAGGCATGGAGGTCGCGCAATTCAGGCTCGCCGGGTTCGTAACGGGCGAACTTGACCAGGTCGCATCGCCCCAGGAATTGTCCCAGGCTTTCCTTCTGCCCGGCGGTCAGCAAATTAGTCTCCCGCAACTCATAGAGAAATTCTTCGGTGGTGCGTTCGGGCGCATGGAAATCGAAGCGTTCCTCCAGGTAAAGCCGGATGGTATCGGAAACCAAAATGCAAAACTCGCGCGGCTGGCCGATTAAGGCCAGGGCCTCCTGGAGCTTCTGTCTCGCCCGGACGTGCGCCGGAATGGCCGGCACCGGCGGGATTTCGGCGCGCCGCTTTTGCCAGTAACGCCAGGCCCAGTACAGCAGACCCGCCACCGCCAGCGCCGCCAGCACCCACCCCACCCAACGCCAGCCGCTCGGAATATCCACCGGCGGCTTGATGTCGCGCAGGTCATTGGTGCCGCCGCTTGGCGCCGCCGCCCTGGCAGGCATGAGGTTAGTCGCCTTCATCACTCAGAGGACAGGAACCTGACGCGTGAAGAGGGGGCGCATCCTGACACTGCCCCCGAGCGCGGGCGGAAACCCTCCCCCCTTCCCCCCTTCCCCCCTTCCCCCCTCCCATCCCGCCAAGGCGGGATGGGAGGGGGGTGATCCGTTTTTCCACTTTACCCAGGGCCCCGGCGCGCCGGGGTCCCGCCACGGCGGGACGGGCCTTGCCCTGGGCCGGTATGTTTCCGCCCCTACAGGGCGGAAGAATGCCGCGCTGCGCGCGGGTGAAGTGGAATTGGGGGCAGCGTCGGGATGCGCCCGGCAAGACGCACGGCGAACACCAGGCCTGGCCGACCGAGGAGTTGGGATTCATCCTCTCAACCTCCGCTTTTCCCGGGTTTCGAAAAACCGGGCCAGTTCCGCCGCGTAGGGCTGGTCCGTCCGCAACTGGATGGCATCGATGCCGGCGGAGCGGAACAGTTTGCCCAGTTCCGCCTGGGCGCGGGCCTGCCGCTCGACAAAGGCCGCGCGTTTGCGCCGGTCGCCCGTGTTGACCTCCACCACCTCGCCCGTCTCGGCATCCTGGAGCACCAGCCGGCCCAGGGCCGGCAGTTCCAGTTCGTAACGGTCCGTGATCTGCACCGCCACCACATCGTGGCGGCGGTTAGCCTGGCGCAACATGGTGAACGAGGCCTGCGCCAGCGAGGCCAGCAGCAGCAGCTGCGACCGCAATCGCCCGGCGCCCGGACCCCCCGCCACCGCCGGTGAACCGATGAAATCCGAGATAATCACGGCGATCGCCCGATGCGGCGTCACCCGCAGGAGAAATTCCAGCGCCCCATTCAAGTCGGTCCCCCGCCCTTTCGGCTCGAAAAACAGCACCTCGCGTATGACCCGCAGCACATGCCGGCGGCCCTTGCGGGGGGGGATGAATTTCTCGACCTCGTCGCTGAACAGGAGCAAACCCACCTTGTCGTGGTTGCGGATGGCCGAGAAGGCCAGCACCGAGGCGATCTCGGCCGCCAACTCGCGCTTGGACTGCTCGCCCGAGCCGAACCGTCCCGAGCCGCTCGCGTCCACCACCAGCATCAGCGTCAACTCGCGCTCCTCGACGAATTTCTTGACGAAGGGATGGTTCATCCGCGCCGTCACGTTCCAATCGATCGTGCGCACCTCGTCCCCGGGCTGATACTCGCGCACTTCATCGAAATTCATCCCCTGCCCCTTGAAAACGCTATGGTATTGCCCCGCCAACGTCTCGCTCACCAGCCGGTTGGTGCGCAGCTCGATCTGCCGGATTTTCTTCAGGATCTCGCGGGGAATCATTGGAGGGCGGAGGGGCGCGCGACCATCGCCAAGGAGTCTGAAAACCAACCTGGCGAAATACTTCTGGCAAACTTGCTCAACTTGACGCGCCTCGCTCCATTTTTCGATCACCTGCGCCGCCTATGGCACCGGCAACTCGTCAAAAATCTTCTGCACAATCGTCTCGCTCGTCATCTCCTCCGCCTCGGCCTCGTAGGTGATGGCCACGCGGTGGCGCAGCACGTCCATGCCGATGCTCTTGACGTCCTGCGGGGTCACATAGCCGCGCCCGCGCAGGAAGGCATAGGCCTTGGCGGCCAGGGTCAGCGAGATGGTCGCCCGCGGCGAGGCCCCCAGTTGGATGAATTCCTTCACCTCGATCTGGTGCGCCTCCGGGTCGCGCGTCGCGCAGACCAGGTCGACGATGTAGTCCTTCACTTTGTCATCCACGTAAATGTCGTTGATCACCTCGCGCGCGTGCAGAACCTGGTCCGGCTCCACCACCGGGCCGGCGGTCGGCGTGCCGCAGGTCCGCGCCATCAGGTCCAGGATTTGCCGCTCCTCGGCCCGCGACGGGTAGCCGATCTTCAGCTTGAGCATGAAGCGATCGACCTGCGCCTCGGCCAGCGGGTAAGTGCCCTCCTGCTCGATCGGATTTTGGGTGGCCAGGACCAGGAACGGCTCCTCCAGCTTGAACGTCTGCTCGCCGATGGTGACCTGCTTTTCCTGCATCGCCTCCAGCAACGCGCTTTGCACCTTCGCCGGCGCCCGGTTGATCTCGTCCGCCAGCACCAGGTTGGCGAAGATCGGGCCTTTGCGCGTGGTGAAGGCGCCGGACTGCGGATTGTAAATCTGGGTGCCGATGACGTCGGCGGGCAGCATGTCCGGCGTAAATTGCAGCCGCGAAAACCGCACGTTCAGGCAGTTCGCCAGCGATTTAACCGAAAGCGTCTTGGCCAGGCCGGGCACGCCCTCCAGCAACACATGCCCGTTGGCCAGCAAACCGATCACCAGCCGCTCGACCAGGTAGGTCTGGCCGACTATGACCTTGCCTAATTCACTGAACAGCGGGCGCACAAACGCCCCGGCCGCCTGGACCGCCTCGTTAATCGCGCTGATTCCCGTATTCATGCTCTCGCGATATTACAGTCCGATGGACACGAAAACGAGAAAATGCGTTCAATGGCGGCGGACCTCGCCCTGGCTTGCGGCAGGCCCTCCCGCTCCCGGCCAGGAGAGCCACCACCGACGCAAGACACCCCAGAAGGAGCCAGCCCCGACGTATCGGGATTGATGCAATGTTGGCCGTCGGGGCCCAGCATAGGCACTCGGCGCCGAGCCTGGCCTTTTTTCGGCCAGCACTTGGTTGGCGGCCCCGCCACGCGGAAAAAGGGATGAACATCCAGGCCGGCCCTCTGTCTCTATTAGGAGAACCCTGGCCAAGGCTGGCAGGGCCGGTTTGCAGGTCCCCTGGGCCCGGACGGCAGAGAGCAGGAAGGTCCCGTGGGCGTTTTTGGCTGGGAGCCTTTCTCTGTCGGGCCGGCCTGCCAGCCTGGCGGCGCGGGCGGCCTGCGCGCCGCCGGTGGCTGTGCCGGGCTGGAAACGCTGCCCGGCCGCGACAGGCCCCAATTTTGAGTTGGCGTCAGTATCGAGTTCTGTTCTCCTGATGTTATGAGAAGTTTCTTAAGCAAAGTGCTTGCCGGATTGCTGTTGGTTTGGCTGCTGGGCAGTTCCGCCTGGGCCCAAGGCCGCATCGCAACGGTCGATACGCATAAGCTCCTCGTTGATTATTACAGGGCCAAACAGGCCCGCGCGGCCCTCGATGAAAACAAGGCGGAGGTGGAAAAAGAGCACGCCAACATGGTCAACGACTTGAAAAAGCTCAAGGAAGACTACGAGACCACGCTGGCCAGCGCCAGCGACCAGATCGTCTCCCCCGAAGAACGGGATAAGCGCAAGAAACTCGCCGAGGATAAACTCAAGCGGGTCAAAGAATCCGAAGATGGCCTGGGTGCCTATGAACGCTCGGCGCAGTCCCGCTACGAAGAGCAGGCCCGCCGCGTCCAGGTCAGACTCTCCGAGGAAATCCGCTCCGTGCTCGAGGCCAAAGCCAAGTCGGCCGGCTGTGCCCTGGTGCTCGATGTCGCCGGCCTCGGCGCCAATGGCAGCCCCATCATCCTTTATAGCAACAACGAAAACGACCTTACCCAGGTCATCCTCGACGAACTCAACGCCGCCGCCCCGCCCGAGGCCTTGAAGACCCCGGAGAAACCGCCCGCCAAGAAAGCCGAGAAGAAAAAGTGACGGCCGGCGCGGGCGGCCTGCTCGCCGCCGGTGGCTGTGCCGGGTTGGCAACGCTGCCCGGCCGCGAGAGGCCCCAATTTTGAGTTGGCGTCGGTATGGAATTCTGTTCTCCTGTTGTTATGAGAAGTTTCTTAAGCAAAGTGCTTCCCGGATTGCTGTTGGTTTGGCTCCTGGGCAGTTCAGCCTGGGCCCAAGGCCGGGTCGCAACCGTCGATATGCACAAGCTCTTCGATGATTATTACAAAACCAAGCAGGCCCGCGCGGCCCTCGATGATAACAAGGCGGACCTGGAAAAAGAGCACACCAGCATGGTCAACGACTGGAAAAAGCTCAAGGAAGACTACCAAACCACCCTGGCCAGCGCCAGCGACCAGGCCGTCTCCCCCGAGGAACGGGACAAGCGCAAGAAACTCGCCGAGGATAAACTCAAGCGGGTCAAAGAATCCGAAGACGCCCTGGGCGCCTATGAACGCTCGGCCCAGTCCCGCTACGAGGAGCAGATTCGCCGCATCCACGACAAAGTCGTCGAGGAAATCCGCGCCGTGCTCGAGGCCAAAGCCAAGTCGGCCGGTTGTGCCCTGGTGCTGGATGTCGCCGGCCTCGGCTCCAATGGCATCCCCCTCGTCCTCTATAACAACAACGAAAACGACCTCACCCAGGTCATCCTCGACGAACTCAACGCCGCCGCCCCGCCCGAGGCCTTGAAGACCCCGGAGAAACCGCCCGCCAAGAAAGCCGAGAAGAAAAAGTGACGGCCTGCGCGGCCAGCCGGCACTGAACTGTTGCCCGCCCACAGAGTCAGTAGGGACCAGCTTTTCTTGCACCCCACGGCCGGGGCTTGGATGGTCACTTGCGCCCAGCGCACTCCCTAACCCGCCTCCTCATTCGGAGGCGCGCCCGGTGTGAGGCGCGTCCGCGATTCTGCTGGCCAAGGCCGGGCAACCCGGCCACTACTTGTGGGCTTTGGATTCATGAACAGTTACTTCGGTCCGGGTGATTGGGCGGTCATCGGCTTGTATTTGCTGGGCATCATCGGGCTGGGCCTGTGGTTTGGCAAGGACCAGCGCAACACTCGCGACTATTTCCTGGGCAGCAAGAACGTGCCGTGGTGGGGCATCGGGGCGTCCATTGTGGCCGCCGAGACCAGCGCGCTGACCATTATTGGCGTCCCGGCGATGGTTTATGGCGACAACATCGCCTTTCTCCAGATGGTCATCGGCTACGTCATCGCGCGCGTCCTCTTGGCCATCGTCCTGGTGCCGCACTATTTCAAAGGCGAACTCTACTCCCCGTACCAACTCTTCGCCAACACCTTCGGAGCCTCCGCCCGCCAGACCGCCGCCGCCTTCTTCCTGGTCAGCGAGACGCTGGCCGCCGGCGTGCGGGTTTATCTCGCCAGCATCCCGGTCAAGCTGATGCTGGGCGACAAGCTGCCGGGCTTGGGCACAGGGGAACCGATCCTCGGCGCCATCTTGTTGTTTGTCCTGCTCTCGCTGCTCTACACCTGCGTGGGCGGCGTCAAGGCCGTGATTTGGACCGATGCGGCGCAGTTCGGGCTGTTTCTGCTGGGGGGCCTTTTTGCCCTGGGCTACATCCCCGCGCAGGTCGAGGGCGGGGCGGGCGCGGTGTTTGCCCAGGCCGCCGCCGGCCACAAGCTGCACTGGCTGAACCTGGCGCCGGCCGCCGGGACCTCCCTCGTCCGCTTCCTCCTGGGCGCCCCCTTCAATCTCTGGATGGGGGTCATTGGCGGCACCGTGCTCGTGCTCTCCTCCCACGGCGCCGAGCAGTTGATCGTCCAGCGCGTGCTGGCCTGCAAATCGGTGGCGGACGCCAGAAAGGCGCTGGTCCTGAGCGCCGTCGTGATCTTTCCGCTCTTCCTGATCTTCCTCCTGGTCGGGGCGATGCTCTGGGTGTATTACCAGGGCCATCCCCTCCCCATTCCCCTGCCCAGGCCGCGCCCGGGCATCCAGTCCAACGATTTCATCTTTCCGATTTTCATCATCACCCAAATGCCCCACCTCCTCAAGGGTTTCCTGATCGTCGCGATTCTCTCGGCGGCCATGTCCTCGGTCAGTTCGGCGCTCACCTCTTTGGCATCGGTCTCCACGATGGATTTCCTCAAACCCGCCCTGCCCCTGCGGAGCGAGGCGTTCTTTCTCCGCTTCAGCAAGCTCTCGACGGTGCTGTGGGCGGGCGCGCTGATCGGCATTGCCTACCTCAGCCGGCAGGTGGAGTTTGTGTTGAACGCGGCCTTTTCGTTGCGCGGCCTGACCAGCGGCGCGTTGCTCGGTGGCCTGGGCCTGGCCCTGTTCTGGCGCAAGGGCCGGGCCGCGCCGGTGGTGCTGGGCATGCTAACCTCGCTGGCCGTGATGACGGCCATACAGGCCCTGCCCAAGCTGGCTGCCACCAGGCAGTGGTGGATGAAGATGATCGGTACCGAGATCTTCTGGCCCTGGTACACGCTGATTGGCGCCACCCTCACGCTCGCCACCGCCGCCCTCCTGAGAAAGGCGCTGCCGCCGCGCTGAACGCGAATTGGAATTAACCTGTTTAACGACCTCAGCGCCTCAGCGCCCATTTGAGCATCTCCACGATCTTGGGGGGCTGGCCGGTCCGCAGGACGCCGATGCGAAAGATGCGGCCGGCCATATAAAGGGCGGCTAAGGTCGTAGCCAGCAGCAGCACCAGGGTGCCGGCCAGGTCGATGAGCGGCGGGTCGGCGGTGGCCCGATTCATCATGACAAAGGGGGTATAGAGCGGGACCCAGGAAAGGACGCGCGCCAGGAGGCCGTTGGGGTCTTTGGGAATGAAGGCCATCGTCAGCAGCGGCACCATCAGCAGCAGCGTCATCACGGCCATGTAGCTCTGCGCCTCTTTCAGGGTGTTGCACACGCTCCCCAGCGAGAGGATGAAAGCGGCGTACATCAGGTAGCCCAGGAGGAAATAAATCCCAAACAACGGCACCAGGTTGGAAGTCCGCAGGACCACAAAGACCTGCCCGGCCAGTTCGGAGGCGCCCCCCGATTTCCAGCCCAAGATGCCGAACAGGGCGGCCATCCAGGCGCCCACCATGGTCAGGCCGATGGCGGCGATGCCCATGAGCTTGCCCATCATCAATTCGCCGGGCGTGACCGAGGAGAGCAGCACTTCGATAATGCGATTGGATTTCTCCTCGATGGTGTTGTTGAGCAGCATCTGCATGACTGAGAAAATCGCCACCCAGAGCAGATAGACGAAGCCGCTGGGCGCCCATTGCCGGATGACATCCGCCGTGCCGATGGCTTCGCGGCCCTTTTCCTTCTTGGGATTGAGGCTGGTGCACGCCAGGTAGGTATGCTCGATCTGCCCGATGACGGCCGCATCCAGGCCCCGCGCCAGGTATTCCCGCCGGCGAATCTCGGTGTTGACGGCCCGCTCGACTTCTTCCCGCAGCCTTGGGTCCGAAGCATTGGCCGACCAGTATTGGAATTGGTGATTGGTGGCTGGTGATTGGCTTTGAGGGCGGACAATCTGGTTCTCGAAATCACGGGCAATCAGGATGGCGGCGGCCAGCGCGACCGGGGAGCCGTTGGCCGCCACGGATTTGTCTTGACGCAAGTAGGGTTTCAACTCCTCGGCAATCGAGGCCAGGTCGCCCTCCGCGTTGATGCCCGGGGGAAGCTTGACCTGCTGGAAGAGCCGGCGCGGCGCCTGGAAGGCCGGGGCCCCGGGCCGCAAGCGCGGGCGAAGCTGTGCCAGGAAAAACTCCTTGCCGCCCCTGGCGACAAACGCCTCCAACGATTGAGCGTCCCCCTCCTTGACCTCATCCAGGGCCGCAACCACGGCCGGGGCGGCCAGGTTCTTTCGGGCATACTCCTTAAGCCCGGCCACCATTTGCCGCTGGTAGGATTGCTCCAGGGCGGCTTCCACGGTCGGGGCCAGGCTCCCTGATTGATCCACCAGGACAAAGTAGCGGACCGGCGTGGCCTTTTGTTCCAGCAAAATCGGCACCTGGATGGAAAGGAAGATGATGATTGGAAACAGGAACAGCCCGATCCAGAAGCCCCGGGTCTTGGCATTCTCGGCGTACTCCCGCCCGGCCACCAGCAAAGCGGCTCTCATCGGCACCTCACCTCCTTGGCTTCCGGCCCCACCAGGCGCAGGAAGACCTCGTGCAGGCTTGGCTCGGACTGGTTGAAGCTCTTGAGCCGAATCCTCCGGCCGAAGCAGGTCTGCAGGACCACTTGCGGGTCGGCATCCTCGCGCAACTCCAGTTCCCAATGCGTGCAACCCTCGCCCGGGGCCGGCGCCGGGCCGTCGGCCGGCGCCACCGGGCGCACCGCGCTGACTTCCGCCAAATCGCGCAGCGGGCCGATCCCGTCCTCCGTCTCCAGGCGCACCCGCCGCGGCACCGTCCGCTTCGCCTCCGCCATCGAGCCGTCGAAGATCAGCCGGCCCCTGGCGATCAGCAGGATGCGCTCGCACAGCCGCTCGGCCTGCTCCATGACATGGGTGGAGAACAGGACCGTGCGGTTCCGCCGGGCCAGGTCCCGAATCAGACCTTCCATCACCTGCTGGTTGACCGGGTCAAGTCCCGCGAACGGCTCATCCAGGATGACCAATTCAGGGTCGTGCGCGATGGCCGCCAGCATTTGCACCTTCTGGCTCATCCCCTTCGAGAGCGCGTCGGTCGGCTGCTCCGCGAAGTCCTTCAGGCCGTAGCGTTCCAGCAACTCCAAGGCCCGCCCTTTGGCCCCCCGCCGGGTCATGCCTTTCAACCGCGCGAAGTAGGCGATGATGGCCCAGGCCTTCATTTTCTTGTAAAGGCCCTTTTCTTCCGGCAGGTAGCCCAGGCGCTGCCGCACCGCCAGGGCTGAGGACCGGCCCAGCACCGTGATCGCCCCGCTGCTCGGCTTGAGGATGTCCAGCATCATGCGGATCGTGGTCGTCTTGCCCGCCCCGTTGGGGCCCAGAAAACCGCAAATGCAACCGGGCGCCAGGCTGAAACTGACCTCATCGACGGCCTTGAAGTTGCCGAACAGCTTGGTGACGTTGCGCAACTGGACCACCGTGGGAGCAGCGGCTTGGGGGGAGTCAGCTTCGCTCACATGGGTAGAGGGTAGGCGGGCTTGTCAGGCTGCCGCGTTGCTCAGGGCCAGGTCGGAAATGAAGGCCGCCGGCACAAGACGGTCACCCGGCAGGAGATGAGGCGCAGCCATTTGGGCCAGGGTGCAGCGTAGTACTTCATATCAACTCCCGCCGGTTTTGGGGGCAAACATCTGTTCAGTTGTTTCAATATTTTACTATCTGTCAAAATCCCGCCGTCTGGCGACCATTTTCTGTGTAAACGCCCATTCCTCACGGCCCTTAAAATTGCCGATTGGCCTGAGGCCTGAGCTGGCCCCGTAACTTCTTCACGCCTCACCTGCAACGCCTCACCTGCTCCTTCACCCGATGACGATCAAGTGCATCGACTC
The DNA here is from genome assembly GCA_049518415.1 of Verrucomicrobiota bacterium. GTDB lineage: Bacteria > Verrucomicrobiota > Verrucomicrobiia > Limisphaerales > UBA8199 > CAVQND01. The sequence goes on from JBEKRX010000013.1 coordinate 28,910, forward strand.
GGGCAGGTTGGCGGCCACGCGGGTGACCACGTTGCCTTTGAGCAAATTGACCAGCGCCGCCCGCCGGCTGCCCCCCAGCACCACCGAATCCACCCCGAAGGTCGCGGCAATGTCGATAATCGTGTCGGCCGGCGAATCGCTGATGCTGTAGAGTTTGTCGACGTGCAGTCCCCGGCTCTCGGATTCCAGGCGGCTAAAGAGGGCGCGCGCCTGCAGGTCGTCCTGCCAGTTGCCCCCCCTATCGATCGTCACCGCCACCTCGCGGATGTAGAGCACCAGCAAATGGGCGCCCCGCACCCGGCTCTCTTCCAGGGCGAACTGCAGGGCAGGGGTCCAGCCCCGCGCGGCCACGAGGACGGACAGGCCCAGAAACTCCAAGGGCGGGGCGGCGGCAGCCGGGGCGGCGTTGGCCGCCGGCACAGGCACGACCGACGCCGGGGCGGCCGCCTGGCGGCGCAACGTCAATTCCCGTAGCGTCAGTCCCACGACCAGGACGCTCGACACGAACAACAGGGCCTCCTGCTTGCTCCAGGCAATCGTCACCCAAATCGCCGCCAGTAACACGAAGGTGCCCTTCATCGTCAGCCGCTCGTGCGGCTTGAGGGCAATCTGCCGGGCGAAGGCGCACGAGCCGAGGTTGATGGCAATCGCCCCCACCACCCCAATGGCGTAGAGCGACGAAAGGCTTTTTACCGACTCGCTCACGTTTAGTACCAGCACCGGCAGGATGGTCGCCACAATCAGCGCCACCCAGGGCACGCCGAAGCGGTTGAGCTGGAGAAACGGCTCGGGCAACTCCCCGTCATGGGCCATCACGTAGAGCAACGCCACCATCCCGGTGATGGCGGTGTTGACCGCCGAGATGAGCAGCAGCCCAAAAAGCCCGCCCACCACCAGCCCGAACTTCGGCCCGTAGAACACCTCGCCCATGTAGCGAAGCATATCGTTTTCGTGGTTCCTGGCCGCCTCGGGCAGGCACATGGCCAGGACGCTCAGCAAGGCGGTCCCAATGACCACATCCAGCATGACGGCAATGATGGCGCGCCGGGCGGTAATGCCCACCGACGGCCGTTCCAGGCTCGAACGGGGATCCAGCTTCATCACCCCGGTGCTGCTGGCGGCCACCTCCACGCCCGACAGCGCCAGGATCATGTCCACGAACTTCGTCCAGTTATGCAGCAGGCCCCCGCTCGGCGCCTCCGGGTGCAGTTGGCCGACTTGGGGCGCGCCGCCCCCAATCAGTCCAATCACCACCATCACCGTCGGCACCGCCAGCCACACCGCCAGGCCCCCGGTGTGTTTGGGCCCCAGGAAGTTGACCGCCCCGATCACAAAGATCGTGGTGATGGCCCATTCCTTGGCCCGCACCGGGCTGGCGATGCCCAGGTAATGAAACGCGTCCAGGCAACTCAGTGACGCCGTCACGATGAAGTCCGCCAACAAGAGCAGCCCGCCGATGGTCGCCAGGCGGCGCGAGTGCAGACCGGCGGCGCTATAGACGCCGCCGCCGTTGGGGAAGTGTTTGCAGACCCAGATGTAATTGATGCCCACCAGGCCGGTCACCAGGCTCACCGCCAGCAGGTGCGGCAGGGCCGCAAAACCCACCGCCGCCACCGCCAAACCAATGACATAGGCCTTGCTCGTCCCCCAGTCGCCATACATCAACGCAGCGGCTCGGACCCAACCGACGTTCCGGGGCCGGCCTACGGTACTGATTTCCATAGCCCCAACCTGCCTGAATCTGAAGTCACGAGCCCTTGGAATACCATCTCGAGCCAAACTTTCAAGCCCGCAGTGAGTCAAAGCAGCCTAATCTGCGCCTTTTCCTTGGCCAGGGCCTCAGCCAGGCTCGGCTGGCGGCCGTTGCGCCGCTCGATAATCTCCTTGTCCACGCCCGGGTCGAACGCCACCGGGTAGTTCCCGTCATAGCAGGCCATGCAAAAGGCCTCCTTGCCCAGGCCCGTCGCCTTGACCATGCCCGCCTGCGAGAGGTAGTGCAGCGAATCGGCGCTGAGATACTGCCGGATGGCCTCGTGCGAATAGTTGGCCGCCATCAGCTTCGTGCGGTCCGGAAAATCGATGCCATACACGCACGGGTGCATATGCGGCGGGCAACTGACCATCACGTGCACCTCTCGGGCGCCCGCCTCCTTGAGATTGTTCACCCGGGCCTTGCAGGTCGTGCCCCGCACGATCGAATCGTCCACCACCACCACGCGCTTGTCTTTGACCAGCTCTTCAATCAGGTTGAGCTTCACCCGCACGTCGAAGTCCCGAATGAGCTGCGAAGGCTGCAGGAAGCTCCGCCCCACATAATGGTTGCGCACGAAGGCCATCTCGAACGGCACCCCCGACTCCAGCGAATAGCCCAGCGCCGCGCAGTTCCCGCTGTCGGGCACCGGCACCACCACGTCCGCCCCCACGGGGAATTCCCGCGCCAACTGCCGCCCCAACTCCACCCGCACCTTATAGACGTTCCGCTGCGCAATCGTGCTGTCGGGCCGGGCGAAATAGACGTATTCAAAAATGCAGAACGCCCGCCGTTGCGCCTCCGGAAAGGCCTCCACACTGCTCAGCCCCTCCTGGTTAATCACCACCACCTCGCCCGGTGCCACATCCCGCACGAACCGGGCGTGAATCAAATCCAGGGCGCAGGTCTCGCTCGCCAGCACCCAGGCCTGCTCCAGCCGGCCCAGGCACAGCGGCCGGAACCCGCAGGGGTCCCGCGCGCCGATGAGTTCTTTCTCGGTCAGCATCACCAGCGAGTAGGCCCCTTCGATCCGGCGCATGGTTTGAATCAGGTTGTTCCGCTGCCCGTCGAGGTTCGGCTGCGCCATCAGGTGCAGGATAATCTCGCTGTCAGCGGTGGTCTGGAAGATCGAGCCGCGCGATTCCAGCTCGTCCCGCAGCCTGGCGGCATTGGTCAGGTTGCCATTATGGGCGAGGGCCAACTGGCCCCGCGCGCAGTCCACCGTCAGCGGTTGGGCGTTGCGCAGGTGCGAGGAGCCGGTGGTCGAATAGCGGGTGTGCCCAATGGCCATTGGACCCGCCAACTCGCGCAGGACGCTCCCCTGGAAGACCTGCGAGACCAGGCCCATCCCCCTGTGGGCATAGAACTGCCGGCCGTCCGAGGTCACAATCCCCGCGCTTTCCTGCCCGCGATGCTGCAAGGCGTAAAGACCGTAGTACGTCAATTCCGCGGCGTTCGGATGGCCGTAAACGCCGAAGACACCACAGTAATGTTTCGGATAGCTCTCCATCAGTCGCTCCGCATTATTCCCCCGAAATATTCGGCTTCTGCAGCCCGATAATACTCGCAGCCAACCGCCTGGTCAACCGGTTGACTGCCCCAGGACCCGCCCTTGGCAAGCGGCATCTTGGCCAGGCGCCGGTTTGACCCTTTCTTCCAAGAGGTCCCCACGCCGGCGCGCGAACTCGGCCGCCCGCGCTTGGCTCAGCCCCGGCCAGGCCGTGTCAGCCAGGCCTTCCCAGTGCCGGCCCACTGCTGCGCTAGCGGAAGCGGGTCGCCCCATCATGGTCATAGGCGGGTACACTGATGCCATCGCCGGGCTCGCCGCCTGAGCCACTGACGAACATCCTGTACAGAAACCACGCTGCTGCCGCGCTTGCCACAAGCACAACAATCAGACCCAGGAGCATGTCCTTGCGGTCAATCCCAAATTGGCTCCACGCGGAAAAATGACGCCGCCTGCGCCGCACCCGAACGCGTACGTGCGCTCCGGCTGCTGGCGCGGTCGTGTTGGGCCGTGGTTCCATTGCGCTGCCAAACCGTTTACCAGGGCCGGCCCGCTCTGTCAAGCCAGCGCCAGCCCCCTAATCTGCCTGGAAGAACAGGCCGTCCAATCCAATCCGGACGATGCGCCCGTCGTGAATGATGGCCGGAATGGGGCCTGCCGAAAACTCTGTTTATATCTTGCCATCTGGGGGAATTTGGTGCAGTAATTTGCTGTTCAGGCGACGCCAAAGTCGGCAGTGTAGGAAACGGAAATCTGTTCGCCGCCGGCTTGGCTGCAGGAAGAATCTAGAGCACAAGAAATAGCCAACCAAGAAGTCCCATGAAGAGAATACATACTTTGTCTGCGTCCGCGTCGGTGTTTGCGGCCTTGCTGCTGGTCCAAACCCCCAATGAATCGCTGGCCGCAGCCAAGCCGGACGTGAAACGCCCGACGGCGGTCATCACCTATCCCGCCGTCAACCACTCCGTGACCAACGCCACCATCACGGTGACCGGCAAAGCGAAGGACAACGTCGCCGTGACGAATGTTTCTTATCAAGTGAACGGGACCGGCTGGAACCCCGCGGCGACTACCAACGCCTGGACCAACTGGACCGCCGACGTGACGCTGACCCCGTGGACGAACACCCTCCAGGCCTATGCGGTGGACAGCAGCGGCAACCGCTCGCTCACCAACACCGTCAAGTTTGTATATCTGTTGACCGGGCAGTTGGCGGTGCAAGTCAAGGGCCTCGGCACGGTGACGCCTAATTACAACGGCAAATGGTTGCAGATTGGCAAAACCTACAAAATGACGGCGAAAGCGGGTAAGGGCTTTGCCTTCGCCGACTGGACGGGCAGCCTCGCGACCAACAAGCCGGCACTCACCTTCCTGATGGCCTCCAATCTCACCTTCACGGCCAATTTTGACGATGTGGCGCGCCCCGTCGCGGTCATCCTCTCCCCAAAAGTCCACCAGCATTTGACCAATGCGCTATGCGCCGTTTCCGGCAAGGCCAGCGACAACGTCGGCGTGGCCCAGGTCTCCTATCAACTGAACGGGGCCGGCTGGAACCCGGCGGCCAGCGCCAACGACTGGACCAACTGGACCGCCAGCGTGACCCTCACGCAGAGCACGAACCTCCTTCAGGCCTACGCCAGCGACGCCGCCGGCAACGCGTCGCTGACCAACAGCGTAAGCTTTGTTTATGTGTCAACCGCCCCGGCGGACTGGGCCCCAGCCTCCTTGTCAGGATTAACCGCGGAGGTGACGGGGTCGGCGGACACGAACAACTTGTTTACGTTGTCTTTTGGCGCCAGCACCTTTAGCCAGAGCATGCTCCCCGGCACCAATGAGCACGAAAATGCCGTCGGCACCTATACTTACGCCAAACTGGGCACCAACACCGCCCTCCTGACGGCCATCTCCGCCGCACGACCAGATAGCGCGGGGCAGACCAACGCGCCGGCCCTCACTTTTACCAACAGCCACGACGCCGAGTTCATCCTCACCAACAACGAAGGGACCATCGTCACCGGCGTCATCAGGCTGTCTCAGGCGGCGAACCTCGCCCCCGCCTCGCTGGCGGGCAAGACCGTCCACGCCGTGGATAGCGCCAGCGGTGAGCCCAGCACCTCGGTCTTTGGCAACGGAACTTTCAAGAACACCAGCCACTCCGGGAGCGTATCTTCGGGCTCCTACACCTTCACCAGGTATAGTCCGGTGGGGGCATTCCTGCTCATGAATTTTACCAGCCCGCCCGGCGCGGCGGGCGATGTCAACTATGTGGTTGTGACGTTCTCCGCGCCCAAGGCCGGCAGTTATTTCAGCGTCCATGTTCCTTCGGGTCACGAGCCTGAGACCACCTCAGGCACCTTCACCATGCCATAACTGTTCCTGGGCAACCCCGGCTTGCAGCTCCGGCCAAGGGTCTGGGGGTGGGTGGGCTTTATTGCTGCGCCGGCTGGGTGGCCGACGACCTGGGCTGAGCTGGGAAGCTCTTCTGGGCAAAGGGCATCTCGTCCTCCGAGTGGTAGCGGTTTCCGGCCGGGTCAATAATGGTCGGCGTGACGAAGATGAGGAGGTTCTTCTTCTGGGGGATGTCCCCGAGGATGGGGACCTGATCTTTCATCTTGCTGACGTCCTCGCTGATCAGGTCGCCGAGGACGACGGTCTGGCCGTCCCAGACATTGACGGAGGTGGTGACCTGGCGGATGCGGTAGTGCGGCAGGGGCAGGATGGCGACCAGGGGCGTAGCGGGGCCGGTGCCCGAAATGGACTGAAGCGTGGTGGCAAACGGGCCGGGATCGTCGTAACTAATGAATTCGGCCATGCTGGGGATAAGCGTCATCTGGACGGTGAAACCGTCGGCCGACACATAAGGGATCACGTCCAGAGTGGGGCCGAAAGGGAGGGTCTCGCTGTAGGGCTGGATGGCGGAGGCCTGGTTGACGACGGTCCCGCCCAAAGTGCCGGGAGTGGAGGTGCCGCCGACGCCATCCCCACTCATCAGGCTATTGCCAATGACGATGGAGCGCAGGCCAACCACCATGACCTCGGTCTGCCGCCCGCTCAGAGTGGTGACCTGCATCCGGCCGAGAATGTTTCTGTCGCCCATGGACTCCCAGCGGCGCAGTCGGGCCGCGGCCTCGGACCGGGTGAGGAGGGCGATCGCCGGACCGCCCCCCGGACCCGGTTGGTTGGTGGGACAAGCCTCCGCCCAGAAGGCTTCCGTTTCCGTTTTCGGCAGTTCAATGAACACAGCCTGGATGTTGAGTTGAGGGGGAGCCGTAGCCAGGACCGCAATCACCCTCTCGATTGTGTCCAAGTCCTCAAGGCTGGCATAAACCAACAACGTGCCTTCACGGTCTTTATAGAAAACCGTCTTGGGGGGAGAAAGGTCCACCCCGATCCCCTTAAAGAACCGGGGCAATGCTCTTAGCACGGTTTCATCGCGATTGGTGCCCTCCGGCAGACCCAGGAACTTCCGCAGGCCCTGTTCGAGGGTGTTGGGATCAACTTTGAAGGTGCGGAAATAAAGCGCCGGCCCCGCTTCCTGTCTCTTGAGCAAAAACACCACCCCATAGTCTTCGATGGCATACTGAATCGGCTTGTCGGCACCCTCGACAACGGCACCGAGGACATCGGCAAGCGACGCGTCTTTGAGGGGTGGATCGATAGTGACCGGGATGTTGCAGGCATCGGCCGGCCCGGCCTTTGGCAACCCGGTGACCGGGTCGATTGCAGCTTCGTCGGGCTTCAGGATGAAGTTGATGCCACGCTTTTCGGTGTCCTGTTTGAGCGACTGGACACGGAGTATCCTGACAACCTCCGGCAGGGGCAGCCGCCGCCAGGGCCCGACCACGTCCAGGTGGATGCGTTTGAGTTCGCTGGCGATTTTCTGGCGGCCGGAGCGCTTGGGATTCGCTCCGGCATTTTGCCGCCCGTCCAAAGCAGCACTGAACCGGGCTTCCCGGACCAGGTTCCTGTAATAAAGAGCGGTTTGGTTCTGCGGGTCCAAAAGCAGGGCCTTTTTCAGCTCGGCGTCAGCCTGCTCGAGCTCGCCCATTTCGTAGAGCAGCTTGCCGTCCTGCACGCGCGTCTTGCTCTCAAGCCTTTGGTATTCCGAAGCCGTGTTTTGACTGGCGGAAGCGACCGGAGGGGCCGGCGCCGGTTCCGCGACGGCGGGTTCGGGCTTTTCAACCGGAGCGGGGGCCTGGCCCATGGGCAGCGCCAGCGCCGCAAAAGCCATGACCGACAAAACCGAGGCCAGCGTCAGGCCGGCCTTGCGGGGCGCCTGGAAATCGATCAGCCGCTCGATGCGCTGGCCCAGGGAGGAGCGGGATTCGAGGATGCCCACCAGGCCCAGGCTGGCCAGCGGGCGGCAGAGCGCAAGCCTGGCCACGCGCAGGAGCGTGGGCGCGTATGTGTCGGCCCCATCCTCAAGGGCCAGCATGACCGCGTCGTCCACGGCCTCCTCGCGCGCGCGCCGAATCCGGGCATTGGCCAGCCAGAGCAGCGGGTGCCACCAATAGAGGATCTGCAACACCGCCTGCCAGAGGTTCAACCAGGGGTCCCTGCGCCGCAGATGGACCAGTTCGTGCAGGAGCACCGCCCGCAGTTGCTCGGGCGCAAGCCCCTCCGCCAGCGAGCGCGGCAGCAGCAGCACCGGACGAATCAGGCCGCAGACCGCCGGTGCTATCGGCCGCTCGGCGAGCCTGAGCCGCACCGGCCTGCGCAAGCCCGCCGCCCGCCGCGCCTGCGCGAGCAACTCCTCAATCCCGCCCGGCGTGGAGGTCGCGCCCCCCGCTTCCCGGGCCACCTGCCGCCAGCGAACCAGCATCCAGGCCAGCAGGCCAAGGCTAACGGCCGCCCAGACCGCCAGGCCCCACGCCGCCCCAGACAATCGTGCCGGAGGACGCGCGGCCGGAGCGACGGAAACGGATGCCAGGGGCCTTGGGGCCAGGACCGGCCCGTAAGTGATGACCACCGGCGGCTGGCGAGGCCTGGAGGGCGCAGCCGCGGCCGGACGCAGCCACCAGCCAACACTGGTCGGCAGCGCCAGCGAGGGCGGCAACGCCAATTTCAGCAGCACCACCAGCCAGAGCGCGTAGCGCACCGAGGCGCGGAGCTTGCGCCGGAAGACAAAATCCAGGCCGAACAGAAAAGCGATCAGGAGGCTGGACTGCCAGAGCATCGTCCAGGCAAGGGCCAGGGCCGGTCCCCCCCAATAGTTGAGAGTATGGATGGCGTAGTTCATGGCGCGGGTTCGCGGGCGGTTCAGCGCGGCGAGCGCCCCGGGGAAGCCGAGGCGGCCGACTTTTTCTTTGCTTTGATGAGCGATTCCAGGCGGGCGAGGTCCTGGGCGGAGAGCTCGCCCGCATCCAGCAGGCCTTGGACCATCGGGGTCAGCGCGCCGTTGAAGGCGTTCTTGAGCGCGTAAAGCAACTCGCCCCGTTGGGCCTGCTCGCGGGTGACCGCCGAACGGAACCGGGTGACGTGCCCGGTTTTCTCGGCGCTCAGCAGTCCCTTGGCGACCATTCGATCCATCAGCGTGCGCACGGTCGAGTAGGTCCAACCGGTCTTGGACCGCAGCTTCTCCTGGATGGCCGGGGCCGAGCATGGTTCGGCGTCCCAGACCGCTTTGATGATCGTCCACTCCGCTTCGGTCAGTTCCACGCCGTCTTTTCTCATAGCTGCCGCCCAGTATTATCTACAACTGTAGAGGTTGTCAAGCCCTTTCTTTACAAATGTAAATATTCCGGCAGCGACCACAATCACAGCCGGATTTGAGACGCCCGCTTTGCTCCAATATTACACCCGGCCGGCCTTAGCCGCTTGAACCTTTCCGGGGCAATTGGCACAAAGGAGGTATGGACGAAGAGAAACTGGTCGCGGCGTTCCGGGACCAGGACCCCGCGGCAGTGCGGGAACTGCTCAGCAGCCACGGCGACCGGCTGTTGCGGTCCGCCTTTTTGCTGTGCGGCCGCGAGGCCGATGCCCAGGACCTGGTCCAGGAAACGTTTCTCCAGGCGCTCCAATCCGCGCCTCGGTTTCGGAATCAGTCCAGCCTTTACACCTGGCTTCACGGGATACTGCTGAACTTGACCCGCCATTACCATCGGGATCGCAAACGAATCGTCTATGGGGATGAACAGGTCGAGCGAGCGGCGGCGGCGGCAGAGGAGAGTCCTATCGCGATGGACCTCCAGATGACCGGTTCCGCCCTCCAGCAAGCCCTCGGCCGGCTTTCCCTCCCGCATCGCGAAGTGGTCATCCTGCGTTTCTACGAGGATATGAAGATACACGAGATCGCCGCGCACTTGGGGATCTCCAGGGGCACCGTCAAATCCCGGCTGCACTACTCCATAGAGCGCCTGCAGCAACTGGTTTCGGAGGAAATGAACCTTTTTGCCGCAGAGGGCACTCAAAGGGCGGAACGAACATGAATTGCCGGCGCCTCGAGCATTGGTTGGATGAATACGTCGAGGGGACGCTCTCGCCTCGAAAACAGGCGGCCGCGGACCGGCACCTGGCAGGCTGTGCCGCCTGTCGCGCCAAGCTGCGCCGGTATCGTGAATTCGCGCAAAGTCTGGCCGGCGAAATGCGGCAGGCCACCCAATCGTTGCGGCTCCGTCCGGAAGTGGAGCGTCGCCTGCTCCAGGCTCAGCGGAGCGGAACCGCCGGCGTGGCGGACCAGCCGGCGGCGGCCCGATTCTGGAGCCGCCTGTTCCAGCCTCGGGCCGCCGCCGCCTGCCTGCTGGCCGCCGGCGTTTTGCTGGCGGGGTATTTCACTTGGCGTTCGGGCCACAGGCCGGGAACGGGCCCGGACCTTTCCGTATCCGTCCAGGTTTCGTATCTCGTGCCGAAATACACATTTCGCCAGGAGGGGTCTTATGTCATTGACACGCTGAGCTACGAGACCATCTCCGTACACGGACGGTTTTGGCCGGAACACAATCCAAAGCCGATGCGAGAACAACAGCACAAATTGAATCCCATAAAATGAAAGCTCAACGATTACACCTGAAACACCTGATCCGCCTCGGCCTGGCGGCGGGCCTCGCGTCCTGGACGGCGACCGCCTGGACGGCCACCGGCCGGGCTGACGACGAGTTCCCCCTGGTGGTGCCGTTCTACCTGGGCAAAGCCCATTTCGCTCCCGGTGACAACATCACGATTGAGTCCGTGCGCGGCACGGCGGCCGAGTTCAAGACCAATGAAACCTATTGTGTCGAGGGCGTGTACACCTTGAATTCCGCGGACGAGGCGGACCTTGCGCTGTTTGTTACGGCCCGCCAAGACGCGCCGTCCAAAATAGACCCGCGGCAGAGAGTTCGCATCAAGAAGGGCAGCGGCTCGTTTCGTTTGGTCGAGACGATGGCTGTCCAGGGTTACCCGCACGTGAGTTTCTACCCGCTTCCTGCCGGCCCCGGCGGGGGAATCTATTTCGGAATGGGCGCCTGGCTGTTGCCCGAACAAATTGCCAGCCCTTCGGACCATGCCCCCGCTCGCGGCGGCTCGGCGGCCGGCGCTGGTGCTAAAACTGCCTTGTCCGGACCGAATCGTGTCCTGTTCGAATACCTGGGCGAGCCGGTCGCGGCCCCGGCGAACCTCGAGACCGCCTATACCAAAGACGGTCTGCGCCGGGCCGTGCAATCAGCCGCGCGCCAGGCCGGGATCGAGACCCGGGAAATCGTGATTGACGATTCGGAGTACCCTTGCCTGGTGGGGGTCATTTGCCGGGAGGGTGACTTCGCCAAGCTCAGGGCCCAACTCGAAAAGGCCGAGGCCTACGAGTACCGCGGAGATGTGGGCGGCCACACCCGTTACACCTTCAATCTCACCCCCTGGCGCGTCTGGCCGCCCGAAGCCCAGGCGCGCATTGCCCGGCGCCTTGTGCTGAGAATGCAGGTCTTCAACGACCGCCTCCAGGGGCGGGAGTAATCAGCCGGGGGCGCAGGCGCCCCCTGTGCGGGGCGAAAGTCTCAGCCGTATTCTTGCAGATCGAAACCACTAATGAACGCAAATGGACGCGAATAGAAGAGGAAAACCCCTCGTCTTGGTCTGTGTTAATTGATCATTATGGCAAACAGGCCCCATTTAAAGTTCAGCGTTCAAGGTTCAAGGTTCAAGGTTCGCCCTCCGTCCGCCGTCCTCCATTCTCCATCCTCGTTCCTCGCCCCCTCCCTGGCCCTCCTCCTGTCTGTCTTGTCCCCCTTCGCGCTCCCGGCCGCACCGCAGCCGGCGCGCGCGCGGCCCAACTTCGTTATCATTCTCGCCGACGACCTCGGCTACGGGGACATCGGCCCCTTCGGCTCGAAACTCAACCGCACGCCCAATCTCGACCGCATGGCCCGCGAAGGCCTGCGCCTCACCAGCTTCTACGCCGCCCCAGTTTGCACCCCCTCCCGCGCCCAGCTCCTTTCCGGCTGCTACCCCAAGCGCGTCTCCCTGCCCAATGTCCTCTTTCCCGCCTGTCCCATCGGCCTCAACACCAACGAGGCAACCTTGCCCAAACTCCTCAAGCCCCAAGGCTATGCCACCCTGGCCGTCGGCAAGTGGCACCTGGGCGACCAACTGGAGTTCCTGCCCACCCGCCACGGCTTCGATCATTATTTCGGCCTGCCGTACTCCAATGACATGGGGCCGGCGGAGGAAAAAGCCGCCCTGCAATCCCTCGAGCGGGCGGCGCCTAATGAACCGGCCCGCCTCGGCCCTCCTGGCCAGTTGGGCATCACGCGGGGGACCCGCCCGCCCCTCCCGCTCGTGCGTGATGAGCAAGTCATCGAGACGGTCTCCCCGCCCCAGCAGGACCTGCTCACCGCCCGGTATGCCGACGAGGCCGTCCGCTTCATCCGCCAGCATCGCGCCCAGCCTTTCTTCCTTTACCTCGCCCATACCGCCGTCCACGTCCCGCTCCATCCCGGCCCGGCCTTCCGCGGCAAATCCGCCAACGGTCTCTACGGCGACTGGGTCGAGGAAGTGGATTGGAGCGTCGGTCGCGTCCTGGATACCCTGCGCGAATGCCAGCTCGACCGCAAGACGCTCGTGCTCTTTACCAGCGACAACGGCCCCTGGCTGGTCATGGGCACCAACGCCGGCGTCGCCGGCCCCCTGCGCGGCGGCAAGGGCTCCACCTGGGAAGGCGGCCTGCGCGAGCCGACCATTGCCTGGTGGCCCGGCCAAATCCAGGCCGGCGCTTCCTGCGACGCCCTCATGGCCAGCTTCGATCTCCTCCCCACCTTCCTGAAACTCGCCGGCGGCCGCCTCCCGGACCAGCGCAAGCTCGACGGCGCCGACCTCTGGCCGCTGCTCAGCGGCCACCGCCGCGCCCAGGTCCACAGCGCCTTTTACTACTTCAATGGCGCCAAACTCGAGGCCGTCCGCAGCGGCCCCTGGAAACTGGCCCTCCCAGGCCAGGGCGCCGGCAGCAGTGCCGCAAAGGTCCCCTCGGAAACCCCTTCCCCCGCCACTCGCCTATATAACCTCGACCGCGACATCGGTGAATCCACCGATGTCGCCCGGCAACATCCGCGCGTCCTTCGCCGCCTCGAGCGCCTCCTCGCCCAGATGGACGCCGACCTCGGCCGAAACCAGGCCGGTCCCGGCGTCCGGCCCCCTGGCCGCGTGGCCAGGCCCCAGCCCTTGCTCCTGCCAGGGACCCCCTTCGTCATGGGCGATGCCTCCCCCAGTCCGAACCCGTGACAACTCCTGCCACCGCCTCGACAACCCCCTTCCAGTCGGCGACTGCCCCCACCCCGCGCGCTTCAACCGCAAGAGCCCCGACTTCCTGGATGGGATTTCGAAAAATTTCCCAATCCAGCCAACCTAGCCAATAGAGCCAATGGAGCATTGGGCGGGCGCATCCTGACACTGCCCCCGAGCGCGGGCGGAGGCCCTCCCCCCTTCCCCAAGCGCCCTGGGCCGCCCGGCGGCGGGGCTGGGCTCAATGGCCCGGGGCGGGGCGGGGGTTTTCGAGTTGCGAGGCTCGTTCCAGGGCGGAGCGGGCGGCGGCGTTGTCGGGTTGGCGGTTGAGGGTTTCCTGGAACTCGCGGACGGCCTCGGCATAGCGCTGCTCTTTGGCCAGGGCCACACCGTAGTTGTAGTGGGCTTCAGCCGAATCGGGCGTGAGCCGCACGACTTCGGCAAATTGGGCCAGGGCCTCGGCGAGCTTTCCGAGGCGGGCCAATTCGACACCGAGGTTGTACCTGGCTTCAGCAAAGTCAGGCCGGGACTGCGCCGCAGCAGAGTAATGAGGCACGGCCTCGGCATGGCGGCCTTGGGCGGCCAGGGCGTTGGCCAGGTCGTAGTGCGCCACCGGGTTGTCTGGCGCCAACTGGAGGGCCTGGGTGTATAGGGTGATGGCTTCCTCGGCCCGGCCCTGGTCGGCCAGCAGTTTGGCGAGGTTGATCCGCGCGCCGACGTTGTTGGTGTCCAGGCCCAGGACCGTCCGGTATTGGGCAGCGGCGCCGGCGAGGTCGCCCCGGTTGGCCAGGACCAGGGCCAGGTTGATGCGCGCGGGGGTGAAACGCGGTTCGCTGGTCGAGGCGGCTTGGAACTGCCGGATGGCCTCGCTGCTTTTGCCTTGGGCGGCCAGGACCAGGCCCAAGCCGTTGAGGGCCTCGGCACAGTTGGGCTTCCGGTTCAGGGCCTCCTGGAAGAGGCGGGCGGCTTGGGCATAGCGCCCGGCGCTGTGCTCCAGATTGCCGAGCTGGAACCAGGCGTCCGGCTCGTGCGGCAGGAGCCGGGCGACCTCCTGCCACTGAGCTGCCGCCGCGCTGGCATCGCCCGCCGCCTCGAGCAAACGGCCGAAGTTAGCGCGCAAGACCCAGTCCTCCGGCGCCAGCGCCAGGGCCGCGCGATACTCCGGGACCAGGTCTTTTGGCGGGCTGGGGGCGGCGGCCAGCGCCTGGCCCAAACGCTGGTCCCGCTCCTGGAAGTTGCTTTGGGACAGGAAGGGCGGCTGTTGGAGCCGCAGCCGCATTTCCGCCAGCACTCGCCGCCGGTCGAAATCGGTGAAGCCCAGCCGGCGGCCTACTTCGGCCTCGGTCAGCAGGGGCTGGGACGTTTCCCCCGCCTTGCCCACGGTGGCCCCGGCAGCCGGGCCGAACAATTCCTCTTCCACCGCGGGGACAAACAGGGCGGCCAGCGCATAGTTGCCGCTGAAATTCAGGTGAACATGGTCGTAAAACAGCTCCTCGCCGGGCACGCCGCCGGGCGAGCGCCGCGCCAGTTCGCGCTCGGCATCGATAAGTTTGACGCCTTTGGCGGCGGCGGTTTGACGGATGATTTCATTGAGGCGTGAATCGGCCCGGAAGCGGAGCGTGTCCAGGTCGCAGGCGAGCTGGAAATCCGCCCTGGCGGCGGCCTGTCCCTGCGCCAGTTCGCAGCGGGCGCGGCGAAACACCAGCTCGGCAAAGTCCGGATCGATCCCCGCTGCCTGGCGGCAAGCGGCCAGGGCGTCGGCCAGGCGTCCCTGGGTCTCCGCCAACTGCTCGCGCGCCAGGCATTGGTCCCACCCGGCCTGGTCGGCGGGGCTCAAAGCGGCGCGGGGCTGTGAAGCAAAGGGAGGCGAGTCCTTGAGATTGACGGCCATGGTGGCGGCGAGGACTTTGGCGCCGGACTTTTTGCCGGAGTCGAGGATGGCAGAGAGGTTCTTTGCGAAATGGTGATAGACCTGATTCAGGCGCGGGTCGTCGCGGCGGACCTGCTGGTGGAGAAACAGCTCCAGGCCTTCCCATTGGGCCGGCCCGCAACGCTTGAAGCCGCGGGCCAGGAGTTGGCCGACCCGCGTTTTTTGCAGGGCGAGGCAGGCCCGCACCGAGGCCAAGCCCGGGGCCTGCCGGCCAAAAACCGTCCCGGCGCCGAACGGGCCGATGACTTCGTTGTTGCCGGCATAAATGAGCCAGCAATCCCCCGCGCGGGGCGCGCAGTCGCGCGCGATCTCGCGTATGGCGTGCGAGTTGATCGCCGTCATCGCGAGGTTGACCACTTCGATCCTCCGCTCCGAGTGCCGGGCCTGCAAGAGCCGCTCCAGTTGGCGGCCAAAGCCGTAAGCGGGCTCGGGGTCGCCCAGGGCCGCCGACTCGCCAAAGACAAAGATGCGGAGCGTGCCCGGCGGCTTTGCCGGGTCCAGCGCCACCGGCTCGGGCGAGCGCGCGACCGGGGGCGGGAAAAAGCGCCAGCCGAACTTCGGGTTTTCGATCAGCACGGCTCTGCCCTCGTGCCGGACCTTCAGGAAGAAGGAGGTTGGGTAACCCCAGCCGGCCAGACGCAGACCCAGTTCGAGCAGACCCAGCAGCAGGAGCGGCAGGAGGGCGGCCCCCAGCCGGAACCAGCGGCGCCGGGGCCCAGGCGCGGGCGCCGTGGCGGGCGCAGGCTCTTGATGCTCCGGAGGGGCTGGCGCGCGGGGCCGCGGAGGCTTCATTGCCTTCAGCCTAGCGAGCGAGGGGAGGAGGTGGAAGTCAAAAGGCGCTACTCGACCAGCACCACCCGATAGTACCTTTGCGGGCCGGGGGCCGTTTGGTCGAGAATCGTCAGGCTCTCCTCGAGGGCGACGGAATCCGGGGCAACGGGCTGCCAGTTGGAGTCGGCGAGCGAGTCCTTGAACTCGACGCGATAGGTCTTGCCCGGGACGGTGCTGAAAGTCAGGGCGCAACCGTTGCCGGCGGGGTTGGGCACAACTGCGCTGACTCGTGGAAGCGCCTCCACGCGGACGGTGAAGGTGGTGGCGGCGCTCAGTGGCGGGGCGCCGTCGTCGGTGACACGGACGGTGATGGAGTTGGTAGCGGGGGCCTGGTCAGGGGCAGGCCGCCAGGCGAAGAGGCCGGTGTCCGGGTTGATGACCGCATTGGTTGGGGCGCCGGGGTCGAGGCTGAACGTGAGGTGCTGCGGGGGCGTGTCGGTGTCGGTGGCGGTGGCGGTGAAGACCAGCCACTGGCCATCGAAGACCAGGCGGTTGGTGAGGGCGCCGATGAGGGGTGGGCTGTTCGGGAGGAGGAGGAAATTGGCGCCTTGTGGGGTGGGGCGCGTGAGCGTGAGGATGAACGCGGCGCCGTCGGGGAACCGGCCCTGGCTGAGATCAGCCGTTTGGGGGCCGAACGAGACGAAGTCGAGCACGGTGCCGTCGGGCGCGAAGAGGCCGATGGCATCGCCGGCCTTGGCCAATTTGAAGTTCACGTGGAGATCGGGGCGGGTGGGGCTGTTCTGGGAAGGTTCGTTGTCGGCCCAGACGAGCAGGTATCCATGCGGCGGGAGGGTGTAGCCGTGCGGGATAAGGAATTTGGTCTTATTGGCCAGGCTCTGACCCAGGTAATTGCCGGCGAGGTCGGCGGTCGTGTCGCCCGCATTGTAAAGTTCGAACCAGTCGTCGAAATGGCCGTCGGCGGGGTCGGGCAGGGTGGTTTGGTTAGCGGCCATCCACTCGTTGATGAGGACGCTGAGCGGGGCCGCGGCGATGTTGTTGGTGCCGCCGGGTGTGGCATAGTAAAACTCCTGGCGGAGGAAGCTCTGGCCATCGGGCCAGGAGCCATAGGAGTGATCGGGAGTAAGGTTGGTGTAATCCACGTAATCGAGCACTTGCGGCTGGGGCTTGGCGGCCAACTGGCTCAGGGCGAGGGAACCGGCGCCGCTGGCCAGGGTAAAACTGGTGTGCAGCTCGTTGCTGGTGGTGAGCCCGGTTTGGCCGTCGGCGAAAATGACCTCGAACTGGCGCGGGCCGAGCGCCGCGCCGGCCGGGAAGGCCCACTGGGTGAGGTTCGTGTAGTTGTTGGCCAGGTAAAGGCCATCGAGCGAGACGGTGTTGGTGGTGGGATTGTAGAGTTCGAGCCAGGCGGTGCGCTGGCCGGCGTGGTTGGTGAGGCCGGTGAGGTTGTCGGCCTGCAGTTCGTTGAGCCAGAGCGGCGGGAACGGGGCCAGCGAGTCACGCAGGCTGTTGGCAGCGCCGGGCGTGGCGCGCGCCAGGTTGGTGACCACTGGCGGCGGCTGGACCGGGTTCACGATCACCGGGTTGTCGGACGAGGCCAAACGCACCGTGAGAGAAGGCGCGCCGGCATTGGTGCTCTGCAAGTACCAGAAGCTCAGCGCGTAAATCTGGCTGAGGTCGAGCGGCGGATTGATATACTGGTAAACGGCGTTGCCGCTCCCAGTGCCGGCGGCGGTGGCCACCAAGTGCAAACTCGAGTCGCCGGCATGCTTGATCACCGTGCTCAAAGCGGAGGAGGCGAAGTTCGGTGACAGGTTCCAGGTGCCGCTCAACGGCGACTCGAAGTCGCCGTTGGCCAGCACGTTGGTGCCCGCGCTGCCCACCAGTTGGAGGTCGTCCAGATAGAGGTCGCCCGGCCCGCCCAGGTAGAGGTAAATGGTGGAGCTGCTGGCCGCGATGTAGGCCCGCACAAAGACCCACTGCACAGGCGTCTGGAAGCTGGAGGGGACCGCGGCCCAGTTGCCGACCCGCCAGTCGTCCCGGCGCGAGTCGATCAACTGCAGGGAACTGCCGGTCCCGTTGGCCGCCGCCGGCCAGGGGGCCTGAACGTCGTAGCGCACCTGGGCGACCACGAGGTCGTCGGCGGCGGTCGCGCCGGGTTTGACCAGGCGCAGGCTCTGGGCGCCATTGTCGAGGGCGCCGGCAAACTCGCCGACGACGGGATTGGTCGCCCCGTAAGCGGCGGCAAAGCCGGCGCGGTTGCCGGCGACGACCAGGAAGCCGTTGGGCGCAATGATGCAGCCGGCGGGAAAGGTGAAATCCGCCCCGCTCAATTGCCAGCCGGACAAATCAAAGGCGTTGGCCAGCGAGGTGTTGTAGAACTCGACGAAGGCGGCCTGGGGCGCGGCGGGGTGGTACATGATTTCGTTGAAGACGAGCTTGTCCTGGGGCAACTCAACCGGGCCGGTGTAGTTGATGGTGAGCGTGGCGCTGGCGCCGGCCACCTGGTTGCCGAGGGCGTCGCAGCCCTGGACCGTGAGCAGGTTGGCGCCGGGCGCCAGGACCACCTGGGCGGTCCAGTTGGAAACGGTGGTCCAGGTGACGGGGTAGTACGGCACCCCGTTGATGGCGATGGCCCGGACATCAATCGGGGCCGTGCCGGTGAGGGCGACGCGGTTGCCATTGGTGCTGAAGCCGGCGCCGTGGTTGAGGGTGATGGCGAAGGCGGCGGGGACATTGCTGGCGATGAGGCCCAGCAAGTTGGTGCGGCGCTGGTTGATGTAGTCCTTGATGGCCGAGGGGTTCTCAATGGAGAGGCCATTGGCGGTAATGGCCCTGTACTTGGCGTCCAGCAGCGGGAACAGTTTCGTCCCGCTCAGGGGGCCGTTGGCCAGGTCCTGGAGCGCTTGCCAGTAGCGCCGCGCGTAGGCCGGCTCGCCCAGGTCGATGCCGTTGCTGCGGCCGATGCCCTGGAACGGGTCGCTATTGGACGGCAGCCCCAGAAAGGCAAAATCAATGTCCCAGATCGTCATCTTCCAGGTGTCGCCCACGGGCTTATAGGCATACATGTTCTGCCCACTCCCGTAGGCGAAGCTGTCGTTGTTGCCGACGATATGCTCGACGGCATAAGTTTTGAGCCAGTTATCCAGGTCGAGCGTGCTTTCCAGTTGGCGGCGATAGGTATCGCCCAAGCCCCTGAAATTCGCGGCATCGACCAGGGCGAAGAGGTTCGTGTAATTGCTGGCCGAACCGTGGATGGCGCGCTTGCCGAAGGTCCAACGATAAAACGCGAGTTCCTTCTGCCCGCCCGTGGTGGTGACGTTCTGGAAGGAGGCGCCGATGGCGGAGAAATTGGCCAGTGCGTTATCGAATTCGAACCAACATGAGACCTTGTAGAGGTCGCCGTTTCCGCCGTTAGGCCAGAATTCATCGTCCATGTCCCCGCCGGACCGCTGGGTGTCCTCGAACATCTGGCCGCGCCGGAGGCCGTTGACGAAGAGGTTGATGTGGCGGCGATAGGTGTAGGGCAGTCCCATTTGCTCGGCGATCCAGTAGGCCGTCTGCTCGCGCTGGCAACTGGTGTCACCGCCGCCGTTGCCGGGCCACCGGAAGATGGCGTCGGTTTCCCCCAGGAGGGGGTCGTCGTCGGGGAAGGTGACGTCGTAATTGCAAGAGTTGCCCATGGGGGAATTGTAGCCCGGGCCGTGCCAGGGGCTGCCGGAATAGCAGGCGCCGACGTTATAGACCACGCGCGAGTTGCCATAGACGAAGGTGCAGTCCAGGGGCTGGCTGCTGAGGTGCTCGCGGTTGGACCAGCGGTCGAGGGTGGCCCCGGTCATCCAGAGCCGGTAAGTGCCGAAGCTGGCGGGCTGGGGTGGGTCGCCGAAGCGGACCAGGCATTCGCGCGCCGGGGCGTCGTTGGGGAATAGTGTCACGGCGCCCGGCGAGGAGTTGTCCATGGCCTGGATGTGAAAGGCCACCAGGGCGCCGGCGGGCTGGCCTGGGATGGTGGCACTGAATAAGCCTGCGCCATTGTTGGCCATGAGCGCCAGGTTCAGGTTCGTGGAGGGATCGAGGCGGTACTTCAGGAAAAGTTCGGCCAGCCCGTCGGGGTCATAAACTCGGGCCATCACCGTTACACTCTGCCCCGCCACCGGGAGGATGGGCGAGGTTTTGACGTCGGTAATGGCCGGGCCGGCATTGGGGGCGGCCCGGCTGTTGGGCGCGCCGGGGGTGCCGAGGTTGCGGGCCGTGAGCGTGTTGCCGGTGGCTTCCAGCCAGTTCCCTTTCAAGCGCAGCAGCAGCTCCGGCCAGCCGGCCAG
This sequence comes from Verrucomicrobiota bacterium, assembly GCA_049518415.1. GTDB lineage: Bacteria > Verrucomicrobiota > Verrucomicrobiia > Limisphaerales > UBA8199 > CAVQND01. Next base: position 48,895 of record JBEKRX010000013.1, read on the forward strand.
CCAGCGGACTTTGGCGCGGAGGGTGGCGGTCTGGCCCTGGTTGAGGGGCGAGGTCAGGGCGGTGCGGAGGCAGTTGGCCCCAGTGTCGCCGTGCCCAGCCGCCCGCACGTGCAGGCAATGCGCGCTGTTGTAGCCCTGGCCAATCTCCCAGCTCGAGTGGTCATGATTGCCCTGGACGACCCAGCCATCGAGGCCGGACTCGAAATCGGCATTGGCCACCAGGTTCGCGCCGCCGGCGGCGAAGACTTCGACTTTGTCCACCAGGCATTCGCCGGCGCCCAGGAGGATGATTTGCAGCGAGTCCGCCGGGCCGTTGCCGTTGTCCAGCACGCCGCTGGCGGCAATGGTGGTCCAAGCGCTCTTGCCGGTTTCATCACTGTCGGCCCAGTTGGGCGCCAGGCGATGGTCGCTGCGGGGGTCAATGAGTTCCAGGCTGCTGCCGCCGCCGTGGGCCCACTGGCCCCAGCGTCCGCCGGCGCCATAGGTGACCTCGTCCACGACGATGTGGATGAGGTTGGTGAAGAAAACCCCCGCCAAGTTCGTGGTCACGAGGTCCCCTGGCATGGCCAGCGCCAGCTGTTCGCCTCCATGCGCCAGCGTGCCGGAGAAATTGCCCAGCGTGTTGGCGGCAGTCAGGTTGGGAAAATTGGTCAGCAACCGCACGGCATTTTTGGCCACGACCAGGTAGCCGTTGGCGGGGATGCTGGCGCCGGCGGGGAAGGTGTATTTGATGCCGCTCTCGAAGCTCCACCGGGCCAGGTCCACGGGGGCGGAGGTCCGGTTGTAGAGCTCGACATACTGGTCGTTATCATCGCCGCTGATTGGGTCGTACATGATCTCGTTGATGCCGACCTCCGGTATCCGCTGCGGCCCGTTGCTGGCGCCCGGCGTTTTGGTGGCCAGCGGGTAGAAACCAGGCGCGCCATCGGGAGAGCGCCCCATCGCAACCCCCTTCGCTTGCGCGGCAAAGCGCACCGCCTCGATGACCCGCCCGGTGTCCGCATCCTTCAAATAGAGCGTTTGGCCGGCGGCGTTGAGCATGAAGTTCAGGTTCGTCTCGCTGAAACAGACAAACCCCAGGGCGGGGATTGAGGTGCCGGGCGGGATGACGAATTTGTTGAGCAGGGGATCATCGGTGAGGACGCAGCCGGACAGGTCCACCGGCGCGGAACTGTAGTTGAACAGTTCGATGTAATTGTAATCGGGCGGCTCACTATAGGCGAGGAACTCGTTGAGCACCACCGTCCGCCAGGGATTGGCCCAGGGAGTTTCGCCCCAGCCGGGCGAGCCGCCCAGCAGCTCGCTGGCCGCCCAGGCGGCCGGGTTGCCCTCGCCCAGGGAAGGGCGGGCCAGGACCAGCGAATGGCCCGCGCCGTCAGCCGCCGCCGGCCAGGGCGGGTCGCCTGAGTAGGTGACTTCAAACACAATCCCCCCTTCCCGATTCAGCAACTGCACCGTCCCAGACCGCTGCGAGAGCCGGTTGGTGTAACTGCCCATGATGTTCTCGATGCCATAGACGGCCTGGAGGTCTGCCGGCGCCGCCGCCAGGACGGCATAACTGCGCGCGGCCAAGACCGTGTTCGATGGGAAGGTAAACTCGACCTGGCCCGCCAACCGGAAGCCGCTGAGGTCTTCATAATACGGGTTGGCGTTGTAGAGCTCCACGTATTCCAGATTCTTCCCATCCAGCCGGTTGGTCGGGTGATACATCAGTTCGGAGATGATGACCGGCCCGTGGCGGGAGGCAGGCCCGATCGGCTCCGGCGCCGGGCGAACGTAAGAAATATCCAGCGCATTGGGCGTCAGCGTGAACGTCCACGACGAGTTGGGTGCGATGACGTTGGGCGTGGCCGCCCGGTCGCGGACGTTGCTGACCGTCAGCGTATAGCTCGTCTGGGCGAGCATGGGGGTGGTGCTCAAGATGACCATGCGCGGGTCGGGGCCGAAGACCGCCGACAGGACCGTGGCGCCATTATTGAGGGTGTAGTTGGCGGCGTTGGTGGCGCTGGCCGGTTCCACTGGCTCGGAGAATATGACGGTGAGGACTTGCGGGTTGCCGGGGCTGCTGACGGAGGTCAGATACGGCCGGGTTACATCCGGAGTGACCGTGAGCTTGGCGGCGGCGCTGTTGGTGCTGCCGTAGCCATTGGTGATGAAACAACTGAACTGGCCGCCGCTGTCGCTCAAGGCCGCGGGCGATATGGCGTAGAGGGTATTGGTCGCCCCGGCGACGGGCAGTCCGTTGCGTCGCCATTGATAAACCGCCCCGAGCTTTTGGCCGATCTGGACGGTGAAGGTTGCGTTGCCGTTCTCGACCACGCTCACGCTGGTCGGCTGAAGCGTGATGACCGGCGGCCCCAGCCCGTAAGGCGCCAGGTAAGCCCCGGCTATCGGCGGGTCGCCATCGGCCGGCGGCGAGTCGCCCGGCTTCTGCCAGGTGACCGCGAGGTTATCGCCGCCGGTGCCTTCCTTCTGCAGGGCCTCCAGGTAATAGCGGCCGCCCTTGGTGAGCGAGATGGGAGCGGACTTCTGCGACGGATGCGCGTTCCATTGCCTGGGGTTGACCCAGGACGACTCATAGGCAATCAAGACTTTGTGCGCCGGGTTGGCATCCTGGCTCAGGAAGAGGGCCCCGTTGTCGTCGGTGGCAATCCAGAAGACATAGCTGCCCGTGGCGGGCGGAAGCAGCAGGGCGCGCATCCGTTGCCCGTAGTTGTCGGCAAAGTTCGAGGGCGCCTCGAAAGCGCTCTCAATGAAGGTCTCGTCGGGGTTATTGGGAAAGCTGGGCGCGTTGGTCAGGTCCGCGACGGCGCCGCCGGCAATGTTGTAATAGACCTCCCGCAGGACGCCGTTGCTCTGGGCCAGCGCGCCGGCAGTGCAGGCGAGCCATAGCGCGGGCATCAGTCCGGGGCGGCACCCCCATCGGAACCAGGTAAAGATACGCTTCAGCATACTGCGGCACCGTGGCAGAAGATATTCCAGGCGGGCGTTCGTGGCAATGAGATTGTGGTCAGCGCGGGCGGGCCATCCAGGATTGCCTTGCCGGGGCCATTTGAGAGACATTGACCTGAGAAAAGCAACGCCTGTTTTAGAGAAAATCAGGATGCAGAACTTCAAGTCCATAACGGATTGGCAGGCAGCAATTCCAATGCGAGGCCGCTGGTCTCCTCCTGGAAAATCGCACTCAAGATGAGCCAACCGAAAGAGGATGCGCTCGCGCTGTGGGGCGTGGTCCGGTCCTGGTGGGCGCGGGGCTGGCTGCGGGTCCCGCTGCTCGTAGTGGCCGTCTTCCTCGCCTACTGGCCGTGCCTGCAAGGGGGCTTTGTCTGGGACGATGACGCGTGGACACTGCAATTGGCGGGGCTGTTTCAGAACCTCTCGGGCCTGGGCGTGATCTGGAGCCGGCTCACCGCGCTGCAGCAGTTTTATCCGCTGACGGCCACCAGCTTCTGGCTCGATTACCAGCTTTGGGGCTTTTGGACGGCGCCGTACCATGTGGAGAATGTCCTGTTGCATTTGCTGGCGGCGTGGCTCTTTTGGAAATTGTTGAAGCGACTCGAGGTCGCGGGGGCCGGGTTGGCCGCGGGCATCCTGGCGCTGCATCCGCTCATGGTCGAGTCCGTCGCCTGGATCACGGAGCGCAAGAATGTGCTGTCGCTCGCGCTTTTCCTCGGCGCGTCGCTGGCTTACGGGCGGTTCGCCAATTTCTGGAGAACCCCCACGGCCTGCGGACTGCGCAGACGGGCCGTGGACCGGACGGCAGCGGCAGTGGGGCAGGCGTCTCGCCTGCGTTGGTTTCGAGGGCGAGACGCCCTGATGGCAGGCGGGACGCCTGCCCCACTACCTGCGGGCGCATTGGCACCTTCCGGGGACCAAGCTCCCAGTCGGCGTGATTGGCGGGCCTACGGGTGGGCGCTGCTGCTGTTTTTAGGGGCGGACCTGGCCAAGGCGACGGCGTTCGCCTTCCCGGCGGTGGTATTGCTGCTCTGCTGGTGGAAGCGCGGGCGGCTGCGGTGGCGGGCGGACGTGCTGCCCACGCTGCCGTTTTTTGCGGTGAGCATCGGCCTGGGCCTGGTGACCTCCTGGCTGGAACGAACCCATGTGGGCGCCAAGGGGCCGGACTGGGAAATATCCTTTGCGGAGCGGTGCCTGGTAGCCGGACGCGCGCTCTGGTTCTATGTCGGGAAGCTGCTTTGGCCTGCCGACCTGTGCTTCATTTACCCGCGCTGGGCGCCCGAGGCCAGGTCGCTGGCGGGCTGGCTCTGGCCGCTGGCAGTCCTGGTCGCACTGGCCTCGCTGTGGCTGCTGCGCCGGCGAATCGGGCGCGGTCCGCTGGCCGGAGCGCTGTTCTTTGTGGGCACGCTCTTGCCGCTGCTTGGGTTCGTGAACGGTTATTTCATGCGCTACTCCTTCGTGTGCGACCACTGGTGCTACCTGCCGAGCCTGGGATTGATCGCCCTTGGCGCGGCGCTGGTGGCCCGTTTGGCGGAGCGCGGACAACGGCCGGCGGTGGCTTATGGTTTTGGCGCCATCGTGCTGCCCGTGCTCACAGTGCTCACCTTCCGGCAAAGTGCCATGTATAGCGACGCCGAGACGCTCTATCGAACCACGCTGGCCAAGAACCCGAAGGCCGACCTGGCCCAGAACAATCTTGGCCTGCTGCTCTTGAAGGCGAGGCAGGTGGACGAGGCGATCGTGTGCTTCCGGCGGGCCGTGGAGAGCCGGCCCAGTTCCGCCCACGCCCACAATAACCTGGCCAATGCGCTGCGTCTCACGGGGCAACTGCGCGAGGCCGCCGGTCATTACGAGACCGCGCTGAAGCTGGAGCCGGACAATCCGGGCACTTGCAGTAATCTGGCCATGCTGCTGGCCGCCAGCCCGGACGCGGCACTCAGGAACGGCGCGCGCGCGGTGGCGCTGGCCCAGCGCGCCAACCAACTCACGGGCGGCAGCAACGCGGTGGTGCTGGGCGCACTGGCCGCCGCTTATGCGGAAGACGGGCGCTTTGCGCAAGCGGTGGCGACTGCCCGGAGGGCCTTGGAATTGGCATTCCAAGGCCAGAACAGCCAACTGGCTCAGGTCCTCCAAATGCAACTCGAGCTCTACGAGGCCGGCTCGCCCTTTCACGAGCCGGCTCGGGCCGATACTCCCGGGCGCCAAGGGGATGAGTGAGTGAGTGGGAGGGCGAGCCAGTGGGTGGGTGACAGCGCCACCCCGGCCACTGCACTTGCCTACTGAACCTGGGTCTAAGGACGACCTGCCGTCGCGCCAAGTGCGCCCTTCGAAGTGAGGGACGCTCTCAGGGCCTTCCGACTGCCGAGGACCGAAAACGCGAGTGCCAAGGCCCCGGCCCAAAGAGTGTTTGCTTCGGGAACAGCAGGAATCCCTCCTCCTGACGTTGGCTGAACCCAATACGGTAGTGGATACGGCCCAGACAAAATCGTCTGAGCACTGATCGCGAGATTGTTCATGGTCAGCTCAACCGATTGATGGCCAAACGTCGAGGAGTCGGTCCATGCGCTTAACCCTACGCCGAAATCTTCTGAGTACCCCTGTGCTGACCTAATAGCAACCCAGGACTGGCTGGTTGGGTTCCAGTAAGAACCTGTAAGCGTTCCCCCCACCCGAGCCAGTTGCATCATTCCGCTCCGGTCGGTAGTGCTGACGTAGCTAAAACCAGCTGCATTGACGCTGTAAGCGTCGCCGGACGTGTAGATCGTACACTCGCGCTGCACTCCAAGGTAGGGCATGAGACCAATTCCCAGTCTCACACCGCTTGCAGCAGGCCATACGTTCAGCGAATAGCTCACGTCGATGGTGAAATCACCACGGAGCTCAAACGTCGATTGGTAACCTGCTGCGATTACGGTCGGGTATGAACTTGAGACCACGCCGCCAGGATGCGCATCCGTTGCGAACCCAACTTGAAACCCATTTGCAACATTGTTCATTTGCACACCCAAGCCAAACACGGTTGGCATCCATTCCGTGTTGTCACCGAAATCGGTCATTGCCGCTTCGCAGATGTTACACGCCAGTAACGCTGGGAACAGCGTCGGAGCAATGAAACGGTTGATTTTGGAGTAGAGGAAACTGGTTTTCATAATATTTACGTCGTGAAGGTTTTGCCCATGAACTTCCATAGTACGCAATCTGGGCCTTTCTGTCTGTACAAGAAACGGCCATCTATAGTCACATTTCAGTCGTTCTCCGCTTGACTCACCCTGTCAGAAGAAGCGGTACTGTACCCCCAAACGCCCGTTTCATCTGGAACCGAGGCGCCGGGTGGCAGCGCCGGTTTTGACTTGGGCTGTGGCTGGTCATTTTGGGAATTCGCGGACCCAGGTGCCGGGGCCAGTAACGTGGGCGTTCACCCGCCTTTCGCCACGACGCCCCAGGACGCACCGGCCCCCCGCGCCCGCCACTTAGCACCCTCCCCAGGCCGAGCAAACGGCAGGGCGAGGCCATAGGGCAACGCGGCGGGCGCAACTCAAAACCTCAGGAGGAACGCTGACGCGGAAAAGGAAACGAGGCCCGGAAACGCCCGACAGCTTGAGCAAGAACCCGGTAACGGCCTACAGAGCCGCAGAACCTGTTTCCCCTGTGGTTTCTCGGTTCATTATACTGGCAACGGCAGCCTTCACAGCCTTCCGATCGGTTACCGCTATCTGCACCCGCTCTGCGATCTCGCACAGGATCACTTCTGCTTCCTGCGCTCTTTTGAGACACTCACGGTCATCGAGTCCGTGAATGCCCTTGCTCAGCGAATCGTGTAAGAGAGCGAGCGGATTGTGTCCGTCAATCAGCAAGACGGCGGGTATGGCGGACACGTCGCGGAGCATGTTCATAGCCTTTGAGAACTGCCTCTCCATCTGCGCCCTTTGCAGCAGGTCTATTTGCGCGGGCGAGGCACTTGTCGCCCGTGCAACCTCAAGTACCGAGCTGACCAGATCTAACTTCGTGTTTTCGACGATTCTCCTGTAATAGGCGAAGGCGCCGATTCCAAGCGATCGGGCAATCGCGCGCCGTGCTTGCAGAAAATGCTCTCGGTTCGCCTCGCCAATAACGTGGAAGAGACGCTTCGGAATTGGGAAACCGAAGAGGGGCTCCTGATAGATCTTGGTGCAAACTCCACTATACTCTTCTCCCTCTCGTTGCGCCATCAGACCGAAGACCTTCGCCGATTCCGTGCAGTTCACGCAGCCATACCTCGCGAATGAATAATAGAGTCCTTCCTCCGCAAGGTAGGTGCAGCGTCTTCCCAGAACATGTCGCCGGACTCCCTTGCACTTATTGTGGTCACAATGCGCGTGGATGTCCTTTGGAAGGGCAATTTCCCCGTGCTCGGTGAAAAGGTCTTGGATTACCCTCCCCGAGTGGAGTGGCACATCCTGTAGCAAGTCCTCCATCGTGGCTCTCTCCAGGGGCGCAGCACTGCCGGTCGGTACCCCTGAGCGGAGTTTTGCATTCGATTCGTTCATGAGGCGCTATCTTGCCATACCAGAACCTCCTGGCAAGCCCGACTTTAGGCGGCGACTGAGGTTGCCGGCCACCGCAAGGCGACCCCTAAAACGCGTTGTAGCGCGTCGGACCAGCGGCCGGTTACTTTGGGGCCGCCTCTGTACGGAAAGCGCATGGTGCCCCAAGCGCGCAACGCGGCACGGGCAAATTGCCAGGGACCGCGGCAGCTTTTCCGCGAAACATTCGCAAAACAAATCACGCGTGGCCCGGCCTAGGGGCTAAACGCGTGAATGTACGCCTTCACTCTGTTGTATCTCGTGCGGGCTCCGCGCTGTCGCGATTCAGCGGCTCCGGATAATCAGCGAGCACCGAAGCTGGACGACAAGCGAACAAGGCCGGATGTGACACTCCTTTTTTGGCGGGCCGTATCTACCTACACTACTCACGCGGGACCGATTGTTGAGGTTCGTTCTGGAGCACACTCCCGCCCTCATCTGACCCGCCCAAATCGCCTCCGACGAACAAAACGTATAGGACCCGGAGCAGCAGCGCAGCCCCGGCGAGGAGGAAAACCACGCCCAGGGCCCTGGTCCTGGGATCGGTTTCAAATTGGTCCTCCACGTAAAAGTGGCTCCGGCTGAAGAACCGCAAAGGTACGTGCACCCTTTTCCTGTCAGGATGCGCCATGGGCGAAATTGTGCCTGACCGTGCCGCCATAATCCTAGCCACATTTAGCAAACCCGGCGAGCCCTGTCAAGCTGAAAACGGGGGCTGCGGAGTTGCTTTTCAGGACAAGAAAAGTCCACCAGTTCTCGCCCTGTCTGAATGCCCCAGAGCTCGGGAAAAACTATAAGCTCTTACGGCATACCGTTCACGCAACGCCCCTCCAAAAGGGGCTCCCCGTCGCCTCCTGGCGTTCAAAGGTTGAGAAAAGAATGCTTACCCCCTACCTCCCTGGCCAGGCGGTTGGCCGCACAGGCGGGGGAGGCACTTCGCACCAGGATGCCCCAGGGCGCGCCGCGGGCGAATTCCGCTAGCTTGGAACCCTGCCCAGGCCCGGCAAGCGGCAGGGCGACGGCAAAGCGCAACGCGGCACGGGCAAATGGGAGAAGACCGGACCCCAGGCGCGCAGTTTTCGGAGAGCAGCCAAGGGGCGTGGAATTTTGGGGCCATTTGGGGACAGGAAAACTTCGTTTAGCTTCTCAAAAACGACTTGTAGCCTGATGCTGTGAAAAACAGAAAACGTGCGTTTCACGCTGTGTTCATGCGGTTAGAACGCACTTTTGACGGAGCGAGCGCAAGTGGTCAGTATGGTTGAAGCTCCCACCTCCGAAACCGGACGCGCATAGGGGCCATGAACCGGGCGGCAGCGGCAGTGGGGCAGGCGGGACGCCTGCGGGCACGGGCGTCTCGCCCGCGTTGGTTTCAAGGGCGAGACGCCCTCATGGCAGGCGGGACGCCTGCCCCACTACGTCCCGGTTCATGGGAAGGGCCATCCGGCTCCCCGAGGTTCAGGGCCTGGGGGGCGCCTTGAAGACGGCGATTTCCGCGAGGCCGATGTTGGGGCTGCCTTTTTTCACGCCGGTCACCACGAAGATCAGCCAGTTCACAGTCTTGGGCTCGAAGCTGACTTCGAGGCCCTTTTTTGCGTCGTCGGGCAGGGGGCCGGTCGTGAGCGTGGAACCATCGCTGAAGACCAACATGCCGGCGGTGACCTGGTCCAGGTTGTTGGGCCGGTCGAAGAGCCAGACGCGGTCAATGGTCTGGGGCGAGTTCCAGGTCAGGCGGATGAGGGCGGTGTCCTGCTCGCCGCGGGTGGCCCACTCGTGACGGATGTCGCCCGGAAAGCCGTCCACCGCCCCATCCACCGCGCCGGCGGAGGAGTAGTCGGGATGGGTCGAGCTGACGGTGACGGCGGCATCCGGCGCGAGGTTGTCTGGCGAATTCAACGGATCGGTGGCGATGGGTTCGCCGTGGGCCAGCAGGTGGATTTCCTGCAGGCAGAGGCCGTAGCGGCTGCCTGGCGGACGTGATTTGAAGGTGATGCCGCCCCAGCCCGAGCTGAAATTGGCCGCATAGCAAAGCCAGAGGTTGCGGCCGTCCGGGCGGATGAACTTGGAGGGGATATTCACGAAATAGGCCTGCTCGCCGAAGTTGCTCATGTGGGTGACGAGCTTCCAGGGGCCGGTGAGGCGATCCGATTCGAGGATATAGGTGTTGTAGCGCGAGACGGTGTTGCCGCCGTCGGTGACGCACAGCAGGAACTTCTTGAGCGGGGCATTGTAGGTCATGGTCACGCACCCCATGTGATCGCGCCATTCGGCGACGGGTTTGATTTTGGCGAAGTCGCTCGTCCAGACGGCCCCGCCCTGGGCGTCAGGTCCGGCGAAGAACTCGTATTTGCCCGCGTCATTCATGTTTTCGATGCCGGGGCTGACGCGCAGGAGATAGACCTGGTCGGCGGTAATCCAGCTATTGAAGGCATAGCGCCGGTTGGCGGCGTCGGAGGCGCCCTGGGCGACGAGGTAGGCCTTGCCGTCGGGCGAGTGTTCCAGTTCTTTGCCCAGGTCCACGAAATGGGGCGCGCCGATCTTGACCGGTTCGCCGTGCAAGGCGTGTTCGCCGAAGAGGGGATTTTCGGGCGTGCACGGTGTCTGGGTCCAGGTCCTGCCGAAGTTGGTGGACCAGCGGAAGCCGACGAAGGGTCCGAGCCAGGGCCAGTTGTAGGGGATGCCGTCGCGGGGCACCTGGCCGCTGGGGTGCAGGCAATAGGTGCCGTAGTACCACACGCCTTTGTACACCAGGCTGCCGCACGGGTAGCGGCCTTCGTATGGCTTGGGGCTGCTGGCGAAGACGCCCTGATTGGTGACGACCAGTTTCAGCGGGTCCTCGCCCAAAATCGCGGCCTGGCCGGTCGTGGCCTTTTCGCCGCCCGACCCGCTGCCCAGGCCGTTCACGTTGCCGTCGGTCCAGGGCGAGTAGAGGTTGCCGTCCGAGGCCCAGGCGGGATACCAGGTGTCGGCGCCGGTGTATTCGGCGTGCCGGCCCGTGAAGCCAACGCCGACGAGCGTCTCGGATTGGGGGAGAGGACAATCCGGCGGCGGGGTCGAAGGCCAGACCCGCCAGGGCTTGGGCACGGGCGCGTCCACCAGGCGTTGGCCGGGGCCGGCCAACGCCGCCGCCGCCAGCATGGAAGCGAGGACAATCCCCCACGCCCTCGAATTTCGGATTTCCAGGAGGGAGGCCTGGATACTTTTGACCGCGACTATATTTTCTTTGCACATATCACGGAGCCTTTGCTTGCGATGGGCCGGCCTGGCGGGCCGGGCGCGCGGTGGCGGCGGCCTTTGGGGGTGCGACCGCGCGGCGATGAGCTCGCATGGGCCGCAGGTTGAAGGGCAGGCGGGCGACTGTCAAACTCTGTTCCGGCAGGGCGGGGATGGGGAAAGGGAGTGCGGTTGGTTTTTTGCGCGCGTCCTGTTGTGCGCTTAAGGTTCTTGGTTTACGCTCAGCCTCGAATGCTGAAAGAAACCAAAACGAATCTCCAGGCTGACATTCCGCCCGCGAGTTTTGGAAGCGGCCTCGGCCAGGCCGAGGGGGGACCGGTCGAGGCCGTGGGAGAGCCGCGGGCGGGTCGAGCGAAGGGGTCTGTGCCGCCAGGCAGGATTTTGCCCTGGCTGGTGCTGTTGTTCTTCGGCAGTGGCTGCGCGGCGCTGATTTACGAAATCGTTTGGCTCCAGTTGCTGCAACTGGTGATCGGTTTGACGACTCTCTCTTTGGGGATTTTATTGGGCACCTTCATGGGGGGCATGTGCCTGGGCAGCCTGCTTTTGCCGCGGTTGGTTTCCCCGCGGCGCCATCCTTTGCGGGTTTACGGCCTGCTGGAATTGGGGCTGGGCATCATCGCTCTGGGGGTGCTGTTTGGCCTGCCGCTGCTGGGCCAGATGTACGCCGCGAAGGGGGGAGCGGGTTTCGGCGGGATTCTCCTGCGGGGAGTGGTGGCGGCGGTCTGTTTGTTGCCGCCCACATTGCTGATGGGCGCGACCCTGCCGGCGATTGCGCGGTGGGTGGAAGCTACGCCGCAGGGCGTTTCCTGGCTGGGCTTCTTTTACGGGGGCAATATCGCCGGGGCCGTGTTCGGCTGCCTGCTGGCTGGATTCTATTTGTTGAGAGTGTATAACATGGCGGCGGCGACCTATGTCGCCGCGTCGATCAACGGGGTCTTGGCCTTGGTCTCCCTGGTTTTGGCCGCTTTTGCGGGCCATGAGCCGCCAGCGTGCGCACCCGCGCGAGGCCGGGTTGAGCGCCAGGGAGGTTCTTGGGCGGTCTATGTCGCGATCGGGCTGTCCGGCGTGGGGGCGCTGGGCGCGGAGGTGGTTTGGACCCGGTCATTATCGCTGATTTTCGGGGCCACCGTTTATACGTTTTCGATTATCCTGGCGGTTTTCCTGGCGGGGCTGGGAATCGGGAGCGGTGTGAGTTCGTTGGCGGCGCGCCGGCTGGTTCGGCCCCGGCTGGCGCTGGGAGGTTGCCAGGCGCTGCTGGTGGCAGCGACGGCCTGGGGTGCTTACATGATCACCCATTCGCTGCCCTATTGGCCGGTCAACCCCGTCCTGGCCGTGAGTCCCTGGTACACCTTTCAATTGGATTTGGCACGTTGTCTGTGGGCGGTGCTGCCGGCCGCGGTTTTGTGGGGGGCGAGTTTTCCACTGGCCCTGGCCGCCGTGGCGTCACGGGGAGAGGACCCCGGGCGCCTGGTGGGCCGGGTGTATGCCGCCAACACCCTGGGGGCGATCCTGGGCGCCCTTGGCTTCAGCCTGGCCCTGATTCCCCTGGCGGGCACACAATGGGCGCAACGGGTGGGAGTGGTGCTGCCGGCGGCGGCGGCGCTGGCGCTGTTGGCGCCGTTGCTCCGGACAGGCCGCCTGGGGGCTGCGCCTGGCGCCGTAGCGGGGCAACCCGGCTTCCGGCGGGCGCTGGCGGTCGCCCTGGCGGTTTTGGTGGGCGTTGCGGCGTTGCTGGCCAGGAGCGTGCCTCCCATGCCGTGGGGAGCCGTGGCTTATGGCCGGTTCACGGCCACGTATGCCCACCGCCTGGCCCCCGGCATCATTGCCGAGAAGGAGGTGCCCACCGACAGCGGCACCCCGGACATTTTTTGCACCTACTTGGGCGAGGGCCTGAACGGCTCGGTCGCCGTGACAAAACTGAGCAACGGGGTGCGGAATTTCCACTCGGCGGGGAAGGTGCAGGCCTCGACCGAGCGGCGCGATATGCGCGTGCAGCGGATGCTGGGGCATATCCCCGCCCTAATCCACCCGCGGCCCGAATCGGTGCTGGTGGTGGCCTGTGGCGCCGGGGTAACCGCGGGCAGCTTTGTGGTGCATCCCGAGGTCAAGCGCATCGTCATTTGCGACATCGAGCCGCTGGTCCCGCGTTTCGTGGCCCCGCTCTTCGAGAAGGAGAACCACGCCGTGCTCAAGGATCCCCGGACCGAGGTGGTCTGCGACGACGGCCGGCATTTGATGCGCACCACCAAAGAGAAGTTCGACATCATCACCTCCGACCCGATCGACCCCTGGGTCAAGGGCTGCGCCGCCCTCAACACGGTGGAGTACTACGAAATGTGCAAGGCGCGCCTGAAACCGGGCGGGGTGATGGCCTTGTGGATGCCCCTCTACGAGAGCAATCCGGACACAGCCAAGAGCGTCATCGCCACGTTTTTCAAGGCCTTCCCGCACGGGGTTCTCTGGAGCAACGACAGCGAAGGCGAGGGCTATGATGCCGTCTTGTGCGGTCAAGTGGAGCCGACCCGCATCGACCTTGACGAGTGGCAAGCACGTTGGCGCCGCCCAGACCAGGCTCCCGTAAAGCAGTCGCTCCAAGAAGTTGGATTCCACTCGGTCTTCGGTTTGCTGGCCACCTATGCCGGGCAAGCGCCCGATCTGCGGCAATGGATGAGGGACGCCCAGATCAATACCGACCAGAACCTGCGCCTGCAGTACCTGGCCGGGATGTGGCTGAACTCGTACGTGGGGTCGGAAATCCTGGATGGGATCAAGCGGCACTACCGATTTCCGGAGAACCTTTTCTTCGGCTCGGAGACCGACAAGCGAGTGTTGAGGCATTTCCTGGAAGGCGCGCCCCTAGGCAAGTAGGGCGAGGGCAGGTCGAGAAGCCCTCCTTGATACTATCCCGGCACTCTTCTATGGTGGCAGAGTATCGCGAGGGGCTGGCTCGGGAGCCGGCGGGCGCCATCGCTTTTGGCTCTCGGATGAGCGGCCTTTCGGGCGCTTTGTTTATGACGACAAATCTCAATTATCGATCCTGCTTCGTGGGCCGCGCGCTGTCGGCCAGGCCTTCTGCGGCAACACCGATGCGAGCTGTGGCCGGGCTGTTGGTTTGGGTGATTTGTTTTTCCGTCGCCCAGGCCGCGGCGAGCCAGGGACCGGGCGAGCCGAGCCAGTTGACGAGTGGTTGGGAGTTGCAGGATGCGGCCAAGGTGCCGGCAGGGGGCGAGGCGGTTTCCCGGGCCGACTTTGAACCGGCCAGTTGGCACCGGGCAACGGTGCCCGGCACGGTTCTGACCAGCCTGGTCAATGACGGCGTGTATCCTGAGCCGCTCTATGGCGAGAATAACCGGACGATCCCGGACAGTCTCTGTCGCGCCACTTACTGGTATCGCACTACCTTCACCCCGCCGCCGTCCTTCACCGGCAAGCGGGTCTGGCTGAACTTCCACGGTATCAACTACATCGCCGAGGTCTGGGTGAACGGGCGCCAGGTCGGCACGATCAAGGGGGCGTTCGCGCGCGGCATTTTCGATGTGACCCCGCTCGTCACCGTGGGCGGGGTTAATGGCCTGGCGGTTCACGTTTTCCCGCAGCCGCACCCGGGCGCCAGCCACGACAAGGCCATCGCCACCGGGACCGGGCCTAATGGCGGCGTGACCGCCCTGGACGGACCCACTTTCCTGTGCACCGTCGGCTGGGACTGGATTCCCACCATCCGCGACCGCGACACGGGCCTGTGGCAGGAGGTCACGCTCGCGGCCAGCGGGCCGGTGGTGATCCAGGACCCTTTCGTCACCTCGGAACTGCCGTTGCCCCGCGTGGACAGCGCCGCCCTCACGGTGCAGGCCACGCTCCGCAACGCCACCGACACGCCCCAGGCAGGCAGCCTGACCGGGGTGATCGACGGGAGCAGCTTCCGGCAGGAGGTCGCCCTGGGACCGAACGAGACCCGGACGGTGACCTTCAGCCCGGCAACCACGCCGGCGCTGCGCCTCAAGCAGCCCCGGCTCTGGTGGCCCAACGGCTTCGGCCCGCAGCATCTCTACAAGCTGCGTCTGGCCTTTGTCCAGAAGGGCGCGGTGTCAGACGCGCGCGCGGTGAACTTCGGCGTCCGCCAGATTAGCTATGCCTTGCCCGGCTCGGAGAACCTGGCGTTGTCCATCAATGGCGTTCCGGTGGTAGCCAAGGGGGGGGACTGGGGCATGGACGAAGCCCTGAAACGCATCCCGCGCAAACGCCTTGAGGCCCAGCTCCGCCTGCACCAACTGGCCAACTACACCATCATCCGCAACTGGGTCGGCCAGAGCACCAGCGAGGACTTTTACGACCTCTGTGACCAATACGGCCTGCTGCTCTGGGACGAGTTCTTCCAGCCGCACCCCGCGGACGGCCCGGTCCCGGAGAACACCGAACTATATCTGGCCAACGTTCGCGAAAAGGTCCTGCGCTTCCGCCAGCACCCCTGCATTGTGCTGTGGTGCGCCCGGAACGAGGGCGAGCCGCCCCCGGCCATCGGCCAGGGCATCCAGCAGTTGCTGGCCGCGCTGGACCCGGGACGGCTCTACCAGCCCAGCTCGACCTCGGGGCGCGGCGTCAACTCGGGCGGCCCGTACCATTGGCGCACCCCGCGCGAGTTCTACACCTTCGCCGAGGCCTTCAAGACCGAGCTCGGCTCCATGTCCGTCCCGACCCTCGAGGCCGTCCAGGCAATGATGCCCGCCAAGGACTGGGAAGTGATCAACGACGACTGGGCGGAGCACGACTTCTGCGGCGGGGCGCAGCAGGGGGACCGGTATCCCGACATCATCGCCAGCCGCTACGGCTTTCCGGCCAGCCTGGCCGATTTCGTGCGCAAGTCCCAACTCGCCAACTACGAGGCCTTCCGCGCCATGTACGAGGGGCGCTTTGCCAAGCTCTTCCACCCGGCCACCGGCGTCATCACCTGGATGAGCAACCCGGCCCAGCCCAGCTTCGTCTGGCAGCTCTACAGCCATGACCTGGAGCCCAACTCGGCCCTCTACGCCACGCGCAAGGCCTGCGAGCCGGTCCACGTGCAGTTGAACCAGAACGACTGGCACGTCATGGTCGTCAACAACACCCCGCGCCCGCTGGATGCAGTGACCGCCAAGGCGAGGGTGTACAACCTGGACGGCACGCTCCAATGGACCCAGGCCCAGAGGGTCACCGCGGCCCCGAGCGCCGCCACCGACGCCCGCCCGCTCGCGTTTCCTGACGACCGCCTCTCGGCCGTCCATTTCGTCAAGCTCCAACTCCTGGACCGAAAGCAGCGGGTGCTCTCGGACAATTTCTACTGGCGCGCCCGGCCGGACCACCCGGATGATTTCCAGGCCCTGAACGCCCTGCCGACCGTGGCCCTGGACGTCCAGGCCAGGCAGCAGGCCAGGGATGGGCGTTGCCTGCTGGACGTCGCCCTGAGCAACCCCTCCACCGCCATCGCCCTGATGGCCCATCTCCAATTGCGCAAAGAGCGCTCCGGCCAGCGTGTCCTGCCGGTCTTCTACAGCGACAATTACCTCTCGCTCCTGCCAGGCGAGCGTAAGACCCTCACCATCGAGGCGGCGGTTGCCGACCTGGGCGGGGAAGCCCCGCTCCTGGCAGTGGATGGCTGGAATGTGACCGTGAATCCCAAGCCGACCGCCGGCAAAATGGTCCGGGTCGTGCCCAACACCGAGGCGCAAGTCCGCAGCGGCGTGGCCAGCCGGGCCAGCGAGGCCGCGGAGTCCGTGAGCATCAACTGCGGCGGCGGCCGGCTCGGCTTTTTCCGCTTTGGCGCCCCCGTCCCGGGGTTCGTGGGCGACCGCGATTATCGCGGCGGCAACATCGCTTCCATCAGGGAAGCCATTGACACCCAGGTTCCCAACGCCGCCCCGCCTGCGGTCTATCAAACGGAGCGCTGGGGCGCGTGCGCTTACACGATCCCGGCCGGCAAAGCGGCCGCCTGCACGGTTCGCCTGCACTTTGCCGAAGTCAAGTTCGCGCCGGGTGAACGCAAATTCAATGTCGTCATCAATGGCCGCCGGGTGCTCACGGACTTCGACATCGCCGCCGAGGCCGGCAAGGGCAAGGCGCTGGTGAAGGACTTCGCCTCGCTCACCCCCGATGCCGGCGGCAACATCGTCATCGAGTTCACCAAGGGCGCCGCGGGAGAGCCGAAGATTTGTGGGATTGAGCTCTTTAAGCAATGAAAGCCGCTCGGCAATGTTAAGCCGCTTGAGGCGGATGGTAGCGACACCGCCCCGCACGGTCTTTAGCTTCAAACCGTGGTTTCCGAACATGTCCCCGGGAAACTCGTAACCTGGGCTGTTGACTTGGAAGGTTTGAATTTCGCATGAAGGTCGCGATTGTTCTCATGGTGTGATGGTTGGATGCTTCATTTCTTTATGGGCGTAGCGGGCACACGGCGGCATTCCCCGAAGTCTTCCAAGAGTTTCGAATCATCCAAGTGCTCGAGCCAGCTTCGGCGCTGCCCAGGCGTTAGGCACAATGAGCAATCACCGGCGAGCAGGTTGTTGGGCGTGGAACCGAAAGTCCGCCTCCATTCTTCCTCTGCCAGTTGTCTCCCACCACCGATCGAGGGCCGGCCCAATCGCGTCCGTCACTGGCAGGTCTTTCGCTTTCTGGGTCGCCCAGGCCATCTCGCGCACGACCGCAGCGCCATCCGGCGGGAAGAGTTCAGCGATCGCTTCGACCTCCGGCTTCGTGAGCGTGCCGAGCTCCCGGGCCAGATTCGCGAGGCACCGCGTAATCACTGACCCGGGGTCGAGGAGCATCTGATAGTCCCGGCGCAGGTCCTTTGTGGCCAATCGTCTCAACCCCGGCTCGGGAAAGATGGCCCACGAATCTTGGTTGCACCAGAGAAGCGCGTGCAGGGCGACGAAGCAGCCGATCGGGCCGAGGTCCTCACCCGCGGCCAGGCGGGCGAGCGCGGCTGGGGTATGTTCTGTTCTTGAGGTGAGAGTGAACGCCGATTCGCGCAGGAGGGTCTGCAGCCACGAACCCGCCGGGGCAAGTTCCTGAGCGTGCCCCGCACACCACACCATCACCGTCTCGATCATCTGCCGTGTAGAGTCTTGATTCTCCGTAGGCCTCGATGGGATCGTGAATTTCTGGTCGCGGCGCGGCGCCGCCGCTCCATCCAGAAGCGTCTGGAGCGGGTCCAAGAAAGAGCTCGCGAGCAACTTCTCGAGGGCCGAGGCCAGCGCGGCTGGCGGTTGAGGAGGAGGGCTGCCTGGGGCCGAGGTCCACAACGGCTTTGCCATCGCCAGTTCAGCGGCAATGAAGCCCAGGGCCGAGCCGAGGGCCCGCTGGGTCTGGAAGGCATCCACATGCGTGCTCGTGCTCGCCGCGATCTGATCCACCGCTTTGGCGAAGGCCCCGGCCGCAAACCGAAGCGCCAGGCGATAGGCGCCTGATGCGCCCGCACCGGTCGTCGGTTTGCCGCCGATCGAGCCCAGTTCCAACAACCGGCCGGTTCCCCCGTCCACGCGCAGCACAAAATCCTCGGTTCGGACCCTGAGAACGTCGCCCTGCCACGTCGCTTTCGTTCCTGGTCGATACAAGAGGTCGGTGAACGCCGCCGGTAACAAGTCCAGGCGCAATTGCCAACCCGTTTTCGTCTGTGCCGGGCTCAAGCCAGCGCCCATGTTCAGCGAGAATCGGCCGGTGGAGTCCGTGGATGGACCCGGCTTCACGAAGAACACTCCGGAGTAGCCCGTCGGCAACGGGATGCGGAGCTTTCGTTGGTGCACCTGGGCAAACAGGGCCAGCGCGTCGGACTTGACGACAATTGAGTATAGGTCCTGCAGTTTCTCAACCCCGGGTGAATTCCCCATCACCCGCGCCATGATCCCGCCTGACGGGGCCACGATGACTTCAATCCCCTGCGGCCGCTTGCCCGTCGCCGTTGGCTGCGACCAGGAAACGATGAGATCCTCCTGGCGAGATCCCCAGGCCATGAGCCATTCGCGCAGACGCAGCAAGGTCCTCTCCTCCCGCGACAGGGTTTGCTTTAAGGGAGGAAGCTGGCCGTTCTCAACGACTTTGATGCGCAACGACACTTGACCGTCTGGGCCGAGAGTTGTCGGCGTGATGGACGAGTCGGCGAAGCGCGCGGTTTGCGTCAACGCGCGCGCCTTCTCGTCGATCAGGTCCTGGGTTACTTCCATTCCTCGGGACAACCCAAGAAAGCCGATCACGGCGTCGCGACGGTTCTTCTTGTTCCCCACCACCTCGATATCCCGCAGGACGGCCGCCGGCCCTTCGTCAGCGACGATTACGGCCAGCGCGGCGTTGCTGCTCGCTGGTTGGGGTTGAATGTCCACCTTGAATATTGCCGCGAACCGGCCCAGCGCAGCGAACGTGTTGCTCGCAGCGGCGGAGTAGCTTGCCAGGCTGTCGGGGGTGAAGCTCACCGGTGCTCCGGTCTTCCAGGTTCCCGCAGCGGGCGTGCTCTGGTCTGATGTCGGTGCCAGCTTCTCAGCAAGGCGGCGAGTGAAGTCGGCAACCGGGAGGGACTTCAAGCCTTTCACTTGGAGTGCTCCGCACCGGAAGCGCGGCCCTTCGGTGACCTTCGCCACGATCCGGCCAGCCGCTCCGTCAAACCGCGCGAGGACGGCAACCTCGGGGAATCCGCAGTCACGGTAGCCGGCGCGGACCCGGTCCTCGAGCGCGGCCAGGCACTCGGCCAGGGTGGCCTCGGGATGCGAGGCGACGAGGTAGTCCAGGTCAGTTCGTAACGCGCGCCGGATATCGCCTTCGGTGAATGTCTGCGGGCCTTCGATGGACAGCCGTGCCGACTCTCCAAGAGGGCCGACGCGGGCCGGCGCGCCGGTTGGTATCTCGACGCCCCAGGCGCAGCGGGCTTGGAGAACGAGCAGAAGCACTGACAGGTGCAGAACTTTCGAGAGCGTTTTCATTGTGGTGGATGGATTTGTTCCTAAGACCTTGGTCAGGATCGGTTTCTCATTCTCGAGACAACGCTGCATTGGCCACATTGGCTGGATTGGCCACATTGGCCATTTTTGCCAAAAAACTGGCCGGGCCGCGGTTTAAAAGGAACGGCACAGCTCAGCACAACGCTCTGTCGGTCCCCTCGGCGCAGCCAAGGTTTCCCTGGTCCCGCCAAGGGCTCCTCCCTGCAATAGCCGCTCCCAAACAGTCGAGGCCGAGGGGCATTCGCGAGCAACCCAACCCGCCCTCCGCCCCCTTTCCTGGCTTCGGTGCAATTCCGTCAATTACCTTGAAAGGGTCGCCATCAATTACCGCGCTGATGCTCATTCACGTGACCTTACCCAGCCCTCCGCCGGTCAGGGTGGCATAACACTCGGCGAGACTATGGGTGGAGGCGCGACCATCGTCGGCGTTCTCCAACGCCTCCGCACAGAACTCGTGGTGGGTCTCGTCCTCCACCATCGCCGCCACCAGGGTGGTCGTGTCGAAGAACTCGATCATAGCCGGTCTTGGCGGGTCTGCCGCACGGCTTGGACGGCGTCGACCGCCGCGCCTTGTTTGGGCACGACCAGCAACTTGCCGCGCTTGCGAAGCTTGCCGGACTCCGGCTCCGCCAGCGTGAGTTCCAGTCGGTTCCCCAGGACCTCGGCTTCGAACAGGGCGGTGGGCGGGGTGTTGAGCGATTGGCGAACGCTCTTGGGAAAGACCAACCGCCCAGACGAGTCCATCGCGATCATCGTTTTCATGGACGCACTTTGGTTCATGCCATGCCAAATGGCAAGTCGTTTGGCAGGAGGCGGGCAGGGGTCAGGCCCGGAATTCCTGCCTGTTTCTCGTCAACCTTGTCAGTTTAAGCCAGACGCAAGTTGTGCAAGATGCGCGTGGTCGCGTAGGCCTTGTTGAGCGTGTAGAAGTGAATGCCGGGCGCGCCGGCGCTCAGCAGGTCGGCGCATTGTTTGGTGGCGTAGTCGATGCCGAACTCGGTGACGGCGGGGTCGTCCTCGCCCAGGGCCTGGAGCCTGGCCGCCAGCGGGGCGGGAACGCGCGCGCCGCTCATGGCGCTGAAGCGCTTCATCTGCGAGCCGCTCAGGATGGAAACAAGGCCTGGAACGATGGGCACGCTGACCCCCAGCTTGCGGGTGAGGTGCTCGCGGAATTCGTAGTAATCAGCGTTGTCGAAGAACAACTGGGTGATGACGAAATCGGCGCCGGCGTCAATCTTCTCCTTGAGGTGCTGCCAATCGGCGTACTTGCCCTCCTTGCAGGCGATATGGCCTTCGGGAAAGCCGGCCACGCCGATGCACAGGCCGGGCTGTTGCCGGATGAAGCGGACCAGTTGGCTGGAGTATTCGAAGCCGCCGGGCGTCACCCGGAATTCGCCGCCGCCGGGCGGATCGCCGCGCAAGGCGAGGACGTTGTTGACGCCCAGCGCCCGGATCTGGCCGAGCAGTTCCCCGAGCTGCTCGCGGGTGGCGTCCACGCAGGTCAGGTGGGCCACGGCGGTCAACCCGTGTTGCCGCTGGATGCGATCGACGATCATCAGGGTCTTGTCGCGCGTGCTGCCGCCGGCCCCGTAGGTCACCGAACAGTAATCCGGCCGGGTTTCCCGCAAGGCCGGGATGGTCTTGTCCAGCAGGTTGCGGTCGCCCTCGGGCGTCTTGGGCGGGAAGAACTCGAACGAAATCACCGGCTGCCCGGCGGCGCGCTTGGCGGCGTAGATGTCGCGAATGAACCGCATAAGTCCTCAAGATGCCCCGCCGTCACTCGAAATCCAAGCGCGGTTGTCGCTCGATTGCAGGAATGTCGCAAGGTCTCATCGAGCGACATCAAAGAGCGGCTGGTCCACGCTCATGGCCGGCGCCTCTTAAGCCCAAAGAACTCCAAAATGAGATGATGGCAGCAAAAATCCGCTGGATACCTTTTTCCGGCAGGAACCGTGCGCCGATGGCGCGATGTCCTGTGAGCACGGGAAGGGAACTTTGGATGCTCCTCCAAGGTGCAGGGCACTTTAGCTGCAATGTTGGTAAACGCCTCACCCGGTGAGCCCGTCAGCAAATACCCCAACATGGCTCCTTCGCTGCAGAACGGCGCATAGCGGCAAGCGAGAAACTGCTCCCGCACTTCCAAAACATATTCAGAAACCGCCTTCGCGGTTTCCAAGACCTTCGCCTCCAGCGGCCACATAATTCGCTCATCGGCATTTAGCACGAATGCCAGGTCATACTGGGGCGGCTGCGCCGGCGGTCGCTTCATCGTCTCGCGCTCATACGGCCCGTGCTGGATGTAGAACGGCTCGTCACCAGACATTTCACGGCGGATGCGGACCTCGAATAACTGCGTGAGACTGCGCTCCAAATCCCTGTCATCGACCGCCGGATTATCGAGCTTCATCCGGTCGTACGCTCCCCACACGAAACTCAGAAGAATTACTGATTGGTCACAACACCATCCGCCGGCCAGCTTCAAAAAGTCCCTCGAGACAGCTTGGCCGGGAGCTGCCCCGTCGCGTTGGCCCATCGCGCTCATTTGGGAAGGGCCACCTCTGATGCTGCGCCCGCATGCCAGCGCGCAAAATCCGCAGCAACCTCGTCGGCATCGTGCAGCCCCATGCTTCGCGTCCAGTACCGGTAAGCATCAGGCTTTAAAATATAGACCGTTGGCGACCCGCCGTCGTTAACGTAAAGCCGAGCGAACCGCTCGCTGTAAATACTGCCTCCCACCGTCCTGTCTTCGCGGAGCCATGTCCGGTTCAGATCTTCTAGCCGCCTCAGAAGAACCAGCGCATCAAGCGGTTCAATACGGATTTCATCCTTAGATGAATGATTCAACTGAATCGCAACCAAACGATAGGGCAGCAGGTCTTTCCCGGTCTCTTGAAAAACGGTCGCGCAGATCTCCTTGTCTTGGCCAAAACCGGCCTTCAGGACACGAATGAAATACTCGCAGTAGCGACGTAGTTGAGGCTCATCGCCAGGGCCGATCCTGCGGCGGGTGCGCGTCCTTCCTGGGGACCTCTCGTCCCCTTTGAAATCCTCCAGAGTGACGTTACAAAAGTCTTCAACAAGGGTCCAGTCCGCGTCCTTTAGATCGAAAGCCACGCGAACAATTCTGTCGATGTCCTCGACGGTTCGGATTTCCTCCAAAGGCCAATCTCGAGGGGGCGGGATTGGAATCCGCGGGATCTCGCCGGCCAGAGCTTCAGGCCTGTACGCGGCCAAGCGCCCGCTAGTTAGGAACAGAAAGTAAACTGCCAGGAGACTGTTGCACGCCAAACACGCCGACCTAATTAGCCCCTCATCGGCTCCAGTCGCGCATACCGACAGATAACTTTGGGAACAAACGACGCCTTGCCCGGAACTGTCCGCAAGCACAAGACGCGCCTGAAACCTTTTCGTGTCAACCGACCACCCCTCCTTAATGAGCAACTGGGGAATGGCGAACGCCTCTTCCTTTCTCGGCCGCTCCGCAGTTATATTGTCGTTTAGAGGCAACTCGTCCGCACGCAAGAGCACAGGTGATCCCCCGGGAAACATGTCCTCCTCAAGGATGCGGCGGTGGAACAACCATGGATACTCGCGCTGTCGCTCTGGATTCTTTCCACGGATAATCCCTTCGGTGCAACGAACCCGCGCAGCTTGTTCGAAACGGGCAAGATTCTCTCCAGATCGCAGATGTCGGACGAGTCTCCAATCACGCTGCTGGCCCCACATCAGCGCACTCCAGATATCCGGATCGTGAGCCCCCTCGTGTTGGCGCACTCGTTTAACGTCTAGTGGCTCTACGAGAACCTCGAAATCCTCTGGTAACTCACCCCTGGCTTTCGGGCTCACATAAGTCATCATCTCAGAGGGCCCTGGTGCCGGTGACAAAGTGATCACACACGAGGGTGCCACCGACCTCTGAACAGAGCGCGTCCTTTGGTTAAACACCTTGAATCGCAGCGCAGAGAGGTTCACGATCTCTTCCACTCGGAACGTGGTGAAAAACTTGCTGCGAAACTCACAAGCTGGGCCACTTCGGTTGAATAGCAGTGAGCTCGCGGATTGAATCATCGCAATCTTGCCAGTCCCCCTCGTCAGGGCCGCAGCCTTTGGCAGAAAAAGGGTACCAATACCCTTATTGGCAACCGGCCATGGGTGCGCCCTCTCAGCAGCCCATGCCTTCGCCGCTGGAGTGAGCAGTTCCTCGCCCCAAGGAGCATTCCCGATCACCAGATCGTATGTCTGACTATCCGGCTTGGTGCTGAAGCCGGGACGGCCCTCCTCAAAAAAGTCAGCATTAATGAGGCGACACTGCCGCATCGGTGGGAAACGAACCTGAGTCCAATAATGCTTAGGGTCTAGCTCGTCGCACATTGCTAAATACAGGCTAAACGAGGCGACTCGCACAGCATGCGGATCCTTGTCAACTCCGAAAAGATTGTTCTGCAGCAGACCGCGAAGGGTTTCCGCCCGAATGCCCTCACCGCGATGTGCGTTTTTCCAGCGGTGAACCAACCGTTGAAACGCCTTGACCAAGAAGATACCAGAACCACACGCCGGGTCGAGAACCTTCAAATCCCACGCGTCTCCCTGCCAGGGGAGGACGCGATCGAGAATGAAGTCGACCAAATGCGGTGGCGTGTAGTAGATGCCTTCGCTACGGGCGCGTTCCGTAACAAACGCCTCATAGATGCTGCTGATGAACTCAAGAGGAATGGCGTCAAATGCGTACTGTGGCCATAGACACCTTTGGCCGGTTGGCATATCCAGATCACCTTTGACGAAATCCCGAAGCACCTTCAGGTGACGAGGTTTCACGAACCGCTTCTCTTCCTGCCAGGCACGTTCGCGTTCCCCTCTTGTGTCGCCTCCGCCCGGAAACAAATCCCCGTTGAAGCGGTCATTGAGCCAGTCGAACAGCCGGTAAGTCTCCTCGTAATCCTCCAAAATGCTCGCAAAGGTTCCATGCTCTGCCTGGAGCACTCCACTCTCGTTAAGGCTCTTGAGCTTATTTGGGTTCAGCGCCGGGTTGCCCGCGGAGTCCTTGCGGTCAAACAGGAATTGAACGAAGATCACCCGGGCCAACAGATCGTGGCAGATGTCGTCGTTTGTCAGGCCAGCTCTGCGCAGCACCTCCCGAAGGTGCCGCAAGTTGCCGAGCAGCATCCGGTCCGCCCGCTGATCCCGATTGAACCGCTCCGCACGGTCCCGAAAAAACTGGCCTGAAACCAGGTTTGCCCAATGGAGAGCCTGAACTGCGCGCCTTGCCGCATCGCTAAGCCGAGGCTTCGTCAACTCAGAGGTCGGAACGTCCTGGATGACATAATGCCCGACAAACCGATCTTCAGGCGGCTCGCAGCAAGTCCAGACCCTCAGCAAATGCGGCTCGATCGTGACAATTGTGGGGCTGTGGGAGAAGTTCCAGGCTAAGCGATGAAGTTCCCGTAACACGGCGTCACTCGCCATCTTCTCGAATTCCGCAACGATGGCGATCGGCGACTCGGTTTCGCGTGAATATGAATTGCGAGAGAGCACCCCAACCTTTAACCGCGGACCGTCTGAACGGCTGGCAAGCGTCGTCCCGATTTTCGCTTGAGCGAGTTCCGCGAAAATTCGAGCCCCTTCTCCGGACGGATTTCGAACCTCCTGAGGGGGCGGCCACCCCAGCTTCTCATGGGCAAGCTCAAGCGACATAGTTCGAATCAACCATTTTCAGACACCACAGATCATCGACGACTTCGCGCGTGCTTATGCCACAATCTTGATCGTTTGGCAAACTTTGCTTCTTGCTGACGGCTCACTTATCGTTTGACGCCCGCGTGCCGCACCGGGGCCGGAGCGTCAGCGCGCCGTCGAGGAGAGCTTCTGCTGCCACTGGGCGACGGCTTGGCGGCGGGCGGCGGCGTCGCTCCAGGGATCGATGTTGAAGGCCTCGCCAAGGCGGCGGCGAAGCAGGTTGGCGACGTGAATGCGGACGGCGAGACGGGGATGGTTCAGGCCGTCGAGCAGCAGGGCGGGCTGGCTCTGGGCCAAAGCGGCCAGCCGCGCGCCCGCCGGGTCGCGCACGGCACTGCTCTGCTCGGCATAGAGCGCGAGCAATTCGCGGATGGCCTCGGGGTCGGCCCGGGCGCCGCTTTGGCGGAGGGCTTGCTCGGCGGCGGCGAGCCTTTGCTCGGAACGGTGTTGCCGCAGGAGGCTGTCTTTGACCTCCCGGAGGCTGTTGGTCAGCCATTCAAGGAATGGCTCGGGGGCCTGGTAGCCGACCAGGCTGGCGAGGGCGTCGCCCTCGGGCGAGAGCATCTGGAAGGTCGGCACGGCCCGGACCCCGCGCTGTTGCGCCAGGGCCTCCTGCTCGTCGATGTCGATGGCCACGCGGTTCAGGTTGGTCAGGGTCTGCGCCACCGCCGGAGCGACGAGCACGGAGCGAGCCATCTCCCGGCAAGGTCCGCACCAACTGGCGGTGAACCAGACCAGGCAGGGCTGTTGCTCGCGCCGGGCCTGGGCCAGGGCCGCGGTGTAATTCGTCTTCCAACCGGCCGGCGCCTCGCCCAGCGCGGACAAAGCGACAAACCATGACAGGCTCAGAAGGTTAAACAAGTTAGACGGGCTGTGCATCCGGGCGGGAGTCTTCATAGAGCGCCTCGGCCGGGATGTGGAGTTTGCAGGAGCGTTGCTGCCAGGCAGGGGTGGGCGGCAGCGCCAGCGCGGCCGGCGCCGAGCAGCGGGTTCTGCGCCGAGGCCGCCTTGGGACCTCGGATTTCCGCTTCCGGCGGCGGCGGCTCTTTGCCGTGTTTGATGACGGGCCAGAATTCGTACCAGTAAAAGGGGCGGCTGAATTCGCCGTAATGGCATTTCTTGCAGTCGCCGGCGTCCAGGGGGCGATAGGTGAAGTTGATGGATTTGTCGCCCTCGCGCTGGCGGACGTGCAGGCTGCCGGGGCCATGACAGCTTTCGCAGCCGACATCCACGAGCTTGTCCGGGCCGAATGGGCGGCGGTAGCCGGAAGCGGCGCCGAAGCCGGTGGTGTGACAGCCGATGCACTTGGGGTCGGCGTCGGCCTTGCGGTCGGAGAGGGTGGCGAAGGCGCGGGCGTGGCCAGACTTGGCCCATAAGGCGCCGGCGCTCTGGTGGCAATCCACGCAGCGGGGGCTGCCGACGAAGCTGGCGGCGGTGCGCACGCCCGGGACCGTGTCGGCGGCGGCGTTGGCGGGGTCGTCCGCCGCCAGGGGCGTGCGGCGCACTTCGTCGCGGTAGGCCTGGGCCAGGCGGCGCAAAGAGGGGTCTTGGGGGATTTGGTCGTGGAGCAGGCGGATTTCGTTGGCGGTCACGCGGAGTGGCGCGCCGGCCCGGAGCTGGAGCCGGAGCAGGCCCAGCGCCCGGGATTCGTTGGTGACGAAGTAGATCAGGCTGCGGTTTTCGCGTTTGAGTTCCTGGGCCGGTTGGCTGACTTTGCCGCCGAGAATGACCTGGATTTCGTAAAACTGCTCCGCCAACCGCGCCAGCGTGGCTTCGTCCGTGAAGGCCAGCAGGACGATCAAATCGGCTTTGGGCCGCACTTCGGCCACCCGCCGGGCGAGGGTGGACTCCATGTCGTCCACCACCAGGCCCGCCCCGAGGTCCTCGCCCAGGCCGCGAGGGTCCAGCACGCCGATGAGGGCGACGCGCCAGCCGCCCCGTTGGACAATGCGGTAGGCCTCGAAGATCGGTTTGCGGCTGGCCTGGTCCAGGAGGTTGGCGCTCAGGAGCGGGACCGGGGAGGAGCGCTTGAGTTCGCGGAGTTGGGCGGCGGAGAGCTGGGCTTCGCGCTGGCCGAGGTTGAGGGCATCGTATTTCATGGCCGCGAAGGCGCGGAGCAGGTAACGGTACTGGAGCAGGTCATAGTCCTCGCGCCCGCCGATAGCATCGCCGATGTCAACCCGGACCGCGGCGGCCGGGGCTTCCGCGTCGAGCACCGTCTTGAGCCGCGTCAGCCCGCCATACTGGCCGGTGAAACAGCCGCACGGCTCGAGCCGCCCCCGGGTATCGCAGGTAAAAAAGATCGGCACCTCAAAGGCCGGAGGCGAGGCAGGGCCGCAGCCGCACAACAGGAGCCACATGATAGCCGCGGTCAAAACTACCCCGACAGGCCGCCCAAAACCCGAAACCCGAGCTGCGAAAGCAGCGCGTGTCGCCTTGAGCATTCGGCTTTGGGCTTGCGGAGCTTGAGCGTCTGGCGGGCACATTTTTGCTGGTTATTCCAACGCGAATTGGAATTAGTACACCACGGCGTAGGTGAAGACATTGACGTTGACGCGGACGGGGTTGCTGATTTCATTGCCGCCGCAGCAGCAGCAACCGGTGGCGTGCTCGACGTCGTTGAGGCCCTCCTTGGAATAGACCAGGACCAGCCGGCCGTTGAGTTCCAGCCCATCCAGGGCGACTAGTTTGCCGTGTTTGTCGGTCAGCCGGGGGATCTGGTGGACGATGGAAAAGATCGGGTGGGACATGGGGATTTTTTTGAGGGCGTTGTCTGGAAAGCAGACCTTGAGCTCCTGGCGGAAGGACTTGTCCCATTTCTCATCCGAGCAGCCGGGGCTGACGAGCAGGAAGCCGCCTTGAGCGAGGAATTTCCGGAGCTGGCCGCGCTCCTTTTCGGACAGGGAAAAGTTCTCGTTGCCCGACATCACGCAAAACGGGTAGTCAAACAGAGCCTCAGCCTCGAGGCGGACGGGGCAGAACTTCCGGTTGACGCGCAAGCAGGTCTGCTCTGCCACGTCGGTCAGAAAGCGGTCGGCAAAGCAGACGGAACTCCGGTTGCCCGCGTAAATCAAATTGCCGCATTGCAGCAGCGTCGCATCGGACCGCCCGGCCGCTTGGGGCGCGAGTGTGGCGGAGGAGGCAGACCCGCCCGCCAGCCAAAGAGCGAGGACGGCGGCAATTGGCGTTTTCATTGGCTCTTCTTGGTGGTGATGGCTTTGAAGTAATGGTCCACCAGGTCGCTGTATTCCTCGAGCAGGGTCTCGGAAGCGACGGCGCCGGATTGGCGGTTGACGGGGTTGAGGTTCTTGAGGACGTCGGCCTTGTCGGTCTCGGTGGCGGGGTTGTAGCCGGCGGGCGTCCCGGCGCCCTGGCCCAGGCGGCTTGACTGGCGAGCGGTGGCATTGCCCCGCTGGGCGCGCGGTTCGTTGCCCATCACATCCACGCTCGAACCGTTCACCATGGCGTAGCCGGAGGAGCCGGACTGGCCTTGTCCCAGGCCCAGGCCCAAGCTGCGTGCCAAGCTCAGCCCGGACTTTCGGCTGCGAGACATCTGGGTGAAGGTCTGGCCCGGGTTCATGCCGCGCAGCAACCGCAAGTAGCCGTCCAGTTCCTCGCTGGAGGGGGCATTGCCGGCCTGGGCCTCGGTGAACAACTTCTCCATCTCGCCGCGCAGGCGGTCGGCCAGGCGGAAGGAGCGGTCGCCGTTGCCCGCCAGCATCTGGCCGGTGGCCTGCCGTGCGAGGGGCGCCAGGCGGAGTTCGTTGATTTTGTCGGCCAGGTCCTGCCCGCTCTGGGCGGCTTTGGGGAAGAGTTTGCCGGCGGCTTTCGCGTCGTCGCGAAGCTGTTGTTCGAGCTGCCCGAGGACCTCGCCGACCTGTTTCTCGGTGGCGGCCAAGTCTTTGAGGGCCAACTGGTCTTCGCGGCCCAGTTGGCCGGCGCGGTTGTAGGCTTGGGTCTGGGCAGCCAATTCCTGCTGGGCGCGGTAAAGGTCATCGAACTGGTTGAAGTCCTCTTGCAAGGCCTGCATGAGCGCCAGGTCCTGGAGCGTTTGGGCGACTTGCCTGGCGCCGGCCTCCTGGACGCCGCCCAGGCGGGCCACCTGGTCATCGGAGGCCTGCTTGAAATCGCTCAGCAGGTCGGGCGACAACTGGCGCCCGCCGGCGGGCGGCGAGCTGCGCTGGGCAACGTCGCGCCCCGCCGCGTCATTGGCGCGGGTGCTCTGGCGGACTTGCTCGGCCTGTTGGCGGAGCAACTCCTGCAGTTCGCGCTCGACATCGTAAAGCGGGTCCTGGCGCACGAAATGCCCCATGCGTTCGGCCTGTTGGTTGAGCTTTTGGTTGAGTTCGTTCTGCCGGGCCAGCAGGTCATCGAGTTGGGCGGCCAGCTCGGCGCGCTCTTTGGGCTTGGCTTTGGCCACCTGTGCTTCGAGTTGCTGCGCCAGCTCGCCCAGCTTTTTCTGGTCGTTCACCAACGCCTGCAAGTCGTCCATCAGCGCGCCGTACTTGGCCTGGGCGTCGGCAACGTCCGTCTGCTCTCGCAGGAAATTGTTGTAGTCTTCGACGCTGATGACCAACAGGCGGACGGTCTGGCTGCGCCCCAGGTGCGCCTGGGGCGCGGTGTCCACGGCCTCGGCAAAGAGCGAGAGCAGGTCGCCCGGCTGGACCCCCAGTTGCACCAGGTCAAAGTCCACCGTCTGGTGGCTCTGGCGGACGATGCCCTCATAGGCGACGACTTTAGGGGCGGAATAGACGCCGTTCAAACCGCGGTGGAGGCGGAGGCTGCGCAAGCCGTAATCGTCGTTCGCCTCGATGTGCGCCTGGAATTTGAAGTCCAGGGCGACGTAGGCGTCGTGGGCCGGCTCGGTGATGCGGACCTCGGGCGGCAGGTCGTGGGTGACGGTGAGCGCGCCCTCCCAGTCGGCTTGTGAGGGGAGGCCCGCCACGTCGAGCAGGCTGAAGCGCAACCGGCTGGACTCGGCCGCCAGGAACGAGCCGGCCACCTCGTTTTCCGCCGATTTTTTCAGCGGCACCCGTTGCGGCGGCAGGTCGCCGCTGGTCAGTTCGAGCACGCCCTCACGGAGGGGACGATTGGATTGGAGCCGGAACCGCACCTGGCTGGCCTCGAGCGCCTGCACGCCCTTGAAGGCATACGGCTTCTCTTCGGGCTTCAAGCCGGTGTAGGCGGGCGGGGCGATTTGCACGAAGGCCCTTGCCAACTGGGGCGTCAGGATGACGCCGAGGTGGACCTGCTTGGAGCGGGTGGTGCGGTCTTTGGTGTGCGCGAAGACGAGCAGTTCGCCGCGCACGTTGTCGAGCAACTGGTGGTAGCCGGCGCCGCCCTGCTCGAACATCGGGACGGTGACGGCCTTTTCGGGATGGCCGGGCGGCAAGGCGGTGAGGAAGACCTCCCTGGGCTGATGTCCGACGGCCTTGACCTTGATCGCCAGGCCCTGGCCGTAAAGGAGGTTCGTGCCGCCGCGCCCGGGGTCCGTAATCTCCAGCCGGGTAAACGAATAGGGCGGATGGTCGCCAAAGGGATCGGCGAACCGGGCGACCTCGACGGCCGTGACCCGGGAAAACGCCGCCAATACGGTCGCAAACCCCAGCAGCGTCCACGCCGCGCGTTTCAAGTGCCGGCGCAATTCGCCCGTCCAGGCGAGCCGTTCGAGGGGCGTGCCGCTCAACTGGGCGGCATAGCCCGCCACGGCCTGGCGCGCCAGTTCGCGCGTGAGCGGCGCCAGCAAGGCGTCGGTGATTTGGGCCTGCAGTTGCAGCAGGTTAATCAGCCGCGACCCCAGGGCCGGCTCGCGGGTTTCGAGAAAACGGGCGATGCGCTCCAGCCGGTTGCGGCGGACAAAAGCGGTCCGCCAAGCGATGCCGGCGAGGGCCGCCGCCCCGGCGAGCATCGCCAGCAGCAGGCCCAGCCGCCAGCCGGGGCGGAGGTGGGCGGCCACGTCCAGCACAAAGGCGCCCAGGACGAAGGCGCAGGCGTATTTCAGGCTGCGGAGCAGCAACCGCCCGCCCGCTTCCTTCTGGTGCTGGCGGTCGGCGGCCGCCAGGCGCTCCAGAATCTGTTGCCTCTGGCTCAGCATAAACCCCACCGTCGTCGTAAAAACCAATCCAACCCGAACAATAGGCCCGCCAGGTAAAAAACCCAAGCCTGATTCCACACCGGGCAAAGCCGGGTCTTGGGGGCGGCCTGGTTCTGCTCGCTGTTGAGTTCCTTGAGCAGCCGCGCCAGGTCGCCCGGCTCCACCAGGCGGCCGCCGCTGCTTTCACACAATCGCCGCAGACCGACCACGTCGGTCGCCACTTCGGTCTCCTCGAGGTTCTCGTTGAACACGATGAAGCGCGATTCCTGCGACGTGCCGTCGGGGAACTGCGCCACCGCCCGGTAACGTCCCACCCGTTCCGGCAGGAACTCCCCGCTCAGACGGGCGCCCGCGGCCGCCGCAGCGGTCAGATTGACTCGCCCGACCTCCGCCTCACCCAAGTAGAGCGTGAGGGGAACGGCTTTGACCTTGGGGTCGGCCTGGCGCATGGTGACGTGAAAATAGACCTTCTCGCCCAGGAGAAGGTTGGCGGAATTGGGGCGAAAGGAGAACTGGCGGCTGGGGATGAAATCCCGCCCGGCCAACAACCAGAGAATCATCTGGTCCCAGAACCGATCGAAAGGCGTGTTCAGGCCATCGGCTTGGGCGTTGAGTCCCCAGCGCCAGAGGCCCTCGACGCCGACGCTGAGGACCTGGCCGGTGCCGTAACGGCGATGGACGATGGCCGGGGCCGCCGCCCCATCCTCGCGATTGGCCGCCAGGGCCAGCGTCGAGGTGAGCGGCTTGGTCACCGCCGCCTTGTGTCCACTGAGCAGGTCGGGCAAAGTGTCCAGCCCCACGGCGCCGTCATTGAGCGCGCGAAAGGCCGAGAGGTTTCGGCCCTCAGCCGTGGCGTCCAGGCGCACGCGGCCATTGGCCTTGTCCGCCCACAGGACCGGCTCGAGCTGGCTGGCGGCCGCGGCGTTGCCGAAGGCGCTGCCCCGGCCAAAGACCACGGTCCCGCTGCACTCCTTGACATATTGGTCGAGCAGGGCGAGTTGCGGCGCGCTCAGCACTTGGTCCACCAGGCGCCCCAGGAAGATGAGGTCGTAATGGCTGAACTGCTCGAGCGTCTCGGGCGCGCGCAGCGGGCCAGCGCTCTCGGTCTTGCGGATGGCGCGCCGGCGGTCGCGGCCGTAGCGGACGAGCGCGTCCAGGTCGAACTTGTCGTTCCGCATCAACGAACGCCGCAGGAACGTCGTGTCCCAGTAGGGGTCCCCTTCCAGCACCAGGACATGCACCTGCTGATCGATCACGTTGAGGTAGGTGATGGCGCTGTTGTTGGCCGTGTCCACCTCCTGCTCCAGCGGCGGGACGCGGACTTCGTATTCGTACTGGCCCACGGCGGGCTCGGCCACCTCGAAGTCGACCGGCAGTTCCTGCAACTCGCCGGCGTTGAGCCGTTTGGTCTG
Source organism: Verrucomicrobiota bacterium (assembly GCA_049518415.1). Classification (GTDB taxonomy): domain Bacteria; phylum Verrucomicrobiota; class Verrucomicrobiia; order Limisphaerales; family UBA8199; genus CAVQND01. The sequence goes on from JBEKRX010000013.1 coordinate 81,839, forward strand.
GACCACCTGCCCGTGGCGCAGCAGTTGCACCGTGAGGTCCTCGAACTCGCACCCAATCAGCCGCAGCGCCGCCGCCACCCGGGCCTTCTGTTTCACGTAACAATAAGGCTGGAAACCCGTGATGCGCACGGAAACGTCCCGGACTTTTCCCTGCTTGCCGAGCGGCACCGCGTAAATGGGCGCCTGCCGCGCGCGGGCGGCGGCCCCGGTCTTGACCGGGTTCACCAGTTCGAAGTCGTGCCCGTCGGTGAGCAGGAGCAAGGCGTTGGCGTCCTCACTCCCGGCCAGGGTGTTGAGCATGGTCAGCACCGACTGGTTGAGCCGGGTGGTCGGGCCTTTGGGCGTGAGGTCGAGAATGGACTTCACCAGCGGCTGGGCATCGGCGCTGAATTCGAAGAACCGCAAGCGCGGGTCTTCGGGCACGCCGTTGCGCCCAACCACCCCGGCGTTGAGCAGGGCGTTCTTGGCCGCATCCAGCCGCGTGGCGCGCTCCACGTCCCGTTGTTTCATGCTCAGCGAGGTGTCCACGCCGATCAGCGTGACCCGCTCCCTGGCCGGCGGCGGCAACGGCTCCGGCCGCGAGGGCTGAAGCAACAGCAGCGCCACCAGCACTAGCCCGGCTGCCCGGAAGAGCAGCAGCAACCAGTTCCGCCTGCGCCCCACGCCGGCCCCCACCTTGAGATAAACGCGCACCGTGAACAAAAGCAGCACCCCCGCCAGCAGCGCCACCAACGGCCCGGGCAGGATGGGGTCCAAGACCATCCTGCCGACGGTCGCCGGTGCGGCCGTCTCGGCCTGCGCCAGGCCAGTCAACGGGAGGAGGCCCAGTCCCAATGCGGCTCCGCCCAGCGCCGCCGCCACTTCTCCCGCGCGGGCCGCAAACCGCCGCCGCCGGCCCGCTAACGCAGGCGGTGGCATAAGGAGGTTCAATTTACAATTCTCCATTTAACTCATCTAACTCATCTAACCTTTGCCGGCCGCTCTGCTCCGCAGCAAGAATTGAAAGCCGCTTTCCAGGATGAGGAACGCCAGGGCGCCCAGGATGAACCAATGAAAGAGCGGCCTGCCCTGGGCGAGTTCCGCGAAATCCTCGGCGCCGGCGACAAAGTGCGCCTCATGCTCGGCCGCGAAGTCCCTGGGCAGGACGTCCTTGTCGATCGGGCGCAGGTCGGCCTCGTCGGGGCTGGTATTGATGCCGAAGGCGTAGAGCGGACGCGGGGAGCCGAGGGTGTAGAAGCCGAGCTCATCGGGCGTGAAGGTTACGCTGTAACGCTCGCCCGTTAGCTCGCGCTTCACCGTCACCGGCGCGCCGGAGGGGGACTTGAAATCCAGGTCGCGCATTTCGCTGCGCCAGACCTCGGTGTGGACCGTTTCGCCGATGGTGTAGGCGGGGGGAGGCGGTTCGTCGGCGGAGAGGGCCTTGACCAGGTCCTGCATCCAGGCGGGGAAGACCCGTTGCCGGGCGAGGTTGCTGGACAACTCGCTGGCCGAGAAGTTCAGCAGCAGCATCGTGCCCAGGCCGTGATGGAGCGCCGCCATCGCGGGCGACTCCTCGCCGTAAGCCAGGAGGATGGCCCCGGCCCCGGTCGCGCTGGCCTGGTAATAGTCGTAGAATTCCAGCAGCGCGAGGTTCTGGCGCGCCGCCCCCTGGAAGAGCTTGAGATAGCGCGATTTGAAATCCCCCCGCACCACCTGCTGCGCGCCGCTGACCAGGTTGGTCGCGCTGCGCCGCTGCGCCAGGCGCACCGGCATCGTGTTCGGGCCTAGCGCCTTTTCCAGCGCCGCCAGGTTCGCGGCGTCCGCCCGGCCGTCGAGAAAATAGACCAGCCCGCCGCCTTGGAAGAGGAACTTCGCCAGCGCCGCGCCGGCCTCGGGGTTCAGGCCGTTCAACTGGGTGAAAAAGACCTTCCGCACCCCGGCCAGGCGGCTGGGCGTCAGTTCGTTGGAGCCAATCACGCGCGGCAACAGCGAGCCGGCCTCGCCCTCGAAAGGATTGAGCGCGGTCTTGAGGAAATAAGCCCCGCTCTTTGGGTCGCCGGGGCCGTCCGTCACAATCAGCACCTCTTCTTTTTCCTGCACCGCCAGCGCCAGGCAGAAATGGTTGTCGTACTCCAGCGCGTCGGGCGGCAGCTTCACTTCGCACAAATGCACCCCCGGCCCGCCGGCGGACACCGGCACCAGGACTTTGCCCTCCGACCACGGCGCAATCGAAACCTCCTGGTCGAAGCTGAACCGCTGGTCCAGCGTCACCGTCAGCCGCCCCCCAAAGGCCTCGCCGCTGAAGTTGCCGACCGTCACTTCCAGCAGGACGGTGTCCCCGGCCAGCACCTGCGCCTGCGAGAGGCTGGCCCCCAGAATCGCCCGGTTGTCCCGGTGCGCCGGGCCGACATCCACAAAGAACAGCCGCGCCCCCGCCGGCAGGGCCGTGAAGTTGGCGTTGGCCCAGTTCTTCCGCTGGAAATCTGAAAGGTAATAAATCTCCGGCCGGGACGCCGCCGCTTTGGCCACCAGCCGCGCCGCCAGCCCGTTGGCCAGGTTCACGTCCGCCCGGCCCAGGCCCGGCTTGAGCCGGCCCAAAAAACGCCTCGCCTCCGCGTGGTCCTTCGAGAAATCCAAAAAACAACTCGTCGGGCTCGGGTCCATCAACAGGAGGTTGACCGCGTCGTTGGCGCCGAGGGATTCGAGCAGCTTGAGCGCCTCGTGCGCCGCTCGTTCCCTGGAGGTCGGCCCGTCTCCCCGGTGCTCCATGCTCACCGAGTGATCGAGCACCAGCAGCACCTGCCGCCCGCCCTTGGCGGCCGCGTCCGCGCCGAAGCGCTTCCACACCGGCCGCAAAAAGGCCGCCAGCAGCAGGGCCAGGCAGGCCGTGCGCAGCAACAGCAGAATCCAATGCCGCCACCGATAGAGTTTCGAGCGCCGGGCCATCGTTTGCTTGATCAGTTCAATCGACGGGAACCGGAAGAAACGCGGGAAACTCTTGTTCAGCAAATGAATCACCAGCGGCAGCGCAAGCGCCGCCACCAAAACACTGAACAAGGCTGGGCTGGCCCAGGACATGGGGAGGTTGAAACGTTGAAGGGCTGAAGCGTTAAAAAAAAGGTTACAAAAGGTTGCCTGGTTACAACGTTGCGAAGTTCAACAGGCTAAATGAGCTAAATAAGTTAAATAAGTGGGACATGGCAAAACCTGGAGGCCTCGGTTGCCGGCAGTCCCTTGGGAGCTCGCCCTTGGGATTGGGGCCTTCCCTTCATACGCTTCTGCCAAAGGTGTTCCGGCCGCGGAAGCCGAGGTAGGCCTCGATGGCTTGCAAGTAAGGGTGCTGGGTGTTGACCAGGGCATGGCTGAGGCGGCGGTGGTTGGCTTCGCTGGCGAGTTGCTCCAGGCGGGCTTGCACGCTCGCGCAGTAGGCCGAGCGGATTTCCTCCAGCTCGACCTCGACTTCTTCCCGCGTTTCCAGGTCCTGGAACCGGGCCGCCTCGGCCGGGGGCAGGCTCAGTTCATCCGGGTCCAGCACGTGGAGCAACAGGACCTCGAACTTCCGGTGCTGGAACTGGCCCAGGGCCTCGAGGAACTCGGCCATGTCGGTCCAGAAGTCGGACAAGATGACGAGGCGACCCCGCTTCTTAAACAGGGAATTGCACTCGCGCAAGGCGCGCCCAATCCCGGTCGTCGAGGCCGGTTCCACGCGCTCCAATTCGGTGACCAGGTGGTGCAGGTGCCGGCGCGTGCCGCCCGGGGACAGAAACCGGTTCAGCGTCTCGGCAAACAGCACCAGCGCCGCCTTGTCCCCCTGGTGGAGCATCAGGTAAGCCAGCGCCGCGGCGATCTTGGCGGCAATGATGTACTTGGACTGCCGCCCGGTGCCGGCGTAACTCATCGAGGCGCTCACGTCCACCAGCAGATAGACTACCATGTCCGTCTCCGCCTCATACTCCCGCACGAAGAGCCGCCGCGACCGCCCGTAGGCCCGCCAATCGATCCGGTTGACCTCGTCGCCAGGAACGTATTCCTTGTAGTCCGTAAATTCCACCGACGCGCCGCGATAGGGCGACTTGTGTTTGCCGATGAAATACCCCTCGACCGTCGAGCGGGCGAAGACCAGCAGGTTCTTGAAGCGCTCCAGTTCCTCGGGCAGCAGCAGCGAGTGCCTGCTGGCCACGGGGGCGGGCGGCTGGTAAAGCCGCGCCAAGGCCGCCGGCACCCGCGACCCCGGGGGCAGGCGCGGCGGCCCCGGCAGGGGCGGCGGCCCCGGTATGGGCGACGGCCCCGGTATGGCCGGCGGCCCCGGTATGGGCGGCGGCCCCGGCCAAGGCTGGCGGCGGACCGCAATCACCGGCGGCTTGCGAAAAGGATCGTTCATTTACTGATGTAAACTGCTTAGCGCCCCTGCAAAAACAAACTGCGATTTTCCCCAACCCGGAGGGTTGGTAGAAAGTAGCCGGTGGTCCCGCTAAGGCGGGACCACCGGGCTCCCGATTCCGAATCGGGACTGGCGGTTGCACCCCGGAGGGGTGCCAGAGAATAATGTAGGACTTACGCCTCGCCATCGGAACTTGTTTTTGCACGAGCCCTCAGTATGCCAGTTCACGCACCTGCTCGATTACGTTCCGGGCGATGTCGCGCGATCTTTTGCCGGCGCCAGTGGCCCGGTAATTGGTAATGACGCGATGCTGGAGGACGTGCATGGCCACTTCCCGCACGTCGGCCGTTTCGGGGGTGATCTTGCCATTCAACAGCGCCAGGGCCTTGGCGCCCAGGATTAGGTACTGCGACGCGCGCGGGCCAGCTCCCCATTCCACAAAGTCGCGCGCCACCTGCAAACCTTCCGGCTGGCCCGGGCGCGTGGCCGCGGCCAGCGAAACCGCATAATCGATCACGTGGTCCGACACCGGCGCCGCCAGCACGAGCCGCTGCACGCGCAACAGGTCTTCGGCCGCCACCGTGGGCGCCAGCACTGGCAGTTCGCGCAAGGTTGTCCGCTTCACCACCTCGGTTTCCTCCGCCTTGGCCGGGTAATCCAGGTAAAGCGAGAACATGAACCGGTCGAGCTGCGCCTCGGGCAACGGATAAGTGCCTTCCTGCTCGATGGGGTTCTGCGTCGCCACCACCAGGAACGGGTCCGGCAGCGGGCGCGATTGGCCGCCCACGGTGACCTTGCGTTCCTGCATGGCCTCCAGCAAGGCGGCCTGGGTCTTGGGCGGGGTCCGGTTGATTTCGTCCGCCAGGATGAGGTTGGCGAACACGGGGCCCGGCTTGTATTCATATTCCAGCCGCCGGTCGCGCTCCTGCAGGACTTCCGAGCCGATGATGTCGCTCGGCATCAGGTCGGGCGTGAACTGGATGCGCTTGAAGCTCAACTGCATGATCTCAGCTAGGGTGCGGACGATGAGCGTCTTGGCCAGGCCCGGCACGCCCACCAGCAGGCAATGCCCGCGCGCAAACAGGCTCACCAGCAAGAGCTTCACCACCTGCTCCTGGCCCACGATCACCCGGCCCAGTTCCTGCGTGATGCGGCTGTAAAGCGCGCTGACCTCCTCCGGTGAAATGTCGTTCATAGCTCTCTGGCTCTGCCTTCCCGCAATATTGCTTTGACCATCCACGCCCCGTTTCGTTCTGAGATAAACAGCGCAAACCCCGTTGAGTTGCGCGCTCGTCGCGCCGGACCGGACTGCCGACATCTGCCCGCCAAAGCGGAGCGGGCAGGAGCGGGGCTCGGCCCGGACGAGGCCCCCGCTTCAACGCTTCGACGCCTCAACCTCCTCCCGCCTCCTGACTCCTGCCTGCTGCCCGTGCCGGCGCCAGTGGCGCAGCCCCGTGACATAGCCGGATTTCGCACCTTCCCGGCTCCGCTATCCAGTTGACAAAGGGGCGGCGGGTGCCATAAAGTAAGCCTGTTCGGGCAGCAGTACGTTTCTTCAGCGGGGTTCCCCACCCCCACCTCCTTGGCGTCTGCTGCCCGACGTTTTTTTGCAGTCCCCCTTGACGGGCGGCCCCGTGTTTCTTATGTTCTGCTGCCCCTTGCGGGGGCGTAGCTCAATTGGTTTAGAGCGCTGCCCTGTCACGGCAGAGGTTACGGGTTCGAGCCCCGCCGCTCCCGCCAGTCTTCGTTCGGAGCGCCAGCGGAGAGCGAAGACTGCCGCGCCGTAGCCCATCCTCGGGCGAAGGCGGGCTCCCTTTGCGATCGCACGAGCGCTCCGAACTACGACTCGGCGAGCCAGCATGAACTTCGCCTGCGTTTATGTTCTCCAGAGCTTCTCAACCCCCGAGCACTTTTATGTCGGTTTTACCGAAGACTTGCGCGCGCGCCTGCAAAGGCCCAACGCCGGTGAAGCGCCCCACACCGCTAAGTTCCGCCCCTGGCGCATCAAAACCGCCATCGCCTTCACGGACCGGAACCGCGCGCTGCAATTTGAGCGTTACCTCAAGACTGCCTCCGGACGCGCGTTTGCCAGGAAACGGCTATCAATGCCGCCCCATGTCGCCCGGAAACTCCGCAAGCTGCTCGCCCAAGCTCCGCTGTGCCGCCTCACGCGCCGCTTTGACCGGAATGAACCCAGCCGGCTCATGCTCCTCCTCGCGGAGCAGTTCCGCCCGTTTCTTTTCCGCAACCCGCTTGTCGGACGGAACTGGGGTCAGTCCTGGAAAAATGACACTGTTTCCCCGATATGTCAGAATTCTAGGACTGACCCGAATAGCAGTTAGTTAAGGCGCTGGCTTCGGCCAGCCCCTGGAGTTTGGACGTTTTCGAACGACCTCATTGGCCGACGCTAACGGCGTCAGGTCATACCAGCCTGGGGCAACGCCCCAGGACAGGTGCAAGAAAACACAATAGAGCGCCAACGGCGCGATTCATGTGCGCCTGAAAGCGCGCTTGGACAGCAGGGTGAAAGTCCCTGACCTGGCCGACACTGTAAGGCCAGTAATTGAAAGTAACTGCGCCGGGGCAATAACCCCGGGTGGAGAGCAACTGG
>JBEKRX010000014.1:0-87771 GCA_049518415.1 Verrucomicrobiota bacterium
TTGACCACCTTCGGGCTGGGGTCCTGACCGGGACCCTTCCCTCGGTGGTGAATAACTTTGGAAAGCGTATCAGGGGCAGCAAGATAGTAGCCCAGGGCAAGGCCCGTCCCGCTTCGGGCGGGACCCCGGCGCGCCGGGGCCCTGGGTAAAGTGGAAAAAGGGATCACCCCCCTCCCATGCGCTCCGAGCGCATGCGAGAGGGGAAGGGCCGTTCGCCGTTCGCCATTCGCCGTTCGCAAACATCCCCATTCGCTCCGAGCGCATAGGAGGGGCAAGCGGGACGGCCGCCGGCCGTGGTCGCGGCCGGTCCTACTTTGGCTTCAGTTGGGGAAACAGGATCACGTCCCGGATGCTCTCCTGTCCCAGCAGCATCATGCACAGCCGGTCGATGCCCAGGCCCAGGCCGCCGGCGGGGGGCAGGCCGTGTTCGAGGGCGGCCAGGAAATCCTCGTCGAGTTTCTGCTGCTCGCCGCCGGCCTGGTGTTCGAGGCGCTCCCGCTGCTCGACGGGGTCGTTTTGCTCGGTGTAGGCCGGGGCGATTTCCTGCCCGTTGATGCAGCACTCGAAGACCTCGGCCGTGCTCGGGTCCTCGGGCGAGAGCTTGGCCAGCGGCACCAGTTCCTTGGGCAGGTGCGTGACGAACACCGGCTGAATCAGCGTCGGCTCGATCAGCTTTTCGAACACCGCGCCGGTGACTTCGAAGTCTTCGTAGCCCGGCCCAATCTCGGCGCCGAGCGATTCGGCGCGGCGGCGGCGTTCCGCCGGCGAAACCTCAAACCAGTCCGTGCCGGCCTTTTCGCGCACTAAGTCCCTGTACTTGACCCGCCGCCAGGGCGGGGTGAGGTTGATGGTGCGGCTGAGCTTGCCCGCGGGGTCCTTGTGTTCCACGACCAGCGTGCGGAGGACCTTTTGCGCCACGCGGCAGATCATGGATTCCACCAGTTCCATCATGGTCTGGTAATCACCATAGGCCTGGTAGGCCTCGAGCATGGTGAACTCGGGGTTGTGCTTGCGGGAGAGCCCTTCGTTGCGGAAGATGCGGCCGATTTCATAGACGCGGTCGAGGCCGCCCACCAGGAGGCGCTTGAGGTGGAGTTCGAGGGCGATGCGGAGGTAGAAATTGCAGCCGAGGGCCTGGTGGTAGGTGACAAACGGCTGGGCCGCCGCCCCGCCGGGAATCGCTTGCATCATCGGCGTCTCGACCTCGAGGTAACCGCGGTCGTCGAGAAAGTTGCGGATTTCGCGCACGATGGCGGTGCGTTTGAGGAAGACCTCCTTCACCTCCGGGTTGGCCATCAGGTCGAGGTAGCGCTGGCGGTAGCGAGTTTCCGTGTCCGCCAGGCCGTGCCATTTCTCGGGCGGGGGACGCAGCGCCTTGGCCAGGATGACAAACGAAGCCAGCCGGAGCGAGGTCTCGCCCGTCCTGGTCGTGAACAACGTGCCTCGCGCGCCAATGAAATCCCCCAGGTCCAAATGCCGGAAGACGTCGAACTGCTCGTCGCCGAGGACATTTTTCTGGGCATAGACCTGGAGCCGCCCGGTCTGGTCGCGGACATCGATGAACAGGCTCTTGCCCATGTCGCGGTGGGCGGTGACGCGGCCGGCCACGGCCACCGCGCGGCCCTCGGCATAGTTGGCGCGGGCCTCGGCGCACTTATCCGTGGGCGTAAACTTATTCTTGAACGGGTCAATGCCCTTGGCGCGCAGTGCCGCCAGCTTGGCCTTGCGCTGCTGGAGCAATGAATTGCTTTCGTCCATAGCCAATGCAGCTAAGCAGGTATGCCCCCGGATGTCCAAGGAATACGGGAAGAAGCCGCCCCGTCATAGCGTGGCGGAGTGAGCAGGTGACCCAGTGGCGCAGTGTTTCCTCGAGCGCGCCGCAAACAAAGCAGCCCAGAGAGGCACGGCGACGTCCCGCCGCGGCGGGACCGCAACCCGGCGCAGCACCCCATTGGCTACATTGGCTACATTGGCCACATTGGCTACTGGCGGAACACTGCATTGGCCACATTGGCTGGATTGGCCACATTGGCCATTTCTTCCAAAAAACCGGTCCGGCCGCGGTTTAAAAAGACTGGCACAACTCAGCACAACGCCTTGTCGCTCTCCTCGGCGCAGCCAGGGCCTTCCCAGCTCCGGCCGCGCTGAGCTGAGCGGAATTGATTTGCCGCCCTCCGCCAGAAAAGTTGTATTGTGGGCCATGAGCCTTGATGCTCGGTCGCAAGCGCCGCCGTGGCGACGGTCGCGCTATGGTTTTGCGGGGTTCTGTTTCCTTACGCTGCTGGCGGGGTGGCTGTTGCTGCGGGTGGCGTTGCTGTGCGCCTTCAAACCGGCTGGCCTGCCGCCCGGCGAGGCGGTGCTGGCCTTGTTGAGCGGGTTTCACCGGGACGTCTTCGCGGCCCTGGTGGAAACCCTGCCGCTGCTCTGCTGGATGGCGGTGGTTCCGGAGCGCCGGTTCGGCGCCCGCTGGCATCGCCTGCTCCTGCTGGGCGGGTGTTTTGTTTTCTTTTTCGCGCAGATTTTCCTGCTGTTCGTCGAGTGGTTTTTCTTCGAGGAATTCAAATCGCGCTTCAACACGGTGGCGGTCGATTACCTGCTGTATCCCAGGGAAGTCTTCATCAACATCTGGGAATCGTATCACGTGGGCCTGTTCCTGCTGGCGTGCCTGGCGCTGACGCTGGCCTGGCTGTGGGCGGCGCGCCGGCTGTTTGGCCGGATGTGGGAGCGCCCGTTTTGCGCCAGGGCCCGGTGGCTGCACCTGGCCGGGGCGGCGGGGGTGGCGGCGCTGCTGGCGCCGACGCTCAACCTCAAAGGCGCGCACGTCGGCAACGACCGCACCGTGAACGAAATCGCCAACAACGGCGCGGTGTCATTTTTCGCGGCGGCTTGGACGCATAATCTGGATTACGCCGCGTTCTACAAGACGATGCCGCTCGACCAGGCCTACCGGCGGGTGCGCGGCCTGCTGGCCGCGCCGGGGGCGTCCTTTGAGAGCGACGGCCACTCGATCCGCCGTCGCATGGCGGGCGACGCGGCCCGGCCGCGCCTGAATGTGGTGCTGGTGCTGGAGGAAAGCCTCGGCTCCGAGTTCTGGGGCTGCCTGGGCCGCACCGACACGCTGACGCCCGAGATGGACAAACTGGCGGCGGAGCAGGGCCTGCTCTTTACCAGCATCTATGCCTGCGGCAACCGGACGGTCCGCGGCATGGAAGGGGCGCTCTCGTCGTTCCCGCCGCTGCCTGGGGATTCGATTGTGAAACGGGACCTGTCGGACAACGTGGAGACGATAGCGCGCGTGCTCAAGCGGGACGGCTACGCGACGATGTTCCTTTACGGCGGGCGGGGCCTGTTCGACGGCATGCGCTCCTACGCGCTGCGCAACGGCTACGATCGTTTCATCGAACAGAAGCACTTCGCCCACCCGACCTTCACCACCATCTGGGGCGTGTGCGACGAAGACATCTTCGGACGGGCGCTGGAGGAATGCCGCGAACTGGCCCAGGCGGGCAAGCCGTTCCTGGCCACGGTCCTTTCCGTTTCCAACCACAAGCCTTACACCTATCCCAAAGGCAAAATCCCCGAAGACCCCGCCCGGCGGAAACGCGAGCACGCGGTCAAGTACTCCGATTTCGCCCTGGGCCAATTCTTCCGCGCCGCCAAAAAAGAGCCGTTCTGGACCAACACGGTGTTCATGGTGCTGGCCGACCATGGGGCGCGCGTTTACGGCGAACAAAGCATTCCCATCCATTCTTATGAGATTCCGCTGCTCCTGGCCGGGCCGGCGGTGGTCAAAAGCCCGAGCCGGCTTGGGCAACTGGGCAGTTCGCTCGATGTGCCCCCGACCATTCTGGGCCTGATTGGCCGGCCGTATGAGACGATGTTCTTCGGCCAGGACCTGCTGAAAAGCCGTCCGGAACAAGGCCGGGCCCTGCTCGATCACAATCGGGACATCGGCCTGCTGGCGCGGGAGCGGCTCGTGGTCCTGGGCTTGATGCGGACCGAGGAGTTTTATGCCGGCGACCCCAAGGTGGTGGAGATGAGTCTGTTGGGGCAGCCCTCCGCGGCCGACCGCGAACTGGAGCAGGATGCCATCGCCCTGTACCAGGTGGCGGATGACCTCTACACGCACCAGCGCTACCGGATTGACGGCCAGGGTGAGACCGGACCGAGCGTTTCCTTCGCGCCGGGAACCGCGGAGCCTCGCCCGGTCAGCCGGTAGCGCACACTTTCAAGCCGGCAGGCTCCCCAATGCGATTGGCAACGGCATTGGCCGGACCGCCGGGGGTTGGCAAAGCCGCGAGCGTGGAGGTTTGGAGAGCGGCGCGGCGGCGCGGCTTTTCCCGCCTTGCCAAACCGGCGCCGGTCTGCTTTCCTGGAAGCATGAGCGCAGCCGGCGACCTGGCAGCAGCCCCCGCGCGCGGGGCGGCGCGCGCATGGCAGGCGAGACGCCTGCCCCACTACCCAGCAGCCCCCGGCGCGCGCGCTTTGTCCTGAGCCCGACAAGACGGTTTGCCCGATGCATGCCATCCGCCATTATGCCGCACTGCTCCTGGCCCTCGGCGCCCTCAGTTCGTCGGCCGCGGACCAGGAGTTCTATCGCCATTTCCTGAGCTTCACCACGGCCAATGCCGAGAGCTGGGAGGTCATGTCGCCGCTGCTGGTGGACACGAATAACACGGGCTACAAGCTGATGCACGCCCTGACGAACCTGGCCAGGCTCAAAGCGACCGGCGCCCTCGCCGGGGTGCGTCCCGGCATGACCATGGACGAGGTGGTGACCCAGTGGGGCAAGCCGCCGCAGTTGTGGGCCAAAGGCTTTGGCGGCCCCCGCTTCTGCTACAAGGAAGTGAGCGTGTTTTTCGAGCCCTCGAGCAACCGCGTGAAGTCCATCTTCACCCATGACCTGCCGAGCCTGGAGCGGACCCTCTCGCTCACGCCAAAGATCGAGGAGTGCCTCCGCGCCCTGGGCGACCCGAACTTCCGCGACTACGCGGCTGTGGGCAGCCAGTGTTGGCTCATCTACGAGACGACCAACGCGGTCATCAAGGTGGGATGCGTCCGCGGCCGGCTCTCCAGCATTCAAATGGATTGCCCGGAGTAGGCGGAGCCGAGTCCCGGGGGGCGCTTCCCGGCCTGAGGGCCGCTCCCGGACCGGGCCGCGCGCGCTCCGGGGGCGCCAGGCTGGCTGAGCTTGGTTACATTCGCAGAAGAACACTCAATCATGAGCAGAAAGAAGGCTCATTTGCGCAATCGCCGTCCGGGCCAGCCGCCCGCGCCTCAGGCCGGGATTGAAACGGCCCAGGCGAAGCCAGCCAAACCGGACGGCCGAGCCAAGCGGTGGCAGAGGCGGGGGCTGCGCCTGGCGCTGATGGTGTTTGTGCCGGCGGCGGTGCTGCTGCTGGTTGAGGGCGGGCTTCGGCTTTTTGGCTACGGGTACCCGACGGCCTTTCTGCTGCCCGGTAAAGTCAGGGGCGAGCGGGTGTTCATTGAGAACGAGAGATTCGGCTGGCGTTTTTTTGGTCCGGCGCTGGCGCGCACGCCTCGGCCGATGGCCATACCGGCGGTGAAGGGGGCGGGGACGTGCCGGATTTTTGTGTTTGGCGAATCGGCGGCGTATGGCGATCCGAGGCCGGACTTCGGATTGCCCCGGGTTTTGGAGGCACTGCTGGGGGAACGGTTTCCCGGGGGGAAGTTCGAGGTGATCAATGCGGCGATGACGGGGATAAATTCGCATGTGATTCGGGAGATTGCGCGAGATTGCGCAAGGCGGGAGGGTGATATCTGGGTTTTGTACATGGGCAACAACGAGGTGGTGGGGCCTTATGGGAGCGGCACGGTTTTTGGCGCGCGAGCGCCGAGGCTGGCGCTGATCCGGACGGCGTTGGCGCTCAAGCGGAGCCGGCTGGGGGAGTTGCTGGCCGGTTTGGCGGAGGGAGCGGGCAGGGGTCCGGCCAGGGAGAGCGGGTGGGGGATGGGGCTCTTTGTCGGGCACCAGGTGCGGCACGACGACGCGCGGATGGAGGCGGTTTATGGGCATTTCGCGCGGAACCTGGCTGACATCCTGAGGCTTGGGCGAGCGCATGGGGTCAAGATGGTGGTCAGTACGGTAGTCAGCAACCTGAGGGACTGTGCGCCCTTCGCGTCAGAGCACCGGGTTGATTTGGGGGCGAGCCAGGCCAAACAATGGGAGCAGCTTTACCAGGCGGGCTGCGAGGCCGAGGCGGCCGGCAACAGCGCCCGAGCGGTGGAGTTGTTCGGCAGCGCCGGCCGCCTGGACGACCACTTTGCGGATTTGCAGTTTCGTTGGGGCCGATGCTGCCTGGGATTGGGGCGGGAGGAGGAGGCGCGGCGCCATTATGTTCTGGCGCGGGATTATGACACCCTCAGGTTCCGGGCGGACAGCCGGCTCAGGGAGCTGATTCGGCAGGCTGCCGGGGGCAGGGAGCAGGAGGGCATTTTCCTGGTGGACAGCGAGGCGGCTTTGGGGCGGGAGAGTCCGGGCGGGTTGCCGGGAGAGGAATGGCTCTACGAGCAGGTTCACCTGACTTTCGAGGGCAATTACCGGGTGGGGCGAGGGATAGCCGAGCAGGTGGCGAGGGTGCTGCCGGCGTCGCTTGGCCAGCGGCGGGATGCCCGGCCGGCGTGGGCGGAGCCGGAACAATGCGCGCGGCGGCTGGGTTGGACGGAATGGGAGCGGTGCAAGGCGCTCCAAAGCGTGATGCTGCGGCTCAACCAGGCGCCGTTCACCGCGCAGCTTGACCATGCCCAGCGTTGCCAGCGGCTGCAAGCGCAGGTCGAGCGGCTCTTGCCCGCGGCCAGCCGGGGCGGCCGCGCCAAGGCCATTGAGGGGTATCGGCAGGCGCTGGCGTTGGCGCCGGGCGACTGGGTTTTGCAGAGAAACCTGGGCGAGCTGCTGCTCAAGGCCGGGGACGTATCCGGGGCGGAGGCCTGCTGCCGGCAAGTGACCCAGTTGCTCCCTCACTATTTCATGGGCTACTTGGAGCTGGGTCTGGTCCTGGTCCAAGCGGGCCGTGCGCAAGAGGCGCTCACGCAATTCGAGGCGGGATTGCGGGTCGAGCCGGATTCGGTGCCGTTGCTCAACGGGCTGGCGCTGGCGCTGATCAGCCTCGGAAAGTCACAGGCCGCCCTTGGGCAGTACGAGCGGGCGCTGGCACTGAAGCCGGCGGCCGGCGAGACGCATTTGAACCTGGGGACGCTCTTGGAGGCCTCGGGCCGGAAGGAAGAGGCCCGGAAGCATTTCCGCCAGGCGCTGAGCCACACCTCGGAGAACCCGGAGGCACTGCTGCGGCTGGGCAAGACGGCCTTCGCCCAGGGCTGGGTGGACGAGGCGCTGACGACTCTGCGCCGGGCGGTGCAGTTGAATCCGACCGATGCCACGGCGCACTGTTGGCTGGGAGTGGCTTTGGATGCGAAAGGAAAGGTGGACGAGGCGGAAGGGCAGTTTGCGGAGGCGGTGCGGCTGGACCCGGAGCAGGCCGCGGCGCGCGTGGGCCTGGGGGCCGAATTGCGCCGGCGAGGCAAGGAGGAGGAAGCGATCGCGCAGTTTGCCGAGGCGGCCAGGCTCAATCCCAAGCTGCTCGAGGCGCATGTGAACCTGGGGCTGGCCTGGTTGCACCAGCACAGGCACGCGGAGGCCCGCCGGGAATTCGAGGAGGCGCTGCGCATCGATGCGAACAACGCCACGGCGCAGCGCTGGCTCCGGGCCTTGGCCGGCGAGGGACAGCCGCAGCCCGTTCCAGCAAGGTGAGCGGGTGGGATTTCAGTTCGGTGGCGGCTGGGCCGCGCTGAGTCCTGGCGGTTCTTATCGTTTGGCGGGCTTGACCAGCGAACGCAGCGTGGCCAGGTTTTCGATGTCCTCCTTCAGGCTCTTGGACTTGGGGGTTTCCAGGCAGCCCGGGTGGTGCTTGAAACGGGGGTCGTTCACGATGTGGCGGAAGGCTTGGTTGCCGAGCTCGCCCTGGCCGATGTGGGCGTGGCGGTCCACGCGCGAGCCCAGGCCGGTCTTCGAGTCGTTGAGGTGGAAGGCCAGGATTTGCTTGAGGCCGATGAGGGCCTCGACTTGGCGGATGGCGGCGTGCCAGCCTTTGGGGGCGCGGAGGTCGTAGCCGGCGGCGAAGAAATGGGCGGTGTCAAGGCACAGGCCCAGCCGTTCCGGCTGCTGCACCCGCTGGAAGATGGCGGCGAGGTGCTTGATTTGGTGGCCCAGGCAGGTGCCCTGGCCGGCGGTGTTTTCCAGGGCGATGCGCACGGGGCAATCCCGGGTGAGACGGAGGGCCTCGTCCAGGCCGGCCACGACCTTGTTGAGGCCGGCGGCTTCGCCCGCACCCAGGTGGGCGCCGGGGTGCAGGACCAGGAACGGCAGGCCCAGGTCCGTCGCCAGGCGGATTTCCTGGACGAGGGACTGGATGGAGCGGTCGCGGTTTTCCGAGGGCGGCGCGGCGAGATTGATGAGGTAACCGGTATGGCCGAAGACCCAGGCGAGCGTGTTGGCGGCCAGTTCGTTCGCATACAACGCCAGGTCCTGCGGCGAGTAGGGCTTGCCGAACCACTGCATGTTGTTCTTGACGAAGAACTGGCACGATGACGCTCCGATTTGTTTTGCGCGTCTCAACGCCGTGTGAATTCCGCCTTGCGTTGAACAGTGAGCACCAAAAAGCACACGGGCAGGTTACGGGCTTCGGTTGCTGCTGTCCATCCCCGCTCCCGCCTGGTCCGGGCCGCCCATATCGCCACCGGGAGCCGTTGGCGGCGGTGCGTTTAGGTTGAAGGGTCAAAGGGTGAGTCCCGGAAATCGGCAACATGGCTTGACGGAACGGCGGATTGAGCGCAGGATGCGCGCCGATGGCTCGGAAGATTCGCATCGAGTATGCCGGGGCTGTCTATTATATGATGGCCCGGGGAAATTAGGGCCGCGATATTTACGCCGATGATCGCGACCGGGAGCTGGGGCTGGAAACGCTGGCGGAGGCCTGCGAAAAGACCGGCTGGCGCCTTCACGCCTGGGTGATGATGAACAACTACTATCACCTGCTGCTGGAAAAGGCCTGCGAAACCAACGGGGCGGTCGAGTTATGAATAGGATTCAGAATTCCGGGACTGACCATGAGAGATTTATGGACATTAGATTGGCATAAGAATTGGATTATTTCTGCCGCCATTCCAAGCCCTCAATGAAGCCGTTTACATTATCATGAAGCGGGCCGCCTGCTTTCTTTTAGGAGCGGTTTTCGTTGGCCGTGCGGCAGCGGCGCCTCGGGAGACAAATTCATACTTGCTCGGCTATGCCGCGGCGCCGCCAAATAATCCGCTCAAGGGGTTTTTGCCCTATTCGGGCAGTTACACGACATTCCCTTACAGCATGGAATGGAGCTATCTCCCGTTGCGCGCATTGATGAGCGGTCCAACGAACTTCAACTGGGCCAGCCTCGACACGCTGCTGAGCAGCGACGCCAGGCGTGGTCATCAAACCGTGTTTCGCGTCTATCTCGACTATCCCACGCTGCCGAGCGGCATCCCGCAGTATCTGCTGGACGGCGGTTTGACGACGCACAGTTACACCGACTACGGCAACAACGGCGTCAGTCTCTGTCCGAACTACGAGGATGCGAATTTGCAGCAGGCGTTGACGAATTTCATTGCCGCGCTCGGGGCGCGTTACGATGGTGATGGGCGCATCGGCTTCCTCGAGCTCGGCCTGCTCGGCTTCTGGGGGGAATGGCACACGTACCCCCACAGCAACTGGTTTGCTTCGGTGGCCGTTGAGGACGAAGTGCTGACGG
Organism: Verrucomicrobiota bacterium; assembly: GCA_049518415.1. GTDB lineage: Bacteria > Verrucomicrobiota > Verrucomicrobiia > Limisphaerales > UBA8199 > CAVQND01. Next base: position 9,801 of record JBEKRX010000014.1, read on the forward strand.
CGTATGAAAATGCGTTCGGCAAAACCAAATTGCTGGTGCGTTGGCCCAGCGGCACCAACCCGACGGCGCGGCCCATCGGTTATCACGATGATTCGTTTGCGTATGAAACGATTGATCCGCCCAGTTATATGTTCCTGGGCCTCCTCAAGGCCGCGGGTGAAACGAACAAGTGGCGCACGCAGCCCATCGGCGGCGAGGTGCGGCCGGAAGTCCAGCTTTGCCTGTGGGACACCAGCCAGACGAACTGCGTGCCACCAGGGCAGGATTTCCCTGACTGTGTAAACCTTACCCACGCCTCGTGGCTGTTGAACCAGGGCGTGTTTGATCCGGGCTTCACTGGCACCCAGAAGGAGCTCGCGCTGGCCGGCGCCCAGCAGTTGGGTTATGAGATTTATGTCACCAACGCCGCCTTGGTCGATGCTTGCGTTTCCGGGCCGCTGAATGTGAGCGTGCAAATTCTGAATACAGGAGTTGCGCCATTTTACTACGACTGGCCGCTGCAACTCGGCGCGCTCAACAGCAGCCATGCGCTCGCGCAAACCTGGACAACAACGTGGAAGCTCTCTTCGCTCCTTCCAGCAGACTCCAATGCCGTCTGGTGTTATACCCAAACCAATCACGGCCTCACGGCCGGGCAATACACATGCGTGCTGCGCGCGCAGAATCCGCTCACCAACGGCGCGCCTTTCCGCTTTGCCAACGAGGCCCAAGACGCCGATCTCGCCGGCTGGCTTACCCTGGGGCAGTTTTCGGTGGCGGCCGACGCCGCGCAGCCGACGTTGAGCGGCAGGCGCTCCGGCTCCGGTTTTGAACTTACAGTCAGCAACGCTGTTCCGGGAGAATGGACCGTGGAGAACACCTCCAATTTTGCCGCCTGGAAGCCGCTGCTAACCACTAATACGAGCACGACCGAATGGAGTGTTACCGATGTCGCTTCCTCACTAGCGCGCTTCTACCGCGTGGTGAGCAGCCTGGAACACCAATAGATAAAGCAATAACTGAAGTAAAAACAATGACCTCGAACCAAGCCGATAAAACAATGAACCTAAATCCAATGAAAACACAAAACGTTAACCAACACTCCACCATGCCCCAAGGCGTCCTCCGGGCTTTAGCCGGCTTCGCGATGGTCGCGGTGATATGCTCGGCCGCCGTGGCCCCGGCGCAAGATCTGATGATCAACACTTTCGACTCCGCCATAAGCGGAATCGACTGGGAGAATTTCAGGAGTTATGCCTATAGCTGCGCCCAGGCGTGGGATGCATCGCAGGACGCCAATGGGAACCCGAACAGCGGGTCGATGTACCTGACGGTGAATTGGCCGACCAACTCCGACCCCAATTGGAACGAGAGTTGGAACGACGTGCAGGTTGCCTTTTACACCGGGGCGTTCGATTCCTCTGCCTATATAACCTATGATATTGATATCAAGGTCGATGTCACGAACTCTTTCACCGCGCTGGATGGGACTTACGGAGCTGTGGAACTCATCGTGAATAATCCCTGGACCTCAGTGGTGGGCTGGGCCCCGTTGATGGCGACAAACGGCTGGCAGCATATCCAGGGCTATTTTTCGGGAGTTCCGAGCGGGAGCTACAGCGAAGCTGTGGTTGGGTTTATCTCCAACGGTGGAAGCAGTCTCACCAACACCGTCTCTTACTGGATTGACAATGTTAAATTCACGGCGCCGCCATCAGTCAATACGAATCGGCCCGCTCTAAGCCTAGCCAAGGCACCCCCGGCGGGGCTGACCTGCATTTGCAGCCAGGCGGGCGGGACGTGGCAGCGCCAGATGATCGCAACGGTCAACAGCGACTATTCCTGGAACACGGCCACGGCCGCGTCGAACACAACCACATATTCCATGAACATCGGCGCCTTTCCAGGAGCGAACTACCCTGGATTTGCATCCCAAATGTTCCTTATCCCAAAGGCAGGCATGGCGGGCTCTCCTATTGACGATAGCATCGATTGGGATTCGGCGGACGTAGCAGCCCTATACGTCGTTGAGAACCTGGATCAAACGGCGACGGGTTCTTTCCAGTACAAGGTCAACCAGCCCAGTAGCTGGAATGCGTCTTTAACTGTGAGCAAGGTGTGCACCGCGGGACCTTTGGGAACGTGGAGTCTGACCTTTAATAACAACACGAACGTCACGGTAACGGCCCCCGACAACACCAGCACGAACTTCACGATCCCTGCCAGTGACGCGTCTCTTTTCCAGGATCCGCTGTTTGTCTATGTTGGCGACCAGCCGAATAACAATGCGAACATCGGACAGTCGTCCACTTTCAGCCGGGTCAAAATCACCGGGGCGGCGAAGTCGATCGACGATGATTTCGTCTCGGCGGGAACACCTGGGCAGCCATACGTGCTTGATGCCACGACGTGGGCCAAGAACACCGCGGACCCACTTGGTGTTATCATCACCGCTCCGGATGCAAAATATTGGGTGACTTGGCGCACTCCGGACGGAGGCTTCACGAACCTTTACGCTACCGAGAATCTCACGAATAAACTTGGAAGCTCTCAGTGGTTGAGCCTGCCAACCGCCGCCACAGGTTGGATTTCGGTGGGGGCGGCTGAACGTTTAGCCGTTATCAACCAGTCAACATTGAACACGGCGTTTGGACATCCGCCCGCGAATTGCTTCTTCGGACTGTACCATCCTTAGTTGAATTGGACGTAAATCTAGAGGGTCAATCCGGGGAATCGGAAACCTGGCTTGAGGGAACGGCGGATTGAGCGCAGGACGCGCGCCGATGGCTCGGAAGATTCGCCTCGAGTATGCCGGGGCTGTCTATCATGTCATGGCCCGGCCAAATCAGGGCCGCGATATTTACGCCGGGGATCGCGACCAGAAGCCGTGGCTGGAAACGCTGGCGGAGGCCTGCGAAAAGACCGGCTGGCGCCTTCACGCCTGGGTGATGATGAACAACTACTATCACCTGCTGCTGGAGAAGGCCTGCGAAACCAATGGGGCGGTCCAGTTATGAATACGATTCAGAATTCCGGGACTGACCTTCTCATGTTTTCCCTTGGCACAAACGCCATAGGTTACCAGGGATTCAGGTTCATATCACCAAGCTGACCCCAGGTCGAAAACCTCCAGCCGGGCAACTCGCGAGCCCTCGCCTTTGGCGAAGAGTTCCAGCGAGCGGTTGTCGGGGGGAACGATCACACCCATCGGCATATAGAGGAGGCCGTCGTTGCCGAAGATGTCTATCGAGGTGCGATCCACCAGGAAGCGCAGGCGAATTTTGCCGTCGACGAGCTTGAGCGCGGCTTTCTTGCCCTGGCAAAGCAGTTCCTGTCGTTTCACATCATAGACCACCGGCACGCCGCGCAGATTAAACCCAACCTCAGTGGCCGCTGCGGGGACCAGTTCCGTTACGAGGTCGAACAACTCTCCCTCCAAGCCTGCCAGCAGATTTTCACCGGGATGAATCGCCCCCGCCGCGATGGGGTGGGAACCGAGCCGCAGCGACGCCAATTCCTTGACCGGCACGGCAGCGAGGCGAGGGCCGGCCCCCGTGGTGCGCAGCGTGAGTTCCACCGGCAGGCCCATCATCTGGTTGAACGGCATGCCGGGAGTGTTCATTTGGCCCCACGGAATTAGAATACGGCGGCCATCTTCAGGCGGGATGTCGTTGAAGGTCTGCGACGCATACCAGCAGTTGCCCTGCTGCAGGCTGTGGGGGCCGGACTCGGGCGTGAAGGTCTGGCCGTCGAAATTGCCGATCAAATAGCGCCCGTTCCCGCCGTAAAAGACCCAGCGAGTGTCCTTCTGGTTGCCATCCAGGGGAATAGGAAACAATTCCGGGCACTCACTTGTGCCGGGGAGGGTGATACCGCTCATCCGTTCCCAATGTTTGAGGTCCCGCGAAGCAAAGAGGGCATAGTCGCTCCCATCGAGGTACAGCGCCAGGACCCACTTTTTCTCCGGGGCGTACCAGATGACCTTTGGGTCGCGGTTGCCGCCCATGAGGTGCGGAAGCACAGGGTTGCCGGCGTACTTGGTCCAGGTGCGTCCTCGGTCGTTGCTGAAGGCAAGGCCCTGCGTAAAGGGACTGCCGGCGGCGGTGAAGATACAGACTAGCACCGCTTCCGACCCGGTTTGAAAGCCGGCAGTGTTGTCCCAATCCACTACTGCGGAGCCGGAAAAGATCGGGCCATGTTCGTCGGGATAAAGCGCGACCGGCAGTTCCTGCCAGTGGACCAGGTCACGGCTGACCGCATGACCCCAGTGCATGTTCCCCCAGTTCCACCCGTAAGGGTTGTGCTGGTAGAAGAGGTGATACTCACCCTTGTAGTGGACCAGCCCGTTGGGGTCGTTATTCCAACCACGCCGAGAGGAAAAGTGGAACTGGGGTCGGAGTTTCTCATGGTAAAGGTTCTCTGCCCCTTTGATTTGGTCGGATTGCTCAATGGAACTCAAGGCGGCCGAGTCTTCCGGCAGCGTGTTGGCCTTGAGCACGGCCCGCTTTCCTTTAAAGGGCAGCACATCGATGAAGGCCCACCAATCCGGTTCCGCGTCCGCCAGTTCAATGTCAAACTCCCGTTCGACTTTGCCTTCGACGAGAAGACTGACGTGCCGGCTGGGTGCGCCGTTCTTGACCGGAAGATTCAGGCAGCACTTTTCCACCGCTATCTCCCGCGTCACATTGCTGAGCAGCGCGGGCAGTTTTTGGTCGGTTTGCACAATTTGATCCACGTTAATATGGCCCCAGCCGCCGGTCGCCTGGTCCACGATCTCGAGGCGCGCAGTCTCTCCCGCAAACTCGCCCACGTCCCACGCTTCCGGGGCAAGCTTCTCACTCCCGCCAGGCTGAGTGTTCGGCCCGGTCGCCGTCCGCACTACTTTGCCGTTCACCAGCAAATTCATGCAGGTCTTACCTGGCCAGCCCCCGCCGCCGATCAGGAAGCGGATGTACTTGCGGCTGATCGTTAACTCGGCCGAAGTGAGTGTGCCGGTTGAGGCGTCGCCGCCGGAAAAGCTATTGACGAGGCCGTGCCCGACAAAACCGCTGACTTCCATCTGGGCCGGCAGGGTCCCGCGGGCCGGCCCCGGCCCGAAGGCCGTTCCAGTCGCCGTCCAATTCCCGTAATTTGTCCCTTCGAAATCCGCGATGACTATGTCCGAGGCCGCGCGCACCCCGGCCGAACCTGCCCACCACCCCAAAACCAGCACAATAATGAGCGGGATTCGACGACTGCCCGGCCGCGCCTGCGCCACGGTTTCTCGAGATGGTATGGTTTTCACGTAAGATCATTTACCTGCCCTGTGGGGCCAAACTAAAGGATAAAAAGAAAAGCCCCTCTTTATGCGACGAGGCCCGATGCCGCGCGTTGGACAGCATTGAACGGCGGGATTCCGTCTCGTCTGCGTATCGGACGCGCTCAGGCCGCCGTGCCTGAGCAGCAATGTTCGGCATCAGCACCGCGCGTGATGTGAAGGACTCCACCCCCCCTTTGACCAATTATGACCAATTATGACCTCTCGTTCCCCACTGCGACGCCAGCCGGCCACCTCTCCGCCTCATCGCTTGGGCTCCCGTTAGCGCATAATCACGGCCTGGAGAATTGAGGGCCAAACATCCACCAGTCCGGCAGCGCGACAGCGTTTTTCGGCTTGGCTTGTTAGCGGCCCGGCAGTGTAATCCGATTGATGGACCAGCTTGAAGCGCTTTCGAGCCAGAGAATGCAATGCAACGAACCGTCACAACACACGCCCACATAAGCAAACCGCGAGAGCGGCGGGCAAGTCTGGCCGGGCTTGCCGGCTGGAGGGCAACTCTCACGATGGCCAGCCTGGCTGGCGTATCCTACGCCTCAGCCGGGACTTTCCTCCTCACGCAGGAGGGGCGCCCGGCCGCGAGCATCGTCCTGGCGGCGGCCCCTTCCGAAAACGCGCGCGTTGCCGCCGCCGAGCTCCAGGGCTACGTGCGCCGGATGAGCTCGGCCGAACTGCCGATTGTCACGGATGCCCAGGCCGCCGGCGGCCGTCTGGTCCTCGTCGGTGCGAGCCGGCTCACCGAACAGGTCCCCGGGCTGGAGATTCCCTCCGGCCTTACCCGCCAACTGGGCGAGGAGGGATTTGTGGTGCAGTGCCGGGGCGACCAGTTGGTGCTGGCGGGCAACGATGCCGGGCCGTATTTCGGCACGCGCTACGCGGTGGTCGAGTTGTTGCACCGGCTGGGCGTGCGGTGGTTCATGCCCGGGCCCTTTGGCGAGGTGGTGCCGCGAGCGCGCACACTGGCCGTGCCCGAACTGGCCGTCCGGCAGCGGCCGGACTTCCGGATGCGCAATTATTGGGAGCATCATCGGGACCGCATGGGCGAGGAGGACACCGAATGGAAGATACATCACAAGATGAATCCGCGCATGCAGGAGTGGTTCGGCGTGCCGGGCGATTCTTCCCTCCGCAATTACCTGCCGGACCAGCAGGAGTTTCAAAAGCACCCGGAATGGTTTGCGTTGCGGCGCGATGGAACCCGGGACGAGCACATGGCCTGCATGACCAGCACCGGGATGATTGCCTGCGTGGCGGGGCGGGTGAAGGCCGAGGCGCGCGCCGGCAAACGCTACTCCGCCTTCGCGCCCGATGACGGCCTGCCGCGCTGCTACTGCGCCAACTGTCAGAAACTGGCCAACGGCTTCGACGGCTACGGCGCCAACGACCGTGATCCGCTGCCCGAGGCCTCCATCAGCAATGAGTGGTTTCACTTCGTCAATGCCATCCTTGAGGAGGTGAACCGGGAATTCCCGGACCACTGGCTGGTGACCAACGGCTACGCCAATCGTGACATCCCGCCCGAGTTGGGCGCCTTCAACCGGCGGGGCAACCTGGTGGTGATGTTCGCCAACATCTGCGCCTGCACCTTGCACGCTTATGACGACCCGGGTTGCTGGCAGATGCGGCGCCAGGGCCAGATGCTCCGCCAGTGGGGCCGGCTGTGCGACAAGGTCTGGATTTACAACTACAACTACACCATGCTGGCGGGCAAATTCACGCTCACCCCCATGGTGCACCGCCTCCGGCGCGACATCCCGCTGCTGCACCAACGGGGCCTGCTCGGCTTCCACGACCAGGACGAGGCCGATTGGTCGCTCACCGGCATCCCCACTCGCCTGGCCCGTGCCGCCCTGGAGTGGGACACCACGACCGATGTGGACGCGTTGCTGGAGGACTTTTACACCCGCTGGTTCGGCCGCGCCGCCCGCCCGATGAAGGCCTACTACGAGGCGCTGGAAAGCGCCTTTGCCACCACCAAGGCCCACGGGCACGAGGACGTCGTACTCAACAGCATTTACACCCCGTCGCTCCTGCAGCGACTGGCAGCCCAAATCGCCAGAGCTGAGCGCCGGGCCAAGGCCGAACCGCAATTGATCCGCGTTCACCTCGAACGAATGATGTTCGACCAAATTCGGGATTACGCGGCCATGGAAGCCGCCAAGCGGCAATGCCGCTTCTCGGACGCCGCCAGGTCCGCGGAGGCCCTGGTGAGCCGCCTGGCCGAGTTGAACCGCCGCTCGCCTTTCCTCGGCTACGAGCCTTACGCGGTGTACGGGCCCGACTGGGAGGCGAAGCGCCTGCTCGCCCTCGCCGCCAAGGCCGATGGCCCGCAGGGGACGCTCCTGGCCGTGTTGCCCGAGGCCGCGCGCGGACGCAGCGATCCCTTTGACGACGGCCGCTATCTCCGCTGGCAGGATGCCGGGTTCGACGACTCCAGTTGGCGAGCGCTGCTGACGACCAAAGGCTGGGAAAACCAGGGCTTGAGCGACACGGCCGGCCATGCCTATCGGGGCGTGACCTGGTATCGGCTGCGGGTGGAACTGCCCGCGCAAGCTGCAGGCAGGTCCGTTTGGCTCTGCGCGCCAGCGGTGGTGAACGAGGTCTGGGTCTGGGTCAACGGCCAATACGCGGGCCATCGGCCATACCAGATGCCCTGGTCTCGTCCGCAGACCCTGGACCTGGACATCTCGGGGCTGGTCCGGCCGGGCCAGTCCAACCAGATCACTCTCCGGGTGCTCAACAATATCGATGTCTTCGGCGCCAGCGGCATTTACGAGCGGATGTTCATCTACAGCAAATGAAAGTGAAGCCCCTGGAATTCCTGACTGGCAAAACTCGTTCGGAAAATCGGTTTCGACGGCGAAGGCCAAGCCCAAAACTCGCCTGCCCGCTGCGGACTCAATGACCAATAAGCAATACTCAATACTCAATTCTCAATGAATCCCGATTCCGAATCGGGATTCCACAGGTCGTCTGAGGCGCAGCCTCGCTAAAATTCCTGGGGCAGGTGACAGCACTTACGGCGGAGTCCAGACCGAAGCGGGCGAGGCGCCTGCCCCACTGCCGCCGCCGCCCGGCTCACTTTTGGTTGGCGGGCGCGGCGGGTTTTGCCGGGGGCTTGTAAAGCCCGGCTTTGATGAACGGTTGCAGGCAGGCGCCGTAGCCGGCCTGCTCCATATTGTCGAGGGGGATAAAGCGCAGGGCGGCGGAGTTGATGCAGTAGCGCAGGCCGGTGGGACCGGGGCCGTCGTTGAAAACGTGGCCCAGATGGGAATCGGCGGTCTTGGAGCGGACCTCGGTGCGCTCCCGGCCGTGGGAGTGATCGGGGCGTTCGAGGATTTCGCGGCCCTCGAGCGGGCGGCTAAAGCTCGGCCAGCCGCAGCCGGAGTCGAATTTGTCCAGGGAACTGAACAGCGGCTTGCCCGAGACGATATCGACATAGAGGCCGGGCCTTTTGTTGTCCCAGTAGGCGTTGCCGAAGGCCGGCTCGGTCGCGGCGTTCTGCGTCACCTCGAACTGCATCGGCGTGAGCTTGCGCCTGAGTTCGCCGGGGGCGGGTTTGTGAAATTTGTCCATAACGGCATTGGTGGCTGGGGCTGGTACGACGGCCCGGGGCGCCGCGCCGGTTTGGGCCTGGGCCTGCAAACTACTGCTGCCAAGCAGCGCGGCCAGCCCGGCCGCGGCGGCAACTCGATTGGTCCATTGCGCCTGCACGCTGAACAATAGCTCAACGCGGCGGAGGCGCAACCAGCAAGAACACTTGCCAATTGCTGCCAGGACTGCCAGAGTGCCGCGGCGATCACGAGGTTTCCAATGTCACAGAACCAGAGAGAGTTTTGGGGGCCGTAGTGCTGCCAATAGAAGGGAATCCAGATCGCAAGCCAGAACGTAAACCCCACTTTGAGCTAGGCCGGGATGGGCTTTGTCTGGTTCGAGTTCGACGGCCACTTTCGGGTCTTGATTTTAATATCGGTTTGCCCTGCGAGCTGCCTTGGTCGCTTCGATCGCTCCATCTTATTTGTGGTAAGTGAGGATCATCCCCTCGTTGTCCATCGTGAAAGTATCACCCCCGACTGTGCCGGTGGTGGTGCCCGCCCCCTCCCACTGCATGGTCAGTTTTGAGCCTTGGCGGGTGTAGCTGGCCTTGACCTCACGGCTTGAGTCGCCGCTTGACGGCAAGGAGAAATTCATCTTGCTGCTGCAAGTGCCATCGGAATTTATGACGAAGGTGCCGGATTTGACGGTCAGGGCGGCCCCTTCGTGCTTTACAGTGCAAGGCAGCTTGTTCCCGTCGACGCTTACCAGGGTGTAGGTGCCGAATGGATTGATGTCGGCAGCGACCTTCGCATCCTGCTTGCACCCGGCCCAAACCAGCACCGTGAGCAGGGGCAGCAAGCACAACTGAAGTAGATGCCGCGTTGCCAGCCGTTGTTCGATATTCAGATCGTTTTGGTTTTGCTTCATGGAAGCAATTTAACGTCACGCGGCGGAATCGGAGAAATTGATACTTTTGCTGGCTACATCAATAAAATCAATAGTCGAGCCTTTACGCTGCGCCCGGCCTTCCAGTGTCTGAGGGGCACCGCGTCAGTTTCAAGGCGGTGGGTCTTGAGCAGAACCGAACGTGCCGCCCTTTACGACTCGAGGAACTGATCGAGGAGATTCCAAATCCGGGCGAACATGTTCGGACAGACCTTGCGCGGATAATTATCGAGGACCGGGAATGATGGTCTATTGCGACACCAGCTTCCTGGTCAGCTTCTTCAATCCCTTGTCTTTGCCAGGACCTCCTCGAAATCGACGATCTCCTTGATCTGGGTCAGGAACCAGCGGTCGATCTTGGTGAGCTGGAAGATTTCTTCGACGGTGAAGCCGGCGCGGAGAGCGTGGCGGAGGAAGAAGACGCGTTCGGCGTTGGGAGCGCTGAGCTTGCGGGTGATGAGTTCGCGGGGGAGGAGGTCGCGGTCGCCATAGAGTTTGTCGCCCAAGCGCCAGGGGGTGCCGTCGCCGCCCAGGCCGTAGCGGCCGGTCTCCAGGGAGCGGAGGGCCTTCTGGAGGGATTCCTTGAAGGTGCGGCCGATGGCCATGGCCTCGCCCACGCTCTTCATCTGGGTGTTGAGGGTGGGGTCGGCCTGGGGGAATTTCTCGAAGGTAAAGCGGGGCACCTTGGTGACCACGTAGTCAATGGTAGGCTCGAAGCTGGCCGGGGTTTCGCGGGTGATGTCGTTCTTGATCTCATCGAGCAGGTAGCCGACGGCCAGCTTGGCGGCGATCTTGGCAATCGGGAAGCCGGTGGCCTTGGAGGCCAGGGCCGAGGAGCGCGAGACGCGCGGATTCATCTCGATGAGGACCATGCGCCCGTTGTTGGGGTTGACGGCGAACTGGATGTTCGAGCCGCCGGTCTCGACGCCGACCGCGCGGATGACGGCAAAAGCGGCGTCGCGCATGATCTGGAATTCCTTGTCCGTGAGCGTCTGGATGGGCGCCACGGTAATGGAATCGCCGGTGTGGACGCCCATGGGGTCGAAGTTCTCGATGGAGCAGATCATGACGCAGTTATCCGCGCGGTCGCGCATGACCTCCATCTCGAACTCTTTCCAGCCCAGGAGCGATTCCTCGATGAGCACCTCCGAGACCGGGGAGAGTTCGAGGGCGCGCTTGACCATCTCCTCGAACTCGTCCCGGTTGTAGGCGGTGCCGCCGCCGGTGCCGCCCAGGGTGAAGGCGGGGCGGAGGATGAGCGGAAAACGGCCAATCCGCTCGGCGACGAGGCGGGCTTCCTCCAGCGTGTGGGCGGTGCCGCTGATGGGCACGTCCAGCCCGATGGAAATCATCAGGTCTTTGAAGACCTGCCGGTCCTCGCCCCGCTCGATGGCCTGGGCATTGGCGCCGATCATCTCGACGCCGAATTTGTCGAGCACGCCGCGGCGGAACAGGGCCATGGCGGTGTTGAGGGCGGTCTGGCCGCCGAGCGTCGGGAGGAGCACGAGCTTGCCGGCCGCGCCGAGGCGTTTCAACTCCCCGACTTCCCGCTCGATGATCTTCTCCAGGCAGTCGGGCGTGATGGGTTCCAGGTAGGTGCGGTCGGCGAATTCCGGGTCGGTCATGATCGTGGCCGGGTTCGAGTTGACCAGGATGACGCGGTAGCCCTCTTCCTTGAGCGCCTTGCAGGCCTGGGTGCCGGAATAGTCGAATTCGCAGGCCTGCCCGATGATGATCGGGCCGGCGCCGATGATCAGGACCGAATGGATGTCGGTGCGCTTGGGCATAGTTCAGACGCGGAGAATGAAATACGGACGGGGCGCCGAATCCAAGGCAAAACTACAGGGAGCTTCATCGCCGTCGCTGCAAACGCTCGCTTGCGCGGGCCTTTGTTTTCGGCCACGATGGGGTCATGCTTGAGCGCGCCCGGACCATTGGCGTCGAAATTCGGTCAAGCCTCAGCCTGCCGGTCTGACGCTTAGCCGCGCCGCCTTTTGCAACGCTGCCGAGGCGCACCTGGACAAAAGCGATTTATGCGACCGTTTGCGACCATTATCCTGGCCGGGGGAAAAGGCAGCCGGATGGGCTCGAGCGACCGGCACAAGGTCTGTTTCGAGGTGGCGGGTGTGCCGGTGATTATCCGGGCGCTGGAGACCTACAATCTGTGCGGCGCCAGGCTCAACGTGGTGGTGGTGGGCATGATGGCGGAAAGCGTCATGGCCACGGTGGGGCTGCGTTTTCCGGGCACGGCGTTTGCCTTTCAGGCGCAGCCGCTGGGGACAGGGGACGCGGCCCGAAAGGGCGCTGAAATCCTGGAACGGATGCGCTTTGACGGGGACGTGGTGGTGGCGGCGGGGGACAAGGTGATCGACCCGCGGGTCGTCCGGCAATTGCTGGCGGCGCACGCGCGGTCGGGAGCCGAGGTGACTTTGGCCACGGCCAGGCGGCCAGCGGACTCGACCGCCGGGATTGTGCTGGAGACGGCGCAGGGGAACATCGTGGGCATTCTCGAGGAACCGGAGCGGCAGCGGTTGGCGGCACTGGCGCAAATCAACGGGGCCTTTGGCCCGGCCCCAGTGCTCGCGCGCGCGCGGGTTGAGCGCATCCTGGCCGGGCAGTGCAGCCAACGGACAGCACGGGCGTTGGCGGAGGAGATTTGGGGGGAGCAAGACCAGGGACTACGGAGCACGGACCACGGACCGAGGCGGGAGGCGGGAGGGCAGAGGGCAGAGGCCGGAAGCCGGAAGCCGGAAGCCCGAGGGCAGCCGTCCGGGGGCGGAGCTCAGAGTGGGGAACCCGGGGGGCGGAGGATGGGCAGGGTGCTGAAGCGGGAGGAATTCGAGAGGCGGTTTTCCCGAGAGGAACGGCTGGGGCGGGTGAGGGTCGGGGCGGAAACGGTGCGGGCGGAGCAAGTCCCGCAACGCTTCGGGCAGATCAACCTGTCGGTTTACCTGTTCCGCGCCCCGGTGCTTTACGACGCGCTCCAGCGGTTGAAACCGTTCCGCGCCGGCCAGGAGGAATACCTGACCGATGTGTTTGAAATCCTGGCCAAACGCCGTGTGCCGGCGCGCGTGGCCGGCTGCGAAATCCAGGACGCGCGCGACCTGATGGCTTTCAACAATCCCCAGGAACTCCTGGCGGTGGAGGAGGTTTATCGCCAGCGCGAGGGCCCGGCGAGGTTCCAGGCCGCCTCCGAGCCGGGCGAGGTCCTGGCGCCGGCCCGGGTTTGGGAGAGCCTGCTGGCAAACCCGCCGGCCTCGGCGCGCCGGCAGTTCCGCCAGTGGTATGGCCAGGAGGCGCCCTGGGAGCAGCTCCGCGGCATTGTGGCCGAGTTCATCCGCAGACACGGCGGCGAGCGGGCGGTAGTAATCGTGCGTTCGCCGGGGCGCATCAACCTGATGGGCCGCCACATCGATCACCAGGGCGGCGTCGTCAACGTGATGGCCGTCAATCGTGAAATCATCCTCGTGGCCGCGCCGCGGGCCGACGATGTGGTTTCGCTGGCCAACACCGACGGGTCACAATTCTCGGAGGAGGTCTTCCGGATTTCGGATTTGATTGCGAATTTGAACTGGGACGACTGGCAGGGGGTGATTGACGGGCCGCGCCTGGAGCGGTTGCTGGAGGCGGCACGGGGCGATTGGGCCAATTACGTGAAGGCGGCCATTCTGCGCCTGCAGGACCAGTTTCGGGACCGCCGCCTGCGCGGGCTGGATATGCTGGTCAGCGGGGACATCCCCATGGGCGCGGGCTTGAGTTCGTCTTCGGCGCTGGTCGTGGCCACGGCGGAGGCGGTGCGGGCCTTCAATCGGCTGCCGGTCAGCGCCCAGCAGTTGGTCAGCCTTTGCGGGGAGGGGGAGTGGTTTGTCGGCACGCGGGGCGGGGCGGCCGACCATGCGGCCATCAAGCTGTCGCGGCGGGGTTGCGTGAGGCGCGTCGGCTTTTTCCCGTTTCAAGTTCAGGCCTCGGCGCGGTTCTTTCCCGACCACGACCTGGTGGTCTGCAACTCCGGCCTGTATGCGGGAAAATCGGCCGAGGCGCGCAATGTCTTCAATGCGAAAGTGACCGCCTATCACCTGGGCCGGGTGTGGTTCAAGCGGCTGCGGCCGGACCTGGCGCCCCGCATCGAGCATTTGCGCGACCTCAACCGGGAGCGCCTCGGGCTGACGCACGCGGCCTTTGCTCAGTTGCTGGGCCAGTTGCCGGCGCGCCTGGGCCGGCGCGAGGTCCAGGCGGCCTTCGGGCAGATGGCCCCGGCAGAGCGCGAGAGGCTGGAACGGATGTTCCAAACCCACGAGGCGCCCGCCGGCGGTTACCCGGTGCGCGGCGTGGTGGTGTTTGGCCTTTCGGAGATGGCGCGCGCCCGGCGCTGCCTGGACCTGCTCCGGCGGAATGAGGCGGGCGAGTTGGGGCGATTGATGGCCCTCTCGCACGATGGCGATCGGGTTTCGCGTGAGACCGCGCGCCAGGCCCGGCGGCCGCGGCCCAAGGGGCTGGCCGGCGCACAATTGGCGGAGTGGGCGGCCAGGCCGGGCCCGACGGCGGACATTGCCGAACTGTCGGGCGATTACGGCTGCAGCCTGCCCGCCCTGGACCGGATCGTGGACCTGGCCCGGCGTCAACCGGGGGTCGAAGGCGCGCAACTGGCGGGGGCCGGGCTGGGGGGCTGCATTATGGTCCTGGTCCGCAAGAGCCACGCGGGTGACTTGCTCAAGGCCCTGGCTGAAGCAGGCATTCAGGCGGAAGTCTTTCGTCCCATCGCCGGGGCTTGCACGCTCAGGATGGGGGCTTAATTCAGCGGCCAAGCCGTAACCGAAGGCGCTGGAGGGTTAAATTAGTATGTTGGAAAGACTCTTTCGGCTTTCGGAAAACCAGACCAGCCCGGGCCGGGAATTATTGGGGGGCCTGACCACGTTTCTGACGATGGCCTACATCATTTTCGTGCAGCCCGCCATCCTGTCCGGCGCCATGTTTGGCAAACCCACGGGCATGGATTTTGGCGCCGTCACCACGGCCACCTGTCTTTCCGCCGCCCTGGCGACCGCCCTGATGGCGCTCTATTCCCGCTACCCCATCGCCCAGGCGCCGGGCATGGGCGAGAACTTCTTTTTTGTCGCCTCCGCCATTCCGGCCGCGGCCGCGGCCGGGTTTGCCAACGCCTGGGAAGTGGCGCTGGGCACGGTTTTCATCTCCGGGGTCCTGTTCCTGATTCTGTCGCTGGCCGGACTGCGCGAGGTCCTCTTCAACGCCGTCAGCCCCAGCCTGAAGAACGGCATTGCGGCGGGCATCGGCCTGTTCATTGCGTTTGTGGGTTTGCAGAACGGCGGGTTGATCCTCAAGGACCCCGCCACGGCTGTGAAGCTGAACACCCAATTGGGCTCGCCGGACCTGGCCGTCTTTTTCTTGGGCCTGTGGCTGACCGCGGCGCTCTACGCTCGCCGGGTGCGCGGGGCGATTCTCTGGGGCATCATCCTGGCCACCGTGCTGGCCATGGCCTTCAAAGTGCTCCTGCCGCATCTGCCGGCAGCGATGGCCTCCTCGCCGGCGGTCACTGAATCCGTGCTGATGAAACGATTCGCCTGGGCCGGGGGCCTGGTGGCCGCCCCGCCCTCGCTGGCGCCCACCTTTCTCAAGCTGGATTTGGCCCACGCCCTGGCGCCCCGGATGCTGCCCTTGGTCTTGATCTTTTTTTTCATGCTGGTCTTCGACGCCATCGGCACGCTCATCGGCGTGTGCGAGCAGGCGGGCTTCATGAAGGACAACAAGCTGCCGCGCGCCAAGCAGGCAATGCTCTCCGATGCCCTGGGGACGGTGGCCGGGGCGGCGCTGGGCACCAGCACGGTGACCAGCTTCATCGAAAGCGCCGCCGGCGTCGAGGCGGGCGGCCGGACCGGGCTGAGCGGCCTGGTGGTGGCGGCGCTGTTCCTGCTGGCGCTCTTGTTCAGCCCCCTGATCGCGATGGTCGGCAGCTACCCGCCAATTACTGCCCCGGCCCTGGTGGTGGTCGGGGCTTTGATGATCCAAAACGCCGCCAGGGTCGATTGGAAAGATTACGGCGAATCAATTCCTGCCTTCCTGACCATGATCGGCATTCCGCTCTCCTACTCGATTGCCGACGGCCTGGCCCTGGGCCTGATCAGCTATCCCATGATCAAGCTCTTGAGCGGCAAAGGCCGGGAGGTCAACTGGCTGACCTATCTGCTGGCGGCGGCGCTCCTGGCCTACTTCGTGTTAGTCCGCAGCCGGAGGGGATGAGCGCACCTTGAACGTCAACGATACTGCACGCGGTAGATGACATACAGAAGACAGGCCACCAGCGCGGAAGTCAAGACGCCCGCGGCGATTGTCCACTTCAGAATCGCTTTTCGCTTGCGCCGCATCGCCCGGCCGCCCATGCCGGGCAGGAGGTAGAACCGCTGATGTTTTTGTCGTTCTTTTTTCCTGGCAGACCAAAACATTCGCACTTTCCGCCGCAGGACCGGGCTTGACCCAGTGGACCAACCGGCGCCCCCAGCCGATTGCCTGCCCTGGCCCAACCTGACAAGCGCCTGCAACTTGCGATAACGACGCTGCCTATGTCAAGGGCAAGAAGAGCGGCTGAAATCTGACAGGCGCGCGACGGAATTCTTCGGACCCTGCGATTTGCGAGGCTTTGAGGAGCTTTTGTATATGAGACCCATATATAGTACACTGCTTGGCTCTCCCCCTGATGGCAGCCATGGCGTCGCCACGCTGGCCTTCAGGCCGAAGGCCTGATTCATACCAGCCCAGGGCAAGGCCCGCCGGAGCGTAGCGCAGGCGGGCCGCTGCCCTGGGTCCACCGCACATTTTTTAGTCTGTTGCAGGCCAACGGCCTGCCTCATAAGCAAGATGAATCGCGCCTTCAGCGCTCTGAATGGTTTTGGGCGGTCTGACCCAGGGCGTTGCCCGGGCTGGTATGAACGACGCCTTCGGCGTCAGGAAGGCGCCAGCAGCGCCGGTTCCATCCCGCCCCCGAAGAATTCCGTCTTGCGCCCAAATCTGACCTTGCATTTTCAGACCGGCCCCCATAATCCAAATGCAAATGAAGACTGTGTCATCCTTGTTCGGAGCCGGCCTGCAGTTGGCCGTGATTGCAGGCGGGCTGCTCCTGGGCCAACCACTGCCGGCAGCGGTGACGCTCACGGTCACACCGGCCGCCATCACCAATGATTTTAGTGGCAAAATCAAATTGGACGTCACCGGCCTGACCGCCGGGCAAACGGTCAGGATTGAGAAATACCTGGACCTCAACGGAAACGGTTCCATCGACGCCTTGGAGTTTCCTATCCAAAGTTTTACTGTCACCGACGGCCAGTTGCCGTTGATCGGCGGGATTCGCAACCCGAATGTCGCTGGCGACGACGACGGCGCGGCAGACGGCCAACTGCGCGTCAAACTGTTCCATCCGTGGGTGGACAACGTTGTGGATACCGCGCCGGGGAATTTCATCTACCGGGTTTCGGACCCCACGAACGGTTTCTCCCCGGTCACCCAGACATTCTCTGTGGCCCAGAAAGTCTTGCCCCAAGGAGTCACCGGCACGGTCAGCCTGGGCGGTATTCCCGCGCCCTACACATCGGTTGGCTTGTTTCCACAAAATGCCCCCGGCGGGAGACTGGTGTTCGCCGACAGCGGCGGCCATTACGTCATTTATGCCCCGCCGGGCAATTACGGCCTCGCCGCTTTTGGGAACGGGGTCTTCGCCAGTCCTTCCGGTGTCACGGTCAACACCAATCAGTTCCTCACCAATAACCCGGGGCTGATCGCCGGCACACTCACCGTTTCCGGGGCCGTGACCAACACCGCCGATGGAAAGGGCATCCCCAGCGTCTTCATCGTGGCGCAATCAACCAACAACGCAATCGCCGGCGGTTGGACCGACGCCTCCGGTCATTACAGTCTCCAGGTGACCCCGGGCCTATGGGAACTCCGGCCAATGCAAAGTTCACTGGCGCAAGTGGGTTATGTCGGGCCGGACCAAAGGCTTCAGACCAACCTGGCCGGCGCGGCGACGATCAATTTTGCCGTGCTGCCGGCCACCGCCCTGATCTACGGGACCCTCCAGGCGACCTCGAACACCCCGTTGCCCGGCATCGAGCTTGATGCCAACCAGCAGTCCGGCCCGTTCTACTCCCAAGGGCGAAGCTTTCCGCCCGACGGCGCTTATGCCCTGGGTGTCGTGGCGGGCACCTGGGACGTGGGACCGTCTTCCGACGATCCTGGCCTGGCCGGCTTCGCTGGTGTCCAGTCGAGCACCGTCACCCTCACCAACGGGCAAGCCCAGCGCCTGGATTTCACCGTCCAAAGTTTCACCGCCCACCTGCGGGGCCAGGCGGTGGACAATACCGGAGCGCCGGTGGCGAACCTCACTCTGGGCGTGTCCCCGCCCAATGGCGGTAATTGGAGCAGCAGCACGCAAACCGGGCCGGATGGCAGTTTTGATCTGGGCCTCTTCGGCGGCACTTGGTACCTTGGGTTCGACACCGAGGGCGCCGCGGCCCTGGGACTGGTGTGTCCCTCGATCACGGTGGTGGTGACGGATGGCGTTGATCAGAATGGTCTGCTCCTTGTTCTGCAAAAAGTGACCGGGCAGATCACCGGCTACGTCAAGGATTCGGGCAACCGGCCCGTGGCCAACGTGGGCGTCTATGCCTACGCTACCTTGAGCGGCACCAGCTACAGCCAGTACATGGACGCGGACAACAACGGCAATTACGCGCTCGCGGTCGCGAACGGGAGCTGGAACGTGGGGGTCAATTGCAGTGGCGGCAGCGACGACCTCGCCTCGCGCGGCTATCAGTGCGTCGGGGAACAGACCGCCATTATCAATAGCAACAATGCGGTGGTCAATTTCACGGTCCAGCCTTGCCCGCCCCTCCAGGTGACGACCACCTCGCCCCTGCCTGACGGGCAAGTGGGTTCGTACTACAGCTTCCAACTCCAAGCCGCGGGCTGCTACGAACCGTTCAACTGGTCGCTCGCCCCCGGCTCGGCCGCCTTGCCGCCAAACTTGAATTTAGCCACCGACGGCACTCTTTCCGGCACTCCCACTGCTCCCGGCGCTTACAGCTTCTATGTTCGGGTGACGGACACCGCCTCGCACACGGCGGACCAGCTCCTGTCGCTGAGCATCTCCCCTGGCGCGCCTTTGCAAGTCACCACCACCTGGCTGCCTGGCGGCACCAACGGCCTGTTTTGCAACTGGACACTCGGGGCCGCCGGCGGGCAACCCCCGTACACCTGGTCACTGAGTCCCGGCTCAGCCGATCTCCCGCCGAACCTCGCTTTGGGCGCCAATGGCGTCATCTTCGGCACGCCGCTCACCAACGGCACGTTCTACTTCTTTGTCCGCGTCACCGATGCCGCCCTGGCGACCGCCGACCAACGCCTGGCGCTGACCATCGCTCCCGCCCCCCTCCAAATCACGAACACCGCCCTGCCCAATGGCCTGGTCGGGGTCGCTTACAGCGCCCGGCTCGGCGCGACCGGCGGGCAACCGCCTTACTATTGGTCCCTGGCTCTAGGCTCGGCCAACCTGCCCCCGGGGCTATCGCTGGACGCAACCGGGCTCATTTGGGGCACACCGCTCACCAATGGCACCTTCAACTTCTTCGTGCAGGTAACCGACGCCAACTATGCCTCGGTGAGCCGGTCCTTTGGCATGGTTATTACCGCCCGGCCAACTCTTAGTCTCCCGGCCCGGCCTTTGGCTCGCCAATTCCAATTCCAGGTCAACGGCGTCGCCGGCCAAACCTGCACGATTCAAGTGTCCACCAATCTAAGCTCCCCCAACTGGCTGACGCTCCTGGTCACCAACGCGCCGGTGAATTCATTCCTGGTCCTCGATCCGGCGGCCACCAACCGGCAGCGTTTCTACCGGGTAAAGCTCGGGCCGTAGTGCGCCTTGGGACCACGAACCAGGCGGGCAGCGGCAGTGGGGCAGGCGTCCCGCCTGCCCGCGCGGGCGTCTCGCCACGACGCCTTCTCTGAAAGGCCCCCCGGTGTCGGCGCCAGTGTCACCCTGGTCCCGCCGCCCCCGCAGTCGGGCACGGGTGTGCCGGGTCTGAACGAGGGAACCCTATTTCGCGCCCTTGCGGAAGGGCCACTCCTGGGGTATGGTAGCGAATGAACCAGCCAGACTTTTCCAGGCCGCTTCGGAGGTGGACTTTCTGCGTCGGCTGAACCGCAAAAGGGAGGTGCTCGGCGGTGCGTAAGTGCGGCGGCAGGTGTTATGAATATATTACTGCAAAACAAAATGACATTGAAATACGTGGGGGGCGGCGGTGGCTGGACGGCCAAGCCCGAGCGGGCGCGGGTGTTTGGAACGGGGCTGGAGGCGAT
Source organism: Verrucomicrobiota bacterium (assembly GCA_049518415.1). Taxonomy (GTDB): domain Bacteria; phylum Verrucomicrobiota; class Verrucomicrobiia; order Limisphaerales; family UBA8199; genus CAVQND01. Next base: position 29,941 of record JBEKRX010000014.1, read on the forward strand.
TTTCTTCTGCCTCAACCACCAGGTCGCCGATATGCAGATTCTCGGGACATTCGCCGACGCGCGCCTGAACTTCGCCGTGCCGGTGACCGACCGCAGGGAGGACTAGATTCCCTGGCGATCAGGCCTGCCACAGCGCAGCCGGCGGGAGGGGCATTTTTTTTGTTGTATTCGCGGGCGCTTGGCGTAAGCTGCCCCTACAAACAGCCACCGCGCCGATTTGCAGGCGGGAAGATCCTCAGTTGAATGAGTGTTCAGTGATGATTTGAAACCCGACGTTCGGGAACCCCTGGAAAGAAGCAGCAGGTCTGACTCAGTTGCCTTATGAGCACAAAACTTTATGTGGGTAATCTCCCCTTCGACGTGACGGAAGACGACTTGCGGAACTTGTTTTCGCCACTGGGTCCGGTGAACGAGATCACCATCATCATGGATAAAGCGACCGGCCGCGCGCGCGGCTTCGGGTTCGTGACGATGGACACGCCGGAAGCAGCGAAGGCGGCGATCCTGGCGTTGAATGGGCGGGATTGGAAAGGCCGCGCGCTGACGGTGAACGAGGCGCGCGCGCGCGAAGAAGGCCCTCGGGGCGGCGGTTCCAGAGGCGGGGGCCGATCCCGGCCCTAACTCCAACCGCCGTTGCGGCCAGGCTGGCCCGCAACCCTCGACCCATTCTGTATGGCTAGCGACCCGGGCAAGACAGGCAGCGAAACAGAGCGGCAGAGGTTTGAGCGCATTTTGTCGCGGGAGGCGTTTCAGGGCCTGAAGGCCGTCCTGGACAAGGTATCTCCCGGCCAGGAGGGGCTCTGGGAAGGGGTGAGGGCCGTGAATTCTTACGAGGAGCTTCTGGCCAAGCTCGGCTACAAGATCACTCTAACCAGGCAAATCCACGTGCAGGACTCTTACTCGCGGTTGGGGCAACCCGGCGGGATTAGGGCCGTTCTGCCGTATTACGACGTTCCCACCCAGAGCTCGTTTCCCACGCTGGTAAACTTCGATGGCACGGTGACGAACACCCCCAAAGGCGCGGCCTTCTTCAACCAGATGTTGGCCGAACTGAAGCGGCAGTTGCATGGTTAGGCGTGAACATCTTCCTCGTATTCGTAGGCGACGATGATTTTTGCCGGCTGCTGCCTGAGGAGTTCAGCCGGTCGAGGTCCGACAACGGGCGGGTGAGGGTTATGGCATTTCCCCCCCTGGGAATCCAGACGCTGGCGCCGGTGCTGCGCCAGCGCGGACACGGGGTGCGGATGTTCGACACGTGCCACCCCCAGATGCAGGCTCAACACATCGCCCAGGCGGCCGCGCGAGAACCTCCTGATGCCATCGCGCTGTCTTTCCTGTCGACCACGACTTATCCGGCGGTCAAGCGCATGGCCCAGCGGCTCAAGGCGGAGGCGCCCGGGGTTCCGATCATTGCGGGAGGGGTGTTCGCGACCCTGAATGCCGACCGAATTCTGGAAGATTGCCTGGCGATCAATTGCGTGGGTGTGGGTGAGGGCGAAGAGCTGTTGCCCGATTATTTGGAACACCTCGACACGCCGGGCGCGGTGGCGGGCCTGGTCTGGCGCCGGGGGGAGGAGGTGGTCCGGAACCCGCCGCGTCCACTGCTCAGGGACCTGGATCGGTTTCCGTATCCCGACCGGACGAGCCTGCCGATTGATTACATCGAATCCTTGCCGCTGGACGTGCCGGCGGTGTTCTCGTTGGATAAGTTCTGCACGGTGCAGACCTCGCGGGGCTGCCCGTATGGCTGCATTTATTGTGATATCCCGTCGCTGGGCGAGGGCCGCTGGCGGAGCCGTTCGCCGGCGCACGTGCTGGGAGAATTGCAGGAGCTGAATGACCTGGGCTATCGCTCGATTTACCTCACCGACGATCACTTTCTGATCAATCGCCAGCGCATTAACCAAATCTGCAACGGCATCATTGAACGCAAACTCAAGTTCCACTGGGGCTGCGAAGGGCGGGTGGATTCGGTGGGCATTGAGCAACTGCCGCTCATGAGGCAGGCGGGCTGCGATTTCCTGGCGTTTGGCGTGGAGGCGGGCACGCAAAAGGTGCTGGACCGGCTGAAGAAAAAGCAAACCCCCGCCCAAGTCGAGCAGGCGGTCAGCGCCGCCAAGCGCTGCGGCATGGCGAGGGTCCACGGCTTTTTTGTGGTGGGTTCTCCCGGCGAAACGGCCGCGGATATTGCGGCGAGCTTCCGCTTGGCGGCCCGGCTGGAGCTGGACACTTTTTGCTTCAACCGTTTATGCGCCTACCGGGGGACACCGCTTTGGCAGGAGTATGTCGAGCGCGGGATCATTGACGACGCGCGGGATTGGCACAAATGGTTTAAGTGCACGGACATTGACCCGACGGCGCTGCCGAGCGCGGTGGTGAACCGATTGCGGGCCAAAGGTTACGCCTCGCTGTTTGCGCGGCGCATCCTGCAGCGCCCGTTCCGAACGTGGAAGCTGCTGCGCACCTTGGGCCGCCACATGAAGACGTCGGACATCGTCAAATTGCTGTGGAGTCCTTTCCGCCGGCGGAGGTTGACGCGGGAGGCGGAGTTGCCGGCACGGATGATGGAAGGCGCGCATCAGGAACTGGCGCCAGGCCGGTGATGGTCAGGCAATGGGGCGCATCCCGACACTGCATTGGCCACATTGGCTGCATTGGCGACATTGGCCATTTTTGCCAAAAAACTGGCCGCGCCGCGGTCTAAAAGGAATGGCACAACTCAGCACAACGCTTTGTCGCTCTCCTCGGCCCAGCCAAGGGCTTCCCTGGTCCCGCCGAGGGCTGCTCCCTCCAATAACCGCTCCCAAACCGTCGAGGCCCAGGGGCATTCGCGAGCAACCCAACCCGCCCTCCGCCCCCCTTTCCTGCCTTGTACTAACAGCAGGGGCAGAGTACGACCGGGCCGATATGGCGACTCAGAACACGTGTCTGAAAACGGGAAGACGAAGAACGCCGGGAGCGGTGGGGCGATTTCCATCCGCTACGCGCCTGGTCTTGCCTGGATGCCGCTTGGGTATTATCTTGCCGCCGTGACGACATTGACGATCAAGCTCGAGCCGGAGCAGGAGGCGTGGCTGGACAGGCAGGCCAAGACGCTGAGGCGCTCTAAAGGCGGCATCATCCGTGACCTCATCAAGCGGCAGCAAGCCCAGCCCGATGGCAGCCTGGGCCAGGCGCTCGCCGACCTCTGCGGCTGTGTGAGCGGCTCGAAAGACCTGAGCACCCGTCCGCTCAGGGGCTATGGTCGGCGCTAGGTTCATCTGCGACACGGGACCACTGGTCGCCTTCTTCAACCGGGCGGACCAGTACCACGCCTGGGCCAGCGCGCAGTTCAACCGCATCACGCAGCCGCTCCTCACGTGCGAAGCCGTGATCTCCGAGGCGGTGTTCTTGCTCCACGATGACGGATTGCCCAGTGATCCGATCCTTGAAGCCCTGGAGCGGGGCAAGGTCCTTGTGCAGTTTTCGGCCGAGGAACACTGGCCTGACCTGAGACGCCTGATGCGCAAGTATGCCAATCTACCCATGAGCCTGGCCGACGCCTGCCTGGTGCGCATGAGCGAACTGGCGCCCGAAAGCCAGGTCTTCACCGCTGACCGCGATTTCCGCATCTACCGCCGACACGGGCGGCAGCTCATTCCGCTGCTGGCGCCGTTCTGAGCATCCGCGCAGAAACCTCCTCCCCTTTCGCAAGACGCTGCTCCTGGCCCGGGAGGATGGGTATCCTGGGGTTAGGCAAGGCTCATTTCAGTCGCTCCACCACGATTCTTTTCGGGTCGCAGATGCCGAGGTCCAGGAGGGCGGCGATGGTGTAGAGTTTCTGGCTCGGCTTGACGGCGGGCGCGCGGGCGGCCAGCCGCTGCCGGTCCAGTTCCTGCAGGGAAAGGACATCCAAGGCGACGGGGTCCGTGCTGAAGCGCAGCTCGTTCAGGGCCGTGGAGTAGTGCAGCAGGCCGCGCTCGCCGCCTTCGTACTGGCAGACCAAAGCGTCGGTGATATTGAGCACCACGTGGTCGCCCAGCGCCTCGAGGGCATAAATCTCGGGAACCGCCTCGGCCAGGGCATCGGGGTCGGATTCGAAACGGAGGACGTTGTCCACGCTGCCAATAGCCAGGCTGTAGAGATTGCCGCAGACCCCCGCCAGGTTATGGTTCAGGAGCGGGGCGATATTAATGATCTTGGTGATCTGCCGGGTGAGCAGCTTGGAAACGAAAGACTTGCGCCCGACGCCGTTGCCTTTGCTGCCGAATTCCAGGTCGCCCCAAACCAGGCTTCCCAGCAGCGCCTTGTCGTAAAAGGTGTTTTTGTCGTAGCCGGCGTCGGCGCTGCCCTCGACGCGAATGCCGCAACGATTGGACAAGTCAAAAAAGCCCGCCAGGCGCAAATCGGCGGTCTGCCGGTCCCAGACCACGATCTGTCTGGGAGGCAGGCCGGCGGCGAGCAAGCCCTGGACCACCGCCGCCACCACCGCCGGGCGGGTGCCGCTGTTGGGACCGGGCAGCGAATAGACCTTGATGCCGACCACGTCGTGCGTGCCCACCAGGCTGCGCCAGGCTTCGGGCACGGTCGCCTTGCCGGTCAGGTTGGTAATGGCGCGCTCGACCATGACTTGAATTCGCTCAGCGCGCGGCTCGAAGGCCTGGGTCGCCTCCGGGTCCTGCACCGTCACCACGCGGGCCTGGGGGCCCGCCACCCAAAGCGGTTCGGCCGCCGGGCCCGGCCCGCACCCGACCAGCAGCAGCCAGCCCCACACCGCCGCCCTGGCCCCAAAGGGCCAGGCCCAACCGAGGGCCGAATGCCCTTTGGGCGCAGCTCGGCCCTGGGTGGGCGGCCAGCCTGCCCAATGGTCTGTCAACAGTGCGTTTCTTGACACGTCAGGTTGGGAATGTTACCACCACCGTTGATGCTGACCATCAAAAATCCAGGCCGGAAGCTGGCCCTGCTACTGATGCTGGCCGCCTTGCTGGCCGGTTGCAGTCCGCCCGGCCCGCGCGCCTTGCTGGCGGGCAAACGGTTGCTCGAACAAGGGCGTCCGGGCCGGGCCGTGGAGGAATTGAAGACCGCCACCGCCCTCCTCAAGACCAATGCCCTGGCCTGGAATTACCTGGGCCTGGCCTGCCATTACGCCAGCCAGCCCGCCGAGGCCGAAAGCGCCTACCGGCGCGCCCTCCAATACGATCGGGATTTGACCGAGGCGCACTACAACCTGGGCTGCCTGTGGCTGGAGGAAAACAAACTCGAGGGGGCCAGGCTCGAGCTGACCGCCTGCACCCTGCGCCGGGCCAATTGGGTCGAGGGCCTCCTCAAACTGGGCACCGTCCAAATGCGCTTGCGCGACCTGGCCGCTGCCGAGAGGAGTTTTGGCGAAGCCCTGCGGTGCAGTCCGCAGAACCCGGAAGGCTTGAACGGCTTGGGCTTGGTTCGGGTGCAGCGCGGGCGTCCTGCCGATGCGGCGGCATTTTTTGCCAGCGCTTTGAAAGCCCAGCCGCAGTATGCACCGGCCCTGCTCAACCTGGCCATTGTGTCCCACCAGTATTTGCGCGAGCGCAAGGCGGCCTTGGAGAGATACCACGACTACCTGGCCCTGAAGCCGGCCCCGGCCAACGCCGAAGCCGTGGCCGCCGCCGCCCGCCAGCTCGAACAGGAACTCAATCCCCCCGCCCACCCAGCCCCCGCAACCGACCCTGCCCAAACCAATCGGCCTGGGCCCCCGCCGCGACCCGCCCCCACGAACCCCAGCCCGAGCGTTGCCCGCAGCGCCGGCCCGCCAAGACCGCCGCCGGCCACAAATGCCCCCAAGTCCACAGCCGTCCCCTCTTTGCCGAGGCCGGGTCTGACAGGGGCGCCCCCGCCCAGGGCGAGCACCGAGCGTGTCACCTTGCCGGCGGAGCCGGTCTTGAAAGCGGCCCGCGACCCGCCACTCACCGCCACTGCCGCCGGACCGGCCAAGGCAGGCCCAGCCTCAGCCCGGCCAACCGGCCCCCGATACGCCTATCTTCGCCCCCCCAAACCGTTGCCGGGCAATCACGCTCAAGCGCAACGCGCGTTCGACCAGGGATTGCAGGCGCAACGGGCCAACCGGCTGCCCGAGGCCTTGGAGGCCTATCGCCTGGCCACGGGACTGGACCCCGCCTTTTTTGAGGCGCATTACAACCTCGGCCTGGCGGCCACGGAAGCAGGTCTTTGGCCGGCAGCCCTGGCAGCCTATGAGCAGGCGCTGGCCATCAAACCTGATTCGCCTGACGCCCGCTACAATTTCGCCCTGGTCCTCAACCAGGCCAATTACCTGGCCGACGCCGTGGTCGAGCTGGAAAAGCTGCTGGCCGCTCGCCCCAACGAAACCCGCGCGCACCTGGCGTTGGCCAACCTCTACGCGCAACAGTTGCAGCAGCCGGCCAAAGCGCGCCAGCACTACCAGGATGTCCTGGCGCGCGAACCCCATCTGCCGCAGGCGGCGGCGATTCGCCAGTGGCTGAAGGCCAATTCGGAGTAGGGTTTTACCCTATAGCTGGCAGACCGCCGAAGGCGTAAGAGGCTGGCAAACAGTTCGGGAAGCGCGCTTTAAGTTTATTACGAACCAGCTCTTTGGCCCTATGCAAAAGATTAAAGTGCTCCTGGCCGACGATCATACGGTGGTTCGACAAGGACTGCGGGCCTTGTTGGCTGCGGAGGGAGACCTGGAGATTGTGGGCGAAGCGGAAAACGGGCGCCAGGCCGTCCAAATGGTCAAGCAACTCAGCCCGGACGTGGCGGTCATTGACATCGCCATGCCGGTGCTCAACGGGTTGGAGGCCACCCGCCAAATCACCCGCGCCAACCCGGCCACAAAAGTGCTCATCCTCTCTTCTTACAGCGATGATGAATACGTGCAGCAGTTGACCGAGGCCGGCGTGGCCGGCTACCTCGTCAAGCAGACCGCCGCCAACGACCTGCTCAAAGCGATTCGCGAGGCCCACAAGGGCAACGCCTTCTTCAGCCCCTCGATTGCCAAGCGCCTCCGCGACCAATGCCGGCAGGCCTTCGTGAGCGGCCGGCCCGCCCGGAAACGGGCCGATTATCTCACCACCCGCGAGGCCGAAGTGCTCCAGCTCATCGCCGAGGGCCGCGCCAACAAGCAGATCGCCGCCGAATTGTGCATCAGCATCAAGACCGTCGAGAAACACCGGCAGCAAGTCATGAACAAGCTGGGCATTCACGACGTGGCCGGCCTGACCCGCCACGCCATCGCCAAGGGCATCATCGAAACCACCGTCGGCCTCAGAGCCTTATAGGTTAAAAGGGTTGCATGGTTACGACGTTACATAGAGCTCTTGACCGGCAAAAGTCGTTGTAATCAGGTCAAGTTTCGCTGCGATTGCAATCCCGATTCGGAATCGGGACTTTTAGGTGAATTGAGTCCCGATTCCGAATCGGGAGAAAAACGATCGTTGGTTATTGAAGAATGCCCGCGGATGACGCCGAATGAACTTTCGGACTGCGGACTCAATGACCAATAAGCAATACCCAATACTCAATTCTCAATGAATCCCGATTCCGAATCGGGACTCGATTCCAGAGGTGGCCTGAGGCGCAGCCTCGCAAGATAGTTACCTCCGTGGCTATGCAGCGTTGCAGGCCTTGTGACCTTGGAACGGTTTTTCAGCGTTGGTCCGCCCTCGAGCATCTGGCGCTGGTCAGGTAATTGACGTAGTCGATCAGCCGCGCTTTCATCTCGTTGCGAGAGACGATGGCATCGATCAGGCCGTGGTCGAGGAGGAATTCGGCGGTCTGGAAACCGGGCGGCAATTCGGCCTGGGTCGTGTCTTTGATGACGCGCGGTCCGGCGAAACCGATCATGGCGCCCGGTTCGGCGAGGATAAGGTCGCCGAGGCTGGCAAAGCTGGCCATGACGCCGGCGGTGGTGGGGTCGGTCAGGACGCTGACATAGGGGAGGCGGGCTTGGGCGTGATAGGCGAGGGCGGCGGAGGTCTTAGCCATCTGCATGAGGCTGAACATGCCCTCATACATGCGGGCGCCGCCGCTGGTGGAAATGATGATGAGCGGCAGCTCCTTTTCGGTGGCCCGCTCGATCAGCCGGGTCAGCTTTTCGCCCACCACCGAGCCCATCGAGCCGCCGAGGAACTTGAAATCCATCACCCCGAGTCCCAGCCGGTGCTCGCCGATGCTGCAAAGACCGGTCAGCACCGCATCTTTGAGCCCCGTCTCGAGCTGGTACTTCTCCAGCTTCGAGATATAAGAGGCGGCGCCGGTAAAACTGAGGACGTCCACGCTGGTCATCTCGGCGTCCATCTCCTCGAAGGTGCAGGTCTCGACCAGGGAATGAATGCGCTCGCGCGAGCCGATGGGGAAATGGTGCTGGCAATGCGGGCAGACCTTGAGGTTCTCGTCCAGTTCCTTGTCAAAGACCATGGTGGCGCATTTGGGGCACTTGCTCCAGAGTCCCTCGGGAATGTCCCGTTTCCGGGGTTTGCCCGAGGCGAGCTTGGGCTTCTTGGCGAAAGGGGTGTTTCCGGTGACCGGCGGGGGCGTGACCGCCGGCTCGACTGTTTCCAGGCCGAGCGTCTTTTTCGTGAAGGAAGAGGTAGCCATGCTCAGGAGGGTTGCGGGTTGGCCAAGCGCGGCTGGGCCAAGAGACCCGGGGCGAGTTTGCGCGCATTCACGATGGTCTTCATTTCAAGCGTCGCGGGATAATATTCAAATTCCCCGGGCGACTGTCCAGACGCAAACTTCGCCCGCCCCGCCGGCCAGCAGGACCCCCGCACACGCGCCGGTGGTGGCGCCGGTGGTCAAGACGTCGTCGACCAGGACGAGGCGTTGGCCGTGCAAACGCGCGCCGCGGCGCAGGGCAAAAGCGCGGCCCATGTTGGCCAGGCGCTCCGGGCGGCTCAGGAGCGTCTGCGTGGGGGTGGGGGCCACGCGCCGGAGCAATCCCTTGTGCACCGGAATCCGCGTCGCCTCACTGAGCCGGTCCGCCAGCCGCTCCGCCTGGTTGAATTCCCGTTGCCGGTGTTTGGTCGGGTGCAGCGGCACGGGCACCAGCCAGTGCCATGGCCCGGCCGCCAGGGCGGGCGCCGCCCGGCTGATAAGCAACCCGGCCAGAAAAGGCTCGAACCAAAGCGCCCGCCGGTACTTGTAGCGGCGAATGGCCTCCAGCACGCCGTCCCGCGCCACCACGGCTGAGCGCGCGCTACAAAACGGCCACCCGGCTTCCCGGCAGGCGGCACATTCGAAGGGGCCGCTCACCTCCCCTTGGTAAGGCCGGCCGCAGCGCTCGCAGAACGGCGGCTCGATGAACCGCGCTTGCCCCCGGCAGCCGGCGCACACAAACCCCTCGGCCGGCGTGGCGCGCCCCACGCCGCAGAGCTGGCAGACCTCTGGATAGACCAATGCCAGCCCGGCGTTGACCCAGCCCTTGACCCACTCGACGAACGTGCTCATAGCGGCCTCGCTCAAGCCCATCCTCCGGGCCTTGCCGGAGGTGGTTTTCAAGCGAACAGTTTAGCGGCAAGCGTTGCCGCCCGCAATGGGCTTCTCCAAGAAAACCTTTGGCATCGCAAGCTGGCGCATGGTAAATAGTCTCGGTGGTTGGCCCACTGAAAGACACCGGTTCCAGCTCGACGCCCTCGCCGGGGCCGTTCGGGCGCTTTTATCTCCAGGAAATGCTTAACAGCGGCGGCATGGCGGATATTTGGCTGGCGACCGACGAGAGCCACAAGGCCTACGCCCTCCGCCGTATGCACGAGCGCCTCCGGTTCAATTACTTCGCCCGCCGCCGTTTCGTCCGCGGTTGCGAAATCCTGGCCCGGCTCAACGGTCACGAAGGGATCATCGGCTATGTGGAGCACGGCAAAATCCAGGGGCGGCTTTATTGCCTCATGGAATATGTGGAGGCCGACAACCTCAAAGAGCTCTCGGCCCGCCAGGACCCGGTGCTGGTGGACAATGTGGCCCAGATCCTGATCGATATGGCGGCGGGCCTCGAGCACATGCACAGCAACGGCTTCATGCACCTGGATTTCAAGCCCGAAAACGTCCTCGTCACCCGCAATGGCGGCGTCCGGCTGATTGACTTCGACCTCGCCCAGCCGATCCCGGACAAACCCAGGAAAATGTCGAAAAAGAACCCCGGCACGCCGGCCTACATGGCCCCGGAACAACTCCGCGGCCAACCCATTACCCATCATGTCGATATCTTCGCTTACGGGGTGACCGCCTATGAACTGCTGACCGGCCACAAGCCGTTTCCGGGAGATACTCCGGCGGAGATCTTGAAGCTGGAACTGGATCGCTCCGAGTTTGTCCCGCCGCGACAGCACAATCCTGATATCCCGCCCAACCTGGAGCGGATCATCCTGCGTTGCCTGGAAACGCAGCCCGCCCAGCGCCACCCGCTCATGGGTGTCGTGGTCCGGGAACTCAAGGCCGCGCTCTACCTCTGAGCCGAAGAAAAAAGTGGATTTATGGGGGCTGATGGCAGATAATGCGGGCGCGTTCCGCGGGCAAGGGCGGAAGCGGGTTCGGCCCACGGGGCAGGGGGCCGGCGCGGGCGGCCGGCCGCGGTTCAAGCCGAGGTCTCATGATGAGCGACGATGACAAACAGGTATTACGGTTTGGATTGCCGCAAGGCAGTCTCCAGGAAGCCACCATCGAAAAGATGGCCAAGGCGGGTTTCAACATCTCGGTCAGCCCGCGGTCCTACATCCCTTATGTCGATGACCAGCAATTGGAGTTGCGGCTGATTCGGGCCCAGGAAATCAGCCGCTATGTCGAGCATGGTTTCCTGGATTGCGGGATCACCGGCCACGATTGGATTCAGGAGAATGGCTCGCGAGTCCACGAGGTGGGCGAGTTGCAGTTCAACAAGGCGACCCGGCAGGCGGCGCGTTGGGTCTTGGCCGTGCCGGAGGATTCGCCCATTAAGTCGGTCAAGGATTTGGCAGGCAAACGCATCGCCACGGAACTGGTGAACCAGACCAAAAAGTACCTGCGCCGGCATAAGGTCAAGGCTGAGGTGGAGTTCTCCTGGGGGGCGACCGAGATGAAGGCCCACGAACTGGTGGATGCCATCGTGGATTTAACCGAGACGGGTTCGTCCCTGCGGGCCAACAAACTGCGGATCGTGGACACCTTGCTCTGCTCGACGCCCCGGTTGATTGCCAACCATGAGTCGTGGAAGGACCCGTGGAAGCGGCAGAAGATCGAGCGGATAGCCCTGTTGCTCAAAGGGGCCCTGGAGGCTGAGCTGAAGGTGGGCTTGAAGATGAACATCGCGCGCCAGGACCTGCCCCGGCTGCTCCAGAGCCTGCCGGCGCTCCGCAACCCGACCATCGCCAACTTGAGCCAGGAAGGCTGGGTGGCGGTCGAGACGATCATCGACGAGCATGTGGTGCGGGAGTTGATCCCGGCCTTGAAGGCCGCCGGGGCCGAGGGCATCATTGAGTACCCATTGAATAAGGTGGTGTATTGAAGTTCTTTGGCGTTGCAATCAGGCCGCGATGCCGCACACTGCCCGGTGGCAGAGCCGATTTGACAGCAGGAATACCGACATAATTATGGGTTCATTAAAGAAACGCCGAAAAGCCAAGATTAACAAGCACAAGCGCCGCAAGAAGTTGCGCGCGAATCGCCACAAGAAGCGCACTTGGCAGAGGTAATCCCCCCGCTGGCCGGGGTTGACAAGCGGTTGTGTCGGCGCGACCCGCTCAAGGGTTGGACGGGAGGTTGCGACTCAATATGGTGAATCGTCATGGGCATTGGGGGTTGGTCCTGGTCTTGGGCAGTGGGCTGGTGAGCGGCTGCGGCTCAGCCGCGGCGCGGCGTCAGGCCGCCCGGCCGGCCAGCAAGGCCGCTCCCCCGCCGCGGGCCGAGGCTGGGGAGTTGCCCTTGGAAAAGGCGGTCCAGGCCCATGCCCATTACGGGGCCGGGGTGGTTCAGGAGATGAAGGGTGAGACCGCCGCCGCCCTGGAGGAGTACTACCAGGCCGCGCGGATGGACCCCGCCAACGAAACGCTGGCGCTCGACATCTCCCGGCGGTTCTTGCAGAGGAAGCAATTCGATAAGGCGCTCGAAGTGGCAAGCCGCGCCGCCGCTCAGCCCAGCGCGTCCGGCGCGATCTTTGCCCGGCTGGGCCTCATCTATGCGGAACTGGGCAAGACCGAGCAGTCCGTGGCCGCCAACCGCAAGGCGATCAAGAAGGCGCCGGGGCTGCTGGCGGGCTATCGGAACCTCTGCCTGACCTATCTGCAAGGCAAGCAACCCCAGGAGGCCCTCAAGGTCTTGGATGAGGCGGCGCGGCAGCCCTCGGCCGACCCGGAGTTTCTGATGGGCCTGGGCGAGTTGTATCTGAACCTGGCCGTGCAAGTGCCGGCGCACAAGGACAAGGCCCATAGCCACGCGCTGGAGGTCTTGCAGCGCGTGGCCGGGCTGAACCCCCAGGCGCCCGCCTTGCGCTTGATGCTGGCGGACAGCTTCAACCTCCTCGGCGATACTCCGCGGGCGGCCCAACTCTACCTGGATTTGCTCAACCGGCTGCCCGAGGCGTCGCTCTTCCGTGAGCGCGTCCACGCCAAGCTCACCGACATCTACTTGCGCACCTCCGACCGCCAGCACGCCGTCGAGCAACTCCAGGCCATGGTCGACGACGACCCAGCCAATCCGGCGGCCTACTATTACCTGGGGACCATCGCCTTTGACGCCAAGCAATGGGCCCAGGCCGCTGAGTACTTCAGCAAGACCATCTTGCTCAGCCCGGGCTTCGAACAGGCCTATTATGACCTGGCCAGCGCGCAGTTGGACCTCAAACAGACCCGCCAGGCCCTGGCCACACTCGAGCAGGCCCGCCAGAAGTTCGCGCGCAACTCGCAGAATTTCGTGCTCGAGTTCCTGACCGCCCTGGCTTACAGCCGCGACAAAGACTACACGCGCGCCCTGGAACACTTCACCAGGGCCGAAGTCATCGCCCAGGTGACGGAACCCAAGCGGCTCAATCAATACTTCTTTTTCCAGCTCGGCGCCGCCTACGAGCGCAAGGGCGATTATGCCCAAGCCGAAAAACACTTTGAAAAATGCCTCCAGCTCGCCCCGGACTTTGCCGAGGCGCTCAATTACCTTGGCTACATGTGGGCCGAGCACGACATGAAACTCGACCAGGCCCGCCAGCTCATCGAGAAGGCCCTCAAGGCCGAACCCAAAAACGCCGCCTACCTTGACAGCCTGGGCTGGGTCCTGTTCAAACTCCACCAGCCCGAACAGGCCCTGGATTACCTGCTCCGGGCCTGCCAGTTGCTCGAGGAACCCGACCCCGCCGTCTTCGACCACCTCGGCGACATTTACGCCACCCTCAGACAGCCGGACAAGGCCCGTGAGGCCTGGCGCAAATCGCTGGCGCTGGAGCCCAATGAAGACGTGCGCAAAAAGCTGGAAGCCGGGCCGGCCCCGGAAACCCCAAACCCCAGACCGGACGCCAAAGGCCAAGCCCAATGACGGCCAGCGGCTCATGCCTTACCAATTTCAAAATGGCAATGCTCTACGAGCGATGGCAGCAAATTGCGCGCGCCGGCCGGGACCAAATCGCCTTGACCGATTTGACCACGGGCCGGCGGTGGACGTTTTGTGAACTGGCCTCCGCCGGGGAGGCCGGGGCCGCCAGCCCAGGGCCGGTGGCCTTTCCGCGCGGAGTTTCCGCTGAGTTTATCTTCACGGTGCTGCGCGCGTGGCGTGCGAACCAGGTGGTCTGTCCCCTGGAACCCGACCAAGCGGCGCCAGTCCTGGCCGGCGATTTGCCGGCGGGCGTCGTGCACCTGAAAACGACTTCCGCGACCACCGGCGAGCCCAGGCTGGTTGCGTTCACGGCGGCGCAACTGCTGGCCGACGCTCAGAACATCGTCACCACCATGGGTCTGCGCGCCGACTGGCCGAACCTGGGGGTGATCTCCCTGGCCCACTCCTACGGCTTTTCGAACCTGGTCTTGCCGCTGCTGCTCCACGGGATTCCGCTGGTCCTGGTGGGGGCGGCGCTGCCCGAGGCGGTGCGGCGCGCCGCCGCCAGCGCCCGCGCGCTCACTTTGGCCGCCGTGCCCGCCCTCTGGCGTACCTGGCAGGCGGCCGATGCCATCCCGGCCCAGGTGCGGCTGGGGATTTCGGCCGGCGCGCCCCTCCCGCTGGCCTTGGAGCAGAACGTCTTTGCGATGCGCGGGCTGAAAATCCACAACTTTTACGGCAGCACCGAGTGCGGGGGCATCGCCTACGACGCCACGGCCGGGCCGCGCCTGGACGGCGCGTGTGTCGGTTCGCCGCTGCGGAACGTGGCAGTGTCTGTCACCGCAGAGGGTTGCCTGGAAGTGCGCAGCGGGGCGGTGGCCGAGACCTACTGGCCGGAGGCGGCCGCCACTCTGCGCGGAGGCGTGTTTCACACCAGCGACCTGGCCGAGATCTGCTTCGGGCTGATCTATCTGCGTGGCCGGGCGAGCGACCAGATCAACGTCGCCGGGCGCAAGGTGCCGCCGGAGACGATCGAGCGGGCTTTGGCCGCCCACCCGCGGGTGCGCGAATGCCTGGTGTTCGGCGTGCCCAGCGCCGAGGCCGAGCGCGGCGAGAGCATCGTGGCCTGCCTGGCGGTGAGGACGGACGTGACCAGCGAAACGCTGAGGCAGTTCCTGATGGCGAGCTTGCCGGCCTGGCAGGTGCCCCGCCAATGGTGGTTTGTGGCATCCCTCGGGACCAATGAACGCGGCAAACTCTCCCGGGCGGAATGGCGCAAAAGATACCTCGAAACCGCCGGCCGGGCGTGACGTGCTACAATCAACGAGTGATGGGGGCTGCCGCTTTCCCACGCCCCAGCCCGTCGGCGCTCGGCTCTTAGCCATCGGCTGACTTCCCTATAAAGCTACAGTCGCTGCGGTGAACCTGCCTGTAGAACGGGCTTGACGCTGGTCTTGGCAGGGATAGGCTGCACGCTGGCTTCTCCTGGCAGGAGTCGCGCCGATGAATGTCGGAACGTCCACTTTTGCTACGACCCATTGGAGCGTGGTGCTCGCCGCCCGCGAACCGGCATCGCCGCAAGCCGCCGCGGCCCTTGAGGAGTTGTGCCGCGCCTACTGGTATCCGCTTTACGCCTACGTGCGCCGACAGGGCCGCAGCGCGCACGACGCTGAGGACCTCCTCCAGAGCTTCTTCGTCCGCTTTCTTGAAAAGGACTTCCTGCACCAGGTGGACCGTGCCAAGGGCCGCTTCCGGTCGTTCCTGCTCGGAGCCTTGAATCACTTCCTGGCCAACGAGTGGGACAAGGCCCGGAGCCAAAAACGCGGCGGGCAGGCGCACTTTCTGTCCCTCGACACCGGCCAAGCCGAGCGCTGGTATGGGGAGGACCTCGCTTCCGACCTGACCCCCGAGAAGCTCTACGAACAGCGCTGGGCCTGTGTGCTGCTCGAACGGGTCATGCAGCGCCTGGAACACGATTCCGAAAGCGCGGGCAAGGGCGATTCCTTCGCGGCGCTCAAAGGATTCCTCATCGGCGAAGACGGAGGCCAGTCGTACCCCGACCTGGCGGCGCAGTTCGGGGTGACGGAAGCGGCGCTAAAGATGAGAGTGCAGCGCCTGCGCCATCGCTACCAACGCTTGCTCCGCGAAGAGATCGCCCAGACAGTTACCAGCCCGGAGGAAGTCGAGGACGAAATCCGCCACCTGTTCAGCATCCTGAGCAGTTCGTAGTCCCGCCTTCAAGCGGCGGGTTGGCGCACGGGCAAGGCGCGAAACCTCCGCCGCGCCGTTTGGTGACGACAGAAGTTCGACCGGCTGAAGCCGCGACTGCGAGCCGGCCCGTTACTTTCCGCCGTTTTTGCTTCTGTACGGTAGTGGTAGAGTGTGACGAAACCGATCAGCGTCCATGAGCGCGACGCGACTGTGTGACCGATGTGGCAGAGCGCTCCCACCGCGAGCGCCCGGTGGGCTCTGCCCCGCGTGTCTGCTGGCCCAGGCCCTCCAGCCGCCCGCCTGTCACGGAGAAATCGCTTCGGATCGCCCCGCAGATTCACCCGTCACTCCTCACTCCCCACTCGTCACCCCCGGCCGGTTTGGCGACTACGAGTTGCTGGAGAAAATCGCCGAGGGCGGCATGGGCGTGGTCTATAAAGCCCGCCAGCTCAGGCTCAACCGCATCGTCGCCGTCAAGATGATCCAGCCCGGGCGCGTGGGCAGCCCGGAGATGGTCTTGCGCTTCCGGGCCGAGGCGGAAGCCGCCGCCAATCTGCATCACCCGCACATCGTCGCCATCCATGAAACCGGCGAATGCGAGGGCCAGCACTATTTCTCGATGGACTACATCGAGGGCCGGAACCTGGCCGAGGCCGTGCGCGAGGGGCCGCTGCCCTCCACCCGCGCCGCCCAAATCCTGCAGCAGACCGCCGAGGCGCTCCACTACGCGCACCAGCGCGGCATCCTGCATCGCGACCTCAAACCGTCCAACGTGATCTTGGACGAAGCCGGCGAGCCGCGCGTCACCGACTTCGGCCTGGCCCGCCGGCTGACCGGCGACTCGACGCTCACGCTGACGGGCCAGGTCTTTGGTTCGCCGCGTTTCATGCCGCCGGAGCAGGCCTCGGCCCGGCACGGCACCGTGGGCGTCCGCAGCGACGTGTATGGCCTGGGCGCGATCCTTTACTACCTGCTCACCGCGCGTCCGCCGTTTGTGGGCGAGACGCTGGAGACGACCCTGGCGCAAGTATTGGAGCAGGAACCGGTATCGCCGCGGCTGCTCAACGCCAGTGTGCCCCGCGACCTGGAGACCATCTGCCTCAAGTGCTTGGAGAAGGAGCCCTCGCGGCGCTACGCCAGCGCCCAAGCGGTGGCCGAGGAACTGGGCCGGTTTCTGAGCCGCAAGCCGATAGAAGCACGGCCGGTGAATCTCTTTGAGAAGGTCTGGCGCTGGTGCCGGCGGCGGCCGGTGCGCGCGGGCCTGATCGCGGCGCTGGTGGTGGTGACACTGGCGGGAGCGGCGGGCGTGCTCACGGAATGGCGGTGGGCCGAACTGGCGCGGCGCGACGCCCTCGAGAAGCTCTGGGGCTCCTATCTCGCCCAAGCCCGTGCCAACCGCTGGAGTGGCCAGCCCGGACGCCGGTTCGACAGCCTCGTGGCGCTCAGCAACGCCGCCGCCATCCGGCCCTCGCCCAAGTTGCGCAACGAGGCCATCGCCTGCCTCGCGCTGCCGGACGCGCAGGTGCAAAGACAAATCAAACTCGGCAAGCCTCTGGCGATGGGCGATTCGCTCGTCTTCGACGCGCGCTTCGAACGCTACGCCCGGATTGACGAGGACGGCACCATCCGCGTCTGCCAAGCCAACGACGACCGCGAGCTGTTCGTTTTGGCGGGGCCGGCAAAGCCTGAAGCCGCCTACGCCCTGTTCAGTCCTGATGGCCAGTGGCTCGCCGAACGTTGCCTTGGCGCGGAGACCAACCTACTCCTGATCTGGAACCTGGCACGCCGGGACCTGGTGCTGTCGCAGCCGCTGGCACTCGGCAACCTCGCTTTTAGCCCAGACAGCCGTCAACTCGCCGCCGTCCAAAAGAGTGAAACGAATGCCGTCATCCATTTTTACGACCCGGCGCTGCGCCAAGAGGTCCGAACCATCGCCCTGCCTCAACACATCGGTGACGTGCGCTTCGATCCGGGGGGCCGGCGCCTGGCCGTGTCCAGCCCGGCAGGGCAGACGGTGCGGGTTCTTGAGCTGGAGCCGCAAGCGATCGCACGAGAACTCGCCCATCCGGGTCGCGTGCGCGGGATCGCGTGGAGTCGAGATGGGAGCTGCCTGGCCGTTTGCAGCGACCTGCGAGTTTACTTGTGGGACATGCGCCACGCCGACCGGCGGCCCACGGCTTTGGAAGGCCACACCAGCCCCGCCTGGGGGGTGATGTTCAATCAGGGCGGCGACCTGCTGGCCTCCTATGGCTGGGACGGCATGACGCGCTTGTGGGATCCCAAGGCGGGCCGACTGCTGGTCAGCCTGCCCGGGCAGAGCCTCCCGATGAACTTCGCTCCCGATGATCGGGCCCTGGGCTTCACCGTGAGCCACAAGGAAGCGGGGATTTGGGAAGTCGATGCCGCGCGGGAGTGCCGTCGCCTCGGGCCGGCCGGGGTGTTGTGGTCGGCCCAGTTCACTCCGGATGGACGCCTGCTTCTGACCGCCAGCGGCGACGGCGTCCGGCTTTGGAGTGTGGAAGCGAATCAACTGCTCGGCTTCCTGCCGGTGAACGAATGTCGTTCAGTGATCCTCCACCCCGATGGCCGAAGCCTCATCATCGGTGGCTGGTCTGGCCTTCAGCGGTGGCCGATCGCCTGGAGTCGGCCCGGCGCTGAGGTGCGGCTCGGGCCAGCGGCCCAACTCTGGAGGCAAAGCACGGAGCAGAGCTGCCTTACGCCCGACGGCCACAGTTTGATCGCGACGCGCGCGGGAAATGCCGACGCTTTGGTGTTGGACTTCAGGCGGCCCGACCAACCTCGGCGGCTCATGGGGCATCCCATGGCTGGTTTCATATCGATCAGTCCCGATGGCCAATGGTTCGCCACCGGCACTTGGAAGGGAACGGGCGTCATGGTCTGGGAGACGCAAACGGGGCAGCCCATCAAGGAATTGCCCGTCCCGGGAAACGCCGGTTGCGCCTTCAGCCCGGATGGACGATGGCTGCTGACCGGCAATGCGGAGGAATATCGCTTTTGGAGGGTCGCGTCGTGGGACACCGGTCTGGCCGTTCCCAGGGAGGGCGCCGGCGATATGTTCGGGAGCATGGGGTTTTCACCCGACGGACTCTTGGCGGCGCTCCTCATCGGCCGCAACAGCGGTCTGCGGTTGATCGCTGTCTCCGACGGGCATGAACTCGCCACCCTCGACACCGGCAAGCCGCTCTGTTTTTCCCGTGACGGGGGCCAACTCGCCACCGCAACGGAGGATGGACGGTTCCTGCTGGTATGGGACCTGCGCGCCATCCGCCGCCACTTGGCGACGATGAAACTTGATTGGCAGTTGCCGCCGATGCCGCCGCCGGAAAACGCTTTCGGGCCGACGAACCTTACGCTCACGATTCTGACCAACCCGCCGGCGAATCCTGCGCCATCAAGCCGCTGAGCAGAAGGACCTCGTCCGCCTCACAGCCAGGCTCGCAACGGCCGCACGGCACCGACGCCGCAGCTTGGCCAAGCGCGCTCCGACGACGATGCGAAAGGAGCCGAGCCGGACGGGGCACTGGAGTGACGGCGGGCTGGCCGAAGCCAGCGCCGATGGTGGCCAAAAACAGAAGCGGAGTCAGGACCAAATCGAACATCCAACACTGAACACTGAACATCGAACTGCGGTTTGGCTTGGCTTTCATGGTTTTGCCTTTTCGGTTGAGGGTTTCGCGATGGCCGCAAGGAGGGACAAAGCGCGACAGAAGCTGCGACTGGCCAAGCCCACGCGGCCGAGCCGAGTGCACAGAAGCAAACGAAGGGAACGAAGAGTGCGTCCGCCCTTTGTTTCCTTCGTTGCCTTCTGTTAGTTCATCGAGCTGCCCGCTCATTGTCCAATGATGCGATAGAAGGCGGCGTTGCCTTCCAGGGCCAGCGGCACGGGCGGCACGGCGTTGGTCAGGAGGTCGGTCCAGTCGCCCGCAACCAGGTCGGTCGCTCGCTGCACGCGGTAGGGCGGTCCGCCGCCAGCCCAGTTCAGGACGGCGCTCGTGCCCTGCAACGTCAGCGTGGCCCCGAGCGGCGACTGGAGGACGGTGAGCGTGTCGTTGAAGGTCGTGTTGCCGCCGTAGGCCGGCGCCCAACTGGTCGTGGTCGCGGTCACGATGACGAGATTGGTTCTGTTCGCCGGGAGCCGAATGCCGGTCGCGCTCCAGGCGTTGGTGCCGGAGGCGTTGCCCTTGGCGCCGTTGGCGAGGTTGGTCCAAGTCACCGAAGTTACTGGCTGTCCCAAGGCAGCGGCGGACCCGGCGAGATTGAGGCTTGTCGCACCCGTGGCATAGACTGCGGTCTGGGTCGGACTGGTGATCGAAAGGAGCGGCTCATTGGTCGAGGCCACGCCGCGCCGCTGCGCCAGAAACCGGTCGATCGTGGCCGGCGTCCGCACGTGCATGAGTATGCCGCCGAGGTGTCCGCCGGTGCTGTATTCGGTGTAAATGGGATTTCCTCCCGCTCGGCGGAGTGCGGTCACCAAGGCGCGTGAGTCGCTCACGCCCACCACCTCGTCATCTGCGGCGCAAGCAACCCACAGCGGCACATTTTTGATGGCGGCGGGCAGGGCGTTTCCCATCCAGCCAGCTCCAACATCTGCAGCGGCGAAGAAACCGGGCCGCATTCCCATCAGGTCCCACGCCGCATGGACGCCCTGCGAATATCCGTCGACGTACACTCGGTTGGTGTCGATGTTGAATTGGGACATCAGCCGATCCAGTAGCCCCGACGTGAGCTGGAGGTACTGGTCGGTCCAGTCTTCGCCTGCCGACCAGCGGGTGGGAGACACAAAAATCACTGGGTCCATTGCCTGTAGTTTGTAAGAGGCAAGGAGGAGCCTTTCGGGCGTTGATCTTGAGAGGAAAACGCTCACGTCGTCACCTGAGCCGTGGAACCCACAGAAGAGGGGGTAGCTCCGAGTGGGGACATAGTTGGTCGGCACCCAGTAGAAGTACGGCAGGCCGCGACCGGCCGCGTTCGTGAAGTTGCCGCGGATGAACGAGCTGACCGGCGGCACCACCCAGAGCCGGGCCGGCTCGCTGGTGACCGCGCCCCAGGCATTGGTGATCACCACCGTGTAGTCGCCCTCATCGGCGGGTTGGACGGCGGCCAAACTGAGAGTCTTGTTCGTCTTGTCCAGCAACTCGCTACCGTCCAGCCGCCATTGAAAAGATTGTGGCTGACCGCCAGAGCTCGTCACCGCGAACGAAGTGGCGGCCCCCACGAAAACGGCCCTGTGCTGGAGTGCAGCCGTGTAGGCGATCACCGGAGCCTGTGACACCTCCAGCCGCACCGGGCTGCTGGTCACCGAGCCGACGTAGTTAGTCACGACTACTGTATAGAGACCGGCGTTGGTAGGTTGCACGTTGGCCAGGGTGAGAAGCGCACTGTTTTTCCCGGCCAGCGGCAGGCCGTTCTGGCACCATTGGATGAAAAATGGCGCCGTTCCTGTAACCCAGACCTGCATCGTCACGGTAGCGCCGACAGGCACCAAGGGGTTGTTGTTCGTGATTCGGGTGATTCCCGGCGGCACCATGACCGTCAGGCTCGCCACGTCGCTGTTTGTTGTGCCCGTGGCATCCGCGACGACCACACGGTAGTCGCCGGCGTCGCTGGTCTGCACGTTGGTCAGGACCAGGGTGGCGTCGGTGCAGTTGGTCAGGTCCATCGCGTATATCTGCCACTGGTACGCCAGCGGCTCGGTGCCGGTGGCCAGGACCGTGAAGGTCGCGGTCGTGCCGACGCAGTTGGTGCACGATTGCGGCTGTTGGGTGATGACGGGCTGGCCGAGGCCGGCCCCGATGGCGGCCAGGAAGAGCCCGGCCGTAAGGAGCTTGATTTTTGTTTGCATGGTTTTCCTATCCGGTTGTGTCGGGCACGACCCTTTGTTGACGTACTCTCAAGTGCTTAGTTTGGCTTATGGCGGCCAGTCCGTGCCCCACGCCGCCGGGGCTTCGCCCGCCGGCCGGCTTCGCTTCTGGCTTCCGCCCTGTCGGGTGGCCCCGCTTTCACGGGCAGGCACACCCAGCCCACATCCTCTACAGAAGCAAAAACCTGAAAAAGTAACGGTCGGCGCGGTGTTTTTTGACGAACGGCCCGGCGCCGCGGCCGGAGCGGTCCGCGCCGCGCCGGGTGGTTTCAACGCCAGGATGAACCGCCTTGCTTCGCCGGCGCCTGGCCCAGTCGGGGTCCGCACAGCCTTTTGCGTCAGACTCCGACTGGTTTCGCCCTCGCCAGACCGTGGCGGTTTTCTCAAATTACGGGAGGGTGATTTTATCGGCGACGGACTCCAGCACGCGCCATGGTTGGACGACGTGCAGCGCGTGACACGTATCGGACCCTGGAAGCACGGCGAAGTGAGTCAAGTGTGCGTCCCCGGTCAGGTATTCATACGCGGCCTCGGCGTCCGCCGTATCGCCCCCAAACGGATCCTGCTCGTAACTCACGGCCTGGAAGGTCGTTCGATACCGAGGGGCGAAAATTCCCGGGTCGACGGCGGGTGCCACGTAAGGAGGATAGCCGCTGGAGTCCTTGACCACGGACATCGGTTCGGCAGCGTTGTAGTGGTTGGCCGTTATCTCGGCCACGCTCGGCGTGGCCGTGACGAGCACGCCGGATGTGTTCGCGCAGATGCCTTGCCAGCCTGCATCGGTAGTCCCAAAGAAGGGCGCGTTGGGAGGGAAGAGTTCGATGTAGTACCACCAGATACTTGGCCCCGGATTGGGAAGACGGGCTCCGGACGCCAACAGGACCACATTCTTGATGTGATATTGGTCGCGGAGAGATGTGCCTTGCCGAATCAGCCGTTGTTGAGCCAACTGGATGACGCCTCCTCCCAGGCTGTGGCCCAGCAGTGTTTCAGGTCGGATCTTCTTTGCCTGCAGCGCCTCCAGGGCACCCAGCAAGGCCCCCACGTAATCATCGAGGTTGATCTGATCGACCGGCAGGAGGGCCGGATCAGGCAAGCCGCTGCGGTCTGGCCCCGGGAGGTTCAAAGCCACGACCCGACTCACCTTGCGACCGGCCGGGTTGTCGGTGAAAAGGGCTGTCGCCAGCGGTTTCCAAGTGCTCGCGCTGCACAGCATCGCATGAACGGCGAGCACCGTTTCACCTTCACTTTGATGCTCTCCGTTGACGAAAACCTTGGCGTGAATATCCATGGCGACACCTGGGCGGATCTCAATCCCCGGCAAGACCAGGTCGAACTCCTGGTCCGGGGTGCGCGGAGGCAACAATTGCACCGCATAGAGTGAGGCTGGCCCTCCGCCATGGAAACTGTATTGCATGCCCCCGACCTCGCCACGCGTGCCGTAGAGTGTTCCATGGGCGACACTAACGGGCGCGGTGGGGAATCCTGTGCCCTGGGCATCGACGGTCCCCTCCCAGACACCTCCGGTGGGGGTGAACTTGGGATTCTGAGGATCGGTGGTCAGATCCCAGGTGCCGACCTCCTTGATCACAATTCCGTGGGCGACGAAATCGCCCTTAGCGTCCACGCGAAGGTCCATCGTCACCGTGGCACGCGCCTGTAACAATGGCTCAGCCGACAACTCCATCTGCAGCAAACGCATACCTCGGATGCACGTGAACCCACGGTGCTGGGTGGGCACACCAGGATCGAGGACTCCGAGCGGAATGACCGTCTCCTGACACGTTGTTCTTCCTCCTCCGCTGGCGGGCAGTGCCCAGGAAAGCAGCGCTGCCGCTACGATTGTCAAGAGAACCGACCTCTGGGTTCTGGTGGGTGACCGACTTGTTCCATAGTTCTTCATATGTTTCTACCTATCTGTTGTTGGTTTGGCGGCCATCCGGTGCCCCACGCCGCCGGGGCCTCGACCGCAGGCCGACGTCGCTTCGGACTTCGGCGCTGTCTGGAGGCCCCAGTTTTCACGGGCGGGCACACCCTGCCGTCATCCCCTACAGAAGCAAAAACCCGAAATAGTAACGGCCCGTGCCGTGCTTTTTGTCGAAATGGGCGCGGCTGCCTCGCTGGAGCAGGACGCGCCGCGCCGCCTATGCTTTGAGCGGCATCAAGATTGACCACGCGCAGCAGAGGCCTCCTCTCGGGCCTCAGAGCGCTGCCAGCGTAGCTGAGGGAAAGCGGGGCGATTTTCCTCACCGCCGTCAGGGACGGCCGCCGTGGTGCCTCAATTATCTGGGAAGCGTTTTCCCGCCTTGCCGTTGCCGTCCAGACCCCTCTTCCCGACGCGTCTAAACAAAGGGAATTAGCAGCAAGTAAAACAGGCCAGAGAAGCACGGCGGCGTCCCGCCGCGCCGGGACCACAACCTGGCGGACAACCCCATTGGCCGCATTGGCTGGATTAGCCACATCGGCCAAACTGGCCGCATTGGCTGCCTTGCCCGCCTGCATTGCCTACATTGGCTGCATTGGCCACATTGGCCATTTTTGCCAAAAAACTCGCCGGGCCGGCGCGTGCGTTTCCGGGGCGCGCCCGACCAGGGGGTGTTCTGGGGCGAGCTGCTGGCAAACGACGTGGAGCTCATCAACACCGACGGCCTGGAGGGAGCGCAGAAGTTCCTGTTCAAACCTTGAGAATCGGCATGGAGCAAATCAGCTTCACGCGCGCCTTGGAAGCTGAGCTTTCGCCTCAACCGAGTCGATGTGCTCCCCGATTGCTCAACCACTTCGTGTTGGGCACGTTCGAGTTTATGGACACTACGGCGTAACGATCGGCGTCCGCGGACAGTTCCCTCGTCAGCGATCAAAATCCGCCACGAACGTCTGATCACTGATGGGCGGGCGAATGTACCCGTTATTGAGAGGACGAGCCGGCAGCTTGACCGGTTTCGGAGTCAGGTCCTCGTAAGGAATCTGATCCAGCAGATGGCGAATGCAATTGAGACGGGCTCGTCTTTTGTTGTCGGCATCGACCACGTACCAGGGTGATTGTTTGATATCCGTGTGGGCCATCATCGTATCCTTTGCCCGCGAGTAGTCCTGCCAGCGGCGGCGGGATTCGAGGTCCATCGGGCTGAGCTTCCAGCGTTTGGTGGGGTCTTGGATGCGAGCCTGGAAACGTTCCTCCTGCTCTTCGTTGCTGACCGAGAACCAGTACTTAATGAGGATGATTCCGGAGCGAACCAGCATCCGCTCGAACTCGGGGCAGGAATGGAGGAACTCCTCGTATTCCGCGTCCGTGCAGAAGCCCATCACGTGTTCGACCCCGGCTCGGTTGTACCAACTGCGGTCCAACAGCACCATCTCTCCGGCGGCAGGAAGATGGGCGGCGTAACGCTGGAAGTACCACTGGGTCTTTTCGCGTTCGGTAGGGGTGCCGAGGGCGACCACGCGGCAGATGCGCGGGTTCATTCTCTGGCTGATCCGTTTGATCGTGCCGCCCTTGCCGGCAGCATCGCGGCCCTCGAACAGGACTACGACTTTGAGGCCTTTGTGCTTGATCCATTCCTGGAGTTTCACCAGCTCGATCTGCAGGCGTTTTAACTCCTTCTTGTAAGTCTTGTTCTTGACCTTCCGCGCCCGCTCCTGGAGAGGCGCGGAGCCCCCGTTGCGGCCGCCATTGCGCGGGGCGTTCCAAGTCTCAAAACCGTTCGTTTTTGGCATAACCACGCGGTCTTGCGCGGCCGCTGTTTTCCGCGCAGCGCCGACTGCAGACCCTGCTTACCACGTTCCATATCGGCGGTTGGAGCCAAAACCTGAGGCTTATCTCAACCTCGCCGAGCCGCCGTGGGCAGCGAAAACTCCATAATCCTTCGAGAACGTTGATTTTGAATGTCGTCGGCCAAAGTTGGCTTCGATATGCTCGAGGTCATTGGGGCGCTTTTGCGGTCCCTGCTCTCCGGCTTTCAATCCCATTCCCGGCTCGCGCTTGAGAATCTGGCGCTCCGCCATCAACTCGCCGTGCTCAAACGGCAGGGGCGCAAACCCAAACTCCGGCCCGCCGATTCAGTGAATTCTTCAGTGAACGAGTAGTGAATGGGCAGGGATGGGTAGTGGACGTTTTGAGTGCTCGGGCACTACCCGCCCACTACTTCGGCACTGCTCGGCCATGCGGCCGAGCAAGGACACCAGCACGGTATGAGTTCGGCTGGGCGGAGCCTTCCGTGAGAACCCGCCGACGATGTTCTCCGCTTCCTGGGGACCGAACTGGACGCGGGGGTGAAAGCCGGTATATTGAGGTGCAAATCCGGTCTATGAAATGTCCAGCATGTTTCCATGAATTGACCGAGCTCCAAGTCGGCAGCCTGTTTGTGGATGTCTGCCAGGGCGGCTGCGGGGGGATTTGGTTCGACGCTTTCGAATTAGGGCGCGTGGATGAGGAGAACGAGGCGGCCGGGGAGGCTCTGCTCCAGATCCAGCGCGACGAGCGGGTGGTCGTGGACGCGACCCGCAAGCGCGAGTGCCCGCGCTGCCCGGGCATCAAGCTCCATCGCCACTTTTTCAGCGCCAAGCGCCGCGTGGAGGTGGACGAGTGCCCGAATTGCGCCGGCTACTGGCTCGACGCCGGGGAGTTGGCCCAGATCCGCGCCGAGAAGGCGGCCACCGCCAGGGAACGGCAAGCCGGCCCGCCCACCATCTCGGCCAAGGTCATCCGCTACCTCTACCAATTGCAACGTCAAGGGCGGGCCAAGACTTGAGCTTTGGCCTGAGGAAGCTGGGTCTTGGATTCGGGCTCGGCTTGCAGCCAGGCCCATCGGCGGGGCGCCGTGCCAAGGCTTAGGCCTCGGGGCAGAGGGCCAACCGCCGTGACTTGCCAATGGCGTCAATTCGGGCCGCTGAGCCGTGGGGGGGCCGTCGAGCGAGCGGGGGCGTAGCGCCTGAAAAGGCGGCGCCAGAGGTAGCGGGCCAGCGCCTTGTAATTGGGCAGGCCGAGGTCATCGCAAATGGCGGCGCTGTAGAGCAACCAGAAGGTGAGCTTGAGCTGGTTCTCATTGAACCACCCAACCAGGCCCGCCAGCGTGCCGAAGGCGCGCGGGAAGAGGGCGGCCAGGGTGTCAGTCATGGGGCGGCACAAATCGATGAGGGCGTGCCAGAGCCACTGTGAAAGGGAGAACTGTTGCACGAACTGGAGCACCAGCACGGTGACAAACACGATGAAGGCATTGCGCACCACGAGCCGGAACCATTGCCTGGCGAGGCGGCGGGTAACCCGGCGCAGAGACCCGGCGCCGTTCGTTGGCTCTCCGTTACGCGAGTACCTAACCAGCCGCGCGGCCCCCTCGCAGGCGAAGATAATGCCAAAGAGCAGGGCGAGCTGGTGCTGATGGAAAAACGAGAAGCCCCAGGTCGAGGATGCCTCGGCCTCCGGCAGCGGCTTCCGGGCCAGCCCCGGCGGCAGGGACGGGGTCATCTCCCGCCAGATGCCGCCGACGAGTCCGAGCATGACGCTGCCGAAGACCTGGACCAGAAAGGCCAGTACCAGGGCGTCCCAGGCGCACTCCCAAAGAATCTGGGCGGCCTTGGCGCAGGTCAGCGCGGCTGTGCGCCCGGGCTGGCCGCAGGACGGCGGCGGCGTGGCTTCATCCATAGGCATACTGGCCTCCAATCTATTCCCCCCGGCGCCGTCCGGCCAGTATAATGGAGCGGAATTCTTGTATTGCGGCGCGTCTCCGCATGAGGGCGATTTGGGTTGCTCGCGAATGCTCCTCGGCCTCGACGGCTTGGGTGCGGCTATTGCAGGGAGCAGGCCTAGGCGGGACCAGGGAAGCGCTTGGCTGCGCCGAGGAGAGCGACAGAGCGTTGTGCCGAGCTGTGCCATTCCTTTTAGGCCGTGGCCGGGCCAGTTTTTTGGACAAAATGGCCAATGTGGCCAATGCAGCCAATGTAGCCAATGCACCTGGCCAATGCAGCCAATGGTGCCGATGCGGCCAATGTCGCCAATGCAGCCAATGGGGCCAATGGGGTGCGGCGTTATGGCTTGGGCGCAGGGCGGGGCGGCTCTGGTTGGCTGAGCTTGGGTGGCTGGCCGGGGGAACTGGGTATGCGGCGGTAGCCCAGGCGCTGGCCCGCGTCGGCCGGCCAATGGAACGGACTGCGGCATTGCGCCAGCAAGTAGGCGCAATTGAAGAGCAAATGCGGAGAAGTAGGTGCGACTATTCCGATTCCGCCAGGGGACCGGGGGCACGGGCATTTTGAGCAAAGTTGCGCGGCTTGCCATTTTCAGGCGATGCGGTTAGGTTTTGAGGCATGAGCGAGCGCATTGAAATCGACCCGCGCGTTTGTGGCGGGCAGCCGGTCATCAAAGGCACGCGGATTTCCGTGGCCGCCCTTCTGGAGCAACTGGCGGAGGGCGAGTCGTGGGATTCCATCCTGGGCGGCTACCCGGAACTGACGCGAGCCGACATTCAGGCGGCTTTGGCTTACGCGCGGCAGTCCATCCTGCACACCGAGTTGGCCGTTCCTGGTGCGGCCTGATTCCTTGTGCGCCTTTACCTCGACCAATGTCTGCGGTCGGAGTTGGCGGGGCTGCTGCGCTCGGAGGGACACGACGTGGTGCGGGCCTGGGAAGTGGGCCAGGGGCGGGCGGACGATGCGCTGGTCCTCGAGCGCGCGGTGCGTGAGGAACGTACGCTCGTCACGCTGGATGGACACTTCGGGGATTGGGTGGTGCTGCCCTTGTCCAGACATTGGGGCGTCATCCGGGTGAAGGCCTGCCCGCCAACGGCGCGGGAGGTCGCAGCGGTGCTCCTGCCGCTGTTGGCCGGCCGGGCGCAGACCGAGTTCCGCAACCGTTTGGTCATCGTGTCCCGGGGCCGCGCGCGTTGGATTCGGACGGCTGAGGAATAATCAGCGGCCTGAAATCCTTCGCAAGCTTGGCGGCCGGGCTGGACCGCTGGCGCTGGCCCACCTTGGGCAGTTAGCCGGGACAGGGGGGTACGCGGCCGTAGCCCAGGCGCTGGCCCGCCTCGGCCGGCCAGTGGAACGAGCTCCGAATTGCGTCAGCAAATACCCGGAACTCGAAAGCAAATGTAGAAAAGTATAGACGCGACCCCACGCTTTCTACTGCGACCCCGCGCTTTCTACTGAAGGCGGTGGGCCAGGCCGGGCGAGCACGAACTATGCCCTCAATGATGTTGAAAGCTGGAACGCTCTCTTGATATTCAGCCGCTGTCGCGCCGAAGTGCCTGCGCAGTATTTCGTCTTCGCACTTAGACCGCTTGATTAAGAGCACAGCGACCCCAACCGGAATCACCGGGGCGAGCCAGACGGGAAAAAACATCGAGAATCCGGCAGCCTCCAGTATGATGCCCGCGCGGATTGGGTGCCTTACCACGGAGTAGATGCCGTCTCTTACCAGTCGGTGACTCTTGAAAAGACAGATGTCCCTCGAGTAATTCGACCCCAAAGTGATCATGCCCGCTAGGCCCAGAATGCTCCCGAGGCTGATGCAACACCAGCTCAAGCTTAACGCCCATCGGGCTTGATTCTCTATAGCGAAAAGAACACTTCCCCCAAACACGCTGAGTCCCCACAGGGAGCCGATCAGGTCCGCTGAGGGGAACGTTCTGTTGAAAATGGTGACTGCTCGAACAGGACCCCTGAAGTCCTTCCATCCTTGGACGAAGCAACGGCTCAGAAATAGAACGACGCACGCGACAAATAAACACCTCATCATGCCTTCCCCCTTGCTTTTGAATGCCGCGCCCACGCTCCTGTAATGCCGTAAAAACTGATCGCGGAAACAATCAACCCTGGCAGGAATGCCTGACCTGGCATGGACGCCAGGGCCGCTAAAGTTGTTGCGTATCCGGCGACAATGCTTATGGGGCCCGCAAGAGGACTTGTTCTGGTTCGCAATGCAGCTCCTAAGAGCGCGGGTCCGAGCACAAGCAACCCGTAGAAGCAGTTGAGGAGTAAATGAACGATATCCCTGCTCATGTCTGCCATAATCACACCGGCGGCCCCGGCTATTATCGTTAACAGGCGTACGCTTTTCAGGCTGGAGTTTTCTGTCGTGCTGCGCCCTAGGATGTCCCGGTGGATCGCAAAGCTGACCGCTAAAATGAGCGAATTCACGCAACTGAGGATCACTGCGGAAAGTCCAGCAAAACAGATCATGGCCCCGAAGTGCGGCATGCTGGTGAGAAGCGTATTAACAACGTGTTGGTCGGCGCTCTTTGAAATTGGCCCGGCCAGGGATGAGCAAAATCCCAGGGACAGCGCGAATACGTAAAACGGGAGCACAAGCAACGCAGCCCACACGAATACCAGTTTTGCATCTTTGGTGTTGCGGCTTGAGTAGACGCGGAACCATATCTCGGGTTGCAGCAAAGGGACACTCGCCCCGAAAAGGAAGCCTAGTATTACAAACGTCCACCCACCGAACTTCAAGGGAGACAGAATCTCGTGTGATACACCTACCCCGATAGCTCCGAGGCCGAACCTTGTCGTCAAGGAATAAAAGCCAAGCCCGATAAGCACCACGAATTTCACAGCGAACTCCAGCACGTCGCTAACTATGTCGCCGCGCATTCCCAACCACGCCGTGTAGATGATGACAAATGCGGCAGCGATATGAAAAGCCCAAGAAGGCGCGGTGGTCACTATACCGAATATGTCTCGAAAAGCTTCGAATTGCGCCGCGACCAGAAACAGGTACGTGAGCGACACGACCAAGCCGCCGGAGACTTGCGATCCTCTTCCCAAGCGTGCGCCCAGGAAATCTCCGATCGTGGTCGCCTGAGCAGCATCCCCGAATGCCTTGAGCTCGGGGCCGATCATCGCCATCACAAGGAAGCCGCCAATCGTTGAGAGCAACGACACCAAGGCGAAACCGGTTCCGCTTTGAACTGTAGCAGATGCCAGCCCTATAATGGCTCCCGCCCCGACTTGCGTAGCGGCGCAGCTCATCGCCAACATCCATAGCGGCGTAGCCCGGTAGTTCATCCAGAACGAGCCAGCGGAAGCGCGGAAGCCCGCCCAGACAGATGTCCCGACAGTCATCGCGGCGACCATTAAGAGCGCAAGCCACACTATGCTAATCCAAGATTAGGACCGCTTCACTTTCTCCCGTGCAGGCACCATTCCCTATTTCAAACAGAAATGGCGCAACCAGCAGCTTGTTGAGATGCTTTACCACAGGTTCACCTGTAGCGCCGCGGCGGCAGGCGATTCTGATGTCAACTTTGGGGTTGGGTTTGATGAACTGGCGAAACCGCAACTTTAGTTCCATGAACGTGGCCTTGTCAGATTCGATTCGTCGAAGGTAATCATCCTCGGAGATCGGGAGAAGCCCGTGGCGCCCAAGCAAGGCGCCGAACAGATACGAGAGCTGGCCAACATAGGTTACTATCTGAATGCGCGTGAGATGAGTTGGTTCCCTCCTGTAACAGGTTGGGGTAAACCATCGGAAGGTGCTGACTATCTGCCCGTCGGCGTAATCCGCCGTGAGCAAGTGAATCTCAGATTCGTTATATATGCGGGCGAGGATTCCCTTGTAATCCTCATCCGCCCGCTTTTTCCCGACTGGAGCTGTCGCTGTAGTGTTCATAATCATAAGAATTAAGGTTCCTCATGCATCGGCATCCGGCTCAAAAGCGTCCCGGAAAAACCTGGCGCGATCTGTCGCCTTCAAAGTCACCTGTAACACCGAAGCAAGCTGCGCCAGATAATCGGGTGACAATCGAAGCCAGGCATACTCGCCTTTCTGGGCCATTCCTCGAAGACCCGTGCGGATGTAAATAATACCGGCCCGGGGAGTCGAATTCGAATTAGGTTCAAAAAGCATCGTTACGGCAAGTGGGTGCAGGAGCCTGCTTAAAGCCATAAGCCTTATACAAACACCCGTGGTGTGTGGGTGTTCATCAGGCAGTCTGAGACAAAGGAAGCTAATCCGTCCCTCCGCTTTAACATTGCCCCCGGAGAGCTCGTTGCGCAAATCGATGAGGTGCCCTCCGTACGTGTTTGGCCAAAACCGTATCATTGAGCTCACCACTTCCGGAGACATTTTTTCCAACCGGTCAGCCTCCCTTGACCAATCGATGACATCTTCGAATCTTGGCACAATGATGAAAACGACGCTGTTCTTTGGGTTCTCAAGAAATGTTACCGCAGCATTAGTCATCAACTGATTTGAAAAGCCGGCCTCCTTCCCGCTGAGCACGGTGATTGTGCCAGTTTGGTAAGCGACTAGATGCATCATCTGCTGTGTGGCCTCCAAGTCATCAGCAACGAGCGAGTCGGCGTCCCATGCTAGGGCCGTCTGAAGCTGCTGCATATCCAGACCTGGCAACAGCTGTCTCAGCGCGGCGATCTTCTTCTCAGAAATCCTCTCGGACCCTCGTTCCCAAGCGCCAAGGTTCTGAAACTTCATGTACAGCTTTTCGGCGAGCTCGCGCTGGGTTAGTCCCGCTGCGATCCTCGCGGCTTTCAGGAGCCGCCCGGCTGTCATCAAATCTGCCATTGCAAAGACGCTAGAACGTAAACGTTAATGCCTTGCCATTATCCACGCAAAGCCCGGCCTTCTTCAACAAAAAAATAAAAAAGTTGCGGCCCCCTTGACATGTCCAGATAACATGTTACGGTTTTATGTGTATGAAACGCGTTCAATTGAGAGCAAAGTTAAAGATGTCCATAATCTCCCATGTCCGGGACCGCGGTCCGGTGCCGGCATCCAGTTCTGGGTTAGGAGATGTGGGTCATTATGACTCACGCGACCAGGCCGTTCAGAAGGGCGATATGCTGAATGAGACGTTTTGGCGCACATGGTCCTGCACCGCCAACCGTAACGTGAAGAAACGCTTGGAAGATTTTGGGGGGGGGCGCACGCGGACAACCGCAAGCCGACGCTGAGCCGGCGCCGCCCGCTGCCGGCCGAGTTGTGTGTTTCTGCCGAGTGCGGAATGGGAACGCCGAAATTTGCTGGGTTGCCCCAAGGCGGGCACCTCACCGGACGCGCGTTGTGGTCGTGAGCGTGATTAGGGCGCAGCATCGGATCTGCGCCGACTCGGATTTGGACGGCCCTCCGCGATGGGAGCCACCCCCCGGCCCCTGAGTGGCTACGAGGCTCCCAGTGAGCGCTACCCAAAACGACAACCCTCCACCCGGATCGGGCGCGGACCCGCCCATGGGGCCCGGCGAATTCCCCGGGTTTCGCATGCCCTCGCGTCGCGAGGGCTTTGGCGCCAGCGCAGCCAGCTGGGGCCTCCGCTATCTACGCTTTCGAGGCAAGCGATTGCCTCCGCGCCCCCCGCAGCAGCCCCGGACAAGGGCGCGTTTGGTCACGGGCTGGCAAAAATCGTAAACGATTAGGTCATATGAGAACGAGTAAAACAACGGGCTCAGGCCAGCGCAGGCTGGTGTTGAGCGGGACCAAGTTGTTCGTCGTCGCACTGGCGTTGGTGTTCGCCATGGCCGGGCGAGGGCAGGAAACAGGAGAGGCGCGGCCTACGGCCGGGGCACCGCCGGGGCCGGGCGGGGCTCAGTGGCGGCCCCCGAGCCGCCCGCAGCCCGGGGCTGGATCGGGCCAAGCTGTGGAACCACGCAGCAAAGGGGAACCCCCGCCTGTCCCAGCACTAGCGCTGCAGGTAACGAATTACGTCCAGAGCCTGCGGCAGCTTGCGGAGGAGGCCCGCGGCATCGAGCAGGCTATGCCCACAAATATCGCGGAGATGGGAGCGAGCTTCGGTAGGCTGCGGGCGACGTTAACTGCGGCGAGGAGCACACTGGGGCAAATCCTGACCCAACAGAAGCAGGTTGAGGCTCAAGGGGAGAAAGTAATGGGCGTGGTGTCGGAGGTGCAGCAATCCTTCTTCGACTTGGCGAAGGAGGTCGCGGGCGTGATTGAGAGGAACCGGAGGAATGCCGGCAGCAATCCGGGCGCCGTGGAGAACGTCGTGGCCACGCTCACCAACGTGCAAATCACCGCCGAGCACGGAGCAGCGCTGATGGTGCCGTTCCGTACGTTCCTGCTGGACAGCAAGCACGAGGTCGCTGACGCCTTCGAGGAGTTGCGCCGCTACCCCGAAGTCTTCGAGCTCTGCATCCGGGCGTGCGAGATGTATCAGCGGGCCTTCGGCGAGCCGGGGAACTACGCCGAACTAGCCCGGGCGCTGACCTTGGCCCGGCGATACGTGCGGGAGATCGTTGTCGCCTTCACGCAGGCGACCGGCAAGGCCGAGTCCGCGATGCGGTGTCTCCCGGCCATCGGCTCCCCGATAGAATGAGAGGC
Organism: Verrucomicrobiota bacterium; assembly: GCA_049518415.1. Classification (GTDB taxonomy): domain Bacteria; phylum Verrucomicrobiota; class Verrucomicrobiia; order Limisphaerales; family UBA8199; genus CAVQND01. The sequence continues at coordinate 63,792 of JBEKRX010000014.1, forward strand.
GCGGCAGTTGATTAGCCTCCTCCTGGGGCCCTCCAACGCGGCGGCATTCCGTTGCCGCGTTGAGGAGCTGAAGGGCCACCCGACGGATCGCGGGCAGCTCCCTCGGGCAGCCGGGTCGCGTCTATACTTTTCTACATTTGCTTTTGAATTGTAAGAACTGACGCCTTTTCCTTTTCGGGCGATTACTTGATGTCCGGCATGTCTTTCCTGGCGATGGCCCAGGCGGCCTTTTCATCGTTGGGCAACCGCTTGACCACGGGGTTGCGGAACATCACCACGCTGCCCTCGTTGTGTTGTTGGAAGGCGAGATGGCCGGAGACGTAAGTGTTTTGCTCGTCGACGAAATCGGTCAGGATCTTGTCGTTGATCTTGATGATGATGCGATTGCCGATGGCGATCACGTGCTGGGTCCACCAGGTGTCGTCGGGGATGAGTTGCTCGGTCACTTTATGGAAATTGTAAAGGCTGCCGGTCCGCTGCGGGTCGGCGCTGGTGTTTTCCACTTGGGCTTCGTAGCCCTTGGGCCAACCCGGGCCCAGGGCGGCGCGAATATACATGCCGCTGTTGCCGCTGTGGTTGAGCTGCACCTCGGATTTGAATTCGAGGTTGGTGTAGGTGTACGGGCTGAATAAGTGGCTGGTCGGCCCCTGGCCGATGAGGACGCCGTCCTTCATTTCCCAGCGGCCGGGGTCCGGGGCCGTCCACCCGCTCAAGGTCTTGCCGTCGAGGAGCTTGATCCACCCCTGGCGGTCTGGTTTGTCGGGCAGAGGCTTGCCGGGAGCGGTTTGGGCCTGGAGTTGGGTGATGGCAGTCGCCAAGGCGGAGACCAGCAAAAGAGTGACAGGTATTGTTTTCATAGCGTCGAATGGATTAAGCGGTCAAGCCCATCGTAAGCGGCCCTGGCCGGCTTGGCAACGAATATACGCGCGGATTGGCCGGGGCGCAGCCTGGCACTGCCCCCAAGGGCGTTCATAAGACAGGATTAACGGGATGGACAGGATGGGGTCCAGGGGCGAATCCTGACACTGCCCCCGAGCGCGGGCGGAGGCCCTCCAGTGCGCTCGGGGCGTATGAGCTAATAGCCGATAGCTAATAGCCAATCGCCGACCCCCTCCCATGCGCTCGGGGCGTATGGGAGCTTCGCGGGCGAGACGCCCGCGCCACTAGCCGGCGGCCCGTCTCCCGCTGAGCGGGACGGGACGGGCCTTGCCCTAGGCTTTGTTGCGCAACCGCGTTGCGGTTGGGCCTCGCTTTGGGCCGGTTACCCAGGGCAGGCTGCGCGCCAACCTTGGGCTGGTATGTTTCGGCCCCTCCGGGGCAGAAGGATGCCGCGCTGCGCGCGGGTGAAGTGGAATTGGGCGTACTGTCTGGACGTGCCTGGCGATGTCAGGGCTTAGATTTCAGATTTGAGATTTCAGATTTCAGAGGTCTGGGCAGCGGCGATTTTCGGGGCAATGTCAGCGCGCCAATGGGTGAGTCTGCGGGGGAGCGACAGAGGTGGGATGCGCCCCGGCGCTGCTGGGCAGCGCGAATTGGGTTGCCAAAGGGCGCGGGCGCGCCGAGGTTAAGCGGGATGATTCGGCGTGATTACATCTTGCGGATGATCGAGGAGTTCATCCAGGTCTTGTCGAGGATCAACGCGCTCAAGCGGGGCCAGCTTTGGCGGGAGGCGGGCGGGGCGGTGGATGAAGCGTTCCAACGGCTGGCGGGGGCGGGGGCGGCGGCGGTGGCGCAACTGACGGAGAGCGAGTTGCTGGCGCGGCTGATCCAGGGCGAACCGACGCAAGTGGTGCGGGAGAAGACGCTGATGCTGACGGCGCTGCTCAAGGAGGCCGGGGACCTGGCCGCCGCGCAGCAGCGACCCGACGAGAGCCGCAGGTGCTACGTTAAGGGCCTGGACTTGCTGCTCGGCACCCTGGCCCGCTACGAGGCCTTCGAATGCCCGGATTTTGTGCCGCGCGTCGAGGTCTTGGTCGCCGCCCTCCAAGGCACGACGCTGCCGCTGGAGACCCAGGCCCGGCTGATGCAGCACTACGAACTGATCGGCGAATTCGCCAAGGCCGAGGATTGCCTCTTCGCCATGCTTGAGGCGGAGCCGGTCAAGGCCGGCCTGGTGGACTTCGGGATTGCTTTTTACGAGCGGCTGCGGGGCCAAAGCGATGCCAGCCTGGCGGCGGGCAATCTCCCCCGGCCGGAACTGGAGGCCGGCCTGGCCGAGCTGCGTGGCCGCCAGGCTGCGCACGCGGCGCAGCCGTAACCATTCAGTTGAACAGAAGCCAACAAAGAAAACGAAGAAGAGTGGGAGAAGCCGGTGCGGCGCGGCCGCAGGCGTAGCGATTGAGTTGAACAGAAGAGAAGGACGGCTGCGCGCCGCAGATTGAGATTAGGATTAAGAATTAAGATTAGGATTAGGATTAAGATTAGGAGGCAGCCGTAACCATTCGATTGAACAGAAGGGAACGAAGAGAACAAAGGTCCCCCTGAGCCGGAGAGATTCCAGGTGGAACTGCCTCAGAATGCGGTCAAGGTTGGGTGAACGCGCCATGCTCAGAGGGACAACAAATACTCGACCAAATCATCGAGTTCCCGTTTCGTCAGCCGGGAGGTGCGGCCGTGCCGGTCGTTCCGATTCTCTGAGAGGACCTCCCGCAACGTGGCGGCGGAGCCGTCGTGCAAATAAGGGGCCGAGCGCCACAGTTCCACCAGGGCCGGGGTGTAGAATTGATCCGAGGGCTTGTCTGTCCCGGCTCCCGCCACCCCCCAGATGGCGGGGTAGGTGGCGGTGGTGCCGACGTCGTGGCAGGCGCGGTCGGTGAATAAGGGCGGCGGGTGGCAGGGGGCACAACCGGTTTTGGCGCTCATAAAGAGTTGCTGGCCGCGCTGGGCGGCGGCGGAGAGATGGCCGTTGAGCAGGTGCGGGCTGGGGAGGGGCCGGAGCGACTTGAGCCAGGCATCGATGGCGGCCGGCACTTCCTCGGGCTGTTCGGTGAACAGAATGTGACGAAGGCCCGCCCGGACGGCCGCCTCCGCGTTGGGGCGCACCCCCAGGGCCATGGCCGGGCCGGTTTGGTGCGCCCAAATAAGGCTCTTGGTGTTCTTGGGATTGCCAAGGCCGTCGTTGAGGAGGTCCCAATTCAGGGCATCGGCCCGCCCGTCCGCGTCGTGGCAACTGGCGCAACTCTGCCAGCCCTGGGCGCAGAGCCGCGCATCATTGAACCACAATTCGCCGGTGCGGAGGAGGGAAGGGGTGCGGGCGGGTGCCAAGGGCAGCAGCTCAGCGGTCGGTTGCGCGGCGGCCAGGTTGATTCGGCAGAGGCTGTCGGAGAAGTAATTCGCCACGTAAAGGTGCGTGCCGGCCAGGGCCAGGGCACGGGGACCGAGGCCGGGGAGCGAAAGACGTTTGCGCAGGCGGACCGGGTGGCTGGGGGGCGGCGGGATGGCGGCTCCATCCGGGGCGTAATCACCAATTCTGAGGCTTAAGAAGCTGGCGGGGTCCGCCTCGAGGGGAGCATCCAGGAGGCTGACCTCGTGCGTGCCGGCGTGAGACACGATGAGGGTCTTGCCGTCGGGAGTCCAGGTGACCGCCCAGGGATTGGCCGCGCCGCGAGCAGTCTGGTCGAGCAAGACCACACCCAGCCATGCGAGGCGTTTCATGTCCAGGACGCTCAAGGCATTGCCGTTCATGGCCCCCAGTTCGACGGCGGTCGTGGAGCGCCAATACATGGACCGGAGGTGTGTCACGGCGGCAAAACGGCCGTCCGGCGAGAGGGCCACCCCGCGCAACAGGCCGGCGCCCTCGACCAAAGGGATGTTTTTGGCAAGGTTTCCGGCGAGGGTGTCAACGATGCTGACGACTGCTTGAACCCGCCAGTTATTCGCAGGCCCCGCGTGGAGGTGATTGGCGACGACCAGGTATCTGCCGTCCGGGGTGATGGCGGCGGCGACCGGCTCCCGCTCGACCCGGATGCGCTTGAATTCCCGGCGGGCGGCCAGGTCAATGACTGAGAGGTCGTCGTTGAAGCGATTGCAGACATAGAGCGTCTTCCCATCCGGGCTGAGCACCGGGGCCAGGGCAGTGTGCCCGGCGGCGATTCGGTCCACGATGCGGCGGCGAGCCAGGTCGATGACGCAAATGGTGCTGGCGGGGGCGGCGCAGGTCACATAAAGCCGGGCGCCATCCTTGGAGAGAGCCAGGCCGGAGGGCGATGCGGGCACGTCAATGCAATGCGTGATCCTGGCCGAGGCGGTGTCGAACGCCGCGACCTGGTTGGCCGTGGCGCAGGCAATAAACAGCAGGCTTCCGTCGCCGGTCGCGGCCAAGGCGGCAGGCGAGGCACCGGCCGGCCAGTTGGGTGGGCCTGCCGGCGGCGGGGCGGGGGTTCGGGCAGGGGCGTCCGAATGCAAGTCGAGCGGCGCCGCGCCGGCCAGGGCCGGCGCCAGCCCGCATAGTGAGGCGATCAGTGCCAGCCACGTGCTGCCCAATGCTGTCTTCATCGCAATGCCTTTCCAGGGGGCGCATCTCACTTTTTGTGGCAGCCTTTCTGGCTCTTTATCTTAATCCTCGCTCGTAATCTTAATCCGAATGAATCGCCTCTTCGACCATGAGAAACTGGAGGTTTATCAGCAGTCTCTGGCCTTCGTCGCCTGGCTCGAGCCCCTGCTGCAAAAGCTGCCCAAATCGGTCGCCGTGCGCGACCAATCGGATCGGGCCAGTAGCTCGAGCGTTCTGAACCTTGCCGAAGGCAACGGAAAGTTCACCTCACCCGATCGTGGCCGATTTTTTGACATTTCGCGCGGGTCGGCTTTGGAGTGTGCCGCGGCGCTGGATGTTCTGGCCTCCCAAGGCCGGAGTGAGTTGGGTGTGGTCGCCTCCGGGAAAGAGCGGCTACGCAGAATTGTTTCCATGCTCGCGGGGTTAATCAAAGCCAATTCTCATTGGCGGTTGCACGACGGAGATTAGGATTAGGATTAGGATTAGGAGATTAGGATTAGGATTAGGATTAGGATTAAGGTTAGGGACCACCCAAAAAAGTGAAATGCTCCCCCGGGCCAGCCTTAGCGCAGGTGTTGCCTGAGACAGCGGAGGACTTCGGCCAAATTCACCGGCTTGGCCAGGAAGGGCAGTCCGCCGACGAGTCCACCCCGCTGGAGAACTTCGTCGTGCGTGACGGTGGCGGTAAGAAAGATAATCGGGACGGATTTCAATTCCGGACTGGCCTGAAATTGAGCGGCCAGCCGCCCGCCGTCCATGCCTGGCATCATCACGTCGAGCAGGATCAAGTGGGGCTGAAATTCCTTGGCGGCGGCCAGGGCTGCGCGGGCGTCGTTTTCGGTGCGGACGAGGTAGAGGTTGGTCTGTTCGAGGTTGAGTTTGAGCAGGCGGGTGATATTGACCTGATCATCCACCACGAGGATGCGTTTTCTGTCCGTCTTGGCCGGGTTTGCCTCTGGTTGGGCTGAAGGGCTTGCCGGAACGGAGCTGGCGAGCCTGGGTTCATTGGTTTTGCTTGGGGTCATAATGTTTGTCCTTTCGCGCTTTCAGAATCAAAGTCACCAGGGCCCCTTGGGGCGGGGCGTTGCGGATGTGAATGGCCCCGCCGTGCAGGTCGACAATGTTCTTCACCACCGAGAGGCCCAGGCCGGTGCCGACGCCCGGCGGTTTGGTGGTAAAGAAGGGGTCGAAAATCCTTGGCAGGTCGGCTTCCGCTATGCCGGTGCCGGTGTCCTGGACCTCAAGGGTGACCAGCGGGTCCTGGGCCGAGAATTGCGGGAAGGTGGCGCCGGTGAGCGGGAGGAGGTTTTCCAGGCGAGCGAGGCGGGTGGTGACGGTGAGGACGCCGCCCTGGGACATGGCCTGGAGGGCATTGATGAAGAGATTGATGAGGACCTGCTCCATTTTCCGCCAATCCAGCTTAACGGGGGGCAGGTCGGGCGCGAGGTTTTGCACGAGGGTGGTTTGGGAGGCGATCACCTCGCAGTTCATGAGCCAAAGGCAGCGCTGGACCAGGGCATTGAGGTCTTCGTCCTTCATCTGGAAGTCCGTGGGGGCGGACAATTGCATCAACTCGCGGACAATCAGGTTGGCCCGCTCGACGGCATTACGCATGTCCGTGAGCACGAGGGGGAGCTGTGGGTTTGCAGCGGGCAGATTGCGCTCCAGGTAATCCAGGCCCATAAGGATGCTCTGCAGCGGGTTCTTGACCTCGTGGGCGACGGTGGCGGCGAGCTTGCCGAGGGATTCAAGTTTCGCGGCCTGAATCAACTGCAACTGCACGGCCTGCAATTGCTCATGGGAGGCCTTGAGCTGGTCCACCGCCGCCTTGAGGGCCTGTTCGGCCTGCTTGCGCTCGGTAATGTCGGTAGAGATGCCGCACGTCGCATAGGGGACGCCGCGGGCATCCAGCAAAGGGAATTTGACCGAGATGTAGGTGTGGGGCTGGCCATCCAGCGGCAGGACTTCCTCAAATTCCAGAGGGGCCTGGGAGGCAAGCACTTGCTGGTCGTGGTTGCGCAACGCGTTGGCCGTCCCCAGGGGGAAGAGGTCGTGGGCGGTCTTGCCCAGGGTTTGCCGGCGCTGGACTTTAAACAGTTCCTCGAAGCGGCGGTTGATGAGCAGGTAGCGGCCTTGCAGGTCTTTGAGGTGAATGATTGCCGGGGAGTAGTCCAGGATGGCCTCGAGGGGCGCCTCGCCCAAGCGGCGTGGGTCGCCGGCGCGCTTCATTTCCCGCATGAATTTCTCCGCGTTCATTTGTCCAATCCCAAGCCCTTAAGCCTGAACGTCCCTCGACCCCCGGCGGCACAGGCGAACCGATCTTTAGCCACGTTGACAGATAGACCAAGACCACATAATACAGGAGGCGGGGATTGTCAATGGGAATCCGCCCTGAATCCCGACTTGTCGGCCCGACTCATCGGCCATGGCTTCATCCGCCAGTGCGTGGCCTCCCGGAACGGGCGGAGGAAGACATCCGCGCTGCCAACCGGCCTGGGCCCGGTTGCCGGGCGCAAGGGGCGGATGGGAAGCAGGGAAGTTTCACCGGCGTCACCCACTTGTTTTGGAGAAGACCCATAATTTTCGAGTTCTCAAGTCGTTTTCTTACTTATGGAAGAGGGCCTTTAATTTCTGTGTTCGAGCTGGAGAAAGCTTTGCCTGGTGCATGAGGTTCTCCAGCTCACTTTTATCCTCGTTGGAAGATGTATAATAGCTAGGAAAAAATCTTCCCACATCTAAACCCGCAAGCTCATTAATATTGCGCAATCCAATTTGAAAATTGAGTCGCGCCTTTTTCGCTTCGTTCTGCTTTATTGCCGATTCGTATTGGGCGCGAGTTTTCGGATCTTTTATTTCTTTTGGATCCACTCCCGAAGGATAATGCACTCCCTCCGGCGTCTCGGGGACCAAATTTAAGGCGGCCCAATTTTTGGCATCATTCACGTCGAAGCTTGGATCGATGTTTTGATCGATTGTGGCAAGAAGACTTAGCCACATTCTTGCTTGTTCGTGGCGTGCAACGGACCGCGGCACAGTCTTGTCAATTCCTGGAGGCGATATTTTCTCCACAGCCCTTAACGCGCTTTCGAGCTGGTCGATGGATTTATTTTTTTTAAACTCCGTCAGTAGGCCCGTGGCCCGATTTATTTGGTTTGTCATAAGATCGCTATTCTCCTTTTTAATAATGTTGTTTGTTTGCGACAAAGCCGAGTTCATTGAAACCACAAGGGTTAAAATGAAAAAGGGTGATAACAGAATTCTTTTTTTCACGGCTTTCATGGCGAACTCAAGGGGGTGAAGGGTAATAAGTAGGATCACCAACACTGCATGACAAACTTGCTCCGGCTTTTGAAATTGATAACGAAACACCAGACTCGTCATGGTGCCGATGTTCTTTGGCGGCCTTCCCGGGCGGCGGAGGCCTTAGCGGGAGGCTTGGTTCTGCTGCTGGATCGCGTAGAGGTGCGTCATGGTGGCCAGGTAGAGGACGCCGTTGGCGGCGGTAACGGTGGAACTGACGGGCACGCCGAGGTCGGTCGTGCTGAGCAGTTTTTTCTCCCGGCTGGCGGCGAAGACATAAAAGGCGCCGCTGCGGGTGCCGAGATAGACCTTCCCGTCGGCCACCAGGGGCGAGGCCCAGGCCTCGCCTTTGATCTCCTGGGTCCAGCAGGCCTGGCCGGTGGCCGCATCGAGGCAGTGGAAGGTGGGGCCGCAATCGGCGAGGAACACCAGGCCCTGGGAAATGGCGGGGGTGGCCAGGACGTGTTTTTGGAGCGGATAGGACCAGACCAGGCCGTTGGTGGTGATGTCGCCGGTGCCGGTGGGGTCAATGCACTTGAGCCAGGCTTGGTTTTTGCCCCACCAGATGTCGCCGCCGCCGGCCACATAGAGGCGGTTCCGGTAGAAGACCGGCATGCCGAAGAAGTTGCTGGGGCTTTCGCGGCGGTTGCCGTGGTATTTGTGGACGTTGGTCTTGGGGGCTGCGGGATCAAAGTCGAATTGCCAGACTTTGTTGAGGAATTGGAGAGCCGGAGGTTGGGAGGGTTGGGAAGCTGGGGTCGGCGGTGAGGCCCCGCGCTGAATGGGGTCGAAGGCATAGACCAGGCCGTTGCCGGCGGCGAAAAAGATCAGGGGACGGCCATTGACTTGGGCGGAGGCAGGGGCGGACCAGGTGCTGTGGAAGATGTTGGGGGCGATGTGCTCGTTGTCGCGGGCGACCAGGCGGCCCGTCTGCTTGTCGAGCACGACCAGGCTGGGGGCGTCCGGGGTGCGGATGCGCCGGTGCGTGTTGTCCACGCCGGTGCCGGTGTTCAAGTAGAGCAGGTCGCCGCGAATGAGAATGGGGCTGTGGGCGGCGTCGTGGGACCAGATGCCGGCGCCGGCAGTGAGGTCGAACAGCCAGAGGATGTCGGCATCGAGCGGGCCGGGGGTGAGCGGGGTCGCGGATTGCCTGGGGGTCATGTGGGCGGCTTCGTCGAGGAAGGGTCCATGGTTGCCATTGGCCAGGCCGAGGGCATCGAGGCAGAGCACTTCGCCGCGGTTGTCCACCAAATAAACGCGGTCGCCCTCGACTGTGGGCGGGGAGCAGATACCGCTCTGCGGCCAGTCTAGGTAGATGTCCTCGTCGCGTTTGGGCACCACCAATTGCCAGAGGAAACGGCCGGTCTTTTCTTCGAAGCACATCAGCACGCCGCGGTCACCCTGGTGCTTGGGGTCGCGCGGCTGGCCATTGTTCGTGCCGATATAGACGCGCCCGCCGGCGACGATGGGTGTGGCGTGGGTTTCGGTGCCGAGGGCAGCAGACCATTTGATGTTCTGGCCGGTTTGGGGATCGAAGGAGGAGGGCAGGCCGCGCTCGTTCGAGACGAGATTGCGCGACCAGGCTTCGCCCCATTGGGGCTGGTCGGCGGGGAGCGCCGGCAAGAGCACCGCGGCAAGGGCCAGGGCCACGAACAAGGCGCACGACCGGCTCAAGCTCCAAGCCGGCGAGCGGGGTCCAGCACGAAACGAAGCGACAAATGGTTTATGGTCGAGCATTGCTGCCATAAGGCGACGGCCAGCAGGCCGAAAAGCGCGGCGAGCGGCAAGGCCAGCGAGTTGGTCATTTATCTTTTTTGTCTTCGGCGGCCCCCGCACTCTTTTTCTCCTCGGCCGCGCCGGCCGCCGGCACTTGTTTGGCGGCCTTGAGGATGTCCTCGGCCGGGAGAATGATGCCGGTCAGGTTGTTGGCCTGGACGCCGAACATGCCGCCGAACATACTGGAGCCGCTCGCGGCCTTGAGGGAGCGGGTGACGAACAGGCCCAAGAGCTTGCCATCCAAAGTAAAGGCGGGCGCGCCCAGGGTGGTAGTGGTGGCGGTGGTTTCGGGGATGTAGAACAGGCGCGGTTTGGTGACGATGGCGGAGATACGCTCGACCGAGGCGGCATAAGCGCGCGCGGCGGCGCTGCCCAGCCGATTGAGGGCGATGACCTGGTCCAGGACCTCCGCCTTGCCGGGCTGGGTGAGGTCGAGCGCAGCCATCGGGGCGGCGAGCTTGGTCTTGGGCCGGATGAAGGCCAGATCGAGGTCCTTGTCGCGCAAGACGGCCTCGGCGGGGACCTCGGTGCCGTCCTGGAGCAGAATCTTAACGTCGCTCAGCTCGGTTTCCATCTTGAAGCGCGACCCTTCATCTGCCATGCCGGACATCATGCTTTCGAGAACGCGGCTGGGGTCGGTGGAGGAGAGCGACAGGACGGTGAGGCCCGAGGGGTCAATCACGGTGCCGGTGGCATCCTGCCGGGCCTCGGTAGAACGTCCGCCCATGCCGGGAGCGGAGATTTTGAGCACGAGTTGCACAATGACGACGGCTTGCTGGTTTTTCTTGAAGATGGCGCGGCCTTGCTCGGCCAGTTCGTCGGCCCGGCAGGGCGCGGCGAGCGAGGCCGAGCAGAGGATGAGCGCCAGGGCGAAGGGATTTAAGCGTGGCAACATAGCAGCTCCTTGGGGTGATTTATTTTTTCCAGGCGGGCTCAAGTTCGAGGTAGGCGGTATGAATGCCGCGCAGGACCTTCAAGAGGAGGGACGTTTTTTTATTTTGGGCGGCCAGGTCCATGAGCTTCTTGAGCGACTCGACATCCTGGACCGGCTGGCCGTCGGCTTCAATGATTAAATCGTCCACGTAAAGCGAGCCGACCTCGGCCCAGCTCCCCGATTTGACTTCCTCGACCAGGGCACCGCGCTGGGCGGGCGGCCATTGCTGCTCGGCCACATCGAAGAACGCGACGTCCCGGGCGGTGAATTCAAAATCGTCGTTGCGGTATTTTTTCATCTCGCGCTTGAGCTTGGGTGAGCGGGGGAGTTGGACCGGGATTTTCAGCTCGGCCTGGCCGCGCCGGACGGTCAGTTGGACGGAGGCGCCGATGTCGTATTGGCGGATGAGGGTGGCGAATTCCTCCTCATGTTCGGGCCCGGAGGCGGTGAGTTTTTCGCCGTCCACGGCGAGGATAAAATCGCCCGGCTTGAGGCCGGCTTTCTCGGCGGTGGAGTTGGGATAGACCTGGGTGAGGTAGAAGCCCTTGAGGTCGGGGTTGCCCAACTGTTTGGCGATCTCGCGGCTGATGACATGGGTTTCGACCGGCAGCCAGGCCTTGGCGACTTCGAGGCCGGGGTCGCGCAGTTCCTGGAGGCCGAGGTTGACCACGCACAGGTAGCGGCGGGCGGCGCGCTCGAAGGTGGCGATGGCCGGGGTTGGTTCGGTCTTGCCCTGGGTGAGGTTGCGGGTGAATTCGAGCAGGTCGGCCACGTTCCGGAGCGGGGTGCCGTTGACCTGGACGAGCACGTCTCTGGCCTCGAGGGCGGGTTTGGCCTCGCCGGCGGGGCCGCCCGGGCGGACGGAGGTGACCAGGACGCCGGACTGGCTGGGCCGCTTCATTTCCTTGGCGGCCAGGAAGGAGAGATTGCGGACGGTAAGGCCCCAGGGTTTGAGTTCCTGTTCCTTGGAATAGAGTTCGCCGCGCTCGACGGGCTGCAACCGGAACGCGGTTTCCTTGCCGTCGCGCAAGACCAGGGCGGTGACTTCCTGGCCAATCGGCAGGCTGGTCACCAGGCGCATGAAATCCGGCATCTCCTCGTCGTAACGGACGTTGGTGGGGGTATCGCCAAGGCGGAGGAGCAGATCGCCGGGCTGGAGGCCGGCTTTGGCGGCGGGCGAATCGCCGATGATGCCGCTGACGACCACGCCGCGGTCAGCTTTGCCGTGTTTGAAGCGGGGCTGCACGTCCAGGCCGAGCCAGCTCCGGCGGACCTGACCGTGGGCGATGATTTCGTTGGCGACGTTGCGGGCGAGGTTGGCGGGGATGGCGCCGCTCAGGCCGAACTGGATTTCGTTGATGCCCACGATTTCGCCGCGCAGGTCCACGAGCGGGCCGCCGGAGTTGCCGGGGTAGATGGCGGCATCGTGAGCGATCCAGCGGATGAGGGCGCCGACGTCCTCGCCGTCGAGTTGGAAGCGGCCCAGGAGGCCGAACATTCTGGGCATGACCATCTCGACGTTGCTGACGATGCCGAGGGTGACCGATTGCGACAAGGCCATCGGGCTGCCCATCGCCAGCACGGAATCGCCCACCCGCAGCCTGGCCGAATCGGCGAAAACCGCCGGGACGAATTCCCGCGGTTTTGCAGGTTTCAATCGGAGGACCGCAATATCGGTCAACGGATCGGTGCCGACCAGTTCGGCCTCGAGTTCCTCGCGGTTCCACAGGGTGCAGACCAGGCGGGCGCCGTGGCCGGCGACGTGGTGGTTGGTGATGACGTAGCCGTCTTTGGAGATGATGGCGCCGCTGCCCACCGCCTGCAATTTCAATTCGCGGCCCTCGTGGTAATCCGTGGAAACAACGTGGATGCGCACCAGGGCAGGACGCAGGCGGCTGATGGCGGTCTCGACTGCCGCGCGCAGATCGGCCGGGCTGTCCGGCGCGCGGGCGAAACCCAAACCGCCGGGTCCCAACAGGACGCCTGCCAGGACCAAGCCGAGAGCGAACGGCGAATGGCGAACGGCGAATGGAGGTCCCAACAGGGCGCCTGCCAGGACCAAGCCGAGAGGGCGCTGCATCCAACTGCCAATACCCATGCGCCCTGTGTAGTTCAATTGGGCGGATTATCAAGCACAGAGTTCAATGCGTGGGGCGGGTGGGCGCATTTGACCTTTTTGGTAGCCTTTCTGGCTCTTTATCTTAATCCTAATCTTAATCCTAATCTTAATCCGATTGCATCGGCTCTTCGACCGGGACAGGGATTAAGATTAGGATTAAGATCAGGGTTAAGAGGGACCACCCAAAAAAGTGGAATAGGCGCCCAAGGGGGGTGGTTGGCAAGGCGTGATTGACTTTGGCGGTGGGGAATCGCAGGATAGCCTTGATGAAGCGAGCAGGAGCGGCACTGGAGCTGGGGGCTGCGCCGCCGCTAGGGCCGCGCTCCAGTTGCCAATGGCGTAAAGATTATGCACCGGACTTTCGGGATTGACGAAGTGGCGCGTTACTTGCACCTGGGCAGCGCGGACGTGGAGCGGTTGGTGAAGAACCAGGACATGCCTTTTGAAAGGCATGGGGGGCGGCTGGTGTTTCGGAAAGTCGAGATCGATGCGTGGGCCTCTCAACGCATCCTGGGCCTGGAAGGGCGGCGCCTGGCCGAGTACCACCAGCAGACCTCGCGGGGCACGCGGCCGTTTCTGGCGCACGAGGCGATGATGCCGGAGGTGATCCAGCCGGGGTTCATCGACCCGGCGCTGCCGGCCAAGACCAAGGCTTCGGTGTTGCGCCAGATGGCGAGGCTGGCGGAGAAAACCGGGCGGGTCTGGGACCCGCAAGGATTGCTGGCGGGGCTGGAGGCACGCGAGACGCTGTGCTCGACGGGCATTCCCGGGGGATTGGCGCTGCTGCATTCCCGCTTTCCGGACGCCTACATGTTCGAATCGCCTTTCATCGTGCTCGGCCGGACGGTGCAGGAAATCCCCTTTGGCTCGCCGGATGGGCAGGGGACGGACCTGTTTTTCCTGCTTGGGTGTCCGGATGACCGCCTGCACCTGCACACCCTGGCTCGTTTGTGCCTGATGGCGCAAAAGACCGAACTCCTGGCCCAGTTGCGGGTGGCCGCCGATGCGGCCGCCATGCACCAATGTATCCTGGCGGCCGAAGAAGCGGTGCTGGCGGGCAAAGTGGCGCCGGCGTAGAGTTACTGAGCGGCGAAACTGGTTGTAATCAGGTGAGGTTTTGGCGCGATTGCGAGGGTCCGCTCAGCCAGCGCTTGTTTTAGGTCAATTGAAAATTGAGGATTGAAGAATGGTCATTGGTTATTGAGCAATGCCCGCGGGTGACGCCGCATGGACTTTCGGATTGGGGACTCAATGACCAATAACCAATATTCAATGCTCAATGAATCCCGATTCCGAATCGGGACTTGATTCCAGAGGTGATCTGAGGCGCAGCCTTGCTGAGCCATGTTCATTCCGCTGGGGTGGGGAGCGCAGGCGGCCGGCGCGCGCTGAGCGCCGGCCCGGCGCTGAGCTTGCCGCGACTGTCAGGGCTGGGCGGGAGCCTCGCCCCACCAGGGGAGCGGGTTGGCGAAGCGCAACGCGGCCGGGTGGAACCAGCGAGCCGGAGGCTTGCGCTTGCGCCACCAGGCGGGGGCCGTATCTGAAGATGGGCCCTGGCTGGGGCCGATACCCCATTCCGTCCGTCCGGCGGCTCCCGCTAACCTGGGGAGGTGCGTTGTGTTCGGCCAGGGAAACACCGTGAACAGGCCCAGAGAGTGCCCTCTGGAAGGGGCGTGACCGCCCTGGATTTGCTCTTGCGCCGGCCCTGCGTCGCGCGTTCCCAGCTTTTGCCTTGCTGCCCGGTTACCCAGAGCCCAGAAAAGCAACGGGCAAAACGACGAGGTCGCGGCATGAAAACCGTCCTGCTTTGGACGGTGCTGTTGCTGGCTGGGACGGGCCTGGCCGTGGCGAGTCATCCGCCGAAGCAGGGTCTGGCTTCGTGGTATGGCGAAGGGCATCGCGGCAAGCTGATGGCCAACGGCAGGAAGTTCGATCCGGACAAGCTGACGGCCGCCTCGTGGTTTTATCCGCTCGGCACTAAAGTGCGTGTCACCGTCAAGGCGACCTCGGGGCGCCGGCGGAGCGTGCTGGTGACGATCACCGATCGCGGCCCCGCGGCGGAACACGTCCGCGCTGGGCGCATCATTGACCTGGGGCGCGCCGCGTTCGAGAAGGTTGCGCCGCCGGACCTGGGTTTGGTGGCGGTTACCGTTCAACGGCTGCGCTAGCTGGATGCTGGCAATACCATTCCATGGCCAGGTCCAGGCCCTGGCCGACGCGATGGGTGGGCGCGTAGCCCAGCAAGTGTTGGGCCTTGCTGATGTCCGCCAGCGAGTGCCGCACGTCCCCGGGCCGGAAATCCCGGTAAACGGGCGGTTGGTCGGGCAGGGACGGATGCTGTTTGCGCAAGGCGGTCTTGATCAGGGCGAAGAGCTCGTTGAGGGTGGTTCGCTCGCCCCGGGCGATGTTATAGACTTGATTGAGCGCTTCGGGCAGGCCGGTCGTGGCGGCCAGCAGGTTGGCCTGGACGACGTTGGTCACATAACAGAAGTCGCGGCTGGTTTCGCCGTCGCCGTTGATATACACGGGCGCCCCCCGGAGCAGGGCGGCAATCCATTTGGGAATGACCGCGGCATAGGGGCCCTCGGGGTCCTGGCGCGGACCGAAGACGTTGAAATAGCGCAGGCCAATGGCGGCCAGGCCATAGACGCGCCCAAACACGTCGGCATACATTTCGTCCATCGCCTTGGTGGCGGCGTAGGGCGAAAGGGGCCGTCCGGTCTTGTCCTCGACCTTGGGCAAGTGGGGAGCGTCCCCGTAAACGGAGCTGCTGGAGGCGTAAACCACGCGTTTGACCTGCGCCGCCCGCGCCGCCAGGAGCAGGTTCAGAAAGCCGGTCACGTTGCTGCGGTGGCTGCCGAGCGGGTCGTCCAGGGAGCGCGGCACCGAGCCCAGCGCCGCCTGGTGCAAGATGAAATCCACCCCCGCGCAGGCCCGCGCGCAGACGGCCGGCTCGGCCAGGTCGCCCTCCAGGAACTGGAACCGCGCCCATTGCTCCGGGCTGACCCGGGCCTGGACCTGCTCCAGATTGGCGGGCTTGCCCGTCGAGAAATTGTCCAGCCCGGCCACCCGCTGGTCCAGCCGCAGGAGTCTCTCCAGCAAATGGGAGCCAATGAACCCGGCCGCCCCGGTGACCAGCCACACCTTGGGGGCGTCCGTCAATTGGCTCTGCAATTCGTCGTAGGCAGCCATTGAATTCGAAGGGATACTACATCGAAGCGCGCGTGCGCTCCGCAATGCAATGAGCCGTTGGCGCTAGGCAGCGTTGAGGCCGCGCGGGGCCTCTGCGGAGTCCTCGGAATCCTCGGGGTCCTGGCTGGCGTTGGGGGCGTGGCCGCTGTATTCATTGAGCTTGTTGCGGAGGGTGCGGACGCTGATGCCGAGCGCTTTTGCGGCTTGGGTGCGGTTATTCCTGCAGCGTTCCAGGGCGGCGAAGATGTGACGTTTTTCCAGTTCGTGGAGTGGGGGGAAGGCGTCGGCGGTCTGAGGTGGCGGGGCCTGGGTGGGCGGGCGCGCGCTCAGTGGGGCTGGGGCCTGGGTTTCGGGGGCGGGCGGCGGGGCGGGCAGAGGCTGGCCGGGGAGGAGGTTGAGGCAGAGGTGAGGAGGTTCGACCAGGGGCGAGTCGCCGGCGAGGATGACGGCGCGTTCGATGACATTCTGGAGTTCGCGGACGTTGCCGGGCCAAGAGTGGGCGGTCAAGGCGCCGAGGCAAGCGTCGGAGAGGCGCTGAGCGGCGCAGCCGTGTTTGCGGGCAAACCAATGCAGGAAATGCTCGGCCAGGAAGAGGATGTCTTCGCGCCGCTCCCGCAACGGGGCGACGAGCATGGGCACGACGTTAATGCGGAAGAAGAGGTCCTCACGAAACTCCTTGCGGAGCACGCTTTGTTCGAGGCGGCGGTTGGTGGTGGCGATGACGCGGACATCGACCTTGATGGTGCGGGTGCCGCCGACGCGCTCGAATTCGCGTTCCTGGAGGACGCGCAGCAATTTGGACTGCAAGCTGGGGGAGATTTCGCTGATCTCGTCCAGCAGGATGGTGCCGCCGTGGGCCAACTCGAAGCGGCCTTCGCGCTTGTTCAAGGCCCCGGTGAAGGCGCCTTTCTCGTGGCCGAAGAATTCGCTTTCGATGAGGTTGTCGGGGATGGCGGCACAATTGACCTTGATGAGGGGGGCGGCGGCGCGGGGGCTTTCCTTGTGGAGGGCATGGGCGACCAGTTCCTTGCCGGTGCCGCTTTCGCCCTGGATGAGGACGGTGGCCTGGGTGCGGGCGACCTGGCGAATCAACAGGCGCAACTGTTCGATGGCGGGGCTGCGGCCCAGCAATTCCCAGCCGGGATCGGTTTCCTTGCTCAGGAACTGGTTGACCCGCAGGATGCGGGAGAACTCGTCGGCCTTTTTGAGGACGATATCGATCTGATTGAGCTGGAAGGGCTTGACCAGGTAATCAAAGGCGCCATTGCGCATGCAGTCGACGGCCGACTCGACGACGGGGAAAGCAGTCATGACGACGACCAACGGGCGCTGGGGACGCGGTTGGAGTTCCTTGAGCAGATCGGTCCCTTCACCGTCGGGGAGGCGGACATCGAGGAAGATGAGGTCGAAAGTGTCCTTGGCGAGGGCTTCTTTGGCGGCGGCGAGGGTCTCGACGGCCAGGACGTCACAACGACGCTGCCGGAGGTGGGCCTCGAGGGCGTGGCGGAGGCCAGGCTCGTCCTCGACCAGGACTACTTTCTCGATGGGCATAAGGCGAGAATTACCTGAGGGTGTGGCGCTGGTAGAGCGCCGCCACAAAGTGGGGCCGGCATTGCTGGGCGGGGGGCAGGCTGCGGGCGGGCAGCAAACCCCGTCGCAAGAGCTGCTGTTGGTTTTCGCGGTCGAGCACCAGCACGCGCATGATGGTGTCGAGCGCCGTCTGGAGCAGACGCGTCAACTGAGGGTTGCCGTCGGTCGTGGTTATGCCGGAACGGTTCCATAGAGTGCGTTTCTGACCGAGGAGTCTTAAAGCGCATTCGAGCCGGGTTAGCAAGGCTTTTCTTTCGACTTGAATTGCCAGGGCCGGAAAGGGGGCGGGGTTTTTCAAGGCCTCGGCCTCTTTGTGGGCCAGCTCGAGCAGGGCGTTGCAGACGCCCAGGTGCTCGCGGAGGGCGTCTCTCATTTCGTCGGGCAAGGCGGTTGGGGAGGGGGCGTGGGCGGCGGGGGCCTCGGGCGAGCTACTGGTGAGTGGTGGTTGGCAGGGCATGGTCGTTGGCATTGGTTTTGGGAGGACTGGCCAGCGTGCGGTGCCAGTCGAGGCTGACCAGTTCGGCGTTGGTTTGCCAGGCCAGGAAGTCCTTGCGCCACTTTGCCATCTCGAGCACGGCCTTAAGGCTGGCGGGGGCGGTGGCGGGCAGCTCCTTTTGCCGGCTGACGACCTTCTCGAAATACTCGATGGCCTTTGCCTGGTGGTGCAAGTGCTCGAAGACCAGGCCAATCTGGTAGAAGACCGGCAGTTGCCATTCGGCCGAGGAGTCCAACGCCGCCAGGCAGAGATAAACGTCCAGGGCCTTGAGGGGATCGCCTTGGAGGTAGAAGCGGTTGGCGATTTCGTTGCCTGCCCGGCGTTGCCAGAAGGCGAGCGTCTGCGGGTCGGGCGGGGTGGTGGTGTGCTGCTCCTGGAGGAGGTCGAACGCCTGGCGCAGGGCCTCGGCATCGCGGCCGGCCTGCTGGAGGGAGGTCGCGCACAGGAAGCGCACCTCGGGCCGCTCCGGGGCGGCCGGAAAGCGTTTCAGGAAGTCCTGCGCCTGGGTGATCGCCTCGCCCAGGCGGTCCAGCGCGACCAGGCAATGAATGTACTGGTATTGGGCCATGCTGGGGTTGACCGGCGGGGAGTCGGACTTGAGCAGGCGGTCAAAGGAAGCGGCGGCTTCCTCGTAATTGGCCAGTTCATAATGGGTCTTGGCGATCTCATACTGGGCGAGTTGGACCAGTTGCTTGTGGTAGTCGAAGCGCTCGGTCTTGAGCATGAGGGCGGTGGTCATGACCGAATAGAATTTGGTAATCGCCAAGCCGGGCAGGCCCATCTTTCGGAAGACTAGCCCTTGGCGCAGGAGCAGCTCCGGCACACCCGGGTCCTGGGGCCACTGGGCAAGGCACTGGGCGTAGATTTGCCCGGCGCGAGGCAGGTTGTTCTGCTCCAGGGCGATCTGCCCCAGCTCGAGCAAGGCGTCCCGTTGCACCTTTTCCGGCGCCTGGCTTTGGACCAGGCCGACGCACGCCGCCGCCGCCTCGGTAAACTGGCGCACCAGGCGCAGGTGGCGGGCGACCGCGAGCCGGGCTTGGAAATCGGGCGGGGGGTCCTGCTGCTGGGCCGTCGCATTGGTGGTGGCGGTGAAGAAACGCCAGGCGGCGCTGACGGCCTCATTGGTGGGGCCCGGGGCCGACGCCGGGGCGGTGTCGGTGGGTGCTTGGGCTTCCGGCGACAGCGGGGGAACGTTCGAGTGCTGGGCAGCGGCCTGGGCCAGGCAGAGGAAAGCAACCGCCATTGGCCAGCCGGCGCGCCAGAGCGCCGGCCGGGCTGGTCTGCCGGCGGGGAGGACATCGGTCTGGGCGGATGGAGGTCCTGGTTTCATCGGCTCTCGTAAGTGGCGCGGCTGGAACGGGCGGGCAATGGGGCTGCGGGCGGGAGGAAGGCGGGGGATAAGAATCTGCCTCGGGGGCCGGTGTTGGTCGGATAAGGCGCCAAGTACTCGAGCAAGAGTTGGGGATCAAGCACTTGGGTCGACCAGAAGTCCCGGTCTTCCGGGGCCGGGAGGGGCAAGGGCCCTTCCGGGGTTGTGGGCAGAGCAGGTCTGGGCGAAGTGCTGGTTACGGTGGCAGTGGAGGCCGGGCGATTGGTGGTGGTCAGGTTCGTGGGGGGCTGGGCCGGATTGGTGGCCGGCGTGGCTGGGCCGGCAGCCGGACGGTCCGGCGGCCAGAGTGGCGGCCACACGGGGCGGGAGAGCGGGCCGGGGGATTGGAAACGCAGGGGCGCGGGGCCAGTGGCCGGCAGATAAGACGTGGGGGCCGCGGGGTGAGCCGTGGTGCGGGCTGCCATTACGGCGGAGCCGCCCAGTCCGCAGGCGCAGAGCGCCAGAGCGGCCGCTTTAAGCCATGGTAAGTGTTTTGCCATTGAGCACCGCCAAGGCTTCCTCAAAGGAGCTGGAAAACTGCCAGTCCCTGGTTTCTTCGTGATTCTTGCACTCTTGCCCGAGGGCGGCCGAGCCGACCAGCCCATAACGAATTCCCAGCCCGGCGCAGAGCTGGATGACCTGGAGGCCGAGTTTGATCAAAGTGGCATCGGCGGCTTTGAGCTGGCTCAAGTCCAGGACGAGCCGGCTCAGGCCGGCATCGACCGCTTCGCAGACCTTCGGCCGGAGATGGAGGCAGATATCGTTGGCCACCAGTTGGTTGAAGTTGGCGGGCAGAGTCAGGACCAGCAGGTGGTCGCGGCGCTGAAAGTAGTTGTGAGAAGTATCCAGGCTCAGCGCCCGGGTGATCTTGAGCTGGAGGTCGGCCGAGTCGATGGGCTTGGTGACCAGGCCGGTGAAGCCGAGTTGCTGGGCGCGGGTTTGCTCCTCGGTGGCGGTTTTGACACTCAGGGCGAGGATGGGCACCGCCTTAGTGCGGACGCTGGACTGGAACATCTGGAAGAGGGCGAAACCGGAGCCTTCCGGCAGTGACAGGCTGATGAGAATGATGTCCGGCAAGGTCGGGCCGCAGGAATCCACCGCCTGTCCGGTCTGGCTGACGCCCGAGACCTTCCAGGGAGTGCCGGCGAGGCTGGCCTGGATTTGTTCCACAATGGCCGGATGGTCGTCCACCACCAGGATTTGCAGGGCGTCGCCAAAACGCCTGACCCGGGGGTGAACTTCATTCCTGGCCTTGAGTTCGATGATTCGGCTCACGCGCTCGACCATCAGTTCCACCTTGAAAGGCTTGACGAGGTAATCGCGGACGCCAAACTTGGCAATGCGCAGCACCGTGTCGCGCCCGGACTCGGCCGTGAGCATGACGACGGGGATGGGGCGCAGGTCCGGGTCGGCCTTGAGCCGGGTGAGCATCTCGACGCCGTCCATGATGGGCATGGTCAAGTCGAGCAGGATGATGTCAGGCCGTTCGCGCTGCGCCACGGTGAGGCCTTCCACCCCGTCGGCCGCCTCGAGGACCTCGCAGGCAAAGGGCCTGAACGCGCGCGCGACCAGCATGCGGATGGTCTTGCTGTCGTCCACGGTGAGGATTTTCGGTCCCATAAACGTGTCGCTCAATTCTGGGTCTGGCCGCTGGGCTGGAAGAGGAATTGGACGAAAATGCGTTTGCCCTGGGTTTCAAAGGCGAAGAGGCGTCCTTCGGTGGAACTAGTGGCCTCGATGCGGAACTGGCTGCCGCGCACGACCGAGGGGATGGTCAGCACACAGCGAATCCCCCCGTCCGAGAGGCGGGATTTGATCTGGCCCACCAGCATGTTGGCGATCTCCCCCATGGCGTCATTGATCATCTCCTCGGCTTGGACTTTCGAGTCATCCAGGTGGAGGAGTGTGGCCGTGAGGCGGCGGGCAAAGGCGGCGGTGGTATGGACATAGACGACCCCGGTGAGCCGCCCGATGAAGCCAACCGCCCCGGCGACGTGCGGTTCCCCGTTGACCACGCTGGGCTCGACCGGCACAGGGGCCATTTGCATGTGCAGCATCGTGCTGAAAAGCCCGGTCACGGCAGCCGTCACCAGCTCGTCCAAGTCCGCTATCATGTCTTTGCTAACATCGGCAGATTGCCCTGGCACTTGAGCGGAAATCCAGGGGGAGGTTTTTCCGATTCCGATTCAACTTCTGCTCCCAGTGGCCGATAAAGAGACAGAAGCGACAGCACGATTATGGAGACATTGGTCAAGTCAGCGCCGTTGGCCCGGTTGAACTCGGATCAAATCGAGCGCCGGCTGGGGACCTGTCCGCGTCTGCCTTCGCTGGCCAGCATCAACCACGTCCTGCAGGAGCTGCTCGATGCGGAGCAATGCTACACCTCCCAGATCGCCGATGTCATCCGGCGCGACCCCAGCATGACCACCCGCCTGCTGCGGCTGGTCAACTCGGTCTATTATGGTCTGTCGGCGCCGGTCAGCAGCATTGAGGAAGGGGTCTTCTATCTTGGGGTGCGCCAGATTCGGCGCCTGGCGGTCGTCACCCCGATCATTGAGGACCTGGAGCGCCTGGCCGGGCGGATTCGCTTCCCCTGGCGGGAGTTCTGGCGGCACTGCATCGCCACCGCGATTATGACGCGGGAGACCCTCGGCGACATCCAACCCGGCACGGACGAGGCCGATTACGTGGCCGGCCTGTTGCACGATGTGGGCAAGATCGTCATGGTGGCCGCGTTCCCCGAATACTTCGAGCGGATCCAGGCGCGGGTGCAGGAGGACAAGACCAACCTGTTGGGCATCGAGGCCGAGTTGCTCGGCGTCAACCATTGCGAGTTGGGGGCGCGGTATCTCAGCGCCCACAAGCTGCCCGCCGTCACGATCCAGTCCGTGCGCTTCCATCACCACCCCGCCCGGGCGGAGAGCGAGGTCCGCATCGTCGCCGCCGTGCAGGTGGCCGACCTGTTCGTCCGCTATGCGCAGGTCGGCAACAGCGGCAACCCCGGGGAGGTCACCGCCGAGGTCTGGATGGCGGCCGAGGGCTGGGACTTGTTGTTTCCTGGTTCGTCGGACGGGCGGTCCCTGGGGCGCGCCAACATGGAGCGCAGCCTCGAACGGCTGTCCAGCATCCTGGAAGGGCTGGTCTAGGCCGAGGCCCGGCGGCTTGGGTGAGGGATGGGCCCAGCGCAGCGCAGCCAACACCAATTGCGTGGAAATGGTTCCAACTTCCATCGTGTGCGAACACCGGCTCGTCGTCGGCCTGGCCGAATTGGCCGTGTCGAACAACCCGAGCGCGATCCTGACCACCTATGCGCTCGGCTCCTGCCTCGGGGTGGCCATCTATGACCCGGTGGCGAGGGTCGGCGGGCTGCTGCACGCGATGCTGCCGGATTCCCGCCTGGACCCGGCCAAAGCCGCGGCGTATCCGGGGATGTTTGTCGATACCGGCCTGCGCGCCTTGCTGGAGGGGGCCTGCCAGATGCAGGCGGACAAAAGGCGTCTCAAGCTCTACGCCACTGGCGGCGCCCGCATCATGGACGAGGAGGACGTTTTCAATATCGGGGGCCGGAACTGCGCCGCTTTGGCCGAGTTCATCCGCAAAGAGAACCTTCGCCTTGCGGCCCAGCAGGTGGGTGGCCATACCAATCGCACTGTCTATTTTAGCATCGGCACCGGCCTGGTGACACTGAAAGTCGCCGGCCTGCCAAACGAAATCGTGTTATGCTGAACATTGACTCGTTCCTCGAGAGCGTCGATTACCTCCCGCCGGCGCCGCCCAACCTAAGCCGGCTGGTCGAATTGCTTAACCAGGACGACCTCGATGTGGGTGAGGTGGTCGAACTGATTCAGTATGATCCCGCTCTGACCGCCCAGGTCATGCGGCTGTGCAACAGCGCCTATTTCGGCGCCCGCGCCCCGGTCAGCGACCTGTCTGAGGCCACTGCGCGCCTGGGCTTCAGCGAGATTATCCAGCTCGTGACCGCCCTGAGCACGGCGGGCCTGCTGCGTGCCCAGCAAAAGGGCTACGGCATCGAGGCGGGCGAACTGTGGAGACATTCGGTCGCCGCCGCTCTGGTGGGCAAACTGGTGGCGGTGGAGCGCCAGGACAATGCGTCGCTGGTCTTTACCGCCTGCATGCTCCACGACCTTGGCAAGGTGGTCCTGTCCCGGGGCCTGGAAGCCAAGTACCATGAAGTGCTGGCCGAGAGCCAACGCAGCCAAAGCCCGATGCTGGTGGTGGAACGGAATCTTTTGGGCTTCGATCATGCCGAAGTGGGGGGGCGTTTGCTGGAGCGGTGGCACTTCCCGCTGGAACTGGTTCTGGCGGTGCAGTTCCACCATGACCCGGCGCAGGCGCCCGCCCACCGCCGCCTGGCGGCTTACGCCTGCCTGGGGAACCTGGTGGCCTGTTTCATGGGCTACGGCTGCGGGCACCAGGCCCTGGCCCTGAGCGGTCGGGCGGAGGCGCTGGAATTGGTCGGCCTGACCGGGGAAGACATCCCCCGGTGGATGACCCGCGCCTTTGAGGCGGTGCGGGATACCCAGGTCCTGCTCGACCTCTCCTTCTAGAGCTTGATTGCGGAAATAAGCCATGTACTGTCCGTGTTATTGGATGGGCGGCGTTTCCGGCCCGACGGGCCGGTAGAGCCCAGCCCAGGGCTGAGGCCGTCAGGCCGATGCCCTGGGAAGCCGTTTACAAAACCAAGCGCGCCC